>JADMIL010000024.1 GCA_015478645.1 Candidatus Binataceae bacterium
AGGCAGCACTATGTACTTTGTAACCCAAATTATAACCGCCTATACCAAACGGGATAGCGCGTGTGGCCCTCACCCGGTAGCAGGGTATCCACCAGGCGTGTATTCGAATTGATTGAAGGGAGTCGGAAAGGCCCACGCAATCGACGTCGGCGATCATCGGGCGCCTGGAAACGGCGAAGGCGGCCGCTGCCGGCCGCCTTCCCAGAATCATGTTGCTATGTCACGTTCACAGCTCGTGCGGCCCGGCCTGCGTGCCTGCCACGATTACCGTAGCTCAATCGTCTGCGGCCCGACGCGACGCTCAGGTCGCCGCGTGGACTTTCATTCCGGCGCGCCGCGGACTCTTAAGCGCGAGCCTTGCGCAAAGTGCGCGACCCGGTCCGCGGCGGTGCGGCCACCACACCCTTGCGGGCGATCACGCGGGGCGTGAACGGCTTGCCCACGTGCGGGGCTGGCTTGACCGGCGCGATCGCCTTGTCCGCTTCGGCAGTCTTGGGTGCTTGCGCGTGAATGACCGGCTCGGCCGCAGCGATCGGCTCGGCCACGATTCCCGCGGCCGCGTCGGCCTCGGCGCGCACCTGGGCCTCGGCCTTGGCCGCCGCCACCAGTTGCATCGCTGCGAGCTTGCGCTCTTTCCAGTTACGCAATCCGCGCCGCATGTACTGCGGATTGATATCGAGCATGTCGCAGACGTTATCGAAGGAGAAAACCCAATGGGTATCCTCCAGGCTGATCCACTCGTCGGCGTCACGGAACAGGCGCTGGCCCTTGTTGGTCGGCGAGTCGATGCACTTCATGAAGCATTCGATCGCGTCCTCGAGCACGCTCAAAATCAGGCGCTTTTCACCTTCGAGCAGATGCTTCTTGCGCATCGCCTCGAAATACTGGATCGGCAAGAGCGTGTCCGGCTCGAACAACGCCGGCAATCTCTCGTCCAATGTCTCCTTTTCCTGCATCTTTCCTCCCTGATCGATCCTCGGCTCTTCCACCCCACCACCTCCTTGTCTATGACGTCAGGCGCGGCACTGGTATTCAGCCGCCCCGCCCTTCTTAACCTAACCACGACTTTTGATCAGCGCTGCCGCCGATCGGCGCTGCCGCTCTCAGTCAGCGCTTTCGCTTTCGTCGTAAAGCTCTTTCCAGGCCATTTGGATTGCCTCCAGCTTGCCTTCGCTCGACCCTGCCTTATCGTCACCGAATTCGTCCAAATCGATGATCCATTGCCGCAAATCGACGAAACGCACGTGCAAGGGGTCGAGACCCGGATGATTTTCGGCGAGCACCTCGGCAATTTCCTCAGCCTGGTCCCACTTGAGTCCCATACCAAATAAACCCTCTTCCTGGTCGATGGATGCGAGTCCGCGGGACGGCACCGAGGTAAGACCGCGCATCGTATGCCCTAGTCCCGTTTCTGTCAATACGGCGCATCTCGTGTTTCGTTACGGCGCATCGCTTCGGTCACGACACCTCGTTGATCGATTTCTTCTCAAGCGCCTGCTTGATCGCACCGTCCATTATCCGGCCGGCGAAGGGCGTGGTAATTTCGTTAAGTTCTTCCACCAGCCGCGCGATCAGTTCGCGATCCGCGCCCAGCCGCGCCGCCGCCAGCCGCCCCGCCACTTCCTCGATCCGATCCCGCTCGCCGGCCTCGACCAGCGCTCCGTAATCGCGCAATTGCTTGCCTAGCGCCGCCGCGATCTGATCGGCGTCATTGCAGGCCGCGATCAACAGGCGCTGCTCGATATCCTGCTCGCCGAGATCGATCGACTCCTCGAGCATCTGCTCGATTGCGTCGTCGGTCAGTCCGTAGCTCGGCTTGACATCGACCGAATGTTCCCGCCCGGTGCGCTGATCGCGCGCTGTTACATTCAGTATGCCGTTCGCGTCAATGAGGAAAGTGACCTCGATCCGCGGCAAGCCCGCAGGCTGCGGCGCGATCGGTCCGAGCTTGAAGCGGGCCAGGCTGCGGCAATCCTGCGCCAGCTCGCGCTCGCCCTGCAGGACGTGGATATCGACGTGGGTCTGATTGTCGACGGCCGTGGTAAAGCCTTCGGCCACGCTGGTCGGAATGGTGGTATTGCGATGGACCACGCGCTCCATCACGCCACCCATGGTTTCGATCCCGAGCGAGAGCGGCACCACGTCGAGCAGCAGCAGGTCGCCCTGCGTACCCATCAGGACGCCCGCCTGGACGGCGGCGCCAAGCGCCACGACCTGGTCGGGATCGATCGAGCAGAGCGCGTCGCGGCCAAAGAATTCGCTCACCCGGCGCCCCACCAGCGGCATCCGCGTGGAGCCGCCGACCAGCACCACGGCGTCGATCTCGGCGGCCTTGAGCCCGGCGTCGGCGAGCGCCCGCGCGCAGCATGCGATCGTGCGATCGATCAGCGGCGCGGCGCTTTGCTCGAGTTCCGCACGCGTGAGGTTGCGGACGATTTCGCGCCCCGGCAATGCCAGCCGCAGTTCCGCGGTGGAAGCCGTGCTCAAACCCTGCTTGGCCTGCTCGGCCGCCTGGCGGGCGCTGTTCCAGACGCGGCGATCGGCGCGCGTGGCTTCGGGCAAGCCGGCGAGCAGGGTCTCGGCGACCGCGCGATCGATGTCGTCGCCGCCCAGATGGGTGTCGCCATTAGTCGCGAGCACCTCGAAGATGCCACCCTTGATATTCAGAATCGAAATGTCGAAAGTGCCGCCGCCGAAATCGTAAACCGCAACGCGCCCTTCGGCCTGCGCGCCCAATCCGTAGGCGAGCGACGCGGCGGTCGGCTCGTTGACCAGCCGCACGACCTCGAGTCCGGCCAGCCGCCCGGCATCCTTGGTGGCCTGGCGCTGGCCGTCGTTGAAGTACGCCGGCACCGTGATCACCACGCGATCGACGGTCTCGCCGCCCAGCGCAGCCTCGGCGCGGCGCTTGAGCGCGCGCAGAATGGCCGCCGAAATTTGCGGTGGCGTGTAGTCCCGATCGCCGACCTTGAAGCGCGCCACCCCGCCCGCCATCTCGGTAAACGTATAGCGCCGGCGATCGGCCTCTTCGAGTTCGGCGCCGCCGCGGCCCATGTAGCGCTTGACCGAGCGAATCACCGCGCCCTGCGCGCCACCGGGCAATTCGGCCGCGCTGAGCCGGCCGTCGCGCTCGACGCTCAGTTGGGGCTCCAGCGCGATCGCCTCGTCGCCGACGTAGGTCGCGCCGTCGGGTGCGAGCGCGACCACCGAGGGGAGCAGCGCCGCGCCGCTCGCCGGATCGGCGATTACGCGCGGCTGGCCGCCATCGCTCACGGCGATCAGGCTGTTGGTGGTGCCCAGGTCAATGCCAAAAATCCGCGACATCAAAATTCCAATTCCGTTAAATTCCAGTTCGCTCAATTTCAGTTGGGGGCGTGGCGAATTGCCGGGGCTATCGCGCGCGGCGCGCATGCGCCGCCAGGCGGCCGCGACCCGCGAGGTCCGCGATCACGCCGCCTGCGCCGTCTCGAGCGCGCGGTCAATATCGCGAATCAGGGTGCGCAGATAGGCGATCTTCGACAGAATCGCCTTGAGCTCGGCAAAGCGCGCGTCCGCGCCCGGAGCGCTCGCGCCGCCCGCTTCGTGCGGCCCGTCCGGTGACTCCGCCGCAGCCTTATCCCAGTCCGCGAAATTCGCCTCGAGCTCGCGTCCCGCCGCGTCGATCGCGCCGCGCAGCTCCTCTCGCCGCTCCTCCACCTCTGTCCGCATCTCGGCTTCTATCGCAGCCGTTTCCGCTGCGCCGGCGGGCGTTTCCGCTTCGCCGCCGCGCGCGACGCTGCGCACAGTGCGCAGATCGTCCAGTTGCTCCTGCACCGCAAAGACCATCTCGGCCAGCGCGGGCGATACTTCCTTGTTATTGTCGGCCAGTTTGCGTCCGTGCAATTCGAGCCAGTAGAGGCCGCGGCTCACTGGATCGCCGAGCGTGCGATAGGCCTGCGTCAGCCGCGCCGTGCCGCGCAGGCTGGCGTCGCGCAGCGCGGGTGCCGCCGCCACGAAGCGATCCGGATGCATCCGGCGGCCAAGCTCGTGGTAGGTGCGCTCGAGCGCGGCGCGATCGATCGCGAGCCGGCGCGGCCAGCCGAGCGTCGCGAAGCAATCGATCGCGGCACCCAACGGCGCGCCACACGTGGTGCATAGCGTCCGCGGCTCCTGAGCCTGCATGCATGAGGGGCAAGTGATCACGCTGGTGCGCGGACGTGGCCTCAGACGACGAACGACTCACCGCATCCGCACGAGCGCTTGGCGTTGGGATTGACCAGGCGAAAGCCGGCCGCCATCAGCTCCTCGGCGTAGTCGAGTTCCGAGCCGTTGAGATAGAGAAAGCTCTTCTTGTCGACGATCAGGCGCGCACCTTCGCGCTCGAAGATCTTGTCGCGCTCCTTGGCCGAATCGATCTCCATGCGATATTGCAAGCCCGAGCATCCGCCGCCCACGACCTTGACGCGCAGGCCGAAGTCGGGCTTTTCGGCGGTCAACTGATGAATCTTGCGGACCGCGTTGTCGGACAGGGTGACGGTGGCCACGTGAATCAGCCCTCCTGCGCTGTGCGCGCCGGGACCGCATCCGCTGACTCGACGGCCGGCTCCTGATGCTTGCGCCAGTCGGTAATCGCGGCCTTGATCGCGTCCTCGGCCAGCACCGAGCAATGAATCTTGACCGGCGGCAGATTGAGCTCCTGGACGATCGCGGTGTTCTTGATCGCCATCGCCTCGTCGACGTGCTTGCCCTTGACCAGTTCGGTCACGTAGCTCGAACTGGCGATCGCGCTGCCGCAGCCGAAGGTCTTGAACTTTGCGTCCTCGATCACGCCGTTGGCCGGATTAATCTTGAGCTGGAGCTTCATCACGTCGCCGCATTCGGGCGCGCCCACGATCCCGGTGCCGACGTTGTCCTCGCCCTTGGCAAAGCTGCCGACGTTGCGCGGATTGGTATAATGCTCGATTACTTTTTCCGAATAAGCCATGTCACTCTCTCGCCTCTTCCCCTAACGAAGAACCTCTGCGCAAGTCAGGCCGTCAATCTGAAAGGCGTCGGCGAAGTGAAAATCCCCGGGATTTTCCGCTGCGCTCAGAATGACACATTGGCCTTGCACAGACTTCCCTGACTCCCGTTACTCCGACTTCCACTGCACCGTCTTGAGGTCGATACCCTCGCGCGCCATCTCGTAGAGCGGCGACATCTCGCGCAGCCGCTTGACCTCGCGGGTCACGCGGTCGGTCACAAAATCGACTTCGTCGCCGGTGTTGAAGCGGCCGACGCCAAAGCGAATCGAGCTGTGCGCCAGCTCCTCGTCCACGCCCAGCGCGCGAATCACGTACGACGGCTCGAGGGTGGCCGAGGTGCAGGCCGAACCCGAGCTGACGGCAATATCGCTGATGCCCATCAGGAGCGACTCTCCCTCGACGTAGGCGAAGCTCACGTTGAGATTGCCGGGCAGGCGCGCGGTCGGATGACCGTTGAGGTAGACTTCGTCGAGACGCTCGAAAATGCCCGCCTGGAGCTTGTTGCGCAGATCGAGCAGGCGGCGGTTCTCCTCTTCCATCTCGGCCCCGGCGATTTCGCACGCCTTGCCCAGCCCGACGATGCCGGTGACGTTGAGCGTGCCCGAGCGCATCCCGCGCTCATGGCCGCCGCCGTCCATCTGCGGCGTCAGGCGCACGCGCGGACCCTTGGAGCGGACGTAGATCGCGCCGACGCCCTTGGGACCGTATATCTTGTGCGCGCTGAGCGAGAGCAGGTCGATACCGTCGCGGTCGACGTTGACCGGCACCTTGCCCACGGCCTGCACCGCGTCACAATGGAACACGATGCCCTTTTCCTTGGCGATCCGGCCGATCTCCGCAATCGGATGGATCGTGCCGACTTCGTTGTTGGCGTACATGATCGTGATCAGGACGGTCTTGTCGGTAATGGCGTTGCGCAAGTCGTCCGGATCGACCATCCCGTACTTGTCGACCGGCAGGTAGGTCACCGTCGCCTTACCGGTGCGCTCGAGCGCGCGGCAACTGTCGAGCACCGCCTTATGTTCCGTCACGCAGGTGATAACGTGATTACCCTTGTCCTTGTAGAACTCAACTACGCCCTTGATCGCGAGATTGTCGGATTCGGTCGCCCCGCTGGTGATGATAATCTCTTTGGACTTGGCGCCAATCAGCGCCGCAATCTGGTTGCGCGCCCGGTCGACCGCCTCTTCAGCCTCCCAGCCGAAGCTGTGATTGCGGCTGGCGGCGTTGCCGAACTTCTCGGTGAAATACGGCAGCATCGCCTCGATCACTCGCGGATCGACCGGCGTCGTCGCGTGATTGTCCATGTAAATCGGCAGCTTAACCATCGCTTCCTCTGTCTCGCTCAAAGCCTCATCCGGGCGCTGCGTCCGCATCATTGAAGGCACATTGCCGAGAAGGCACATTGCCGACGCCGCCAACGCTGAATCTCTGATTAGTGGACCTGATGAGTATAGTATAGGTCTTCGGGCGAAACTGTCAAACGCCAATGCGACGTTCCTCCGGCGCTGGGCGGGCGCTCCGGCACGCTCTCATATAACCGGCATTGCGTATGTATATCAACGACAATCCGGTGCGGCTTACCGCCGGGTCAGGCGGGTTTCACGCGCGGTTTGAGTTCGATGCGGCGTTCGTGCGTCCAATCCTCGAAGCCGTGCTTGTACCATGCGGTCGAGCCCAGCCAGTTGCGCTGGAAGACCATCAGCGTGACCACCTCGATCTCCTTGGCACGAAACCATTCATAGGCCAGCTCAAGCATCGGGCGCATTAGCCGTTGACCTCGCCAATCCTCATCGAGGTAAGCCTGGCTTATATAGCCGCGGACCTTGGGCAGGTTGCCCTGATGGTCGCGCTTGAGATGGACCCAGAGGTAGCCGGCGAGGCGTCCGGCGCCGCGATCGGCCACCCAGATCGCGTGATGGTCGCGATGAAGAATCGCCGGGAGCCAGTTGGGCGCGGCGCGAATCTCGTCCCAATCGAAACGCGCGCGGGCGTCGATCGATTCGTGGTAGCTGGCGATGCCGGCGATCAGGCGGGCGAGTTCGGGGATGTCCTCGTCACGCGCGGGTCTCAGATCGATGTCCATCGGTTTGCCTCGGTTGATATTTCGCGCCGCCGCAGTGTCTCTGTACTCGTGCGGCAGCGCAGACTTGCCCTGCGTACCATGCCCGCTTCGCCCGATTCGAGCTTCACTTGCCCGCGCCCCATGTCCAGCGATCAAAACGGGCCGGGATGCGCGCGGTCGAAGACGATCTCGTGCAGCCGGCGCTCGCTGCGAATCGATTTGAGTGCCGCCTCGCGAGTCTGCTCGAACTCGCGCTCGAACCAGGGCTTGAGCCGCGCGAGGAGTTCGGTCGCGTCGGTTTCGTTCGGAATGAACGCGGCGGCGATGCGGCAGCGCAAGACCACCCGCTCGACGCCGTCGGCACGTTCGAGCGCGAGAGTCAGCATAAGACTATCCGGGGAATCCTCGGGCGGCGCGGCTTCGGCGAGCCGATAGAGGCCGCGGGCGCTGCGAATCTCAACTGGCAAGTCTCACCCGTCGCCCCGGATTGGCCGGCGCGCGAAACGGATTGACCACGCGGGCGCAGCGGATTGACGTGCGGGCTTCAGGCCGCGCGCGTCGATGCCGTCTTGCCACCGACGCGGCCCTTTTCCCAAAAGAGCACCACGGGGCCGGCGATATAGATCGACGAATAGGTGCCGGTGATGATCCCGACGAAGAGCGTAAACGCGGCCGGCCGCAGAATCGGTCCGCCCAGCACCAGCAGCGAGGCCACTACGGTCAACGCGGTGCCGGAGGTCAGCACCGTGCGCGACAAGGTTTCATTGATCGCGCGATTCATGGTGACGTCGAGCGATTCGCGGCGGCGCTTGGCCGCGTCCTCGCGAATCCGGTCCGAGACGATAATCGTATCGTGGACCGAGTAGGCGATAATCGTCAGCACCGCCGCCAGCGTCGTAAGGTCGAATTCCAGCCGCGAGATGACCAGCGCTCCAGTGACCACCAGCACGTCATGGATCAACGCGATCACGGCGCCGGCGCCAAAGCTCCAGCTCACGTTGCGGAAACGCAAGGCGATATAGACGCCCATGAATACGGTAGCAAAAGCGACCGCCAGAAACCCGTCGATGCGCAGGTCGTGGCCCACCTTCGATCCCACCGTCTCGACCCGCAGCACCTGCGCCTTGTTGGTCGCGCCGTAGCTTTGATCGAGCGCCGCCTCCAGACGGGGTCCGATGCTGCCGACACTTTTGACCGTCTCGAAGCGCACCAGGTACTGGTTCTCGTCCCGGGCGCCAAAATCCTGCACGGTCACGTCGCCGAGATCGAGCGACCCGAGCGCCGTGCGAATCCGCTCGGCACTGGTGGGTTGGTCGAATTTGAGCTGGACGACGCTGCCGCCGACGAAATCGACACCGTAATTGAGCCCGACGAAGATCAGCAGCAGGATCGCCGCAAGATTGATTACGGTCGAAACGGCGACGAAAAAAAACCGCTTGCCGACGAAATCGATATTAATGTCGGGCGCGATTAGCTGTAGGCCCATCTTGGCTGATTAACTCCCCCCAGGCCGCCGCGCAATGGCCGGCTCGCACGAGATTTACAGTATCGGACCGGCAAATCAAAGCCGTAGCCGCCGCCTCGAGCAGGGCGATTTTGGTTTCAATCAGCGCAGCTCAGGCGGCGCCCGGTGGACGCCGCCAGCCCCGGCG
The DNA here is from genome assembly GCA_015478645.1 of Candidatus Binataceae bacterium. GTDB lineage: Bacteria > Desulfobacterota > Binatia > Binatales > Binataceae > JADMIL01. The sequence goes on from JADMIL010000024.1 coordinate 8,721, forward strand.
TTGTTATTAAGCCATCAACGCTATTTCAATGGCGCCGATCGACGAATTACGCCAACAACCTGCAAGCGCCCGATCGGCCGCGCGCGCCCCGTCTTTCAGGCCGCGGCCGGACGCTGCTTGGAGCACTTGGCGCATTGATTGTTGACGTTCTCGGGATCCTCGGTGAAGCCATCGTCGAGCGAATGGCACACCTTCATGCATCGCGCGCAGATGAAGTAGATACCCTCGATCGTCTTGTTGATGCGCTCGCGGTTGAGGATGCGCCCCTTGAGCTTCTCGATGCGGATGCCGAGGAGATCCTGGTACTGCCGCTTGATCTTGAGTCGGCCGGCTTCGTCCTTGGGCAGGTCGGCATCTTCGTCGGTCTCTTCGGCGGTATCGGCGAAGCCGGCGTAGAGGTCTTTCTTGGACGATTTGGTCTTGCGAACTCGGGCCATGGCCGTGATCGATCCTCCGTCAGCGCGTGCGGCCGACGTAGCCACAATTTTTCTCGCACACCGCGTAGAAGCCCTTGCGTCCGTAACCGGCGAACAGCGTGATCTTGCTCTCGGAACCGCAATCCGGGCAGTAATGTTTGTGCTGGGCCTGTCCGCCGCCCTTTTCCGCCGTCTTTGCTTTTTTCTCAGCCATCGCGTGGCACCACCTGTAGTCTAAAATTCCGGGCCGCACCCGGAGCCATCCGCTTCGCATCGCCGCCCCGATCAGTAACAATACGGAGGCGGCCGTATCAGCAAAAAAAATTGCCCGGCGACTGTTCCGCCGAATATCTGAATCGGATGAACCGCCAACACCGGGACGTCAATCAGCGTAAACGCCACCCGCCATTATAGTCAATAGCCGCCCCCAGTGCATCACCCGCGCGCATCGCGAATGGGCGGCGCGGGGCGACGCTCTCAAGCGAGATCACAATTTGAATCCTGAACTCAAAGAAAATGACGCCGTGCTGTTCATCGATCGCAAGGGGCGCCGCTATCTGAAAATCCTGCGCGGCGGGCGCAAGATCGAGATTCGCGGGGATATCGCACCCGAGAGCCTGTGGGGCCTGGCCGAGGGCTCGCGGGTGAAATTCAGCGGCGGCGAAAACTATCTCGTGCTGCGCCCGACTTACGCCGACCTGATTCCCCATCTGCCGCGCGCGGCGCAGGTGATCTATCCGAAGGATACCGGCCCGCTGCTGGTCTGGGGCGACGTCTTTCCGGGCGCGACGGTCATCGAGGGTGGCATCGGCGCAGGCGCGCTGACGATCGCGCTGCTGCGCGCGGTCGGACCGCATGGACGGCTGATCTCGTACGAGGTGCGCGAGGATTTTGCCGCCGCGGCGCGGCGCAACGTGGCGACTTTTTTTGGCGACGCGCCCAACTGGACGGTCAAGCTTCGCGACCTCTACGAGGGTTTCGACGAAACCGGCGTCGACCGCCTGTTTCTCGATCTGCCGGAACCGGGCCGCGCACTCGAGGTGGTGGCCAAGGCGCTGCGGCCGGGCGGCGTGTTCGTCGGCTACGTGCCGACCGTGATCCAGTTGAAGGACACCGTCGAGGCGCTGCAGCGGCGGCCCGATTTCGCCGAGATCGAAAGCTTCGAGACGCTGATGCGCAACTGGCAGGTCAAAGGGATGAGCGTGCGGCCGATGCATCGGATGGTCGCCCATTCGGCGTTTATTATCGTGGCGCGCCGCCTGGCCGAGCTGCCCGCGGCAATAATCGACGCGAGCGCGACGCTCGGTGCCGAGCGCGCGGACCCTACCGATTCGTTCGACGACCGAACCGACGACGACCGAACCGCGTCCGACGCCGACGATCGCGACGGCGACGAGTTCGGCCCGGAGCGCGATCGCGAGCCGGACTGAGCGCGCGAGCGCAATGACGGTGGCCCATCGCGCGGGCGCGAAGCCGATCGGCCCGGCGCGGACGGCGCGGCGCGTCAGCCGTGGAGCTTGCCCGCGAGCATGCCGAGCGCCGCGCCGGTCAGCACGATCCAGGCCGAGTTGAGCCGCAATCGCATCAACATCACGCCGCCGACGATCGTGATTGCGACGGTGGTCGCGTCGATTATTGCGGCGCGGCCGAGTTGCCAGGTCACCGCGACCATCAGGGCGAGCGACGCCGCGTTGACCCCGTCGAGGAACGCGCCGGCGATCGGCGAGCGGCGCAGGCGCGGCAGGATCGGACCGCTGATCGCGACGAAGGCGAAGGCCGGCAGGAATATCCCCGCGGTGGCGACGATCGCGCCCGGCATGCGGCCGAGCAGATAGCCGATAAAGGTCGCCGTGCAGAAGACCGGACCGGGCGTGAACTGCCCGACCGCGACGGCGTCGAGCAGTTGTCCTTGCGTTAGCCAATGCAGCCGATCGACAAAATCGGCCTGCAAAAAAGCCAGCAGCACGTAACCGCTGCCGAACAGCACGGCACCGATTTTCGCGAACAGCAGGAACATCGTGGTGAGGCTGAAGGGCGCGGCGACGATCGCGACGCCGGTAGCAACGCCGCCGGCGATCGCGGATGGCGCCGCAGCGGGACTGGCCGCGACCACGCCGTTGGCCGCGGGCGTCGCGCGCGCCGCGACGATCGCGGCCGCCGCCGCGCCACCGGGAGCGGCGGCGGCGCCGGTGAGACTCTCGATGGCGACGGTCAGAAGGCCGGCGCCGAGCAGAATCGCCATTTCGTTGACGCCCATGAAGGCCGCGATAGTCGCCGCCGCTGTGATCGCGATCAGGGTTGGCGTGCGCGCCGCCGTGAGGCCCAGCCGCCACAGCGCTTGCACGACGATCACGATGATCACCGGCTTGATGCCGTAGAGCGCGCCGCCCACCGCGGGCATCGCGCCGAAGCGCACGTAGATCCAGGCGACCGCGATTGTGATCGCGGCGGCCGGGACGATAAAGCACGCGCCCGCCACCGCCAGTCCGGCAAATCCGGCGCGCCGATGGCCCAGATGAATCGCCATCTCGGTCGAGTTCGGGCCGGGGATCAGGTTGCACGCGCCGATCATGTCGAGAAATTCCGCGTGCGTGAGCCATCCGCGGCGCCGCACGGCCTCCTCCTCCATCATCGCGATATTCGCGGCGGGACCGCCGAATGCGGTCGTACCGAGACGGAAAAAGAGCCCCGCCAGTTCGCGCAGGCGCGCGCCGCGGCTGTCGGGCGATAGGCCGCTCACGCCCGGCGACGGTGGTTCGACCTCCGCGGCCATCGCGGGACTAATGCGCCGCCGGCGGCAGCACGAGAATCTGGCCGCCCATTTCGGGCTGATGCACCAGGCATTTGAAGATGAACAGACCCTCACGATGAAACGTGAAGACCCACGCGGTTTTGCTCAGCGGCGCGAGCTTTTCGTACATCAGCACCGTGAAGTCGGGACCGAGCAGGGCGAAGTCGTGCTCGTCGTCGGCTTGCAGATTCCAGAATTCGATCTGGGTCGGCTCGTCGCGATGCACCGCGATGAAGGCCGGCGAGAAGGCGTAGGTCTCGCCAAAGCGGGCGACGGTGGCGCGCGGCCCGGTCTCCTTGACGGCGACCGCCTGGGTCATCACGGTGACGCCGGCCGCGGCCTCGCCGCCGATCGTGACGGTGACCAGTTTCATCGCGTCGGCGTTGGGCATGAAGAAGCCGCCACGCTGTTTGGCGGTCGCGGCGCGTACTGGCGCATCGGCGGCGAGCATGGCGCATCCGGCGGCGAGCATAAGCGCGAGCGCGACCGGCGCGCGCCGTCGCGCATGCAACAGGCGTCTCGTCACGAATCTGAGCACAATATCCACATCGCCAGTGTTGCGGGTAATTCGCATGCGGCACAATCTTTTCGCAAGCGCGCCGAGCGCAAGTACAGGAACTCCGGCAGGCTTGGCGCAAGGTCAATGCGGGCTTTTTCTATCCTCGCCCGAAAGGCGGAATACTCGACATTCTGTCGCTAACACGGCCGCGCGCGATCGGTTCGGACGTGGAGCAAAGGCGGCGAGGCCCGCCGCAACGGGCCTCGCCGGTTGCGTGTCGCTTATGCTCGCGCGATCACTCCAGCAGGGTTGCCTGTTGATGCGCGCGCGGGAAGACCATCGCGCCGGTGGTCGCGGTGAACAGCCCGGTCGTCGGGTCGTAGATTTCCGCCGTGTTGAGCGCTGCGCTGGTCCCGTAACCTCCCGTGATCAGCACGGTGCCATCGGAGAGCAGCGTCGCCGTATGATCCTCGCGGGGCGTGGTCATGTTTCCCGTGGTCGCGGTGAATAGGCCGGTGGAGGGATGATAAATCTCCGCCGTATCGAGAATCGTACCGCTGTCGTCGATGCCACCGGTCAGCAGGACGGTGCCATCGTTGAGCAGCGTCATGGTCATGGCCTCGCGCGAATCCGTCATGTTGCCCGTGGTCGCCGCGAAGGTCTGGGTCGAAGGCGTGAAGATCTCCGCCGTAGCAAGCGTAGCGGAACCGTTGTCGCCGCCCGCCAACAAAACCGTGCCGTCCGGCAGCGTCACTTGCGAATGAAACTGGCGCTGCGAGACCAGGTTGCCGGTCGTCGCCGTGAAGGTGCCGGCGGTCGGGCTGTACAGTTCAGCAGTCTGGAGCACCGGCAATGTGGTGCTGGTATAGCCTCCCGTCAGCAAAATGTCGCCGGCAATGCCCGACGCACCACCGATGAGTGACGCGCCATAACCGGAGCGCGCAATCGTCAGGTTGCCGGTCGTCGAAAACTTCAGCGTCGAGATGCTAAAAACATCGGCGGTATCGCCCGGCTCCTCCGCCGAGGTGTCTCCGCCGGCAAACAGAATCGTACCGGTGGTGTCGAGCACGGCGGTAAAGTCCTCACGGCCCGCGCTCAGCCCGGGCTTCACCTTGGTGAACCTGCCAGTGTCGAAGTTGTAGATTTCGGCCGATTGAAGGTGCGATCCGTTGTTCTCGCCGCCGGCGATTATGACCTCGAAAGTTGCCGTGGCGATAGCGCCCACCGCGCCCGGAACAAAACCGATCGCCTGTTGCTCGGCGCGCGCCGTGGTCATATTGCACGCCTGGATAAAGGCCTTGGTGGTGGGATCATAAAGTTCAGCCGAGGCGGTAGACTGCGTCCCCGCGAAATTGGTAAATCCGCCGGTAACCAAAACGTCCCCGGCGGTTGGCAGTATGTTGCATCCGTGCACCACCGGCGCCGTCGACGTGCCGCCGCCGCTATCCTTCCCACATCCCGCCGCGAGCACCGCCAGAAGGGCGAACCCTGCCGCTACGACCCCCAACCGCATCGTTGTTACCTTATACATTTCAACGCTTACCTCCTTTGAAATAAGCGTGTACAAGGACGCGAGGCATCGATCAAGGAAAAGTTGCATTACCATATGGCAATCGCGAATATAAATTAACAGTCTGTAGGGACTAATTCGCGCTGTGCGAAGTGGCGTGCCCGAAAAGCGCGCCGAAGAAGCTGCCGACCGCACCCATCACGCCGTTGGACGCCGTGCCGGGAGCCGGCGAGGCCGGCGGCGAGGTACCCGGCGCACCGCCGGCCGCTTCGGTGTCGGGCGTGGCGCCAGTCGCGGACGCGGCGACCGTGGCCGGCGCGCCGGCGAATGAACCGCTATGCAGGGGGCACGGCTGAGTCGGTTCGGTGCCCTCGAGGAAGGGAGCGTTCTGCACCCGCGGGCATCCGGGAGTCGCCAGTCCGCCGCTCGCCGGATCGATTGCGACCATCGTGATGCCCGGCGGGGGCGGGCCGAAACCGAGATCGGGCTGGCGCACCGCGCCGACCATGAAATGCACCCAGGCCGGCAGCGCCGCCGCCGCGCCGGTCAGGCCGATGGTCTCGGGCTGGTCGAAGCCGACCCATACGCCGGTGACCAGTTGCGTCGTGTAGCCGATGAAGTACGCGTCGCGATAGTCGTCGGTGGTGCCGGTCTTGCCCGCCGCAACGAAATCGAGCCCGAGACGCGACGCGCCCGCGGCGGTGCCGTATTGCAGCACGCCGCGCAACGCTCCCGTCATCACGTAGGCGACCGCGCGGCTGGTCAGGCGCTGCGGCGCGGGCGCGTACTGATAGATGAGACTGCCGTCGCCGCCGACCACCGCCTCGATCGCAAACGGCGGGCGCAGCACGCCGCCGGCGGCAAAGACCTGGTAGACGCCGGTCAGCTCGAGCAACGTGACCTCGCCGGCGCCGATCGTCACCGGCAGGTAGTCGGGCAGCTCCGAGTGGATACCCAGTTCGTGCGCGGTGCGGATAACCCGCGCGGGACTCAGCAGGCTGCCGAGATAGGCGGTGGGCACGTTGAGCGATTCGGCGAGCGCCGCGGCGACCGTCACCTGGCCCTGGAAATTGCGCTCGTAGTTAGCCGGCGTCCATCCGGCAAAGGTCATCGGACGGTCGGGCAGAATCGACGCGAGCGTCACCGGTTGCGGCAGCGGATTGAGTTCGGGATCGATCGCCGTCAGGTAGACCACCGGCTTGAAGGCCGAACCGGGCTGGCGCTCGGCGTCGGCCGCGCGATCGAACTGGCTCTGCGCGTAGTCGCGTCCACCGACCATCGCGACGATCGCGCCGGTGTGCGGATCGAGCGAGACCAGCGAGCTCTCGAGCAGGTCGTGGCGTTCGCGCCGGCGCAGCGACGGATGGAGCTTTTCGATGCGCTCGAGGTTGCTGACCAGGCTCTCCTGCGCGAGCTCCTGCAGCTCCGGATCGAGCGTGGTGTAGACCTTGAGCCCCTTGAGCGTGCCGCTCGCGCCGGGAATCCGGCGCATCTGGCTGATCACGTAATCGGTGAAGTAGGGCGCGCGGCGCAGTCCCGGCGCCTTGATCGTGGTAACCGGCGTGGCGATCGCTTCGGTGAATTCGGCATCGCTGATCGCATCCGCCTTATGCATCAGGCCGAGCACGAGATCGCGGCGCGTGCGGCATGCGTCGGGATGGCGGCGGGGATCGAAGAGCGTCGGCGCCTGGATCATGCCGATCAGGGTGGCCGCCTCGGCCGGCGAGATCGCACGCAGATCCTTATTGAAGAAGTAGCGCGCGGCCAGCGGCAGACCGTAGATCGGCGTGCCGTCGTATGAACCCATCGGCACGTCGTTGATATAGCGCTCGAGAATTTCGTTCTTGGTCAGGCGCATCTCGAGCACCAGGGCGATCGCGAGTTCGCGCACCTTGCGATGGAAACTGCGCGAGCGTTGCTCGATAAATGTCCGCGCGAGCTGCTGGGTGAGCGTGCTCGCGCCCTGGCGCAGGCGATGGGAATGCAGATCGACGATCGCCGCCTCGACGATGCGAATCGGATCGAAGCCGAAATGGTAGTAGAAGTAGCGGTCCTCGGTGTCGAGCAGTCCGCTGACCAGGTACGGGCGGACGTCGGGCAGCGCCACCTCGACGCGTTCGGCCGGCGTATCGGGCATCAGCCGTCCGATCACCTCGGGCTCGATCTCGGCGTGGGGGCGCGCCGCGCCAAACGAATCCGCGATCGCCGCGACGTGGTCGCCCGCGAAGCTCAAACGCAGCAGCATCGGCGGCTGGCCGTGCGTGCCGACCGTGAACTCGCGCACGAAGATGCTCATCGTGCCGGGCTCCATCGAGTATTCGCCCGGATGGGCGACGTTGGTGACGCGCGAGTAGCTCAGCCGATCGAGCCGTTCGACCAGATGGAGTGGCGCGATCGCGTCGCCGCGCGAAATCTCGAGCGGCGCCGAATAAATCGCCGACGTGAGCGCGGCGCGGCGCTCCTCGATTAACTCCGAGATGTCGGCGTAAACCTGCGCGAGGTAAAAGCCCGCGCCAAAGGCGCAGAGCACGCAGCCGACGACCAGCCCGCGACGCCATCCGAGGCGGCGCAGGAGCCCGGTTATAGCAGCGGCGGCGCGGCGCCCCGGCGGAGGTTTGCCCGCACCGGCGCTACGCTTGCCCGACTTAGCCATGAGGCGTCACGTCAATCCTTTCCCCGCCCCGCGAGCGCACGCCGCGGCGCACGCTCCCCCCACTTCCTATATTATCCGAATCCTCGCGGCGCGACGCCGCCGGCCTTGGCCGAATCCTGGCTGCCGCGACCCGCCGCGTTGCCCATGGCGCTATTGCTTGTAGCCGAAGCGCCGCAGCATCGCGTGGCGCTCCGCCCGATCGGCCTCGCCTTCGACACCCCGGGGCGCGGCGCCGTCGAGCACGCCGATCACGCCGCGCGCGCCGTCCTGCTCGGCGACGATCACGCGCAGCGGGTTGGCGGTCGCGCAAAAGACCTGGCAAACCTCGCTGACCGCTTTGATCTGGTTGAGCACGTTAACCGGAAACGCGTTGCCGAGCATCGCCACGAAGACGTGGCCGGCCGCGATTGCCACGGCCGCAGCCACCGCCGCCGCTTCGAGCGCCGGGTCGGTGCCGGTATGGCGAATCAGGCACGGGCCCGACGCCTCGCTGAAGGCCACGCCAAAGCGCACGCCCGGCACCGCCTGCACGATCGCCTCGTAGAGGTCCTCGACGGTCTTGATGAAATGGGCCTGGCCGACGATTACGTTGACGTCCTCGGCCGGCCTCGCAATTTCGATCGCATGCAGTTCCATCGCTGTCACTCGCGCACCGCTCGCAGCGGCCGGCGGCGCGCTCAATCGTCAATCGGCCGCCGCCCATCGCTCAGGCGACGGCCGCCACGATCGATAATATGGCAGTGATGTGCCGGCGCAAAACCGCGCCGACGACGAGGGCACGCGAGCCGCGGCAGCAATCGCGCGTCAGGTTACGGCGTGGGAGGTCCGACGCCGCGCAGATGGTCGCGAATCATGAGGGCGAGATCGGATACGTAGAGCGTGATGACCACGTCGCCGATCAGCCGGGCGAGCGGCCCCGGCGTCATCAGTTGGTCGACGCCCCACAGAATGAAGGCGGCGGCGAGCAGCACGCGCTTGAGCAAATCGAGCGGACTCACGCGCACCAGCGCCGACATCAGCAGATAGGCCGTGCCGATCAGGATTAACGGCGCCGCCGAAGCCGGCGCGTGGCCGATCCGCATCGCGAGTGCCGGAAATCCGTCGACGCCGAACAGGACCGCGCTGGCCGCCACCGCGCAAATTGCCAGCGCCGCGATCGCGCCGCGCAGATAACGATACGGCCTCCGCGGCGAGGCCACCGCGGGCTCATGCTGCGAGGCGCGCGCCGCCGCCGCCGCACGATCCATACGCACCGGATGGCTCATCGGAGCGCAAGCCTCGGGCGGCGAATTACTACAGCTGGGCAAGCGGTCCCGCGCCGCCCTTCAGGCGCGACGCGCCTATCGGGCGCGCGGAGCGAATCAGGCTGACGATTCACGAGTGCTTCCGGGTTGATCATGCTGGAGCGATACCTCTACCCCAGCATGCGCGCGCGAGCTGACAAGTGCGAGCCGGCGCCGATCGCGGGTCTCCGGCGCGAACTGGCGAGAAGTCGCGGCGGCAGGCGAGTCGGGCCGCAGCGGGCATGGTCCAGCGACAAAGGTTTGCGCGCGGCGCGCCGCTTCGGCGCTGAGCAACTTCCGGTTACCCTCGCCGACCGCCTTCACCGCGCCGCGCCCATTGACCAGGAAGCTCCAGCGGCAGCGCACGCAATAATAGCGATGGCGAAACGGCGTCGATCGACCCGCGTCGCGCAGCCGTTCGATCGCATAGAGATGGCCCTTCGTCGCTGGTTCAGCTTCGCACACGAGCCTTGCTTCAGGCGGAGCGGACGCGACGCGAGGTGCATGCGCGCCGATCGTCGACCGCACGAAGCCGAAGGGTCTGGGAAACAATCGCGCAAGGAGTTCGTACATCTTCCTACGAAGCAGCATCAACCGTGCCCGCCGCGGCGCCCGCGCCAGATGTGAGGTTTCCCGCCGCGCTATCACGCCGCACTGCAGAATGCCGCCGCCCTCGCGATGCAAATTGAAAGCCGCGGTCGGCAATCGCATTGCTTCCCGCCCATCCATTCACGTTCGCGCCGCGCTTCGATCATTCGTCGCCGCGAATCGCCGCGGGCGATTGCGCTTTGCCCCGCCGAGTTACAGGATAGTGACGCAGTGGATGCGGGGCCGAAGCGGACGGCGGCGCATGGAATCGCCGCGGCTGGGGCGGGTGCGAAGGCGCCCATCGCCCCGCGCGCGCGTCCACTGCCCGCCTTCTTTTATCGTCTCGCGACGCGAGCCCAACGCTGCTATCTCAAAAGCGATTCGATCGAACGCTACGAAATCGCCGTCGGCGCGGCGGCCTTCGCGCGGGTCGACGCCCTGATGGCCGCGCTCGCCGGTGGCGCACCCTCGATCGTCCAGCGGGCCGCGCAGGCCCTCGGCGATGAACTCTGCCGCCTGCTTGGCGTGCGCCCGGTGCGGATCGAGGTGCGCAGCGTACGCCCGCGCAATTCGCGCGCCGAGCTGCACGGCCTGTTCTATCCGCGCGGCGCCGGCCGCCCGTCGAGCGAACCGCTGATCGTTCTTTGGATGCGCACCGCGCAGCGCCACGAGGTGGTCAAGCCCAAGACCTTTATCCGCACCCTCATGCACGAACTCGGACACTATTTCGACTACGCGCATCTGCGGCTCGACGATTCGTATCATTCGGGCGGGTTCTTCAAGCGCGAATCGTTTCTCGTCCGCATCCTCACGGCGCGGGCCGCGACACCGGCGCATCCGGATGATCCGGCGACGCCGATGCTCCTCGGATAATCCGGCGTGCGATCACGCGCCGCTTGACAGCACGGGGCGCAATCCCGCTAGCTATCCTGCCGATGACCCTGCTCGACCTGCTTCGTCCCGCGCGTGCGCCGCGGGTCCGCGCCCTCGACCGCCTCGCCGGATGCGCGGGCCGGTACGCCACGCTCGCAGCGAACCTCGCGCGCCACGCCGCGATGTGCGATCTGCCGACGATCGCGGCGGACCTCGCACGGCTGGCCGACGCCACGTCGGCCCAGGCCGAGGCGCTGCGCCGTATCCTGCGCGATCGCGGGGCGTGGCCCGCACCGGCCGCCGCCGGGCCCGAGGGCGCGAGCAACTGGGCGCGGCTCAACGCCGATCTGGCGCTGCAAGGCGACCTCGCGCGCGAGTTGAATCAGACTCTGGTCGAAGTCGAAGGCGCCGATCCGGGATTGGCCGCCGTGCTGCGCGTGCTCGCGGCGGAGGAAGACCGCAACCTGCGGGCGCTGCGCTCGCTTGCGCTCAAATGCGATCCGCAGGCGCTCGACTGATCCGTCGGCCCGTTCGCCCGGATTGGGATCGGTGCGCGGCGCCGCGCCGTGCGCCGCTAAAGATAACGCTTGAGGCCGCGCCGGGCGAGTTCATCGGTCACGCGCCGCACCGACTGCGCCGCCGATCGCCGCGCGATCAGAATCGCGTCGCCGGTATCGACCGCCACCAGGTCGCTCACGCCGAGCAGCACCATCAGCCGCTGGCCGCCGCGCGCCAGCACGCCTTCGGCATCGATCGCGATCACGTTGCCGGTGACGACGTTACTCGCGCCGTCGGGCCGCATCGCCTCCCACAGCCCCTCCCAGCTCCCGACGTCGAACCAGCGGAAGCCCGCGCGGACGCTGAGCACCGCGCGGCTGCGCTCAGCGACCACCCGATCGAACGAATCGAATTCTAGCGCATGATAGGCGCGCGGCAATTGCCCATTGCCGATCGTGCCAAACTGGCGCATCGCGGCCGCCAGCCCCGGCGCGTGTTCGCCGAGTTCGCGCGCGAGCGTCGCCGCGCTCATCACGAAGATGCCGGCGTTCCACAGATATTTGCCCGACTTGACCATCCGGCGCGCCAGTGCCGGCGCGGGCTTCTCAACGAAGCGATCGACCTTGAAGCCGGCGCCGACCGCGGAGCCGATCTTCTGATAGCCGTAACCGGTCTCGGCGCGCGACGGCGTAATCCCCAGGACCACGATCGCCGCGCGCTCCGCGGCGAGCCCGAGCGCCGTCCCGAGCGCCGCGCGAAACTCCGCCGCCGGCGTCACGAAATGGTCGGCCGGCATCGCCGCGATCAATGCCTGGTCGCCCAGCCGCTTGGCGATCATCGCCGCGCCATAAGCGATCGCGACCGCCGTGCCGCGTCCCTCCGGTTCGACGATCAGGTTGCCCGGCGCCAAGGTGCCGCGAATCGCCCGGCGAAACGCCGCGCCCTGGTCGGCCGCCGCCAGCACGAAAATCCGCTCGCGCGGGATCAGCCCCTTAAGGCGCGCAATCGTATCGTCGAGCAGCGTAGTCTGGCCGTCGAAGGCAAACAGCGGCTTGGGCCGCCCGGCACGGCTCTCGGGCCAAAAGCGCGTGCCGCGCCCGCCCGCGATAATCAGCGCCGCGGCCGGCGCCGGATGCGGAGATTTTTTCATTGCGCAAAGCGGGTGCCGGAGTCGGCCGTCACGCGAGTCTATCGCGCGCGACGCGGCGGCGGCTCAGACGGCCGCGCCGAACTCCTTGAGCTTGGCCTCGAACAGCGTGCGGATTTCGCCGAGGGTAGCCTCGTCGCGCGCCTCGAAGCGCATCACCAAAGCGGGCTGCGTGTTGGACGCGCGCACCAGGCCCCATCCGCCGGAAAAATTCACTCGCGCGCCGTCGATGTCGATGGTGTCGTAATGCGCGCGGAAATATTCCACCGCGCGCCGCACCACCTCGAACTTGCGATCGTCGGGGCAGTCCAGCCGGAGCTCGGGCGTGAAGCAGGTGCGCGGCAAGTCGGCCAGCAGTTGGCCCAGCCCGCGGCCCTCGCGTCCGAGGATTTCCAGCAGCCGGAACGAGGCGTAGATCGCGTCGTCGAAACCATAGTAGCGATCGTTGAAGAACATGTGGCCGCTCATCTCGCCGGCCAGCGCCGCGTTCTCCTGCTTGAGCTTGCTCTTGATCAGCGAATGGCCGGTCTTCCACATGATCGGCCGGCCGCCATGGCGCGCGATATCCTCGTACATGCGCTGCGAACATTTCACATCGCCGATAATCGCCGCGCCCGGCCGCTCCTTGAGAATCGACCGCGCGTATAGCACCATCTGCTCGTCGCCCCACACGATACGGCCGTTCTCGTCGACCGCGCCGATCCGATCGGCGTCGCCGTCATAGGCGATCCCGACCGCCGCGCCGCTGCTGACCACCGCCGCCTGCAGGTCGCGCATGTTCTCTTCGACCGTCGGGTCCGGATGATGATTGGGGAAGCGCCCGTCCATCTCGATATACAGTTCGACCGTCTCGAGCCCCATCTCGCGCATCAGCGGCGCCGCCACCACGCCGCCGCAGCCGTTGCCACCGTCGACCGCGACCTTCATCCCAGGCTTGAGCGTGATATGCGCTTTGATGTAGTCGCGGTAGTCGGGCAGCACCGGCCGGGCGCTGAGATTGCCCTTGCGGCCGCTGGTGACGAAGGCGCGCGCCTCGATGATTTCACGCACGCGCTGAATCTCGGCGCCAAAGATCGTCGTCGGGCCGACGCCCAGCTTGAAGCCGTTGTACTCGGCCGCGTTATGACTGCCGGTGATCATCGCGCCGCCGTCCATCTGCCAGTGCAGGACGGAAAAATAGAGCAGCGGCGTCGGCACCACGCCGACGTCGACCACGTCGATACCGGCCGGCAGCAGCCCCTCGAGTAAAAGATCGCGCAGCGCGTCCGAAGTCAGCCGGCAGTCGCGCCCGAGCGTGATCGTATGCTTGCCCGCCTGATGCAGGATCGTGGCGTAGGCGCGGCCCAGGTCGACGATCAGATCGTCGTCGAAATCGTCCTCGACCACACCGCGAATGTCGTATTCGCGAAAGACCTGGCGATTCATAGTCGTTCAATTCTTGCCATCGGGGGTGAGAGAAGCAACTACCCGATGGGCGAAAGCAGTCATTCGTGCGCTCCGCTTAGCATCGCGCGCGTTCACCGCGTCGGATTCGGGCGAACAATCGAATTTCCCGACTTTCATCGGCGATGCGCGCCGCGCGCGATCCGGGCTAGACTGAATCCCATGCCGAGCGCCTCCGCCAGAACCAGCGACGATCCCAACCAGGAAATCGCGCGCCAGGTCGCCGTCGTCACCGGAGCCGGCCGCGGCGTCGGCCGCGCCGTGGCGATCGCCTTGGCCGAGGCCGGTTTCTCGCTCTGCCTCGCCGCGCGCACCCAGGCCGAACTCGAAGAGACCCGCGCGCTGAGCGGCCTGCCATCCGAGCGCTCGCTGATCGTGCTGATCGATTTGGCCGCCGAAGAGGCGGCCGAACATCTGATCGGCGCCGCCGTTGACTATTACGGCTGCCTCGACGTGCTGGTGAACAATGCCGGGTGGGCGCCGCCACGCACGCCGCTGATCAAGATGACCGGGGCCGACCAGGACCGGATCATCGCGCTGAATTTGCGCGCGCCGATCGCCCTGGCGCGCCTGGCTGCAAGCCACATGTCGGAGCGCAATGAGGGCGGCGTGATCGTCAATATCGCCTCCGCCGCGGCGCGCCGGATGGGCGCCGGCGAGGCGATCTATGCCGCCGCCAAGGCCGGCCTGATCGCTTTTACCCACGCCTCTTTCGCCGAACTGCGCGAGCGCCACATCAAGACCTCCGTGATCATTCCGGGGCTCATCGACACCGGCTTGATCCCGGTCAACAAGCGGCTCGACCGCACCTTGATGCTGCGGCCGGCCGACGTTGCCGCCGCCGTGATGAGTGTGGTCGCCGCGCCCTCCGCGGTCTGCCCGCTCGAGCTGGTGCTCGAACCGCAGCGCGATCCGCTGCGCACGGTCCGCTGACTCCCGCTGCCCGCTGCCATGCGACCGCAACCTGAAGCGCCCCGCGCGACGACGATCGCCACGCGCGCGCAAGCGATGAGCGCCGGCGCGTTCCCGGCGCCTCGCAAGGTCTAGCGCCACGACCATCAATTCGCCATCCGCCGCGCGCTCCTTTACGATCGGTTTCGCGATCGCGCTGGCCGCCGGCCTCGCCGCCGCCGTGATCCTCGCGCCATGCGCCGCCGATGTTCTCGCGGCGGCCGGGCTGCGCTTTCCCTTTCCGCGCATTTTCGATCGCACCGTGATGGCGACGCTGCTCGCCGCGCTGATCCTGTGGTCGCGCGCGCTCGGCTTCAATTGCCTGATCCGCCGGGGCTTTGCCGCGCCGCGCGCCAACCTGGGCCGCGCCGCCCTCGGTCTGGCGCTCGGCCTGGGCGCGATCGCGATCCTGTTCGCCGCGGCGATCGCCATGCGCCACGCCGCGCATCCGCTCCAGGCCGGATCGCTGGTCGCCCGCATCGCGAAGAACGTGTTCCCGGCGATCGCGATCGGAATAATCGAAGAGGGTTTCTTCCGCGCCTTCCTGCTCGGCGGGATGCTCCGTGAATTCGGCCGCCGCATCGCGCTCGTCGCCAGCGCGATTATTTACGCGATGGCCCATCTGGTGCGTGCGCCCGCCCACTTCTATCTTGCCGGCTTCCATCCGACGGCCGGCCTCGCCGACCTCGGCCAGAGCGCCGCGCAACTCGCCCATCCGTTCGCCACCGCGCCGACCCTGATTGGGCTCACCCTGCTCGGCCTGGTCCTCGGCCAGGCCTTCATCGCCACCGGCAACGTCTATTTTTCAATCGGCATGCACGCCGGCTTCGTGCTCGGCGCCAAGAGCTGGCCCGCGATCGCGCATGGCGCGGCGGCCGCTCCGCGCTGGCTCGCTGGCGCGGGACCGGTGCCGCTGATCGCGGCACCGGCCGCCTGGCTGATCGCGATCGTGCTGCTCCTGGCGCTGCCGCGGATTTTGCGAGTGCGCCCGTACGCGCCACCCGCTCAGGCCGATTTTTTGGGCGGATAGATCGGCGCCATGCCGCGCGGGCGCGTGCGGTAGCGCCGATGGGTCCACAGGAACTGTTCGGGATAACGCCGCACGATCGCTTCGATCGTGGCGGTGAAGCGCCGCGTATTCTCCACGACGTCGGCCTCGCGGTCGGCGCTGCGCTGAATTTCGACCTCGTCCTGAATCTCGATGCGATGGCTGCGCATCCCGGGCTCGCGCACGATGAAGGCCGGGATCACCGGCGCATGCGAGATCGCCACAATCCGTGCCAGGCCGCCCGTGGTCGCCGCCGGTTCGCCGAAAAACGGCACGAAAATCGCCTCGCCGCGCTTCGCGTTCTGGTCGAACGGCACGCCCACTGTGCCGTCGGCACGCAGCGCCTTGAGCACCGCGCGGGCCGCCGAATGCTTGCGCATGATCTCAACCCCAACGCGCTCGCGAACGAAGGTCATCAGGGCGTCGCCGGGCAGAAAGCGCTGCGTGTGATGCACCAGACCAATCTGATGCCCGTGCAGGGCGTGAGCCGGCGCGAGCAGCTCAAAGTTGCCGAAATGGGCGCTCAGGATCAGCAGCCCGCGGCCCGGATTGCGCGCGCGCACCTCATCCCAGTAAGCGATCCGATCGTAAGTCACCCGGCGCTTGAGCCGCCGATAGAAGAAGCCGCCCAGGCGGACGTACTCGGCCCCGCCGCGCCCGAGATTCACGTATGACGCGCGCAGGATGCGCCGATGCTCGGTGGCGCTGCGCTCGGGAAACGCGATCGCCAGGTTCTTGAGCCCGATCACGTGATGGCGCCGGTCGAGCAGGTAACCGAGGAAGCCGCCCGCGATGCCCAGCGGATAGAGTACGAAGTCGGGAATCAGGCTGAGCGCGTGGATCACGCCGACCATCAGGTAGAACAGTAGCCGGTCCTTAAGGCTCAACGGTAGTTGCGCGTCGCGCCGCGCGGCCCGCGCGCGTGCGCCGTCGTCGTCCACCGCCGGGCGCGCGTCGCGCGGCGCGCCGCCGGCGATGGCCGTGGCGCGGCCGTCGGCCGCGCTGGTGGCGTGCGCGGATCCGTCCGGTGGACGAGCCGGCGCCGCGCCCGGATTAGAGAAAGACTCCATCGCGTTTGGGCGACTTGGGAATCACCACGATTCCGGTATCGGTTACGGTGAAGCGTTGGCGGTCGCGCTCGAGGTCATAGCCGATCACGTCGCCGTCGGCGATATGGACGTTTTTGTCGATGATCGCGCGGCGCACGCGCGCGCCACGCCCGATATCGCAGTAGTCCATGATCACCGAATCGTCGATCTCGCTGTACGAATGGACGAAGACCGATCGGCCCAGCACTGAGTTGCGGATCGAACCGCCCGAAATGATACAGCCTTCCGAGATCACCGAATGCAGCGCCTGGCCGCGCCGCGAATCCTCATTGAAGACGAACTTCGCCGCCGGCTGATTATAGTACGCCGTGCGCAGCGGCCACGACGAGTTGTACAGGTTGAGATGCGGCCGCGCGTCGCGCAGGTCCATATTGGCTTCGTAGTACGCATCGATCGTCCCGACGTCGCGCCAGTAGCTCAGATTCTCCTCCGAGTCGCCGCGGATCCGGTTGGTCAGGAAATTGTAAGCGTAGACCGGCACGCGATCGATCAGCGCCGGAATCAGGTCGCGGCCGAAATCGTGATGGCTCTCGCGGGCCTGCGAATCCTCGATCAGCGCGGCGCGCAGCACCTGCGGATCGAACAGGTAGTTGCCCATCGAGGCCAGGCACTTGCCCGGCGCCCCCGGCATCGCCTTGGTCACCTTGGGCTTCTCGTCAAAACCGAACACGCGCAGACCCGAGTCGACTTCGAGGATCCCGAATTGATCCGATTCCTCGAGCATGACCGGCAACGTCGCCACCGTTACCGACGATTTCCGCTCCATGTGGAACTCGATCATCTGCGCGATATCCATCCGGTAGATATGGTCCGCGCCGAAGACCGCCACCAGGTCGGGCTTGAAATCGTCGATCAGATTGAGGTTCTGGAAGATCGCGTCGGCGGTGCCCTGATACCAGCTCTCCCCCAGGCGCATCTGCGCCGGCACCGGCACGATGAAATGGTCGTGCAGGATACGGCCGAACTGCCAGCCGTCCTTGAGATGCTCGATGAGCGACTGCGAGCGCCATTGGACCAGGACGTAAATCGAATAGATCTGCGAATTCACCAGGTTCGACAGGACGAAGTCGACGATCCGGTATTTGCCACCGAACGGCACTGCGGGCTTTGCTCGATCCCGCGTCAACGGATAGAGCCGGGTACCCTGCCCTCCGGCCATAATCAGCGCTAGCGTTCTCATCTGCGGTCGTCGAATCCTGTTCGCCTTGGGTGCGGCGAGGTTACCTGCGTTGAGTGGGCGACACGCCGCCGTCGGTCCGCATATCGATCCTCACAGAGCGCCAAATAAATGCTCTCGAAGAGCCCCGCCAGCTTCACTTTGCGCTGGTTTTTCGCTTTCGCAATTGGCGCGTTGTGCGACCGGGCTTCGCGTGAAATGTCCCAAAACGTTCGACTTACCCACTTAAAGGGGTTGGCCGGGAGCGTCGCCCCGATCGGCCTCAAGTCGAATAATTGCTTATTTGTTAGCCTATTACGCCATTTTTGCGGAGACAACCAGACCGAGGCACAAGGGTTGCTTGAAACATTATTCCGAATCATACGTCTAAGATCGGTATCAGGGACGTAGATCAGTAGCAGGGCTCTCCGGAAAAGCCCGGAAGGGAGCATGAAAATGCAGAGCGTAACTAACAAAACCGTAACCAATTCGTCCAAGTCGCAGGGCGGTGTCGTCTATCGGATTGCCTGCCAGAATCCTGGCTGTGCCCATACCTTCGACCTGCGCATCACCCCGCAAACCGCCTCGATGCTCAGCGGAACTATTGCCTGCCCGCGCTGCCGGCGCCACGGCGGGATGCTCAAGCCGCAGGGGCGGATCGGCGACAAGCTGTTCGCGGCGAAACTGTTGTATCGCATGACCGGCGTCGCGCCGCGTCCCGACGACGACGATCTTTACGCCGAAACGGTCGAGTCGCGCTACTAATCCGCGCGACGTTCGACTAGAGTCACTCACGCCGTCCACGCATCCGCGGCTCGCCGCGATGCGCCTCACGCGCCGCCGCGCTTGCATGCGGACGGCGCGTTTTCTTTATCTCGCCGATCGGCCGCGCCGGCCGCGAACGCACCGCGTTAAGCTTTGCGCGATTCCATTAGCCGCTGGTCCCCGATCACACGCCAGCCAGAAGCTGTACCGTCAAGCCCTCGAGGCTCAGGATACTCGGCCGTTCGATCATCCGGCGCAGCCACGCGTCGACGTTGGCGCGGTTGGTCGCCGGGTCGAGGCCCAGATCCTTCAGCACCACCAGGCGCGGCACAAAGGCGATATCGGCGACCGAAAACTGCGAAGCCAGAAACTCCTGCCCCTGCAGTTCATGGTTGAGAAAATCGAGCACCCGTTCGATCGATTTCTGCACGCGCTGCAAGCGCGCCGGGTCGCGCTCATGCTCGGGCTTGCCCATTTCGCCCATCAACTGGCCGACCTGCGGGGTAAACGACGAGTCGGCAAAATCCTCCCAGGTCCGCGCCCGCGCGCGCAGCGCGCTCGAGCCGACCGCGGGCAGCAATGGCGGTTCGGGGTATTCGTCTTCGAGGTACTCGGCAATGGTCGTCGAGTCGTAGATGGTCGTGTCCTCATCGACCAGCACCGGCACGCGGCCGAAGGGATTGAGCCGCAAGAAGTCGGGCTTGCGATGTTCGCTCTGGGTCAGATCGATCTGCACCAGTTCGTACGACAGCCCCTTTTCGGCCAGCACGATACGCACCTTCTGGCCGAACGGGCAGGGCAGGAAGTCATAGAGCTTGATCATTTTCCGTCAGATCCTTACTCGCCGGCCGCCGCAACGTTGATCTTCAAACTCGCTTCGACCTCGGACTCGAGTTTGACCGCGACCGTGAAGTCGCCCAGTTGCTTAATCGGCTCGCTCAGCGCGATCCGCCGCCGCTCGACCGTGAAGCCCTGCTCGCGCAAGGCGCGCTCGATATCGATATTGGTCACCGAGCCGAACAGCTTGCCCTCGTCGCCGGCGCGCGCGGTGAGCGACAGGGTGATCGCCTCGAGGCGCTCCTTGAGGGTGGCGGCCTTGAGCCGCAGCGCCTCGCGCTTGTGCAAGGCGACCGCCTTGGTATGCTCGAAGGCGCTCAAATTCTTCTGGCTGGCCGCCACCGCGAGCTTGCGCGGCAGCAGGTAGTTGCGGGCATAGCCGGCGCGGACCTTGACCACGTCGCCCGGGCGTCCCAGGTTGGGGACCTCTTCACTCAAAATCAATTGCACATTCATAGCTTCGCCTGCCTTGTTAAGCCCGTCTCACAGGAAATCGCCCAGATTGCGCGCCTCCTGGCTGGGCGGCTTGAGCCGCCGAAAATCGATCCAAAGGTCGAAAATTCCTACTGCGCAGACCAGCGCCGCCAGCACCGGCTGCACAATCGTAACAAAGTAAATCAGCCCACGCGCCAGCGGCGGCATCGCCAGCACCTTGAAATAGAACGCCATGATCGCGAGACCCTGGCAGAAATAGACCGCCGCCACGCATACGAACAGGTCGAGCGCGATGGTGCTCAGCGCCGCCACCGGAATGAACAGTCCGAAGCCCGCCACCAGCAGCACCCAGATCAGCCATTCGGGCGTCGCCCAGCGCACCAGGTCGCCAAACAGCGGATAGCCGACGCGCTGCTGGCGGCCGCTCGCCCGCCAGAACATGCCCAAATTGATCAGCACGGTGATCGCCATCGACAGCGCCGCCAGCGCCGGACTCAGCCGCACGGTGACGTCGACGATATTGCCCCGCATCTCGGGCGTCATCGCCGAATCCATCCCGACCGTCTTGTAGAACTGCTGGCCGCGATCCATCGCCACCGTCAGTTCCCGGCGCAGGGTGTCGGCCAGCGCGGCCGGCGATCCGGCTAGCGCCAGCGCCGTCATGGTGCCCACCATCAGCACGGCCGCCACCGTGTAGAGCACGATCAACTCGAACGGCCGGCGGCGGTCGACCATCTGACAGATAATCGCCGTGGCCAGGCCGAGCGTCAGGGCGTAGGCGCCCGCCGCGGACGGTCCCGCGCCGAGCGCGATCAGCCCCGCGGCCAGCACCACGGCCGCGGCCATCCGCCACAGCGCCTTGGGATAGCCAATCGCAAAACTCATCACCGGGGCCGGCGCAAACAGCATCGCGATGCCACCGACCGCCGGAATAACACCACCCGCAAGGAACAGTGCGGCCGCCGCAAACGCGGCCCGCATCAACCCGATGGCGTCCCGGCGGGTCACGGCGCGGCGCTACAGCCCGAGGGTTGAAAAGGGCAACAGCGCAATGACCCGCGCGCGTTTGATCGCTACTGCGAGCTGCCGCTGATGCTTGGCGCAGTTGCCCGAAGTGCGGCTCGGCACGATCTTGCCGCCTTCCGTGATAAAGCTTTGCAGCGTGCGCACGTCCTTGTAGTCGACCGCCAGGGTCTTGTCCGCGCAGAAGCGGCAGACCTTGCGCCGTCCGCCGCCCGGACGACGGCGCGCGCCGCCGCGGTCACCGCCGCGATCGGCGTCCGAGCGTGGCCCGCGCGGTCCGCGTGAATGATCGTGCGCATCGGACGCGCCGCCCGATCCGCCATGTTGGGTTCTTTCTTCGTCAGCCATAATTCGCTTCCTGATAAAGATGCATCGGCTCGCCCGCGCAATTCGCACGCAGCCGGCGTTCACGTCCGCCGCGAGGCCGCGTGCCCTCAGCGGGTCTCGCGGGCCGGCTCTATTTCGTCAGCCACCAGCTCGATTCCGACATTCTTGAGGCCGGCCCGGGTCCGTCCGCGCAGCGGATGCAACGCGCCGCGCGCACGGATTTCCGCACCCGCCTTGAGGCTTTGCGCCAGCGCCCGCACCGGCTCGCCGGTCATCACGACCGCGAGCAACAGTTCGCCCGTGGTCGCGCCGCAATCCACCAACAGGCGCAGCACCGGCGTGCCCGCGGGCGTTACGCTGAGCGCGGGCGGATTTGCCAGACGTCCGCAAAGCTCAACCCTGTTGGCCACTTTCCGGTTCGGTCGAGGGATCGCTCGAGGGCGCCGCGACGTTCTCGGCAGCGGCTTCGCCGGCCGGAGCGCCGGCCGTTTCGACCCGCGCCGCGTCGGCTTCAGCCGCGGCTTTCGCCGCCGCCGCCGCTTCCTGCGCGACCGCGCGGGCCGCCGCATTGGTGGCTGCGAGTTCGGCCGCCGCGGCGCGCTCCGCCGCCATCGCGGCCATCCGCGCCTCGGCGGCGGCCTTGGCCTCGGCGGCGCGGCGATGGCGCGCCTCGACGTCGGTGCGGACCTGCGCCATATCGGCCGAGTCGTCGACCAGCACGGACAGGTAGCGCAGCACGCCATCGGCCAGTTTGAGATTGCGCTCGACTTCGTTCATCGTCGCGCCGGCCCCGCCGTAGTCGAACCGCACGTAAAAGCCGCGCCGCTCGCCTTGGATATTGTAGGCCAGCTCGCGAAAGCCCCATTCCTCGGTCTCGACCAGATCGCCGCCGTTGCTGGCCACGATCCCCTCGAAACGCTTGATGGCCTCTTTGTGAGCCGGTTCGCCCAGATCCGGGCGTAAAATAAATATGGTTTCGTAGCGCCGCACGCGCTGACCTCCTTTCGGGTTACAGCCCCCTTGCGGGAGCAAGGAGCGAAACCCGCATCGTATCAGCGCCCGTAAACCGCAACAAGGCAATAAACGCGGCAATCATCGAATAATCCGTGCGGCGCGATATGAGACTGGTCGCTTACGGAACTGCGACGCCGTTTTATTTTCGATTCGAGGGGCCGTCCGCTGATCTTTTTTGCCGCTCGCACCACGATTTCAGCAAGATCCGTCAACGCGGACGATCGCCGAAACTCGCCAACTGTTGTAAGCGGCGCGCATCCTGTTATTAGAAGGGTGGGTTACGCGGCGGAAACGATTCTCATCCACCGGGAAGGACCTCACATGGGAAGGACCTCACATGGCGAAAGCAGGGCGCGGCAAAAGCGGATCGCAAGGCAAGGGCAAAGCGGCGGGCATTGCGGCGCCGGGAAAACGCAAAATGATCGCCACCGGCAAAGCGTCAAAATCCAAGGCGTCCGCCAGGCCCGCGCCGATCGCCGCGAAGAAGCCGGCGCCGAAAATCGCGGCGAAGGCCGCCGCGCGCGCCCAACCCAAGGCCCGCGCGATTGCGCGGCCGCGCGCGAAGGCACATGCCACGGCCGCGGCAGCCGCGATCCGTCCGCGCGCACCCGAGCCGAATCTGCCGCGCCACGATCAATTGCCGACGCGCGCGGGCGCGCCGGCCGGCGCCGCGTGGGGCGTGTTCGGCGACGACGATCAGCTCGGCACGATCAACCTGATGACGCCGGCGGCGGTGGTCGAAGCGGCCGGCTCGATTCGCAACGGGCGGGTCTTTTCGCTCAACCTGCCCTTCAATATCCCCGACCCGCCGCTGTTCGGCCGCGGCAAGCACGTGCATACGATCAAGCAATACGCGTCGTACATCCTCGACGACTACCTCGACAACTTTTATCCGCAAGCCTCCTCGCAATGGGACGCGCTATGCCACGTAAAGCATCCCAAGCTCGGCGCCTATAACGGAATCCCCGACCGCGAAATCACCGGCTACGGCGGCACCAAGCTCGGCATCGACAATCTCGCGCGGCGCGGCATCGCCGGACGCGGCGTGCTCGTCGATATCGGGCGCTATCATGAGAAGCGCGGGCGCAAGCTCAACTTCATGACCAACGATCTGATTCCGTTCGAGGAATTGCTCGGCGCCCTCGAAGAACAGAAGACCACGATTCGCGCCGGCGACGTGCTGCTGGTGCGCATCGGATGGACCAAGGCGTACCTCGCGATGTCGCCCGAGGAAAAGGCCGCCCTGGCGACGCAGACCAAATCGCCCGGCATCGAGGGCACGCCGCGCGTCGCGCGCTGGCTGTGGGATAGCCGGATCGCCGCCGCCGCGTCGGATTCGCCGGCGCTCGAGGCGATGCCACCGCCGCCGATCGGCGACCAGCCGGCCTCGCGCGATCTCCTGCACTTCCATCTGCTGTCGTTCTTCGGGATGCCGATTGGCGAGATGTGGGATCTCGAGAGTCTGGCCGACGATTGCGCGCGCGACGGACGTTACGATTTTTTCATCACCTCGGCGCCGCTCAATATCCCCGGCGGGGTGGGCTCGCCGCCCAACGCGCTCGCGATCAAGTAGCGGCGGCTACGAGTGTTAGCGCGCGCTCAGGTCTCGGGCGTGATGCATCCGCGATCGCGCCGGCAGCTGGTCGCATGGACCGGCAGATCGTCGGGGCCGACCGGGCTCTGCGTCAAAAGGCAGGAGTAGCAGGCGGTGGTGCTTTCG
This sequence comes from Candidatus Binataceae bacterium, assembly GCA_015478645.1. Lineage (GTDB taxonomy): Bacteria > Desulfobacterota > Binatia > Binatales > Binataceae > JADMIL01. The sequence goes on from JADMIL010000024.1 coordinate 32,807, forward strand.
GGATTGATCAGGCGCACGCCGCCGGGCGCGCGAAACTGAACTTCGTGCGCAGCATCGCGCAGTAATCGTTGCCCGCCTTTTGTATCATCGTCAAAATCTGCGTGCGGTCGCTCGCGCGCCACAGAGCCTCTGCACAAGACGCATTCTGTCATGCTGCGCGGAACGCGAAACCTCGGGATTCTTCACTGCGCGTACAGAATGACGACTTGATTTGCTCAACGTTTCCTCAGGCGGATTCCTCCTTGAGGCCGCCGGCGCGAGGCCGCCGCCGTTGGTCTTGCTCAACTGGATATTCAAGCCCACTTCCGACACCGCGCCGGGATAGAGCCGGGTGGGGGCGTCGTCGGCAAAGCCCGCGCGCAGCTCCCATTCGACGTCCTCGTAATCCTCGAGGGCGGTGTCGCCGATCTTGATTTGGGAAATATCCAGCGGGCCGTAGCCGAGCAGGAAGAGCATGCGCAGGTACTGGTCGAAGCCGACCAGCTCGTTGTAGGGGCTGGCGGCATACTGCGGGAAGATCCGCCGCGCGCCGTAAATCTTGGGGATCGGGGAAAACGGCGCCGCCACCGCCGCGCCGGCACTCTTGATAAACGATCGGCGGGTCAGCGGCTGCGCGGGCGCGCGATCGGCCGATTCGACATCGGGCGCACCGATTCGGGCGCATCGTGATGATCGGATTTTCGCGCCATCAATAGTCCATTTCGGCAGCAATCGATCGGCCCACGCCGGGTCGGCCGCCGATGCACAAGCGGCTCGGGTAAAACTTAACGCCCACCTCCGAAGTGGAGTCAAGCCAAATTGTGCCGCGCGCCGAACTGAGCGCCGCGCTGGCGTGTTCGCCCGGCTTGTCGAATAATGGCGCCACCGGATCGACCGCGCGGCGCGTGACCGCGGGGCGGCGAAGTATTAAATGAAACGCCAGAGCAGCAAACAACGCAAACGCGGGACGATACTGCAGGCCGCCTCCGCGCTCTTCAGCGATCGCGATTATCATCTGGTCCTGATGGACGACGTGGCGACGCGCGCGCGCGTCGGCAAGGGCACGCTCTATCGCTATTTTCCCACCAAGGAAGCCCTCTACATCGCGACCGTGCTCGACGCCTGGGAGCGCGTGCGCGTGGAAATCGAGGAAGTGTTTCGCGACGAATCGCGCATCGGCGAAAATCTCGAAACCATGACCCGCCGCGTGCTGACGTTCTTCTGGCCGCGCCGCCACTTCATCGCCTTGCTGCGCGACAGCATGGAGAATCCCGAATGGCGCCGCGCGCACGAAGCCGTCGTGCTGCTGGTGGAAAGCGAACTCGAGCGCGAGGGGCTGGTCGGCAGCCTGCCCGGGGTCGATCTGCGGATGGCGGTCGAACTGTTCCTCGGGATGCTGCGGGCGGCCCTGCTCTATCGCGACGCGCGCAGCCGCCCCGAAACGCTCGCCCACCTCATTGTCAAGCTCTATCTCGACGGGATTCGCGGCCTGTCGGCGGGAGGACCGGACGCGATCGCGCCCGGCGCAATCACTGCGGGATTGGTGGCCGCCGCGCTTGAGGAGCCGGTCGAAGATTGATCCGCACCGCCGGGCCTCCCGGTGAGCGTCGCTAGAGAGTGCGGAAGTAGCTGACGAAATTGCCGGTGACGCGCGCGCCCTGCTCGCGGCCGGCGTTGACGGAAGCGGTCGGTTGGCTCCCGCAAAGCCCGCGTTAACGAAAATATCAGAGCGAGAGGATAAGGCCAGCCGACGCTTGCCCACCTTGCAGGACAGGGCAAGTAGGGATCAGGTTCCTGGCCCGTTGCAGGAGATCGATCGCGGTGTTGCGATCGCCACCGGCGAGAGCCGATTTGGCATTCATCACCAAGGAATTATATTGGTCCGCACACGCAACGGCATCAACCAGTGCGGCCTCACGATCAGACGACGCTCGGACCGGCGCGACCCGCGCGAAACCTATTGCCAACCAGGCGAGCGAGAGAAACAGCAGAATTATGCCGATCGGCTTCATGCCAGTCCGGTGGAGCAATTAAGATGCCGTCGTCTCAATATCGAAAGATGCGCGATCCTGTGTGCTTCCGGTGCGGCCCATGCTCAGATTACGGGCAGATGCACAGAGTGAGGGCGGCGTCTCGATCGTTTTGCCTGAAAGTAATCACCACACGTCAACGATCCCGCCACTTGCCAACCTAGCCCAAGAGGCTTAGCTTTTATTCTGTGAAGAAGGGAGTCATTGCACTGCTGGCGCTTCTACTCGCGATGCAGGTCGGCATCGGCTGCGGCGTCGCGCAAGCCGCCGCGTCTCTCGAGGTTCCCTGTTGTGGGGCGAATTGCCCGTTCCCTTCCGCGACTGGTAATGCCGCCTGCTGCCAGGCCCAAAATTCGGAGCGCAGCGCGCAAGCGGTCTCGGCGAAGGCAAGCCTGCCTTCGATGCAATCCCTGACCGCCTCGATTCATCCGTTTGTCGCGCTGGTCGCGACACATGAGCCGGATCGCATTGCGCAGGCGTCGGGCTTCCCTAACTCTCCCTCCGGAGTCACGAAACTGGCTCTACTTTGTTCGCGACAGATCTGATTCTCGTTCCTCCACTTCGGCTTTAGCTCGTAATCTGTGGTGTCCGTGCGACGCGCGGACATCCGATGAATGAAGTGACCGCGTCGGCCGAGTTCAGGCCGTGCGCTGCTGGAGGTTCAGTGATGAAAATCAGAATGATTGGCGTCCTTTCGTTGGTTGGCGTTGCAATGTCCGTTGCTCCCGTATGGGCGGGAGCGGTCGGTATCCAGCCAAACGTGTCGCGTGATCAAAGCACGGTTGCGATCGTGCAGCTTGAAGCGCAACGCTCTCAGGTCGCGCGCGCGATGCAGGTGCCGCCCGAAAACAAAGGGCCCGCACTCATTCAGCACATGGACCAGTACTCCCAGTTGAGCGATCTGATAGATCGGCTCCAGAAGGGAGAACCGGTGGCGCCCCACGAGATCGACACGGCGCTGCAGCCCACGCTCCGCTGACCGCAGCGAACGCGGCGCAATCATATGATTGCGCGTAGGCGCGTCGAGAAGATGCGCCTGAACGCTAAACGGGTGGGCGCCAGCTCAAAGCGAATGGCCACGGAGCTGGCGCCCACCGCGATACGCCAGATATTCACCACAACGCTGAGTCGCGAAATCCCGCCGGATGCCAATCATTGGCGGCAGCCGCCACTGCGCCTCGCTACAGGGTGCGGAAGTAGCTGACGAAATTGCCGGTGACGCGCGCGCCCAGGCTCTCGGCCGTGCGCCGCGACGACCAGTTGTCGTCGAGCACCAGCGTGTAGCCGGCGTAGGTCATAAAATTTTTCGCCATGCCCAGGAACGACTCCGCCGCCATCGCCCGCGCGATGCCGCGCGAGCGCACCTCCTCGAGCACGCCGATATTGATCAGCGCGCCGCGCGTGCCGCCGCCGCGCTCGGGCGCGAGCTTCACGCCGGTGCGCAGGCGCGCCAGCGCGCCGCTTAGGTCGGGCACCGAAAAGACCGCGCCGACCGGGCGTCCGTCGGCCACCGCGATCATCGAAAGGTCGGCCACCAGCGTGGCGCCCAGCGGGAGCAGCATCGGGCGCACCTCCGGCCGGCTGATCGGATTCCAGCCCCAATGGCGCGCGAAGGCCGCGTTGGTCACGTCGGTCCACACGTCGATCGCGGCGAGAAAGCCGTAGTCGCGCCAACTCGAGATCGTCACGCCCGCGGCGCGCGCCGCCGCGGCCATCTGCCGGTAGCGATCCTGGATATCGGCGGTCAGCGGCGCGGTGTAATCGACCTGCCCCTTCTCGGTCGCGAAGCGCGCGTTCTTGAAATAGCGATGGTAGTAGTCGGGATTGCCGCGCAGCAGAAACGACGGCAGCGCGGCGTAATTGTCGATCGCGTACGGATAATCGAGAAACGCGGCAAAGCCACTGCGCGCGGCCTTCATCCCGCGCCGCGTCAGCCACGTCAGGCTCTCCTCGAGCAGCGCGGCGACCGCCTCTTCCTCTCCGTCCAGCGCCTCGAAATGAATTATCTGGCCGACCTTTTCGTTCCAGTGCTCGTTGTAGCGATGGTTCACGACGACGCTCGCGCGCGCCACCGGCCGCCCGTCGCTCCACACCACGAACGGACACAGATCGAGATGCGCCGTGATCAGCGCGCGGCCGGCGAGCAGATCGATTTCGTTTTGTACGTCGGGCGGCCACCAGGCCTCGCGATCGGCGTAAACCTCATAGGGCAGCCGCGCGAACAGCTCGAAGCCCCCGCGTGAGGTTACCTGCTCGACCCGAATCTTGCGCAAAACCACAGCCGCCATACTCCCGGTTCGCACGCCTCGAGGCGTGTGCGATCTTCTCGATCGCGCGGCTTCGTCGGTGCGCATTGTGCGGGCGCCGACGCCCGCGCGATCATACACGGGGCGTGATTCACGCCCGCTTGCCGCAACCTATCACCGTGCGATTTGATCCACACGCGGATTCGCGAAACCCGCTGCGCGGAGCAGGTGCGCGGCCGCGGCGCGTTCCGCGTCTCAGCGGGCGGCGTCGACGATTTTACCGTCAGTCAGGTTACCGTCGATCAGGACACCGTCGGCGAGCCAACGGATGAGCAGCCGCTGAATCAAGCCGGGCACGTCATCAGGCGCCGGCGCACGCTCCGCGATCGCCGTACAAATTGCTCCGAAGTTCGCCCCCGAGTCAACGTCGGCCAGCGCGAGTGCGGCGCTTTCGGCCGGGTCGGCCGCGCGATAGTAGACCCGCGCCGCGCGCCGCCAGACAACGATCGTCGCCGCCGCATGCGCAGGCGTGCGCCACGCGCGATCCTCCTCGACCGCGCGCAGGACTTGGTCGACGCGCCACGCGCACGCCACGATACGGGTCGCCGGATGCGTGCGCATCGCGAATGCCGGCCACGCCTCCGGCGCAATCGTGCGCATCGCGGCATCGTCAAGCGCGGGCGTGTCGGCGGCATGAAACGATTCGAGCACGATTCGCTCGAGGCCGGCCAGTTCGCTGATAAAGGGTACGCGATCGGCTATCGGATGAGTATGCAGGTAGGCCGCGAAATGCTGACCGGCGTAAAAGATCGACGGCTCGGTCGGCGGGTAGTCGATCAGATAGCCGGTCGCCAGGTTATGGAATTGATCGGCGCCGGCGACCTCGAGGGTCGCCGGAAAGTCTTCCTTGAGGACCTCGAGCAGGCGGTAGAAATAGGCCTCGGCATACACTCCGACGCGCGCCGCCGGGTCCATCCGTTCGTCGCCCGCGATAATCGCGCCGAGCCTGTCCGCCCCCAGGTCCGGCTCACCGGCGAGCCCCTCGGCGACTCCGCTCGGCGCCGTAACCAACCGCCACAGCAGCTTCTGCAACGCTGCGAGCTCGCGCGCCATCTCAGTCTTCGAACTCACGCGGCGCGGACGGCTCAATGCTCCGCGCCGCAAGCGCCCCATCGCGCTGCGCCAGCGCCCGCCGGCTCCGATGCCGCGCCTCGGCGGACGCCGCCACGAGCTCGCCGAAGGCCGGAATATGATCGTCCCATTCGATCAGCGCGGCGACCGCGCCGAGCCGCCGCACCGCGTATTCGTACAGCCGCCAGACCGCTTCGCATACCGGATGGTCGTGCGTATCGAGCAGGTACGCGCCGTGATCGCTATGACCGGCGAGATGGAACTGCACGACCCGTTCGGGCGGTATCGCGTCGATATAGCGGCGCGCGTCGAAGCGATGGTTGAACGCGTTGACGTAGATGTTGTTGATGTCGAGCAGGATCGCGCAGTCGGCTTCGGTCGCGACCGCCGCCACGAACTCCCCTTCGCTCAAGGTCGAGTCGACGTAGGTCAGATAGCTCGATACATTTTCGAGCAGGATGCGCCGGCCGAGCAGATCCTGGACCTCGCGCACGCGCCGCGCGACGTGCATCACCGTCTCCTCGGTATAGGGCAGCGGCAGCAGGTCATGCAGGTTGCGCCCGCCGACGCCGGTCCAGCACAAATGGTCCGAGATCCACGCCGGCTGGAGACGCCGCGCCAATGCGGCGAGATCCTTCAGGTACGCGCGGTTGAGCGGATCGGTCGAACCGATCGAGAGCGACACGCCATGCATCACGATCGGGTAGTGCGCGCACACGAAGTCGATCACTTCCAGTGGCCGCCCGCCCGCCCCCATGAAGTTCTCGCTGATGACCTCGAACCAGTCCATCGGCGGGCGCGATTCGAGGATCTCGGCGTAATGGGGCCGGCGCAACCCCACGCCAAAACCGAGCGCGGGAAAATCCGATCGCTTCATAGGATTGCCCGGCGTATGCGCGGCGATCGCCTCGGTGACTACGCTGCCGCGCGCCGCTCGCGCGCCCGCCATCGCCGCGGCGTCATTCCTTGTCGACGTGGCCGCCCTTCGCCGTGCAGTCCTGGGCATTCGAGGTGGTGACCCAGCCCTTGCCCTTGCACGAGTTCTGTCCCTTGCAGCTATTGTTCGCGCTCTGACAAGCGCTCTGCCCTTTGCAGCTATTGCCGCCAACGCATTTCACGTTGGCCGACGCTGCGCCGCTGCCAGCCTGCGCCATCACTGGCGACGCCGCGAACATCAACCCGACAATCGTCGCGAGCACCGCGCCGCCGGTTTTGATCTTGCTGCTTCGGTTCATCGATTCGCCTCCATCGTCCATACGCTATGCGCGCCCCGCGAGATACAGCGGGTTTCACCGACTCGCGGCATCAACGAAAATCTTACGCCATTATTCACCCTAAACTAAGCAGAATCGGGCCGGTTCCCGCAAATCGCGGCGCTTGGGCAATAAGGGTCGCGCCCCGGATCGTTATATAAACGGGTTGGAAAAATCGTGCGAGAGATCGCATCGCGAGCGGCCGGACCGCGGTGCGGTCAAACCGCCGCCGATCGTCCCTTGGGGAACCTTTAGCGGATCATTAGAATTTGAATGAACGTGAGTGCTATGTTCGTCTCTTCTACATATGACGGTGAAACGCGTCAGATCGGGGGAGAAACGGCTCGACTTCGAGCGGGTGGCTTTGCCGCACCTCAATGCCGTGTACACGGCGGCCCTGCGTCTGGCGCGCAATCCGGCCGACGCCGAGGATCTCCTGCAAGAGACCGTTCTGCGCGCCTTTCGCTTTTTCCATCAGTTTACCGAGGGCACCAATTGCCGGGCCTGGCTGCTGACGATTCTCTACAACAATTTCCGCAATTCCTACCGGCGCGGCACGCGCGAGCAGCCAGCCGCCTCGAGCGAGGAATTCGATCGCGAGCTCGAGCTGCGCAGCGCCCTGGCCGACCAATCCCGCATCAACCCCGAGGATCTGCTGTCCGGCCGCATGATCGGCCATCGGATCGAAGTCGCGCTCAGTGCGCTGTCGGCCGAGTTTCGCGAGGCGCTGCTGCTGGTCGACGTGCAGGATTTGAGTTACCAGGAGGTCGCCGATCTACTCGAGGTGCCGCTTGGCACGATCAAATCGCGGGTCTCACGCGGACGTGCGCTGATGCGCGAGGCGTTACGCGGTATCGAGCGTGCGCATGGTAAAACAGGCACTTGACACGCTCAGCTCCGGGAAATACGTCACGATGGAAGCCGAGGGACGCCGAGCGGCATCGAACGCCGCACCGCGAAGCGCCTTCAGGTCGTTAGTTAATGAGTAATTTCTAGTGGAATGTCAGGAATACATTGACGAATATCTTGCCGCGCATGCTGACGGCGAACTCAGCCCGGATCAGCGCCGGGCCGTCGGCGTGCATCTCGGCGGATGCGCTATCTGCCGCGCGCGCCTGATCGAGGAGCGCTCGCTTAAGGCGCTGGTGCGCCAGAATGCCGGAATCGTCAAGGTTCCGGCCGACGTCCGCCTGCGCATCCGTGCCGCCCTGGGGGACGCCGCCGAAGCCGAATTGGCCGCGCCGTCCGATCCCGCGCGGCGTCCCGAACGAGCCGATCGCGACGCCGCCGCCCGCCGTCCGTTATTCGCGCGCGACGCCGCGCAAATGCGCCAGCCGATGCTGTGGGCGCCGATCGGCCTCGCCGCCACGATTCTGGTTATCGTCGCGATCAGCGCCGGCCTCGGTTCGCGCGGCACGCGCGCGCCCGGAGCCGCCACGGTTCCCGCATTCGACGCCGCGATCGGCAAGTACCTCGCCGATGAACGCAATTTCGTGCCCAACGTACCGGCCGAAGCCTTCGCCAATGATGACGGCTCGGTTTACGCATGGGTGGAGAATCGCGACTCGGTACAGCGCATCTCGACTGAGGCCAGCGACGTTTTCAACGATGTCGCGCGGTCGTACCGCGAAGCGAACATGCCCGACGACATTTTTAATTTCGCCGAGGCCGGCTATCAGATCTCGGGCGGCCGCATCGACCATATGGCCGATGGCAGTCCGGTCACCTATACGCTCTATGCCGGTGACGCCGGCACGATTCTGAGCATCTGCTTCCGCGACTCTTCGATGGCCGCGCCGATCGGCGCGATCAACTGGCTCGGCATGCGTTCGTTCTACGCCTATAAGGGCTACAGCATCTGCCTGTCGTTCTATCCGACCGGCCATTACGTCTCGATCCTGGTTTCGCGGATGCCCGCGGACCAGATGATCCGTGACGTCGCGATGGCTGACGTCGGCGTCATCGGCCACTAAGGAATCTCTGCACAAGGCTCTGCTGCCACCCTGAGCGAAGCGCATGGGTCCCGGATCCGGGATTCTTCGCTGCGCTCAGAATGACAACCTAACTTGTGCAGAGGTTCCCTAATCGCCAGTCAGCCCGCCTTCTCCTTCGTCGCCGCCTTCGCGAAGCGCATCGCGCCCGTATGCATGACGCTGCATTCGCGAGCGTGCGGCGTCGCACATAATCCCGCCGGCGCAACTTGCGCATCTCATCGAATATAACGGCGGTGGGTTTTTAGGATTGCGCGCGCTTGACGATGGCGCGCGCGCCGGGCTCAGCGCCGGCCAGCGGCGCCGTTGGCGTGGTCGGCGGCGTCGAACAGATGAAGCTGCGCGGGCGCGAGGCTGGCGGGAATTTCGACCGGATATTTGCCCGTGAAGCAGGCGTCGCAATAGCCGTCGCGCGCGGCGTCGGTGAACGAGTAGAGTCCTTCCCAGCTCAGGTAGGCCAGCGAGTCGGCGGTGATATAGCGGCGAATCTCTTCGACCGTCTGATGCGACGCGAGCAGCTCCTCGCGGGTCGGCGTGTCGATCCCGTAAAAGCATGAATTGGTCGTCGGCGGCGCCGCGATCCGCATATGCACTTCGCGCGCGCCCGCCTGCCGCAGCATCGGGATCACCTTGCGCAGCGTGGTGCCGCGCACCAGCGAATCCTCGACCAGCAC
>JADMIL010000079.1 GCA_015478645.1 Candidatus Binataceae bacterium
CGCATCGCGACTACCCCGGCTTCGGCAATCTGATGGCGGCGCTGTCGGGCTTCTACCACGTCTCGGGTTACTCCGCGGCCGAGCCGTGCCCGCCGTACGGCGCGTACACCGATTTCATCGCACCGCGCTTTGCCGTGTGCGCCCTGATCGCCGCGCTCGACTATCGCCGGCGCACCGGCCAGGGCCAGTACATCGACCTTGCCCAATACGAGGCGTCGCTGCACAACCTGGCTCCAATGTTGATCGATCAGGCCGCGACCGGCCGCGTGCTTGGCCCGGCCGGCAACCGCTCGGAGCGCTATGCGCCGCACGGCGCCTATCGCTGTGCCGACGAGGAGGGCCACGAGCGCTGGATCGCGATCGCGGTGGCCGACGACAACGAATGGCGGGCGCTGCTCGGCGTGATCGGCAGCCCGCCCGCCGCGGCCGAGTTTGCCACGATGGCCGGCCGCATGCGGCGTCACGCGGCGGTCGATGAGCTGATCGGCGCGCGGGTGCGCGGGCGCGGCGCCGAGGCGCTCACCGTGGCGCTCCAGGCAGCGGGCGTCGCCGCCTATCCGGTGCAGAATTGTATGGACCTGCATCGCGACGAAAACCTCGCCGCCTTCGGCTTCTGGCACTGGCTCGATCACCCGGAGATGGGTCCGTCGCCGTACGAGGGACTGGAGCATCGGATGAGCCGCACGCCGGGCGATCTGCGCCGGCCCGCGCCGAAGATTGGCCAGCACACCGACGAGGTGCTCGGCGAAATTCTGCATCTGGACGCGGCCGAAATCGACGAGTTGCGGCGCGACAAAGTGCTATACTGACGCCGTCGCGCGGCGGCCCGCATCCGCCGCATCGCCGCATGATGGACGATGCGCGGCAACTCTCGCCGCGCGCCCACTGGAACTCGATTGCGCTACGAACTTCAGATCGCCGTGCGCTACCTGCGCGCGCGCCGCCGCGACGCCTTCATCTCGATCACCACCATCTTCACCGCCGTTGGCGTGATGATCGGTGTCGCCGCCCTGGTCGTCGTGCTGGCCGTGATGGGCGGCTTCGAGGCGAGCCTGCGCCAGCGCATCCTGACGCTCACGCCGCAGGTGCAGATTCTGAGCTTCAACGGCGCGATCGCCAATCCCGACGCCCTGCTGCGGCGCGCCGACATGTCGCCGGGCGTCGCCGGCTCCGATCCGTTCATCATCGGGCAGGCGATGGTCAGCTCGCCGCGCGGTATCAGCGGCGTAATTGTGCGCGGCATCGATCCGAAAAACGCCGCAATCACCAGCCAGTTGCGGCGCTATATCCAGCATGGATCGCTGGACATTCTGAGCGTGCCCGGGGGCGGCGCCGTGGCGACGCCTGCGGCGGGCGCGGCGCAATTCGTCCCGGACGGTGCGGTCGCGATCGGCTCGACGCTCGCCGACCAGCTCAAGGTCGGCGTCGGCGATCCGCTGACCGCCGTGGTCCCGATCACGGCGGGCGCCAACAACGAACTGACCACCAAGACCGGCCATTTCACGGTCGGCGCGATCTTCGAATCGGGCGTCGCCTTTATCGATCGCGACCTGGTTTTCATGGGGTTGGGCAACGCGCAGCGCTTCTTCGATCGCGAGGGCAAGGTCGACGGCATCGAGGTGCGCCTGAAAAATCTCGACGACACCGACCTGGTCACGGCGCAATTGCGCGCGAGCTTCGGCTCCGGCTATCGCGTCAGCAACTGGCTCGAATTCAACGCCGCCGCGGCGGCTGGCTTCGAGATGCTCAAGCGGGTCTACGCGCTGGTGCTGTTGCTGCTGATTGGCGTGGCCGCCTTCAACCTGGTGGCGACGCTGATCATGGTCGTGATGGAGAAGCGCAAGGATATCGCCGTGCTGATGGCGATGGGCGCGACGCCGCGCGACGTCCGCCTGATTTTCGTGCTCAAGGGACTAATCGTCGGCGCGTTTGGCACGGTGGCCGGGCTGACCCTCGGCGCGATCGCCTGCTTCGTGCTGTCGCACTACCACTTCATCCATATCCAGAAGGATATTTACGGCATGTCGACGGTGCCGGTAGCGGTCGAGCCGCTCAGCTTCGCGATCGTTGCCGCCGCCTCGATGATCCTGTGCCTGCTGGCGACGTTTTACCCGGCCCGCCAGGCGTCGCGCGAATTACCGGTCGAAGTCTTCCGCGGATGACCGCACCGATCACGGCGCGACCAATAACGATGGGGCGCCCCTCGCGTGATCAGCGGGAACGGGCGTTGCCCGCGCCACGCGCCGCCGCTTGAAAATCGGCCGGAGAGCTTACTGGCTGCCGCGGTCGGTCGTCACCGACGACGACTTGGCGTTCAGCTTGGGCTTGCGGATCACGAGCGTCTCATGGCCACGAACCTTGATCGTGCGGGCCGCATCGGTCTTGAAGGCACCGCTGAGCCCGTCGTCGTTCCGCGAGCGACCGGTGGTGGTCCGCCGGCGCCGCCAATTGCTAAGCTCTTTGGAGAGCTTGGACGCCAGCAGGTCGCTGTCCTGGTCGTCGTTCCGGTCGGTCGCCGCATCTTCGCGAACCGGCTCGTCGTTCAAATCCTGCGCACTCATTTGGTACCTTTCACGTGTCCTGTAAGTATCTCTTTTGGGGCTATTCGGTCGGTTTTGCCGCAATCAATTGCAGGGCAAATATCTCCGGAATTTTGGGGGGTCTATCGCCTGATCGTGAATCTGCTATGGCGCGCCTAAGATGACGCGATGGTGGTGCTGGCCCGTCTACTGGTTGATGCGCTCGGTACGTTTTGCGTAACGGTGCGGCGCTCTATGCCTGAGTTGATACTTTCGCCTGAATCGATTGTCCGGAAGGACGTTTTGAATGATGGTCGAGCCGTGTCGAAAGGTCTTGAGCGGTAGCCGGTTGCGCAGGTCTAAACTTTCGTAAAGTCTGAATCGCTCGTATAGTCTGAGAGCCCGAGCGGGGGGTTCAGGCAAACAGGCTCTGCAATTTAAGCGCGAGGCCCATGTCGCCTGCGATCCGCAGCTTTCCGGTCATAAAGGCCATCTGGCCATTGAGCTTGCCGGCCAGCATATCTAGATAGTCCTGCGCGGTCATCGAGATCGTGATATTCGGCGAGGGATGCGCGCCTTCTTTGACCTCGCACTGGTCATTGGCGATCGTCACCTGCCATTTGCCGCCACCGTCGCCCGAGAGGTCGAACTGGTAGATCGCGTTGAGCCCCTTACCCGCCTCCTTGTTGAAGCGGGTCGGCATCAGGTCGAAAGCCTGTTTACAAGAAGTCGGGGCGTCAGCCATGTGTGATGGAACCCTCCTGGCGGAAAAAGGGAAAGCGGAAGTACTCTTTAAGTGATATAAGCGATGCGACCAAACAATGTCAAGTCCGGCAATCGACCGCGCGATTGTAATTGTGCCGCCGAGTGTCCCACTACACGCCTTCCGCCGCGCCGTTCAAAAGCCGAAAAAGCCCGGTTCGACGCGAATCAAATTGGTTCGCACCTTGACCGGCGCCGCCATCACCGCGACGGTCGCCGCGCGATCGCGATCGGAGTTGGCTTTCACGGTACCGTCGAGATAGGCACTGTGGCCGATCACCTTGACGGTTACGCCAGTCAGTCCGGCGCCCTGCAGGGCCTGCTGGATCGAGGCCTCGTTGCGCGCCCATTGCGCGGTGTCGGTGGTCAGATTGTCGATCACCCCGTTGACCCCGTCGACCCGGCGCGCGACGCGCTCGGCGCGCTGCTTCGCGTCGTCGTCGAAGACCTTGCCGGCTAGCGTCACGGTGCCACCCGGACTGGCGTAGGCCTGGACGCGCCGGAAATTCCGATCCGCCGCGAGCGCCGAGGTCACCCGTTCGCCGAGCGACTCCCTGGTCATCCCGCCGGACTTGCCGCCGGACTTGCCGCCGGACTTGCCGCCGGACTTGCCGCCGG
>JADMIL010000025.1 GCA_015478645.1 Candidatus Binataceae bacterium
GGATTCTTCGCTGCGCTCAGAATGACAACCTAACTTGTGCAGAGGTTCCCTAGTGTCCTGAGTTAGAGGTTCGCAGCACATATTTCGGCGAAAACACCAGCAATTCCAACGCTTCTTTGTTCAACGAACTTCAAACTCAGGACACTAGCGGCGGGCATGCGGGGTTAGCCAGACGTTTTCGAGGCGCTCCGGGCGCATCGGATTGAGCACGAAGCCGCGCACCCAGGGCTGGCGGATTTCGTAGGTGATTGGGTAGTAGAGAAAAACCACGGGGCCTGGGCGACGGCGACGCGCTGGGCGGCGCGATAGAGCGCGTAGCGCCGGGCGAGGTCGCTCAGCGGCGCGGCCTGGGCGAGCAGCGCGTCGAACGCCGGATCGTCAAAGTAGCTGTCGTTGTTCGCGCCCCATTGCGCACGCGAGAGCAGCACCGCGAGGAAATTTTCGGGGTCGGGAAAATCGGCCTCCCAACCGGAAAAAAACAGCGGCACCGTACGCGGCTGGCGAAGCGCTTCGAGCAACGGCGCGAAGGCGACCGGCTTGAGCCGCAGATGGACGCCGACCAGCTCGAGATCCTGCTGGATCGATTGGCCGAGGATCATCATGGTCTGATCGGCGGGCATCCAGAGCGTCGCGCTCATGCCCCGGGCCACGCCGGCCGCGGCGAGCAGGCGGCGCGCCTGGGCGGGATCGTAGGGATAGCCGGCCAGCGCCGGATCGTAGCCGGGCAGCCCGGGCGGCAGGATACCGTTGGCGACGATCCCGCGGCCGTTGAGCACTGCTACCAGCTTGGGTTTGTTGACCGCGTAGTTGAAGGCGCGGCGCACGCGCAGGTCGGTGAACGGCGGCATCTGGCAGTTCATGCCGAGGTAGCGCGTGGTGACGGTGACGATGCGCAGCAGCAGTGCCTTGAGCCGCGGGGTCTTCATGACGTAAGGGAAGACCGCCGGCGGGATCGCCGCGACGTCGATTTCGCCGGCCTCGAACTTGAACCATTGGAGATCGTCGTTGACGCCGATCAGTTCGACCACGGCGTCGAGATGCGGCAGGCCTTTGACGAAGTAGGCGGGGTTCTTGACCATCACGATGCGCTGTCCGCCGAGCCATTCGCGCAGGATAAAGGGGCCGCTGCCGATCGGGTGGCGCGCGAAGTCGTCGCCCCAGCGGGCGACCGCCTCGCGCGGGACGGCCGCCGCAAACGGCATCGCGAGCTTCTGCATGAAGATCGGATCCGGCGCGGTGAGGCGAAAGGCGATGGTCCACGGGTCGGGCGTGGCGATACCGCTTACGGATTTGGCGCGGCCGGCGGCAAAATCGGCGGCGCCGACGATCGCGCGGTAATATTCCATGCCCTTGGAGCGCGTGGCCGGGTTGAGCACGCGCTCGAGGGCGTATTTGAAATCCGCGCTGGTGACGGTGCGGCCGTTGGTGAAGCGCACGTCGCGGCGCAGATGAAAGGTGAAGCTCTGGGCGTCGGGCGCGGCCTGCCACGAGGCCGCGACATCGGGCACCAGGTCGACGCCGGCGTCGCTGTAGCGGACCAGCGTGTCGAACAGCATCTGCTCGAACATCCAGGAGGCGACGTCGTAGCCGGCGGCGGGGTCGAGCGTCGGCACGTCGTCGAGCGTGGCGAGATGCAGGACCATCGCGCCGGGCGGGAAATGGAGCGGCGGCGCGCCGGCACGGCATCCGGCGAATGCGGCAAGCGCCACGGCCGTGAGCCCAATCGCGATCGCGCGGCGGCGCGACGCCCGGCGCATCATTGGAAGTCGGCGCTGTGGCCGCGGCGGCGGATAAAGCCGTAGCCGAGCAGGTTGAAGCCGAGCACGGCGTAAAAGATCGCCAGGCCGGGATAGATCGCGAGCCACGGCGCGGTGCGGAAGTAGGTCGTGGCCTCCTCGATCATGCGGCCCCAGCTCGGCGTCGGCGGCGGCACGCCAAGGCCGAGGAACGAAAGTCCGGCGTCGAGCAGCAGCGTGCCCGAAGTGCCCAGCACCGCCATCACGACGATCAGCGGCATCGCGTTGGGCATCACATGGCGCGCGATCAGCCGGGCGGGCGGCGCGCCGAGCGCGCGCGCGGCGACCACGAAATCGCGCTGGGTGAGCGAGAGCGCCTCGGCCCGGACCACGCGGGCAATCTGCGTCCACGAGACCAGGCCAATCACGATCAGGATGCTCCACAGGCCGGGCTGCAAGACCGCGACGAAGGCCATCGCGAGCAGCAGTGCGGGCAGCGTGAGCATCACATCGGTAAAGCGCATCAGGAGGGAATCGACCGCGCCGCCGAAGAAGCCGGCGGCCAGCCCGATCGTCACGCCGATGGTCATCGTGACGGCCATCGCGGCGACGCCGACGGTGAGCGAGATGCGCGCGCCATAGATGATGCGCGAGAGCACGTCGCGGCCGAGTTGATCGGTGCCGAGCGGAAAGGCGCGCGAGGGCGCGCCGGGATCGCCAAAGGTGGCGGCGACCGCGCGCACCGGATCGTGCGGGGCGAGTTCGGGGGCGAACAGCGCGACCACCGCGAGGCTCAGGACCATCAGGGCGCCCGCCGTCTCCATCGCGTTGAGGCCGAGCTTCATCGCGCGCCCCGAGGCGTCACGCTTCACGTCCCAGCCGGATGCGCGGATCGAGCCAGGCGAGCAGCAGGTCGGCGGCGAGATTACCGGCCACTACAAGGGCCGCCGAAAACAGCACGGTGCCCATGATCAGTGGGATGTCGAGATTGAAGATCGCCTCGAAGGCGAGCCGGCCGATGCCGGGCCAGTTGAAGACGGTCTCGGTCAGCACGACGCCCGACAGCAGGCCGCCGAGATCGAGGCCGGCGATCGTGACCAGCGGGAGCATCGCGTTGGCCAGCGCATGACGGCGCATCGCGGCACTGGTCGAGAGGCCCTTGCCGCGCGCGGTGCGGACGTAATCCTGATCCATCGCGGCGGCGAGGCTGGTGTGCAGGATGCGCGAGTAGTAGCCGGCGCTGCCGAGCGCGAGGGTAATCGTGGGCAGCACCAGGCTGCTGGGGCCGCTGAAGCCGCCCAGCGGAAACCATCGCAGATAGAGTCCGCCGACGATCAGCAGGATCGTGCCGAGCCAGAACACCGGCGTCGAAACCAGCGCGAGCGCGACGACCAGCAGCAGATGGTCGGGCACGCGTCCGCGCCACGCCGCCGCCAGCATGCCCATCGGGATGCCGAGCAGGAGCGAGAGCGCCAGCGCCGAGAGGGCGAGCATCGCGGTCGCGGGAAAGCGGCTCAGGATCACGCTGGTGACACTCTCGCGCCGGATATAGGAGCGGCCGAGATCGCCGTGGAGCGCACGATTGGCATAGCGCGCGTATTGGATATAGAGCGGCTGGTCGAGGCCGAGTTCGCGATGGATCGCGGCCAGGGTCTGGGGGTCGGCCTTGGCGCCGGCCACCGCCACGGCGGGATCGGCGGGGATGACAAAAGCGATGCAGAAGGTGATGAGCGAGGTGCCGACTAGCACGAAGGCGCCAAAGGCGATGCGCCGGATGATGTAGGCGAGCATCGCGGGTGGCGCGGCGATCAGCCGGCGAGCAGGCCGCGCGCGGCCAGCAGGCGGCGCAAGTTGAGTTCGGCGCGGGCGCGATGGCGCGCGGCGCCGGCCAGCGGCGCGGCGGAGGCGGCCGGCGCGGCAGGATTCAGGACGGCGCGATCGGCCGCGCCCAGTTCGGCGACCAGAGCCTCCATCGCGGCGAGCGTCGCGCGATCGCCGGGGGTGTCGGCGGGAGGCGCGTCGTCGACCGCGGCTGCGGCGGGGTGCGCGGCCGCGGCCGCCTCACGCGCGGCGCGCAGTGCGTCGTAATGCGCGAGGAAGGCGGTGAGCGAGGAATAGGCGCCGAGCTTCATCCGGCGGGCACCGCGCCGAGCGGGGCGATCAGCAGGCCGATCACGTAGCCGATCGCGGCGGCGCCCATCGCGATCGCCAGAAAGCGCAGCCCGGCGACCGCCGGATAACGCTGGTCGCTCAGGCGTCCCTCGAAGGCATAGCCGACCGCGAACAGCACGATCGCGGTGGTCGCGAGGCCGGCGATCAAGCCCAGACGGAGCGACGCGACGAGCATGAAGGGCAGCAGCGGGACCAACGCACCGAGCAGAAAGGCGACGCCCATCAGCAGGCCGTCGGACAGCGGATTGCCGAAGGTGGCGCCGGCAAGGCCGTAAATTTTTTCTTCGGCGGTGTTGTAGAGCGCCTGTGGCGCGGCGCTCAGCAATTGCACGATGCGATAGCCGGCCTCGCGCGAGAGGCCCTCTTTGGCCAGCGCGGCGAGCAGACTCTCCTGCACGACGTAGGGCTGGCCCTGCGATTCTTCGCGCACGCGGCGCATCTCGCTCCGCAGGATACGGGTCTCGGCGCGCGTGCCGAGATAGGCCCCGGCGCCCATCGAGAGCGCGCCGGCGGCGGTCGAGGCGAGGGCGGCTAAAATCACCTGCGAGCGCTGCGCGACTGCGCCGCTCAGGCCAGCCAGCACGCCGGCGGTAGTCAGCACGCCATCCTGAATACCGAAGACGATTTCGCGGACGTTGGCGAGCCGTTCAAAGGTGCGCCGTTTGGCCTGGGGGTCGAGGGCAGCCAAGCGCGTGCGCTAGTCCGGGTCGGCCGGGCTGGCGTCGGCGCCCGGCACCCAATCGGCCGGGCAGAGCTTGCCCGAGCGCAGCGCGCGGACCACGCGCAGGGTCTCGCTCACGCTGCGGCCGACGTTGACCGGGCTGGCGACGGCGTACAGCACGACGCGCCTGGCATCGAGGATAAAGGTCGCGCGCAACGCGGTCCCCTCGGCGTCATCGAAGACTCCGTACTTGCGCGCGAGGTTGCCACCGGCGTCGGCCAGCAGCGGGAAGCCCAGGCTGCCGAGTTCGCGCGCCCAGCGGCGATGGGACTCGGCGTCGTCGACGCTGACGCCGACGATGCTGGTGTGCTCGGCGTTGAAGGCCGCGCGGGCCTTGTGAAAGCCGATTACCTCGGTCGGGCAGATGAAGGAAAAATCGCGCGGATAGAAAAACAGCACGACCATCTCGGAGCGGATTCCGCTCAGGCTGAGATGGCTCAGCTTGTCGTCGAACGCGCAAGGTAAATCAAACGCGGGAGCGGCGTCACCGGGCTTCAGCATAATCGCGCCTGGATCGAAACGATAACCTCGTCGTTGGTCGAGTCAACTTGCGCCGCCGCGGAAAGCCGGCATGCAGCGCGCGGCTATTCAATTTGATAGGTCAGCGACACCGTCGCCGGCACGGTGACCTCGCCCGCCTGCACCGGAGTCGACGAGCCGACCGCCATCGTCGCCATCCGCGCCATCATCGGTTCGGGCCGCGACTCGCTGATCGTGGTGGCGCTGACGATCGGGCCGAGCTTGACGCCGAGCGCGTCGGCCAGCGCCTGGGCCTGGGCCTGCGCATCCTTGGCCGCTTTGGCGATCGCCTGGTTGCGCGGCAGGGTATCGTTGCGCAGGTTGAAGTCGAGCGAGTTGATCCGGTTGGCGCCGGCGGCGATCGCGGCGTCGATCAGCGGGCCGACCAGATCGAGCGCGCCGGTCTCGACGGTGATCGAATTGGCTGCCTGGTAGCCGGTCACGGTGGGCTTCGCGTTGGGGCGATTGTCGTCGCTGTATTCGGGATAGAGCGAGTAGCCGCCGGTCCACGTCTTGCCATTGTCGCCGAGCTTGGCCTTGAGCGCGGCACCGACCTTTTGCGCCAACGCACCATTGCGGCCGGCCGCCTCGGCGGCGGTTGCCGCGTGGGTTTCGATCGCGAGGCTGAGCACCGCGAAATCGGGCGCGGCCTGCACCTCGCCATTGCCGCTGACCTGGATCGTGCGCTGGCCAGAAGCACCGCTATCGGTCGCCGCGGCGGCGCCGCCGGGTAGCGCGATCGCGGCCAGCGTGATCACGGCCAGCGCGAATGCGATCAGGATCGATCTCGCGACGCCGCGGATGCGGATCGGTCGGGCGGCATTCAGGCCATTGGGTTTCATGATCGCGAACTATAACATCGGGCGCTTGGCGCCGCGTCAAGGGT
Organism: Candidatus Binataceae bacterium; assembly: GCA_015478645.1. GTDB lineage: Bacteria > Desulfobacterota > Binatia > Binatales > Binataceae > JADMIL01. The sequence goes on from JADMIL010000025.1 coordinate 6,035, forward strand.
CATGCGCCGCGGCCGTGGGTCGCGGGTGGCGGCCGCGGCAATGCGGGCGGCGGAAAGTAATCATCGCACCCGGACGGCAGCGCGCTGCCAGCGTATTATCCGGCGCCGGGTGGCCGATGCGTCCGGGCGCGTAGCTGTATATGATTCGAGCAATATCAACCGCCTTTGACGGGACGAATTGAGCGCATGGCCGAAAAACCGGACGACAAGAAGATTACGCCGCGCGGCCAGGATTTCGCCGCCTGGTACAACGACCTGGTGCTCCGCGCCGAACTCGCCGACTATTCGCCGGTGCGCGGATGTATCGTGTTCCGGCCCGACGGCTTCGCCATCTGGGAGGCGCTGCGCGACGAGCTGGATCGGCGCATCAAGCGCACCGGCGCGCGCAACGCCTACTTCCCGCTGTTCATTCCGCAGAGCTTTTTACAGAAGGAGGCGCAGCACGTCGAGGGTTTTGCGCCCGAAGTCGCCGTGGTGACGCATGGCGGGGGCAAGGAGCTCGAGGAGCCGCTGATCGTGCGGCCGACCTCCGAGACCATCATCAACCACATGTTCGCGCAGTGGATCCATTCGCATCGCGACCTGCCGCTGATGATCAACCAATGGTGCAACGTGGTGCGCTGGGAGATGCGCACGCGAATCTTTCTGCGCACGGCGGAATTTTTGTGGCAGGAGGGCCATACCGCGCATGCGACGCGCGAAGAGGCCGAGCGCGAGACGCTGACCATGCTCGAGGTCTATCGCAACTTCGCCGAGGAGTTTCTGGCGATTCCGATCGCGGCCGGGCGCAAGAGCGCGGCCGAGCGCTTCCCCGGCGCCGAGGAGACTTACACCATCGAATCCCTGATGGGCGACGGACGGGCGCTGCAATGCGGCACGTCGCATTTCCTCGGCCAGAACTTCTCGCGCGCCTTCGAAATCCGCTTTCTCGACGAAGGCAACGTCATGCAGCATCCGTGGCAGACCAGTTGGGGTGTCTCGACGCGGCTGCTCGGCGCGATCGTGATGGCCCACGGCGACGACCAGGGCCTGCGCCTGCCGCCGGCCGTCGCCTCGACCCAGGTCGTCGTGGTGCCGATCTGGCGCAAGGCCGACGAGGGCGATCGCGTGCTGACGGCCGCGCGCACCGCGATGCAGGCGCTCGAGAACGCGGGCCTCAGGGCCAAGCTCGACGAGCGCGATGGAGTGACTCCCGGCTTCAAGTTCAACGATTGGGAGATGCGCGGGGTGCCGCTGCGCGTCGAGATCGGTCCGCGCGACGTCGCCGCGGGTGAGGTCGTGATGGCGCGGCGGGACATCCTGGGTCCGGCCGGCAAATCCAAGGTGGCGATAAACGAAGTTGCGGCCCGTGCGGCCGTACTACTCAGTGAAATCCAGAAGAACCTGCTGGCGCAGGCGCGCGCCGCGATGGACGCGAATACGCTGCGGCCATCGAATTACGATCAGTTGCAAACCCAGATGGCGGGCGAGGGCGGCGGCGGCTTCGCCGATATCTATTGGTGCGGGCGGGCCGAATGCGAGACACGGATTCGCGACGAGACGCGGGCGACCTGCCGCGCGATTCCGCTCGACCAGTCGCATCCGCCGGACAGATGTATCGTGTGCGCGGAGCCGGCGCCGGAACGGGCGCTCTTCGCCAAGGCGTATTAAGTTATGATTTGTTGCACTGGAGAGACCCCGGCGCTTGGCCTAGAATAGTCAATTGAGACGCGACCGTGAACCGAAGCATCATTGCGCGAGGGAGACTTTCTGATCCGCAGCATATCGAGTTGACCGAGCCGGTCAGCGAGATTCGCGGCGAGGTCGAGGTTCTGATCCGGCAACTACCGAAGGCCGGAGCAGAGGATGTCTTCGACCTGATCGCAATTCTCGCGCCGGGTTCACGCTCAAAAGCTGATATCGACCAGCAAATTCGCGAGGAGCGCGCTTCCTGGGGCGACCGATGAGCCGCATCTATCGGCTCAATCAGTCGCATCCGCCGGACAAGTGAATCGCGTGCCGCGAGCCAGCCACGGAACGTGCCTCTTCGCGTAAAATATTAGTCCACAGAGGGATAAAAGGCCTCCGGAATTCCGCGAATGGTGGACTCAATATAATCCAAATCAATGTTACTATCAGGAACCGCGCAATCGAAGCCTATTATATTTGCTGAGGTTTCATCATCCACAAATATCGGACGTGTGGTCACCTCTCTAATATTCCGGCCATCGACTGTGAATTCCCTAACTTTTCCATTTCGCAAAGATCGGATTGCCCCGCAAAACCAACATATAGCGATATTTCCGGTGGAAGGAACAGTCATAATTTCGTGAACTGTCTTCCAGACATGCGATAGCGCATTCCGGGCTCTGTCCATTGTGCGATCGCGCGAATGCGTGAATGAATAGTTGATGCTCATCGCATTTCGAACCTGCGCAATGGTTTCTTGGGCTAATTCTCGCCCTTTTCTGGTGCCGTCAAGGATGATTTGCCTAACCTGATCGGGTCGGTTGGCATAGGCCTCGCGTTTAGCTCGAATAGGTTCGAGAAACGCGTTAAGCGCTCGATACAGCCTCGCTTTGACCTCCGTATCACTCACCGTGCCCGCGCGATAGCGCGCCTTGAGCTCGTCGACCTCGGCCTTATCGGGATTGAAAACGTCGTGGTAGGTGAAGACCGGATTGCCCTCGACCGTGCCGGGGTCGGTCGGATGAATCCGCTTGGGATCGGTGTACATCGTCATCACGCGCTTGCGCACCACGTCCGGCGGATCGCCCAGGTAGATGCAGTTGCCAATCGACTTCGACATCTTGGCGCCGCCGTCGGTGCCGGGCAGCCGCGCCATCGCCCCGAGCATCGCGCGCGGCTCGATCAGCACCTTGCCGTAGAGCCGGTTGAAGCGCCGCACGATCTCGCGCGCCTGCTCGATCATCGGGAGCTGATCCTCGCCGACCGGCACCAGGTCGGCCTTGAAGATGGCGATGTCGGCGGCTTGCGAGATCGGGTACGACCAGAAGCCGACCGGCACGCCCTTGGTGAAATTGCGCTGCTTGATCTCTTCCTTGACCGTCGGGTTGCGCTCGAGCGTCGCGACCGTGACCAGGTTCATGAAGTAGATGGTCAGCTCGGCCAGCTCGGGGACCATCGATTGCACGACGATGCGCACCTTTGCGGGATCGAGGCCGACGGCCAGGTAATCGAGCGCGACTTCGAAGATGTTGGCCTCAAGCTTTTCCGGATGCTCGAAGTTATCGGTCAGCGCCTGCACGTCCGCAATCAGGACGTAGGTTTCATATTCATTTTGTAGCTTGACGCGGTTCTGCAGCGAACCCACGTAATGGCCCAGATGGAGCGGGCCGGTCGGCCGGTCGCCGGTCAGAATGCGCCTGGCCATCAGCCGGCCGGTTGGAACAGCCCGCGCAGGCATTCGAGGTCGGCGACGATCTCCCGCATCTCGGGGCCCGGCTCAGTCTCGAGGCACATCGGCACGCCGGCGAAGCGCGGATCGTTGACCAGGCGGCGGAAGGCGTCGAGTCCGATGAAGCCCTTGCCGATATGCTGATGGCGGTCGACGCGCGAATGGAACGGCTTGAGCGAGTCGTTGACGTGGAAGGCGACCAGCCGCTCGAGGCCGACCTGATCGTCGAGTTCGGCGAAGGTGCGCTCGTAGCCTTCGGCGTCGCGCAGATCGTAGCCCGCGGCAAAGGCGTGCTCGGTGTCGAAGCACAGGCGCAGGCGTTCGTTTTCCTTGACGGCGTCGAAAATCTGGCCCATCTGCGCGAAGCTATAGCCGAGATTGCTGCCCTGGCCGGCGGTGATTTCGAGCGCGACCTCGGTGGCGAAGCCGGCGCATCGCTGGTGCGCCTCGTCGATCGATTTCGCGATCGTCTTGATACCAACCTCTTCGCCCGAGCCGACGTGCGCGCCCGGATGGGCGATCAGGTAGGGCAGGCCGAGCAGCTCGCAGCGCTCAAGTTCGTCGACCAGGCCGCCGACCGAGCGCTTGCGCAGCGCCTCGTCCGGCGCGCCGAGATTGAGCAGGTAGGAGTCGTGCGCGATGACCATCTTGAGCCCGCTCGCGCCGAGCGCGACCTTGAAAGCCTCGACCTCGTCGCCGGTGTAAGGTTTCGCGAACCATTGGCGCGACGACTTGGTGAAAATCTGGACGCATTCGCATCCGGTGGTGCGCGCGCGGCCGATCGCTTCGCTGACGCCGCCGGCGATCGACATATGTGCGCCGAGCAGCGGCCGCGCGGCGGCGGCGGGGCCGGCCGGCGGCGACGATTTTTTGCTTGCGCCCTTCGATGCCATCGTGGTTGCGCCGCGCCCGCGGGTCGGCGAGATGCATTGTTATACGAATGCGCGCGCATTGCGAGCGAGCCGGTAGCTTGCGGCGCTCAGTGCGCGCCGGTATTCGTTGCGGGTGAGAAAATTTCGCCTGGCGGCGCTGGTTGGAGGCGCGGCGATGGCCGCGGCGTGCGCAGCGGCCACGCCCAAAATCGAAATGCTCACGCCCGCCCAGGTGATCGTCACGCGCCTCTATGCCGCCGATCTCGCGTCGAAGCCGCGCGATTGTGCAATGCCGACGCTGGCGACGATGCCGACCGCGCCGTATCGCGAACTGGGGTCGATTGAAGTGGACGGCGGCACGCTCTCGGCGGAAAACATGCTGCTGCTGGCCGACGCGCGCGCGTGCGAGATGGGTGCCGACGCGATCGTGATGAATCAAGGCGCGATGGCCACAGCCAACGGCGGCGACGCGCGGATGGTCGCGACCGCGATCCAGATGGTGGTTGCGGGCGCGGATCAGGATAGCGCCGCGAGCGCAGAAGATGCGCCGGGCGCAGCGGCCGCGGTCCCCGACGACCAGCAGGCGGCCGAACTGGTACCGGCGCCGGATCAGAGCGCGGAGGATAATTCGGCAACGAGCACATCGGTGCCGCTGGCGTCGTTGATGGAACAGCAGATCGGTCCGGCCGAGGAGCCGTCGCCGACGCCAACCGCAACGGCGACCGCGACGGCGACGCCGACGGTCACGGCGACCGCGACGCCGACCGCCACGGCAACCGCGACTGCGACGCCCACACCCAGCCCGACCGCGGCGTCTTCGCCGACGGCGACGCCGGGAGCGGACGGCATATCGCTTTTGCCTTCGACGATCTTCAAGATCGTACCGGAGGCGGAGCCGAGTTCGGAGGACTTGCAGACGCAATCGCCGACCGCGTCGATCACGCCGACGGCAAGCGCGACGGCCACGGCAACTCCAGCGCCCACGGCATCCGCGACACCCACGGCCGCCGCAACAGCGACGGCAAGTCCAACCGCGACACCGACGGCTACCGCAACGCCGACTGCGACGGCCACTCCTACGCCTACGGCCTCCGCGACCGCGACACCAACGGCCACCGCAACTCCAACCGTGACGCCTACGGCGACGGCGACTCCAACCGCGACGGCGACCGCCACGTCCATGCCCGAAACATCGCCGGTCCCGGTCGAAGAGTTGCCACCCGATCAGCCGCCGCCCGACGCCGGCGATTCGATGAGCATCACGGGCCGCGGCGCCTCGTTGGCGACGCCGGCGGGCAGCCCGTGAGCGGACGCCGATCGCGCATGACGAGCGGCCCATGATAAATAACCGTCAGGCGCGAGATACTACTTATGGATAGATCGGCGCGGCGCGCGCACGCAATCGCGATCATGGCGAAAGCGCCGATCGCCGGCGCGGTCAAGAGCCGGCTGGTGCCGCCGCTGACTTTCGCCGAGGCGGCCGGCCTCAACCGCGCGTTTCTGCGCGATCTATGCGCGACGATTGGCACGGCGCGGACGATCGCCGCGGCCCCTGCGGATGGCGCCGAAGTCGTCGTCGCGGGCTTTGTCGCCTACACGCCGGCGGGCGCGGAGGCGGCGTTCGCGGGCCTGCTACCGGCGGACTTCAAGCTGTTCGCGCAACGGGGCGACGGGCTGACCGCGCGGCTGATCCATGCGGCCGAGGATCTGCTTGGCGCAGGCTACGCGTCGGTCACGTTAATGAACTCGGACAGCCCGACGATCCCCGCGGTGACGATCGCCGGGGCGATCGCAGCGCTCGATCGCGCGGGCGATCGTGTCGCGATCGGCGGCGCCGACGACGGTGGCTACTGCCTGATCGGCCTCAAGCGGAGCTATCGGCGGCTGTTCGAAGAGATCGCCTGGAGCACTGCCGCGGTTTTCGCTCAGACCCTCGAACGCGCCGCCGAACTCGGTCTCGAGGTCATGGCGATGCCGCCGTGGTACGACGTCGACGACGCCGCGTCGCTGCGCCGGTTGATCGATGAACTGTTCGGCGTCGCGAGGCGCGATGACGCCGCCGGCGCGGCGCCGGCCACCCGCGCGGCGCTTACCGATCTGCTCGCCGGCGGCCTGGCCGAACGGCTGGCCGTCCTGCCGCCCGACGCCGCCAAGCGCTAGCCCAGAGCGGCGCGATGGCGCCCGGATGGACCGGACGGCGGCGCGCGGCCAGGGGATGCGTTGCCCGCCGCCGGGGCGCATGATAGTTCCAAAGCGCGGTGGCGGCGAAGGATTCTATTCGATCGGTGGGCCTGGTGGTGAGGCAGGACCGCCCCGCCAATGCGCTGGCGGTAGCGTCGCAGTTGTGCGCCTGGATGAAAGGGGAAGGGCTGACGGCGTTTGCCAGCCCGGAGGTGGCCGCGCAAATCGGTGCCGTCGCGGCCACAACTCCCGAGATTATCGATCGCACCGACCTGATCGTCGTGCTCGGCGGCGACGGCACGCTGCTCGGCGCGGCGCGCCATATCGGCAAGCGCGAAACTCCCATTTTAGGTATCAATCTCGGCACACTCGGCTTCCTGACCGAAGCGCCGACCGAGGAGGCGATGGCGACGCTGGCGCGGGTGGCGGCGGGCGACTACGAAGTCGACCGGCGAATCATGCTCGAGGCGAGCGTCGAACGCGACGCGGCGGCCGGCGGCCAGCACGAACATTACGCCGCGCTCAACGATGTGGTGATCATCAAGCGCGCGGTGGGCCGGATGCTCGACGTCCACGTGACCGCCGACCATATGCCGTTTTGCACCTACCGCGCCGACGGCCTGATCGTGGCGACGCCGACCGGATCGACCGCTTACGCGCTGAGCGCCGGGGGCCCGATCGTGTTTCCCAATCTCGGCGTGATCGTGCTCGCGCCCATCTGTCCGCATACGCTGAGCAATCGGCCGGTGGTGCTGCCCGACACGTTCGAGCTCGAGATGCGGGTGAAGGTCGACGATCAGGGCGCGATGCTGACCTGCGACGGGCAGGAGTCGGCGCCGCTCGGCCCGACCGACCTGATCCGCGTGCGGCGCGGCGCCTACGCGGTCGCGCTGGTCCGCTCGACCCATCCGTACTTCGAGATCTGGCGCGACAAGCTGCATTGGGGCTGAAGGGCGGGCGCCAGGATGCTCACCGAACTGCGCATCCGCAACTTCGCCGTGATCGAAGAGGCCGCGCTGAGCTTCGGTCCGGGACTCAACGTGCTGACCGGCGAGACCGGCGCCGGCAAGACGATCATCATGACGGCGCTCGGTCTGCTGCTGGGCGGGCGCGCCGCTCCCGATATGGTGCGCGCGGGCGCGAAAGAAGCGGTCGTCGAAGGGGTCTTCGAGCTCGAGGGTGAAGCGCCGCCGCCCGAGGCCGCGCAATGGATCGGCGAGGACAATCCGCGCGAGCTGCTGGTGCGCCGGGTGATCGCGGAGGGCGGGCGCGCCCGCGTGACGATCAATGACGCGATCGCCACGGTGAGTGCGCTAGGGCGGCTCGGCGGTGCGCTGGTCCAGATCTACGGCCAGCACGAGCAGCAGACCCTGCTGCTGCGCGAAAACCATCAGCAGATTCTCGACCAGCACGCGGCGCTCGAGGCTGAGCTCGCGCGCTATCGCGCGGGCTACGATCGGGCGGGCGAGTTTCGCGCCCGGCTGGTCGAGCTCGAACGGCGCGAACGCGAACGCGCCGAACTGCTCGAGCTCGCGCGCTTTCGCCTGGCCGAGCTCGATCGCGCGGAACTCACGCCGGGCGAAGACGAGGCGCTCGCGGCCGAGCGCACAGTGCTGGCCAACGCGACGCGGCTGGCCGAAGCGGCGGGCGACGCCGAGCAGGCGCTGTACGGCGGCGAGGGCGCGGCGGTCGACGCGATCGCGCGGGCGGCGGCGCGGCTGGCCGAGGCGGCGGCGATCGACCCCAAGCTGAGCGAGCCGCTCGAGCTGATCGCGGCGGCGCGAGCCAACCTCGAAGAGGCGGCGCGCACGCTCGGCGCATACGCGGCGCGGCTTGAGGCCGATCCCGCGCGGCTCGATCAGATCGAGCGTCGGGTGCAGGAGTTGGCCCAGCTCAAACGCAAGTACGGCGGCACGATCGCGGCCGCGCTCGAGACCCTCGATCGATCGCGCGCCGAGATCGCCGAGCTCGAAACGGTCGCGCAAAATCGCGCCGGCGCGGAGGCCGAACTGGCCCGCGCGCTCGACGATCTGCTGGCGCAGGCCGGGCGGCTAAGCGCCCGGCGCGTCCGCGACGCCGTCGAACTCAAGCGCCGGATGGAGGCCGAGCTCAAGACCCTCGGTATGCGCAGCGCGGTCTTTGAGGCGCGGCTTGGACGCGTGGCCGGCGACGCCGACGCCCTGATCCATCAGGGCACCGCGCTCGGACCGACCGGCTTCGACACGGTCGAGTTTCACCTGTCGCCGAACCTCGGGCAGCCGCCCCTGCCGCTCGGGCGAATCGCGTCGGGCGGCGAGCTCTCGCGCGTGATGCTGGCGCTCAAGCGCCTGGGCGCTGAGCGGCGCGGCGTCGCGACGATGATCTTCGACGAGGTCGACGCGGGGATCGGCGGCGCGGTCGGCGAAATTGTCGGGCGCAAGCTCAAACAGCTCGCGCGCTTCCATCAGATTTTGTGCGTGACCCATCTGGCGCAGATCGCGGCGTTCGCCGACGGCCATTATGCGGTTGAAAAGGAGGAGCGGCGCGGCGCCACCCGCAGCCGCGTGGCGGTGCTCGCCCCTGACGATCGCGGCGCCGAGATCGCGCGGATGCTCGGCGGGAGCGAGACCAGCGACAAGTTTTTGCGCGCCGCTCGCGAGTTGATCGACCGCGCGCGCGGCTGACGTGTCAACCCACGGCTGACGCGCGATGCCTGGTGCCCCGCGCAATCGCGTGCGGCGGGTAGTGCCCGGCGAAGTCCACCAGCACCTCGCCATCCTTGACCCTCTCGCGCGAAGCGGGCTAAGCCTTGGCCCGTAACGCCCACCCGGGAGGTACCGATGGGAGCATTAACGGACAAATACTGCATCGTCGGCGTCGGCGAGACGCCGCATATGCGGCCGTCGAATCGCACCACGCTCTCGATGGCCTGCGAGGCGGTGCGCAAGGCGCTGGCCGATGCGGGCCTCGAGGCCCGTGACGTCGACGGCATGACCAGCTACTCGATCGGCGACTCGACGACCTCGCCGCACGTCGCGACGGCGCTCGGCATGCGGCTCAATTACGCCGTGGATATTTTTGGCGGCGGCTCGAGCGGCGAGGCGCTGGTCGCCAATGCGATCGGACTTATCGAGGCGGGCTACTGCAAGACCATGGTGATCTTCCGCTCGATGAACGGCCGCTCGGGACGGCGGATGGGCGGGCAGACGCCGGGCGGCCCGATTCCGGTCGCCCTCGCGGAAGGCGACGGCCAATTCAACATCGGCTGGGGCTGGACCACGCCGGCGCAGCGCTTCGGCATGAGTGCGATGCGCTATCTGCGCGACACCGGATGCACGACGCGCGCGTTTGCCGAAATTGCCGTCGCCCATCGCTACCACGCAAGCCTCAATCCCAAGGCGCGCCATCGCAGCCCGATCACGATCGAGGACCATCAGCGATCGCGCTGGATCGTCAAGCCGCTGCGCCTGCTCGACTGCTGCCAGGAGACCGACGTGTCGGTCGCGATCATCGTGACCTCGCGCGAGCGCGCCTACGACCTGCGGCATCCGCCGGTCTTCATCATGGGCGGCTATGCGCGCACGCTGACCGACAGTCCGCAATGGAACTACTCGCGCGAGGAGCTGCATTACGTCGCGGGCAATTACGGCTGGAAGCGCGCCTTTGGCATGGCCGGCATTACGCACAAGGATGTCGACTTCGTCTCGTGTTACGACGCCTTTACCTTCACGACACTGATTCAGCTCGAGGCCAACGCCTTCTGCGGCAAGGGCGAGGCGGGCGAATTCGTCAAGGGCGGACGGCTGCGGATCGATCGCGAGCTGCCGAGCAATCTCTCGGGCGGGCATCTCTCGGAAGGCTATACGCACGGCGTGCAGATGGTGATCGAGAACGTGCGCCAGTTGCGCCATCGCGCCGACGACGCGTGCCCCGGATGGGCCGAGGGCAGGCATAGCTACGATCGCGCCGCCGGATGCCGCCAGCTCAAGCAGGCCGATATCTGCTGCGGGATGGGCTGGGGCTGGGAGAACATGGCAAGCTGCCTCATCCTGCGCGGGATGGCGGCCTGAGTATTCGCCGCTCCGCCACGACTGGCTATTGAATGGCAAATGAAGATCTGCGCAAGCCAGTTCGCCATTCTGAACGGAGTCCGCGAAGTGAAGCGTCCCGGGATTCTTCGCTCCGCCCAGAATGACAGAATAGTCTTTGTGCGGAGGTTGACTGATAGATCGATATTCGAGGATTACCCAGATGCCCGGACCAATTGACTATTCCAAGCTGCGCATCCTGCCCGACTACGACACCGTCGAATGGTGGGCGGGCACCAAACAGCGCAAATACCTGGTGCGGCAATGCAACGCGTGCGGCCACAAATGGTTTCCGCCGATCTTCCCGGCCTGCGCGCGCTGCACCTCGATGGATATCGGCTGGTTCGAGACCGCCGGCAGGGGCGTGCTGCACAGCTACGTGGTCGTGGTGCAGCCGATCGTCGGCGCCTTTATCGGTGCGGTGCCATACGTCGTCGCGATCATCGAACTCGACGATTGCAAGGAAGCCGACGGCAGCGTCACGCGGGTGGCCGGCGTGATGCTCAACGACGAAGCCGAAGTCGCCATCGGCCTGCCCTGCGCGGTGGAATACGAAGAGACCAGCGATGCGAAAATCGTGATGCCGCGCTGGCGCGTCAGCGGCACCGCTGCCAATACCTGGAAGTTCGCCGAGTAGTCATTCGTTGATGGCCCATGGCGCGATGCGTCTTTTATGGTGGCTGGTGGCCGGCCACGCGCTGGCCGACTTCGTACTCCAGTCCGGCGAGATGGCGCGCGGCAAGAGCCGCTATTACGTGGGCGCGCCGGAGGAACCGCGCTGGTTCTACTGGCTATCGGCGCACGCCCTGATCCATGGCGGCGTGGTCGGTATCGTGACCGGATCGGCCGGGCTCGGCGTCTGCGAGTCTATAGCCCACTGGCTAATCGACTTCGGCAAGTGCGAAAAGCTCTACGGCTTCGATACCGATCAATTGCTGCACCTGGGATGCAAGGTCATCTGGATGATCGTGATCGTGGGAATCTAGCGGGGGTGCCCCGGCCTTGCTCGTCCGCCGCCCAAACGCGGTCTGATCATTGCCGGCATTGTATCCTGCGCTGCCCAGGGCCGCAGGCGGATTGGCTGCCGCCCGGCTGGCACCTGCCGCAATCCTCCGTCCGTCAGCCGATTGGCGCGCCTGTTCAGCCGGTTGGCGTCGTCCCAGGTGTACGACGGCGGGCTACGCCCCATCAGCCGCCTCGTCGCGCGCGGTTCGCCGGTCTGTACTTCCGCGACCGCCCGTTCTAGTTTCAGAGCATCATTCGGGAGGCCTGAATCATGGGAACACTGTCCGGTTTCAAAATTGTCGAATTCGCCGGCATCGGTCCGGCACCGATGTGCGCGATGCTGCTGGCCGACATGGGTGCCGAGGTCCTGCGCCTGGACCGCGCCGAGGACGCCAACCTGGGCATCACGATGGACAGTAAGTTCAACCTGCTGGGCCGCGGCCGGCGCTCGGTCGCGATTGACCTCAAGCGGCCCGAAGGGCGCGCCACCGCGATGAAGCTGGTCGAGCAGGCCGACGCTCTGCTCGAAGGCTTTCGCCCCGGCGTGATGGAGCGGCTCGGCCTCGGACCCGACGAATGCCTCAAGCGTAACGCGAAACTGGTCTACGGCCGCATGACCGGATGGGGCCAGGAGGGACCGCTGGCCCACGCCGCCGGCCATGACATCAACTATATCGCGCTGAGCGGCGTGCTCGGCTCGATCGGCCGGCGCGGCGAGGCGCCAATGCCGCCGCTCAACTTGGTCGGCGATTTCGGCGGCGGCGGCCTGTACCTCGCGCTCGGCGTGGTCGCGGCCCTGCTCGAGACGCAGAAATCCGGCAAGGGCCAGGTGGTCGACACCGCGATGGTTGACGGGGCGGCCTCGCTGCTGACGGCCATTTATGGCATGCACGCGTCCGGGATGTGGACCGACCAGCGCGGCGAGAACATCCTCGATACCGGCGCACATTTCTACGACGTGTACGAGACCAAAGAGGGCGAGTACGTGGCAATCGGCTCAATCGAGCCGAAATTCTACGCCGAGCTGCTGCGCCTGACCGGGCTCGAGGGGCAGGAGATGCCGCGCCAGATGGATCGCTCTGCGTGGCCCGCGCTCAAGGAAAAGATCAAGGCGATCTTCAAGACTAAGACGCGCGACGAATGGTGCCGCATCATGGAGGGCAGCGAAGTCTGCTTCGCCCCGGTACTGAGCATGGCCGAAGCCCCGAACCATCCGCACAACCAGCATCGCGGGACCTTCGTCGAGGTCGGCGGCGTGAAGCAGCCGGGACCGGCGCCGCGCTTTAGCCGGACGCCGAGCGCGATTCAGCGGCCGGCCGCCAAGCCGGGCGAGCATACCGAGGAGGCGCTGCGCGATTGGGGCTTCAGTGCCTCGGACCTGGAGAAGTTGCGCGGATCGGGCGCGATCGGCGTGCGCGGCAAATAATCGCGCGGCACGCGGCGGTTTCCGGCGGCGCAGCGCGATAGCGTCGCGCCGCTCAAGTCCGCGGCGCGCGCAAAAGGTGCCGGGCGCCGCGCCAGGGCATCAGGATCAGCTAGGAAAACTCTGCACAACTCCGCTCGTCATTCTGAACGGAGTCCGCGACGTGAAGAATCCCGGGATTTTTCGCTGCGCTCAAAATGACAGAGTAGGCCTTGTGCAGAGCTTCCCTAGCCGACTGGCCGGGCTTGCTCACCGCATTATTGCGAAACCAGCATTTGCGAGGTGCTGGCAAGCGTCAGGGTGACCGGCGAAAGGAAAGGTACTTGTAACTGGTATTGGTAGGAGACCTGGACCTGCGCATCCTGCTGCGAGGGAAGATTGGCGTCCGCGGGCCAGGTTACGTTGACGGTAAGCTGCTTCGGATTCAGATCAACGGCGTAATTGTACACCACCTGCTGAATCTGCGATGTGGTGGCCGGATTGGGCCCGGTGGGTGAATGTACAATCGCATAGCGTACCGCCTCGCGGGCCGCCGAGCAGACCGTATTATAGCTGTAAGCGGCCAGCCCCATCTCGATGATACCGAATAGCAACAAGAGAAAGACCGATGCCACCATGGCGAATTCAACCGTCGTCTGGCCGGCCGCGCGCCGTACTCGGCTGAGTAAGACAGTACGTGTTGCCATTACTGCGCGACCTGCATGATCGCTTTGCCCGACACCGTGGTCGACGATGGGATGCCGGGATAGGTCACCAGCGTATTAAAGACCGCCTGGGTGTCGACCTCGACGAAAGTCGCTTGCGGGTCGTTCGTACAATAGTTTGTCGGGCAGGCCGCCACGGAAGTTGATGACTCGCAGGTGCACTGCGTCGCGGTCGCGCTTAGATTACCAATGTTCGATCCGTCCTTAGTTGCGGCCGCTTGCATCCCTTTCGCATCGGCCGCGGTGATGACGGTTTGCGAGCCATACTGGGCGCCGGCCCGCGCCGCGTTGTTGACTTCGATACTGGTATAAAAAATCCGGCCAAAGTCACTCCCCGCGAGCAGCAAAAATACCAGCACGGGTATCGCGACCGCCAGTTCGACTGCGCTTTGGCCCCTTGCGGGAAAGCCGCGCCGGAAGAATCCTCCGAAATCTCCCTTGCCACCGATACTCATAATTCACACTTACTCATAGAGCACGCTCGACCTGATCGGCGACCCGTCGGCAAGTGAAGAATAATCGCTGTTGATTGTAACGCCTTTAATATCCAAACTTACAGTGTCTGCGACAATAATTGTATATGCCACCGATTGGGTTTGCAGCGAACTAAAATGCAGGCGCGTGGTGGGAAAATAGAGCGCGCCCGTGAGCCCTCCCTGCGCACCAATGATATTCGGGTTAGTCGACGAAATGCTCCGGTCCTGAAAAAACAATATGCCGGCCAAAGGCCCGCTCGTCGGGGCACTTAAGACAATAGTGACTAGGTCCTGTACGCTAATGGGCCCGTAGGCATAGCCGGGGCCTTGAGTGTTGTAGAAGGTGACGCCTGAGCCCCGGAGGGTCGCAAAGTCATGGACGGTGAGTCCACCGCCCTCCAGAATATAATTCCCTGGATTGAGCGTTACTTTGGCGCTGTCATTGATGAAAATCCCGCCGCAGTAGACCCCTGGATTCAAGGTTACGGCAGTGGTGCCGTGTATCGCGTCGTTAGTGTGGTCGCATTTCCCGCCAACTGCGGGCGGCTGCAAATAGGCGAGCGGATCACCCAACGGTGCAATTCCGGTTTTCAGCGTCTGCGCGTGTATTCCCGCGCCGCCGGTGTAACCACCTACAACACCCACGGAAGGGGCGGCAAGGGTGCCTCCGTTCGTCAACGCCGTCGAATTGCTTGAATCGACCATCACTGCACAGTTGCTGGTAAGGCTGTTGCCCCCGTCGAGGTTGAGAGCGCTGGATACGGTACGGTTCAAAACGTAAAGGCAAGCGCGGCCATTCATCGCGCCGCTCACCGCGCGGGTGCTGACGTTCATCGAATTGTAGCCGAGCGCGCGCAGGAAGTAGGTGGTCTCGGGCTGCGCAATAATCACCTCGACGTATTGCGCATTGCCGGTATATATACCGCTCAGTGGCGGGTTATTAACCGTTATCGTTACGCCACTGCCGCCGTTGGTGAAGCCGTTGAGCGCCGCCACATTGTCCGCGGCGGGCGAGGTACTTTGGCGGTTTCTGAGTGCGGTGGCCGCCGCGACGGCGGCCGCGTCCGCCGCCGTCTGCATGTGGCGCCGCTCGCTCCACATCACACCCACATCGGTCGCCAGAGCCACAAACCCGATGAGCACGACCATGGCGAACATTGCGAGTAGCAGAACCTGCCCTGATTCCCTCCTTGTCGATTTTCGGACACAGGCTGTATCAGAGCATGATGCATATCCTTGCCAGAGTTTCAGTTCTGCCACACGTCGTTGCAGCGCAGCCAGGCGACCATACATCTAACTTACCCTCGCTTATCTCTAGCCGCCGGGAGACCGGTTAGATGTATCGCAGCAAAGGCTGTGCCGCGCGCCGCGCGCCATAAAGTAGGGATGCTGCAGTTTATTACTGTCGTCACCCCACGCGCGCGTTAGCAATTTGCTGTTTGACCGACGGCGCGCGCTAAAGCTGCCGGGCGGCGCGCTACGGCATCAGGATCAGCTTGCCGATCGAACTGCGCGACATCACGTGGCGATGGGCCGTGGCGGCCTCGGCGAGCGGATAGGTTCCGCCGATCGGCACGGTGAGCCGGCCCTCGCGAATCAGGCGAAACGCGTCGTCGAGTCCGCGGCGCATCAGCTCGCGATTGCTGTAGATGTGCGGCAGCACAAAGCCGCTGACCTTGAGCGAGCGCTCGAACAGCTTCATCGGATCGATCGGACCGGGTGCGCCGCCCGCCCGTCCGAACAGGATCAGATGGCCGAACGTCGCCAGACAGATAAGCCCCCGGGCGAAGGTCGGTTTGCCGACCGCGTCCAGAATCAGGTCGACACCGCGCCCGCCGGTGAGGCGTTTGGCCTCCGCGGCAAAATCCTGCGTCTCGTAATCGATTACCTCGTCGGCGCCGTACTGGCGCGCGATCGCCGCCTTCTCGGCGCTCGAGACCGTGCCGATCACGCGCGCGCCGGCCGCCTTGGCGATCTGCACCGCCGCGATACCCACTGCGCCGGCCGCCGAATGGACCAGCACGTTATCGCCGGGTCGCACGGTATGCAGCGTGTTGAGCATGTGCCACGCCGTGAGCATCGCGATCGGCAGCGCGGCGCCCTGCTCGAAACTCATGAAGTCGGGCAGCGGGATCACGCGCGAACGGCCGATTAGCGTGTACTCGGCATAAGTGCCCATCCCGATGCAGGCGACGCGCATGCCGGGCTTCAAGTCGGTGACGTCGGGCGCGACCGCCTCGATCACGCCCGCCGACTCCATTCCGGGGATATCGGGAAAGACCGGCCGCACGATATATTCGCCGCGCGTGAAAAACGTATCGGCGAAGTTCACCGCGATCACGCGGTTGTGCACCAGCACGCCGCCGGGACGCAGCGCGGGCTTGGGCACCTCGCCGGGATACATCACTTCGGGACCGCCGAGCCGGTCAAATAAAATCGCCTTCATGGATGGTTCACCGCGCGGATTGTCATTGCCTCCGTGGTAGTCGAGCGCAGGCCTGAAAAGCAACCGCCCGGGGCGCTCGCGGCATCGTTTGGAACCGTGGCGCGGACGTGCAAGGATTTCCCCTCGATTCGAGGAGCATAGGCGCATGCGGCGAGAAATCTTCAGCGAAGAGCACGAGATGTTTCGGGCGCAAGTGCGCCGCTTTGTCGAACACGAGCTGGTGCCCAAAATCGACGGCTGGAACCGCGCCGGCATGAGCGACCGTGAAAGCTGGCGCAAGATGGGCGCGGCCGGCTTTCTCGGCGCCAACGCGCCCGCCGAGTACGGCGGCGCCGGTGGCGACTTTCTCTACGACGCGATCGTCGTCGAGGAACTGGCCCGCGCGCGCGCCCACGGCCTCATGATGGGACTCCATTCGGACATCATCATCCCCTACCTCTCGAGCTTCGGCACGGAGGCCCAAAAACGCCGCCATCTGACCCGCGCGATCTCCGGCGAGACCATCCTGGCGATCGCGATGACCGAGCCGGGCACCGGCTCCGATCTCGCCGCGGTGCAGACCACGGCGCGCCGCGACGGCGACACCTACGTCATCAATGGCGCCAAGATGTTCATCTCCAACGGCCAGATCGCCGACCTGATCGTGGTCGTCGCCAAGACCGACCCCAAGGCCCAGCCGGCCCATCGTGGCGTCAGCCTGATCCTGGTCGAGGCCGACGCCCCCGGCTTCGTGCGCGGGCGCAAGCTCGACAAGCTCGGCTTCAAGGGGCAGGACACCAGCGAGCTGTTCTTCGAGGACTGCCGCGTGCCGGTGACCAATCTGCTCGGGGTCGAAGGCGGCGGCTTCAAGATGCTGATGGAGAAGCTCCAGCAGGAGCGGCTGGTCACCGCGGTCGGCGCCCTGACCAGCGCCCGCCGATGCCTCGACGACACGGTCGCATACACCAAGGGACGGCGCGCCTTCGGCAAGCCGATCGCCGCGTTCCAGAATACCCAATTCAAGCTCGCCGAGATGGCGACCGAGGTCGAGATCGGCCAGGCCTTCGTCGATCGCCTGCTGGTCGCCCACGTGCGCGGCGACGAAGTGGTGACCGAAGTCAGCATGGCGAAATGGTGGGTCACGGACCTCTTGAAGCGGGTCGCCAGCGAATGCCTGCAACTGCATGGTGGCTACGGCTTCATGCTCGAATATCCGGTGGCGATGGATTACGCCGACGCGGCGGTCCAGTCGATCTACGCCGGCACCAACGAGATCATGAAGGTGATAATCGCGCGCCGGATGGGCCTGGAAGTGCGCGACTAGCGAACCTCTGCACAAGACTCGCTGTCACCCTGAGCGAAGCGAATGGGTCCCGGACCCCGGGATTCTTCGCTGCGCTCAGAATGACAACCTAACTTGTGCAGAGGTTCCCTAGCGGATTTCTCGCGTCTCGCGCGGCCCGCATTCCGCCTGCCGGAAACGGCGTTCGTGCCAATCGCGAAATTTCATTTTGCATCGGCGCCGATCGCGCGTTGTGCATTGTCGCCCGCAAAGTCTAAATAAAAGCGGCCGGTTTCGGCCCCTCACGGTCACGGCATGTTTGCTGCACTGGATCATGCTCATGCTTGACCTAATCTTCATTCTGGCAACCGGTGTTTTCTTCGGAATCGCGCTCGCCTATGTGCGCGGATGTGAACTCCTATGACGCCCGCCGATCTCGTCCTCGGCTCGATCGTGGCGCTCGGACTACTCGCCTATCTGGTCTACGCGATGCTGCGTCCGGAAAAATTCTAGGACCGCGAACCTTCCAGGAGAAACTGCGTGTTGCTGAACGCCCTAATCCAGATCGGTCTCTTCACGCTGATCGTCACGGCGATCAGCGTGCCGCTCGGCCTTTACATGGCCCGCGTCTTTGCCGGTGAGCCGACCTTCGCCGATCCGCTTCTCAAGCCACTCGAGCGGTTGATCTATAGCCTCGCCGGAGTCCATCCGGAGAGCGAGCAGACCTGGGTCGAGTACGCGATCGCGATGCTGCTGTTCAGCGCGGTCGGGATGCTCGTGCTCTACGCTATGCAGCGCTTGCAGGGCTGGCTGCCACTTAATCCGCAGAGCCTCGGCGCGGTGGCGCCCGACCTCGCCTTCAACACCGCCGCGAGCTTCACCACCAATACCAACTGGCAGGCCTACGCCGGCGAAACGACGATGAGTTATTTCACCCAGATGGCCGGTCTGGCGTTCCACAATTTCGTCTCGGCGGCGGCCGGTATCGCCGTCGCCATCGCGGTGATTCGCGGCTTCGCGCGGCGCGGGATGAAGACCATCGGCAATTTCTGGTTCGACCTGGTGCGCGCCACGCTATGGGTTCTGCTGCCGCTCAGCGCGATTCTGGCCCTGGTCCTCATCGGGCAGGGCGTGCCGCAGAATTTCTCGCCCTACACACAAGTCAAGACGGTCGAGGGCGCGGCCCAGGTGATCGCGCAAGGACCGGTCGCGTCGCAGGAGGCGATCAAGGAGCTCGGCACCAACGGCGGCGGCTTCTTCAACGCCAACTCGGCGCATCCTTATGAGAATCCCACGCCGCTCGCCAACCTGCTCGAAATGATCGCGATTCTCGCCATCGGCGCCGCGCTGACGCATACCTTCGGCCAGATGGTCGGCGACCGGCGCCAGGGCTGGGCGCTCTACGGCGCGATGGTCATCCTGTTTCTGGCCGGCGCCGCGATCACCACCTGGAGCGAACAGCGCGGCAATCCGATGCTCGCCGCCGCCGGCGCCAGCGAACAGGCCAGCGCCATGCAAAGCGGCGGCAACATGGAGGGCAAGGAGGTCCGCTTCGGCATCGTCGACTCCGCCCTGTGGGACACCATCACGACCGACGCCTCGTGCGGCGCGGTCAACGCGATGATCGACAGCTTCACCCCGCTCGGCGGCATGATTCCGCTGCTGAATATCCAGATCGGCGAAATCATCTTTGGCGGCGTCGGCTCGGGCCTCTATGGGATGCTCGTGATGGCCGTGCTGGCGGTCTTCATCGCGGGCCTGATGGTCGGGCGGACGCCCGAGTATCTGGGCAAAAAGATCGAGGGGCGCGAGATGAAACTCGCGATGCTCTTCATCCTGATTTTCCCCACCGTGATCCTGCTGCCGGCCGCGATTGCGCTGGTCACCAGCGCGGGCCTCGCCGGCATCTCGAATCCCGGGCCGCACGGCTTCACGCAGATTCTTTACGCTTACACCGAGGCCGCCGGGAACAACGGCTCGGCCTTCGGCGGCCTCAACGCGAATACCTCTTTTTACAACGTCACGCTGGCCGCCGTGATGCTCTGCGGGCGCTTCCTGATGAAGGTTCCGGTGCTCGCCCTGGCCGGCTCGCTGGCCGCCAAGCGCACGGTTCCGGTCAGCGCGGGGACGTTTCCGACTAACGGCGCGGTTTTCGTGATTCTCCTGATCGGCGTGATTCTGATCGTCGCGGCGCTGACTTTTTTCCCGGCCGACGCGCTCGGGCCGATCGTCGAGCATCTCGCGATGGTCCACGGCCGCCTCTACTAGGCGAGTGCTGTCGTTGATAGTCACTTCAATAGCTACTTGGAATTTATAGCCAGGATTCAATTATATGCCCGATCGCAAGGCAACTCCGCTCTGGGATAGTAAAATCGTCAAAGGCGCGCTGGGCGATTCGATGCGCAAGTTCGACCCGCGCGTGCAGGCCCGCAATCCGGTCATGTTCGTGGTCGAAGTGACCGCGCTCGCCGTCACCCTGATCCTGGCGCGCGACGTGATTGGCGGGCGCGGTGCGCTGGCCGGCTTCGAACTCCAGATCGCGCTGTGGCTCTGGTTCACGGTCGGCTTCGCCAACTTTGCCGAGGCGATGGCCGAAGGACGCGGCAAGGCGCAGGCCGACAACCTGCGCAAGACCCGCACCGAGACCGCCGCCAAACTGCTCGGCGACGACGGCGCCGTCAAGCTGGTGCCGGCCACGGAATTGCGCAAGGGCCACGTCGTGCTGGTCGAGGCGGGCGACGTCATTCCCGGCGACGGCGAGGTTATCGCGGGCGTCGCGGCGGTCAACGAGGCCGCGATTACCGGTGAATCCGCCCCCGTCATTCGCGAGAGCGGCGGCGATCGCAGCGCCGTGACCGGCGGCACGACCGTCATCTCGGACTGGATCAAGGTGCGGATCACGGCCAACCCCGGCGAGACCTTCCTCGATCGCATGATCGGTCTGGTCGAAGGCGCCTCGCGCCAGAAGACGCCCAACGAAATCGCGCTCAACATCCTGCTCGCCGGCCTGACCATCATCTTCATGCTGGTCTGCATGAGCCTCTATCCGTTCGCGCTCTACGGCGGCACAAAACTCTCGCTGCCGGTGCTGGCCGCGCTGCTCGTATGCCTCATTCCGACCACGATCGGCGGCCTGCTTTCGGCCATCGGCATCGCCGGGATGGACCGGTTGGTGCAGCACAACGTGCTCGCGATGTCGGGCCGCGCGGTCGAGGCCGCCGGCGACGTCGACACCCTGCTGCTCGACAAGACCGGCACGATCACGCTCGGCAACCGGATGGCCGAGGAGTTCATCCCGGTGAGCGGTGTGATGCCGCAGGAACTCGCCGAAGCGGCGCAATTCGCGTCGCTCGCCGACGAGACTCCCGAGGGCCGTTCGATCGTCGTGCTGGCCAAGCGCGCCTACGGCCTGCGCGCCCGCGACCTCGGCACCGACGGTGACGGCGCGCAGTTCATCCCGTTTTCCGCGCACACCCGGATGAGCGGTGTCGACTACGAAAGCCACCGCGTGCGCAAGGGCGCGACCGAACAGGTGGTCCAGTTCGTCCAGGAACACGGCGGACGCATTCCCGACGACCTCGCCGCCATCGCGGAGCGCATCGCCAAGAGCGGCGGCACGCCGCTGGTTGTCGCCGACAACGCGCGCGTGCTCGGCGTCATCTATCTTAAGGATATCGTCAAGGAGGGCATCCGCGAGCGCTTCGAGCGGCTGCGCGCGATGGGCCTGCGCACGGTGATGATCACCGGCGACAATCCGCTGACCGCCGCGGCGATCGCCAAGGAATCGGGCGTCGACGACTTCCTTGCCGAGGCCACCCCCGAGACCAAGCTGCGCCTGATTCGCGAAGAGCAGGCCGACGGCAAACTGGTCGCGATGATTGGTGACGGCACCAACGACGCGCCGGCCCTGGCGCAGGCCGACGTCGGCATCGCGATGAACGCCGGCACCCAGGCCGCGCGCGAGGCCGGCAACATGGTCGACCTCGACTCCAACCCGACCAAGATCATGGAGGTGGTCGAAATCGGCAAGCAATTGCTGATTACGCGCGGGGCGCTGACCACTTTCTCGATCGCCAACGACGTGGCCAAGTACTTCGCTATCCTGCCCGCGATGTTCGTGATCGGCTACCCGGATTTGCGCGCGCTCAACATCATGCATCTGGCGACGCCGCAGAGCGCGATCTTGTCGGCGGTCATCTTCAACGCCCTGATCATCGTCGCCCTGATTCCGCTCGCGCTGCGCGGCGTCCAATATCGCCCGCTCGGCGCCGCCGCCATCCTCACGCGCAACCTGCTGATTTACGGCCTCGGCGGCGTCATCATTCCGTTCATCGGCATCAAGGCGATCGACCTGGTCGTCGCCAGTCTGCACCTCGCGTGATCGCTCAAGGAGAACTATTCCGATGCGCCTGTTAATCGCCCTTCGCATGACCATCGTGCTCACGGTGCTGACCGGCATCGCCTATCCGCTCGCGATCACCGGCCTCGGCGCGCTGATCTTTCCCGCGCAGGCTCGCGGCAGTCTCATCGAACGCCACGGCGCAATCGTGGGGTCCGCGCTGATCGGGCAGAATTTTTCGGCGTCGCGCTATTTCCACGGCCGGCCCTCGGCCGCCGGCGACGCCGGCTACGACGCGACCGCCTCGGGCGGCTCCAATCTCGGACCGACCAACAAGGTCCTGATCGCGGCGGTCTCCGCGCGCGTACGCAGCCTCGTCGAAAAAAACCCCGGCACGACCGCGGTGCCGATCGACCTCGTCACCACCTCCGGCAGCGGTCTCGATCCCGAGGTCAGTCCGGCCGCCGCCGACCTGCAGATCGCGCGGGTTGCCAGGGCGCGCGGCCTGAGTGAAGATCAAGTTCGCGACCTGGTCCGCGCCAACACGCGCCCGCGCCTGGCCGGGCTGTTTGGCGAACCGGGCGTGAACGTGCTGCTGGTGAACCTCGCGCTGGATCGCGTGAGCGCGAGCCCCAGGCCTGCCGGTCCGTGAATGAACGGTGACAAGCGCCCGGAACCCGAATCCTTTCTCGATCTCGATCCCGACCGTGCCGCGCAGCCGCAGCGCGGCCGCCTTAAAATCTACCTTGGGGCCGCCGCTGGCGTAGGCAAAACCTACCGGATGCTCGAGGAGGCGCATGAGTTGCGCACCCGCGGCAGCGACATCGTCGTCGGCTTCGTCGAGACCCACGGCCGCGCCGAGACCGCCGCCCGCGTAACCGGCCTCGAGGTCGTCCCGCGCCAGGCGCGCGAGTACCGCGGCGTGATCCTCGACGAGATGGACCTCGACGCAATCTTCGCGCGCCGCCCGCAATGGGTGATCGTCGACGAGTTGCCGCATACCAACGCCGCCGGCTCACACCACGAAAAGCGCTACCAGGACGTTGAGGCGCTGCTCGCCGCCGGCATCAACGTGATCACCGCGATGAACATCCAGCACGTCGAGAGCCTCAATCCGACCGTTCGGCGGATCACCGGCATCGACGTGCGCGAGACCGTTCCCGACTCCATCCTGGCGCGCGCCGACCAGGTGATTAACGTCGATCTGAGCGTCGAGGGGCTGCGTGAGCGGCTGCGCGAGGGGCGCATCTATCCTGCCGAACGGGTCGATCAGGCACTCAAGAATTTCTTCAAGCCGAGCAATCTAACCTCGCTGCGCGAGATGGCCCTGCGCGAGGTCGCCCGCGGTCTCGATCGGCAGCGCATCGGCCTTGAGTCGCTCAAGCGCGAGGGCGGGCGGCGCACCGTGTTCGTCGACCGCCTGATGGTCGGGCTGTCCTCCAACGCGCACGACAGCGCGGCGCTGCTGCGCAAGGCCTCGCGCATCGCCGGCCAGCTCAACGTCGAATGGTTCGCGGTCCACGTCGAGACCCCGGCCGAATCCGTCGCCCGGATCAGCACCGGCAACTTCGTCAGTCTGCTCGACAATATCAACCTGGCCGGCGATCTCGGCGCCGAGACCGTATGGCTCAAGTCCGACGACGTGGTCCGCGCGATGGTCGACTTCGCCCGCGAGCGCGGCATCACCAAGATCGTCATCGGGCGCACTCGCCAGCCGTTCTGGCGGCGCTGGCTGTGCAAACCCGTACAGGTGCGCCTGCTTGACGCCGCGCCCGACCTCGATATCGAAATCGCCGCCGCCGAGGATCGCACCGAACAGTCATGAACACGCCCACTCTGCGGACCCGTATCCGTAACGGCTCGCTCGCCCTGCTCGTCCTGGTGGTGTTGCTCGGCGCCTATACCCTGCCGCGCGTCTACCGGCTGGGCGGCGCGATTCGCGAGACGCTCTACCGCAACTACATCAGTATCGAGGCGGCTCAGCACATGCACGCCGCACTGCGCGCCTTGCAGGTCGCCGAACTCGAGGGCCGTGCGCCGGCCGCGCTGCCCGCCGTGCGCGCCGACTTCTCCTCCTGGATAAACATCGAGGATCATGATTTTACCGAGGTCGGCGAGCCACAGCTCGCGGCGTCGATCGAGACCGGCGCGGCCAGCCTCTTCGACGCGATCGCCGCCGCGCCTCCCGGCGCCCGCCACGACGCCGCTTTCGACGCCCTCCACGCGCGCATCGACGACCTCATCGCGATGAACAAGCTCGCGATGTTCCGCGCCGACAGCCGCGCCGCGCACCTCGGCCGCCACCTCTCCTACGATTACGCCACCGGCCTCGCGCTGGTACTGGTCCTCGGCACGGCGCTCTCGTGGTGGCTCGGATGGACCCTGGCGAAACCGCTCACCGACATCGCGGAGCGCTTGCGCGGCGTCAGCCAGCGCCGCGCCCATCTGCGCCTGGGCGCGCAGAAACTCGGCGAACTCGACGCCGTCGCGCGCGAATTCAACGAGATGGCCGAGCGGCTCGAACATTACGATCAGCTCAACGTCGATCGCCTGGTCTATGAAAAGAGCAAGACCGAGGCGATTATCGAGAGCCTTGAGGACGGCGTCGTGCTGATCGATCTCGACGGCGTCGTAATCCACATCAATGAAACCGCCGCGCTAATCATCGGCCTCGAGCAGAACGAAGCGCTGGGCAGCGCCTTCGACGATCTGAGCAGCAACAATCCGCATTACATCCGCGTGCGCGACGCGCTGCGCACGCTCAAGCAGGGCGCGCCCGCCGATCAGCGCGTGGAGGTTCAGCTCCACTTCCGCGGCCGCGACCATGCCTTCGTGCTCAAGCCGATTCCGCTGCGCCACGCCGCAGGGCGCCCGCTCGGCACCATCGTGATCCTGCAGGACGTCACCTACCTGCGCGATCAGGATCGCGCGCGGACCAACCTCGTCGCCACGCTCTCGCACGAGTTGCGCACGCCGATCACGTCGCTCGCGCTTTCGGCCGAGCTGCTGCGGCGCGAGGAGTCGGTGCTCGGACCCCGCCAGCGCGAACTGGCCCAGGCGATCCTCGAGGAATGCGCCCGGCTGACCCAGCTCAGCGATAATTTGCTCACCCTCGCGCGCGGCTCAAACGGGATTATCGCGATCGAGCATGCGCCGCTCGACCTCGCGCGCATCGTGGCCGAGGTCAGCGATCGCTTCAATATCCAGGCTGGCGAAAAAGGCATAGCCTTGCACCAGCGGATCGATCCGATGCCGATGATTGCGGGCGATTCGGTAAAGCTTTCCTGGGTGGTATCGAACCTGGTGGGCAACGCTCTGCGCTATACGCCGCACGACGGGATGATCGAGGTTACCGCGCACGCGATCGACGGCGTTGTGCGGATCGAGGTCGCCGACTCGGGCCCCGGCATCCCGGCCGACGTGCGCGACTATATCTTCGAGAAGTACACCCAGTTCGGCGACGGTCGCGCCGCACGCGGCGCCGCCGGCCTGGGTCTGGCGATCGCCAAGGATATCGTGCAGGCCCATAGCGGGCGCATCTTCGTCGAATCGCCCGAGGGCGGTGGCAGCCGGTTCATCGTTGAGCTGCCGATGCCACCGCGAAGCTGATGCCGCGCATTCTGATCGTCGACGACGAAAAAAATATCCGCCGCAACCTTGCCGCCTTCTTCGAATCCCTCGGCTACCAGGTGCGCGCCGCCGACCACGGCGAGCAGGCCGCGCGGATGCTCTCCGAGGAGCCCGCCGATCTGGTCCTGACCGACTTCAAGATGGCCGAGATGAGCGGGCTTAAACTGCTCGAGGAGATCAAGCGGCGCGACCCCGCCACCGTGGTCATCCTGATGACCGCCTACGCGACGGTCGAGAGCGCGGTGGCCGCGATGAAGGCCGGCGCCGGCGATTACATCACCAAGCCCTTCTCGCTCGAAGAGATTCGCCGCACCGTCGAACGCGCCCTCGAACTGCGCGGCCTGCGCGCCGAAAATCGCGAACTGCGCAGCGCCGTCGAGCAGACCCCGCTGCTCGATTCGACCAGCGCAGCGATGCGCCGGTTGCTCGAGACCGCGCATCAGGCCGCCATCAGCGACGCGACCATCCTGCTCACCGGCGAGAGCGGCACCGGCAAGAACGTGCTCGCCCGCTCGATCCACGAATGGAGTCCGCGGCGCGATCGCCCGTTCGTCGTGGTCAACTGCACCACGCTTTCCGAACAACTGCTCGAGTCCGAACTGTTCGGCCATATGCGCGGATCGTTCACCGGCGCGATCAAGGACAAGCCCGGCCGCCTCGAGGCGGCCCATCTCGGCACGGTCTTTCTCGACGAAGTCGCCGACCTGACCCCCGGCCTGCAGACCAAGTTCCTGCGCTTCGTCCAGGAGCAGAGCTTCGAGCGCGTCGGCGGCGACCAGACGCTGACCGTCGACGCGCGGATTATCGCCGCGTCCAATCGCGACCTCGAAGCGGAGGCCGCCGCCCACCATTTTCGCGAGGATCTCTTCTATCGCCTCAACGTCATCACGCTCCGCGTGCCCTCGCTGCGTGAACGTCCGCAGGATATCGTGCCGCTCGCGCGGTGGCTGTTGCGCGCGGCCGGCCTGCGCAACCGTCGCCCCAACCTGCGCCTGGGCGCCGGCGCGGAAGCCGCGCTCGCCGTCTATCGATGGCCGGGGAACGTCCGCGAACTGCGCAACGCCGTCGAACGCGCCGCCGTGCTCTGCCGCAGCGCGGTCATCGAGCGCGAGGATCTGCCCGATTCGCTGTTCCGCGACCTGCCCGAACCGCTCGCTGCCGGCGCGCCGCGCTCGCTCAGCCTCGAGCAGGTCGAACGCGACCATATCGTCCGCGTGCTGGCCGAGAGCGCGACGCTCGACGAGGCGGCCGGCGCGCTGGGCATCAACGTGACCACGCTCTGGCGCAAGCGCCGCCGCTACCGCATCGATTGATTGCGCGCTTGCTGCGCCGCAATGCGCGACGGATATGGCGTGCCTCGCGCGATCGCCTCGGCCCTATGCCGCCGACCCGCGCGCTCATCTGTTGACCGAAGTCCGCACCATGCTAGCGTTATGCGCGTCGCGCGGCCGCCGGCCAAAACCGCGATGCTCCGGGAGTTGGCGGCGATAACCTGTGTACACCGCTTGACCATGGACCTTCGCGCCAAACTAGCCATCATCTTTCTGCTCCTGCTGATGCTGCCGTTCGTGCTCATGAGCATGATTCAGGTCGATCGCTCGATGACCGTGATGGTCGACGACCTGGCCGATTCGGGCACGCTGATCACCAACCAGGCCTTCGAGCAGATACGTCAGGCGATCGCGCAGACCCCCGGCGATCCGGAGGCCGCGATCCGCAACGACCCGGCGGTCGCCGCCTTGCTCAATTCCTCGCAGGCGTTCGGCAAGGGCGTGGTCTACGCGCGCATCGAGCGCCTCGACGGCACCCCGATCGTCACCGCCCAGTCCGACGCCACCGGCGCCGCGATCGCGAGCACGCCGCCCTTCGACGATCTGCGCGTGGCGCTCGGCTCGTGGTCGCCGTTCGCGCACATCGGGGCGCTCTGGGGCGCGCATACTTACGAGTTGAGCCGCGTGGTCAACGTCAATCGCCGCCCGCTCGCGGTGATTCGCGTGGGCCTCTCGACGGCGCTGATTGCCGCCGCCGCGCACCGCTCGGTCGAGGATATTCTCGGCGTCGGCGCAATCGCCGTGTTGCTGAGCCTGGTCGGCGCGATGCTCGCCGCGCGGCTGCTGCGCAAGCCACTGGCCGCGATTGCGACCGGCGTCGAACAGATCGCCGAGGGCCGCGACGAGGTCAGCCTGCCGGCCGATGCGCGCGACGAACTGGGCTCGCTGGCCGACAAGTTCACCGACCTGTCGCGCCGGATTAAGGCGAGCCGTGCCCAATGGGAGACCGAACGCGGCCAATTCATCAACATCTTCCGCTCAATTACTGACGCCGTGATGCTGCTCGACGCCGGCGGTGCGGTGCTCTTCGCCAACCCCGAGGCCCAGGGCCGCCTGGGCTTGCCAGCCGGCGGGCTGGCCGACGGCAAGCCGCTCGCCCTGCTGCTGGGGCGCGACAACGCGCTCGCCCGGATGATCGAAACCGCCTACGCGACCGGCTCCGAGGTGCGCGACGTGGCGCTGGATCTGGCCAACCGCGACGAGCCTAACCGCCTGCTGATCTCGATCTTTGCGCTCGGCCAGGGCCCCGAGCCGCCTGGCCTGCTGGTGGTCGCGCGCGACCTCGATTCGGTGCGCGAACTGGAAAACGTAGTCGATTATTCGGGCCGCCTGGTGCGCCTCGGCGGCCTTATCTCGGGCGTCGCCCACCAGATTCGCAACCCGCTCAACGCCATGAATCTGCAGCTCGAATTGCTCAGCCAGGACGCCGCCCGCGGCGCTCCGATCGATCAGCGCCTGCGCGCCGTGCGCCTCGAGATCGAGCGTCTCGCGCGCGCCGTCGACGCGCTCATGCGTTTCATGCGGCCCGAACAGCTCAAGCTCGCGCGCGTCCAAATCAACGAGCTGATCACCGAGGTCGCCAGCCAGGTGGTCCGCTCGGGCGTGCGCGTCGAAACCCGTTTCGACGCCTCCGTCAGCCCGGTCAACGTCGATCGCGCGTTGCTCGCCGAAGCTCTGCGCAACGTGATCGGCAACGCCTGTGAAGCGATGCTGCCGGCCGGCGGCACGCTCAAGCTCGCCACCGCACTGAGCGATAACGATTGCGTCGAAATTTCGATTGCCGATTCCGGACCGGGCATCGCGCGGGAAAACCTCGAGCGCATTTTCAACCTCTATTTCACCACCAAGAAAAACGGCAACGGCCTTGGCCTGCCGCTCGCGTTGCGCGCCATCGACCTTCATCATGGCACCATGGATATTCAATCCGAGGTCGGCGTGGGCACCAAGGTTATCGTGCGGCTGCCGCTCGCGCCTGCGATCGCGGCAGCGCCACCGCTGCCCGCGCAGAGTCGAAGCGGATAGTCTTACCTGTGAAATCGACGATCACCGCGCGCCTCCCGATGCGATCGCTGATGCTGGCTGGCGCGGCGCTTGCGCTCGCCGGATGCGCGACCATGGCGCGCTATTGGCCACTTCAGGCGCCGCCGTGGACGAGGCCCGCGACGGTCCCTGCGCGGGCTCCGAGGGCTTCGACCGCGCCGCGGGAAATGCCGCCCACGACAATCAAATATCGAGGCGCCAGGAGGAAACCCGCCGCGGCGCTCGCCACCGCACCCGGCGCTGCCGCGCCTGCCGCCCGATCGGCGCCCGCCGCCGAGGCGACCACCGTTTCGCTCGACGACGACGACAGCAATCGCCTGCGCGCGCAGACCTTGCTCGACGAGACCGGCGCCAAGCTTACGTCGATCAATCGATCGCAGCTCACCCCCGAAAACGCCGCCGCTTACGACCAGGCCCGGGGTCTGGTCGACGCCGGGCGCAATGCGATGCGTGAGCAGGACTACCTCGCCGCCGCCGGCCTTGCCGAAAAGGCCTCCGTCATCAGCCGGCAGTTGGCCACCCGCTCGCCCATACGCTAGCCCGCCAGCGCCATCGCGCCACCGCGCAGCCCGCGCCACCGCGCAGATCGCGGTCCCACCGGCGCAGCGTGCGCGAGCACCGCCAAATGAAAGACGCCTCCCTGGGCGAGGCTGAGCGGGATGATGGGCCGGAACTGCCGTTCGGCTCCCGTTTAGCGTCGCGGCAGGGAAGCGCCGCTAATGTTTGAAGTTCGCCGGCGAACGTACTGTTCCAGCCGCGTGGGGGGGGGACGCGTCCGGTTTTTCGTAACGCCCGCCGGTGAACAAGACTGACTGATCGTTAGATCGAGGCCGGTCGCGTGACGCTATTCCTCATCTGTCATACCGGCGACATTGCGCGTTGTGACGCGCTGCCAATTCTCCGCGCCGGGCGAACGATTGGCTCCCGTGCGCGCGGCCTGCGCCGTGGTCTCACGCGGCGGCAGATTGATCATCTCGCCCGTCAAAATATGATTGGGGTCGCGCACTTGCGGATTGGCCCGCACCAGCCGCGCAACCTGGTCCACCGATCCGAGCTGGTCGGCCGCGATGTGGGCGAGCGTATCGCCGGGCTGCACCCGAATCCGCCGTAACCCTGCGTTAGCGGTCCCTGCCAGGTCGGCGATTGGCCCGGTCGCATCGCTCGCGAGGGCGGAGCTATCGGTCGCGTCGGCCGGTTCCACCTCGGGCGCCTCCGTGATGATCGAAGCCGGCAGGTAGCCGGCGTTGGGATGTTCGGTGACCGCGTCACCCACCGCATCAACGGCATTCAGGCTGACCGGCTCCTCGCGCCGCGGCGTGCCCGAGTTCCACATCAGAAACATGGCCATCGCCGCAATCGCCATCGCGCCGATTATCGCCGTGGACCATCGGGCACTCGCCGTCGCCGCCGGACGCTTTTCGCCGAGCACGTCGAACTCCGCGTTTTCCGGTTCGAAGCGGCGGGTCCGCGACAGCAGGTTCTCGTACTCGGCGACCGCGGCGCGCGCCGCTTCGATCGTCACGATCGGCTGATTCGTGTTGTAAGCCGTGAGCATCGCGTTATGGCAGAGCACATTGATGCGCCGGGGAATTCCGCCGCTATGGTCCATCAGGTAGTCCAGCGCGCCGCGCCCGAAGACCGCCACACTGCTGCCGCCGAATGCCGCCAGCCGATATTCGACATAGGCCGTCGCCTCGGCCCGTTCGAGCGGGTTGAGCAGCGACCGAATCCCGATCCGTTCGTTGATCTGCTTGAGCTCCGGCGCCATCAGGCGGCGCAGCAATGCGGGCTGTCCGGCAAAGACGAAATGCACCTGCTTTTCGTCCAGGCGGCCGCGATTCGAGAACAGCCGCAGATCCTCGAGCATCTCATCGCTCAGGCTCTGCGCCTCATCGACGATTATCACCACCCGCTCGCCCGCGCCGACTCCGGCCAGAAATTGATCGAAAGCCTCCGACATCGCCAGTTTGTCGGGCGCCGCCGTCACCCCGAGCTGGCGCAGGATATCGTGCAGCATCGCCTCGAGGCCGAGCCTCGGATTGGTCACATAGGCGGATCGCACGCGCTCGTAATTGCGTGCCAGGATCGAAACGATCAGTGTGGTCTTGCCCGCGCCGGTCTCGCCGATCATCAGGGTGAAGCCGCTGGGCTCCTGGAGCAGCCCCCATTCCAGGGCCGACAACGCTTCGCGATGCGCCTTGCTCATGAAGAGCAGTTTGGGCGATGGAGTGAACTGGAAGGGCGCTCCGTTCAATCCAAAGTGCTTGTAATACATGGCGTCGTAAGCCTCATCGACCGCCGAGCATGTCCGGAACCCGTCGCCGGCCAGCCATTCGAGCGGCCCTTGGCATGGATCGATCGGAGACACCGGCAAGTGGATCCCGCTCTTCACCGTCCAGCGAATCCGCCAGCCATCTGCCAAGTGTCCGCTCGACAATTGCTACAGGTGGTAGAGCAAGTCCTGCGCCATTGCTTGAGGAATCTCAAAACCTCATGAATTTGCTGATAAATTTGGCTTCGTGCGGCGCGATCGGGACCGTAGTATGAAGCTGACCCTTAGCCGTAATAGGCAACAATTACCAATTTACACAGCCGACGCCCGCGCGCGCCGCGCCTGCCGCTCTCCGCCCGATTCGCAGCGGGCGACGCCAGTGCGCATCGCTGAAAATCGGTCCGACCCAGCCGAACACATTCTGCAAAGCGTAGGGAAAATGTGCGCCGAGTAGCGTCAGGATCGGCACCACGCCTAAGGGTCGCCACCCGCGAGACCAAGCTGCGGTTCCGGCGCGATCAGCGGGGCGGGCGGGATGGAAAGTCTAATGCGGGGCGCGGCGCAACTGGTTGATCTGGGCCCGCGCGCGGGCCAGCGCCAGCGCCTGCACCGCGTCTGCATACGCCGGGTCGAACTCGCTCATATGGGCGAGGCGCTGTTCCGCCTCGAGCACCACCGGGGCGGCCGCGATACTGTCGACCGCGCCCGGCGCTTCGGCCTCGAGCGCGAGGATCGTCATCACGCCGTCTTTGACTTCGGCCAGGCCGCCGGCCAGCAGGTACTCGTTGAAATTCGCCTCGCCGAGTTTGAGCGTGACCACGCCCGGGGCGATCGAGGTGATGAAATTGGTATGCAGCGGGAGCACGCCGAACTCGCCGAGCGGTCCGACCGCGGTGACCTGCTCGACCGCACCGTCGAAGAGCACGCCGGTCGGCGTGACCAGCCGGAACTGAAAGGTATCGGCCATCGTATGATTTCCGGGGCGCCGCGCGCCGCCTAGTGCGCCTCGCCGCGAGCCAGTCGTTCGGCCTTGGCGCGGGCGTCATCGATCGTGCCGACGAGGTAAAACGCCTGCTCCGGCAGGTCGTCGCATTTGCCCTCGAGGATCTCCTTGAAGCCGCGCACGGTCTCTTCACGCTTGACGTAGGCGCCGGGGATATTGGTGAACGGCTCGGCGACGTGCATCGCCTGCGACAGGAACCGCTCGACGCGGCGCGCGCGGGCGACCACCAGCTTGTCGTCGGCCGACAATTCGTCCATCCCGAGGATCGCGATAATATCCTGCAGATCCTTGTAGCGCTGGAGGATCTGCTGGACCTGCCGGGCGACCGCATAATGCTCTTCGCCGACGATCTGCGGATCGAGGATGCGCGAGGTCGAGGCCAGCGGGTCGACCGCCGGGAAAATCGCCTTCTCGAAAATCTTGCGGTCGAGCGCCGTGATCGCGTCGAGATGCGAAAAGGTCGTCGCCGGTGCCGGGTCGGTGTAATCGTCGGCCGGCACGTAGATCGCCTGCACCGAAGTGATCGCGCCCTTCTTGGTGGTCGTGATGCGCTCTTGCAGGTCGCCGATATCGGTGCCGAGCGTCGGCTGATAGCCGACCGCGCTGGGCATCCGCCCAAGCAGCGCCGAGACCTCCGAGTTGGCCTGCACAAAGCGGAAAATATTGTCGACGAAGAACAGCACGTCCTTGCCCTGCTCGTCGCGGAAATATTCGGCCACCGTCACGCCGGTCAGCGCCACGCGCGCGCGGGCGCCGGGCGGCTCGTTCATCTGGCCGTAGACCAGCGCGGTCTTTGAGAGCACGCCCGATTCCTGTAATTCACGATAGAGGTCGTTGCCCTCACGCGAACGCTCGCCCACTCCGGCAAACACCGAGACCCCGCCGTGCTGCTTGGCGACGTTGTTGATCAGCTCCAGGATGGTGACCGTCTTGCCTACGCCGGCGCCGCCGAACAGGCCGATTTTACCGCCGCGCGAGTACGGGCAGATAAGGTCGATGACCTTGATTCCGGTCTCGAGGATTTCGACCTCGGTGCTCTGGTCGGCGAAGGGCGGGGCTTCGCGATGGATCGGCATCGTAAGCGTGGCCGCGATCGGCCCGGCCTCGTCCACCGGATCGCCGGTCACGTTCATCAGGCGCCCGAGCGTGATCTCGCCCACCGGCACCGAGATCGGCGCGCCGGTGTCGCGCACGTCCATGCCGCGGACCAGCCCCTCGGTGGTGTCCATCGCGATACAGCGGACGGTGTTTTCGCCCAGATGCTGCGCGACTTCGAGCACCAGATTATCCACGCGCTCGTCGATCGACGGGTTGGTGACGCGCAGTGCCGTCAGGATCGAAGGTAGCGATCCGTTGGAAAATTCAACGTCGATGACGCTGCCCAGTACCTGGCTGATTCGGCCGTTTACTTGTCCACTCATGGCGAAAGGTCTTGTCCTGTAATTCGTTTAGCAGGCCAGCGCCGTCGCGCCCCCGCACTTAGCCGCGCAGCGCTTCCGCGCCGCCGACGATTTCCATCAATTCCCGCGTGATCTGCGCCTGGCGCGCGCGGTTCATCTCGAGCGTCAGACGCGCGATCATATCGACCGCGTTGTTGGTCGCACTTTCCATCGCCGTCATCTTGGCGCCGTACTCGCTGGCTTCGGCCTCCAGCAGGGCGTGAAAAATTGCCGCTTCAACGTAACCGCGCATCACCACTGGCACAAGTTCGGCGGCGCTCGGTTCGATCAGGTAGTCGGTGGCCGGCGCCGCCGAAACGCCGGCCGACGCTGGCGGCGGTGCGACCGGCAGCAATTGCTCATAGGTCGGTCGCTGCGACAGCGCCGAGCGAAAGCTCGCATAGATCACGCCGGCCTCGGCCACCGTGCCGCTGCGGAAATCCGTGAGCATCCGCGCCGCCACGTCGCGGGCCAGCGCGACCGTCGCCAGGCGTGGCGAATTGTTCACCCGATCGCCTACCACGTTTGCCCGGATACGCCGAAAATGGTCGAAACCCTTGCGCCCGATGGCAAACAACCGCACCTCGCGGCCGGCCGCCGTCGCCTCGCGCATAGTCTCTTCGGCCATGCGGATGACGTTGGTGTTGTAGCCGCCGCACAGCCCGCGGTCCGAGGTAACCACCACCAGCAGGCGCACGTTACCGGCATCTTCGGGCGGCTTGAGCGCGTCGGGCGCCGAGCCCAGCAGCGAGTCCGATACGCGCTTGAACGCCTCATGGTAGGGGCGCGCGTTGAGCAGCGCCTCCTGCGCGCGGCGCAGGCGGGCCGCCGCGACCAGCTTCATCGCGCGGGTAATCTGCTGGGTTGATTTGACCGACGCGATGCGCCGGCGAATCGCCTTTAATGTCGCCATCCGTCAAACCTGCGCCCGCGCGGGCTCAGGCCGCGCGGGCCGCGTCGCCCGCAGGCACGCGCGTGGTCTGAAAGTTGTCGAGCGCCGCGATCAGCCGCTTGCGCAGGTCGTCGCTGATTTCGCGTTTGGTCCGGACTTCGTCCAGCAAATCCTTGTGGCGCGCGTCGAAAAACGCGTACAGGTCGCGCTCGAAGGGCTTTACCTCGCTCACCGCGAGCTTGTCGAAATAGCCCTCGTTGGCGGCGAAGATGATCAGCACTTCCTTTTCGATCGGCAGCGGATCGTACTGGTTCTGCTTGAGCATCTCGGTCAGCCGCTCGCCGCGATGGAGCAGGCGCTGGCTGGC
>JADMIL010000080.1 GCA_015478645.1 Candidatus Binataceae bacterium
CAAAGCAATCGTTCGGGGTGGGGCGGGCACCGCAACCCGAACCGTCGGTCTGCTCGGTGGCATTCTCACCTACGCTGTCGACGCCGGCATCATCACGACCAATCCCGCGCACGGGCTGAAGAAGCCCAAGGACAACGTGCGCAGCCGGCGGCTCACGGACGACGAATATCGGATTCTCGGCGAAATGCTCCGGGCCGCCGAGCAGCAGGAGAAGTATTCGACGACCGTCAAGATCATCCGCCAGATTGCACTGACCGGCTCCCGCCGCAGCGAGATAATCGGGCTGAAGTGGGCTGAGACCGATACCGACGCGAGTTGCCTGCGCCTGGTCAACAGTAAGGAAGGCCTCTCGATCCGTCCGGTCGGGCTCCCCGTAGTCGAGTTTCTGGAAGCGCGCCGGAAGACGAGGACTGGCTCGTATGTCTTTCCGGGCTATGGCGAGGACAACGCCTTCGGCGGCTTTCCAAACCATTGGAGGCAACTGTTCAGGAATTCACCCTTGTCGAATGTCACGCCCCACGTCCTGCGGCATAGCTTCGCCAGCATCGGGAATGATCTCGGTTTCACGGAGGTGACGATCGCCGCCTTGGTCGGCCATGCCAAAGGCTCCGTTACCAGCAAGTATATCCACGCGCTCGACACCGCCCTGATCATGGCCGCGGACACGATCGCCGGCTACATTGAGGGCTTGCTTGACGGAAAAGAATTCAGGCAGACGGCGTATGCTCTGTATCCATCCGGTGAGGACCGCGGGTCACGTAGATCGCTTTCGACTTGTCGTGGGCGTGCGCGACCAACGCTTGGCGAGGGCGGCCAGGTCATTGGCGAGCCTCTCGACATCGAGGGCGGTCGGATCGAAGTCATCGCCGACCCATGTCACGCTCTCGACGTGCTGTTCGTGGTCTGGATCCGCGATCGCTTCGAGGAAGTCGCGGTAGCCCCAGGGACCGCCGACGTCCTCCGGTGGGCAACGTCCGCTCGCTTCGACCAGGCGTGGATATGCAATCCCGGGGACCGCGTCGGTGATCCGCTCGATGCGGACGCTGTGTTCCCAGCCGTCGCCGAAATCGTAGAGGTATTTGAGCGACCTGACCCCGGCGTCCTCCAGGACATCGACGAGGCGTATCTTGCGCGCATCGAGCGGCCCGTCGCCGAAGTCCGGGTCGGGCACGCCCCAGCCGCTGCCGCGGGCGCGGATCGCGTAGAGATGGCTGTTGGTCCACCCCATCGCCGCCTGAAGCACCAGATGCAGACGGTCGAGGCGGATCGTCAGCGGCACCTCGACGCGGCGCACCACGGCAGGCTTGACGTCATCGAGCTTGATCTTGAGGTGCGCGATGCTGGCGACGGTCATGCCGCCAAGCTACGGTCCTCGCTCCAGCGCGGCCAGTGCCACGGCAACAATTCTTCGAGTCGGGAGGCCGGGTGGTCGGCGATACGCGCCAGCACGTCGGCGAGCCAGGCGCGCGGATCGACATCGTTCAGCTTTGCTGTCGCAAGCAGCGAATACATCGCCGCCGCCCGCTCCCCGCCTCGGTCCGAGCCCGCGAACAGCCATGCCTTGCGCCCGAGAGCAATGCCACGCAGCGTACGTTCAGCCGCATTGTTCGTGAGGCAGATGCGGCCATCATCCAGAAAGCGCGTGAACGCTTCCCAGCGCTTGAGCATGTAGTCCATCGCCTTCGCGACGTCGGCATGACGCGAGAGCCTGCCGCGTTCGCCACGCATCCAGGTTTCGAGCGACGTGACGAGCGGCACGACCCGGACCTGTCGCACGGCGTGCCGCTGCGTCGCGGGCAGGCCATTGATGTCGCGCTCGACATCGAAGATCGCATCGATCCTGCGCACCGCCTCGATCGCGAGCGGCGCCTTGGCAACGTCGGCGAGCACGAACAGCTTGCGCCGCCCGTGGGCCCAACACGCGGCCTCGAGAATCGGCCCGGGCTTGCGTGCGGGGTGGTAGAGGTCGTTGAATCCGGCATACGCGTCGGCCTGCAGGATGCCGGCGTAGCCTGCAAGATGTCGGCACGGGTGCTCGCCGCTACGGTCGCGCGAGTAGAAGAAGATCGCCGCCGGCGGTGCCGGCCCGCCGAACGGTTGGTCGTCGCGCACATAGGTCCAGATTCGGCCGGTGACGGTCTTGACCTTGGCCAACACCGGCACCGTGGTCTCGTCGCCGTGGATGCGCTCGGCGGCGAGCACGTGAGTCTTGATCAGTGTTACCAACGGCGACAGCGCCGCCGTGCAGGCCCCGACCCAATCGGCAAGGGTGGAGACGCTGAGATCGATGCCCTCGCAGGCGAACCGCTCGCTCTGGCGGTTCAGCGGCTGATGCTCGCCGAACTTGCCGTGGATGATCGTTGCCAGAAGGTCCGGACCGGCGCGACCACGCGCGATCACATGAAACGGTGCTGGCGGCTGCGTGACCGCTTCGCAGGACCGGCAGGAGAACCTCTCCCGCACCGTCTGGATCACCTTGTAGCTGCGCGGAATGCTCTCCAACGTCTCGGTGATGGTCTCGCCGAGCTTGGCGAGCTTGCCGCCGCAGCATGGGCAACTTGTCGGTGATGGCAGCACGACCCGCTCGCGCGGCAGATGCGCCGGTAGCGGCGCGCGCACCGGCTTGGCGCGCATGAACGGACGCACGGTCGTCTTGTCTGGTGTCGCATGGGCGGCGGCCGCTTCGTCCTCGGCTGCGGCGGTCTCCAGTTCCTCGAGCTGCATCTCCAACTGGTCGAGCAGCTTGCGGCCGCGCTCGGCGGAGGCGCCGAAGCGGTCACGCTTCATCTTGGCGATCAGCAGCTTCAGATGCGCAACCATCGCCTCGGCACCCGAGGCGCGGGCCTCAAACTCACGGCGCGCCGCACGCTCATTGAGCAGCGCCGCCTTCAGCGCGTCGATGTCGTCGGGGAGCGTCTCGGAGCCCGTGGTCACGCCGACGATCGGATCACACTCGTCCGTGGTCGCGCACGTGGAATCTTCAAAAAAGTGACGACTGGCCCGCCTCATCCCGCCAGCTCCGGCCGCCAGGTGCGTTGTGGGTGTCTCCAGTCGATCCCTTCCAGCATATAGCCGAGCTGGGCTGCGGTGATACCAACCACTCCGTCCGCCGGCGACGGCCAGATGAACCGGCCGCGTTCCAGCCGCTTGGCGTAAAGCGACATTCCCAGGCCGTCGTGCCAGAGGATTTTCAAAAGGTTGCCTCTCCGCCCCCTGAACACGTAAACATCGCCGGCATGCGGGTTGTGCTGCAGCGCCTGCTGCACCTGCAGTGCGAGGCCATTCATGCCGCGGCGCATATCGGTCACGCCGGTCGCGAGCCACACCCGCACGCCTGCTGGCGGCAGCATCAGCCGCGCAGCACCGCAAGCACGCGACGCAGCGCGGGCACGCTCACCGCCTCATCGACCCGCACACGCACGCCGGCCGCAAGCTCGATCTCGATCACGCCGCACGGCCGCGGCGCCGGAGAACTCGGTGCCGGCGTCCGCCGTGCAGATTGCGCCGGCGGCGGCTCGCCGACGATCCGGACAGGCAGCAGGCGCGCGCCGCCATCCCCCATGGCTGCCGCGGCCGCGGCTCGTCGCCAGCGATACACCAGGCTCGGGCAGATCCCGTGCCGCTCCGCCACCTCCTGCACCCGAGTTCCGCTTGCACGGGATGCCGTGACGACCACGTCCCGGAACGCAGCATCGTGTACGCGCCGCCGATCGCCGACGATCTCGATCCGCTGCAGCAGCCGAGGCTCTCCCTCCGTGGCTGCCATTGTGGCTGCCACAGTGGCAGCCTCGCCCCTGCTTCGCGCCATGCCGCCAAGCAGACCGGCTACAGGTCACCCGAGCAAGGCGGCCTTCGCCGGAGGGATAC
>JADMIL010000026.1 GCA_015478645.1 Candidatus Binataceae bacterium
CGCCGTGGGAGTTCCAGCTCGACATGGCGCGCCAGGTGTGGGACGAATCGCGCCATACGGAGATCTTCCAGGGGCTGCTCGCCTACATGGGCGCCGCGCCGGGCGATTACGTCGAGACCGAAATCCTGTGGAAGTGCACGCAGGCCGAGGATCCGGCGGCGCGCGTCGCGGGCATCAATCGCGGGCTTGAGGGGCTCGCCTGCGACGTCTTCGAGCAGATCATCCGGATTGCGCAGAAAAATGGCGACGAGGTAA
The DNA here is from genome assembly GCA_015478645.1 of Candidatus Binataceae bacterium. Classification (GTDB taxonomy): domain Bacteria; phylum Desulfobacterota; class Binatia; order Binatales; family Binataceae; genus JADMIL01. Next base: position 256 of record JADMIL010000026.1, read on the forward strand.
TCGAGCGGGCGGTCGATTACGTGCTGGCCGACGAGATTACGCACGTGCGGATGGGCTCGAAGTGGCTGCGCAAACTGACCGAGGGCGACCCCGAGCGGCTCAAGCGCGCGCAGGAATTCCAGGACAGTATCGACGAGACCTTTAGCTTCCGTGGCACGCGCCGCGCGATCGAGGACGTGCGCGACGGCAACGAAAATATCATCACGATCGCGCGCGAGGCGCGGATGCTGGCCGGGTTCAGCGAAGAAGAGATTGAGCGGCTGGTGGCGGCGGCGCGCAAAAGTTCGGCCTATTGATTTCTTCAGCGGGCCTGCGCGAGGCCAATCGCCGTCATGCGGGGCGCGGACTGCCGCCGCGCTCGACCGGCGACCCGATACCACGCGGGTAGTTCGGTCTGCTAGACTGATTGCCCTGCGGCTTCCGACCAATAATAATCGCGCAACCAAGGTACTCAATCGTGTCCTCGATCCGCAGCGCGCAATCGCGCGTATGCTCTTGCCATGCCGTCTCAAAACGCGGAACTTCACCGCTTCCTCCGCCACCGCATGAGGCCCTCCGCTGCGCAGTATCTCACGCCGCGATGAGTCACTTTTCAATCGGCGATCCGATCAGTATGCACCGGCCGCTACAACCTTCCAGAACCAACGCCGGGCTCGAGCTTCGAGTTTGCAAACCGCGTGGTCTTGGTGCGAGCCTGAACCGGAAGTCAAAATGAGAAGCCTGGAAAATGGTCGTGCGCGGCACCGCAGTTGCACCCGAAACTTTAAAGGCGTGTCTGTACAGAAAATGCTGATCGTTTATCAAAGTAAACTCAGTGAGAGCAAAGCTGCGGCCTTGGCTGGATTGGCCGACCTCAATAGGGCGCGGGCGTGGCTGGAAGAAGTGATAGTCGATGGAACAGTGGCAACCATCCCCAATGACAATCACTGCTTATTTAATCTCTACACAAAACTTTCGGAAGCACGGAACACTCTTCAACGTGTCGAGTTTAAATTGATATCCTGTTTCAGAAAAAACGATTTGGAAGGATTCGCCAAAATACAGCGAGTTCGAAAGTGGCCTAGCCAAATCTGAACTGAATGCGTTCATTCGGGGAAAGTTAAGCGGTTCACTGGCGGTAGAGCTTGCCGAGTACAACCTCGCACCTACCGTCTGCGTACCTAAGACGTATCCGTTAAAGAGACTTCCGCATTCCCGAATTGATTTGAGGCAGAACGCCCATCTGGACTTGGCGTACATTCCGCTGCACAGCCTCGTGGAACTTTACCGAGTCAGAGGTAATGTACTATTCGATAAGAACGTGCGGCTTTCGCTGTTAGAAAAAAAGGATGCGAGCGAGCGATTAGTCCATCCGATTAAAGATACCCTGAAGAAAATCACCTCTGGCAATCTAAGTCCGAACATTTTTCCCTTTTACCACGTTGGTGTAACGATTGCAGCCAGGGTTCTCACCGCCGAAAACGAAGATATGCTGAATTTGGAAGCTCCTAGTATTATCAATGGCTGTCAGACAATCACCATCGCTTCTGCGTACTTCAAGGAGCTTGGAAAGGCAAACACGCCAGAGGCAATTGAGCGCTTCAAGCAGATCAAGGTGATTGCCAAAATTGTTGTGGGCACAACCAGCGAAGAGCTCAAGGAGATTACCAATGCCAATAATCGCCAGTACCCCATCGAAGATTGGCAGCTGTTTTCAAATGAGCCAATACACATTGAGATCGAACAAACACTGAAGGATGTCGGGGTGTTCTATGAGCGACAGGAAGGCAAGTTCGACGCTGTGATGAAGAGTGCGGACAACGCGAAGTATTACATCAACACCAACGGTACTTACATTAAAGTTGTTGATCTCGGCCAGGTAATTGCGTTGGCGCGGAGGGATCTGCGCTCTGCTGCGAAGCCTTCGGAGATTTTCTGGAACAAACAGAATCACGACAAAGTATTCGACAAAGTCATCCCGAGATGCCCGAGAGATATCGTCTTCTGTTTGAACCTCCAGAAAGCTATCAGACGCGGCTTGAACGTGCACTTGGAACAACCCACGCTCGCCAACAGTAATGCCCCAAAAATCTTTCAAAAGCCGTTAGTTAGAGCCTACTTATCACGGACCGCTCTGCTATACTTTTACCAGAATCCGAGGAAGGAATGGATTCGCAAGGACTTCTCTAAGAAATTATCGAAGAAAGCTAGCCCGACGCTTGTCGAGGAGATGCTGACGTTTTACCTAAAGGTCATAAGCAAAACCAAAAATTGGTACACGGACGAATCGCAAGGATTGAAGGTTGAGGTCTCTAAGAAGAATATGGACTCGTTCTTCGGCGGGTTAGAGATTGAATTGGGAGTAGACGGAACTAAGGGTTCACTTCCATTTTCGGGCACAAGCATTGACTGGACGGAATATGACGAGGATTGATCTCGCGAAACCTCTAGTGCTATGTCCCATAAATAACCTATTTAATTTATGATGCCATCCTGGTATGATACCGCCCGATGGACAGACCTTAGTACGGGGGGTGAGTGCGGCGGAGAGTGAGCAATTGGGTTCGATTGCGCGCTCGCGGAGTTTGCCGCATTCGCTGGTGCCGCGCGCCCGGATCATGTTGATGTCGGCTGAAGGCGTATCCAATCAGTCGATTGCGGCGCGTTGGGGGTCAGCGTTCCGACCATCAGCCAGTGGCGGCGCTGCTGGCGCGAACGCGGGGTGGCTGGCTGCACGGGGAACTGCGTCCGGGGACGGCCGCGCCGCCATGGCGACGAACAGGTGGCGGCGCTGATGCGCATGGTGCTCCACAGCCGGTCGCCCAACGCCACCCATTGGAGCGTGCGTACAGTGGCGGCGGACACCGGCATTTCCAAGAGTACGGTGGCGCGCTACTTCGCGCTGTTCGGGCTCCAGCCGCACCGCAGCAAGAGCTTCAAACTTCCCACCGACCCGTCTTCGTCGAGAAGGTGCACGACGTGGTGGGGCTCTATCTCAACCCACCGGACAAGGCCCTGGTGCTGTGCGTGGACGAAAAGTCGTAAATCCAGGCGCTGGAGCGCACTCAACCGGTGCTGCCGCTGGGTCTCGGCTAACCTTGATAGGGATAACCCACGACTATTTTCGACACGGCGATACCACGCGGGTAGTTCGGTCTGCTAGACTGATTGCCCTGCGGCTTCCGACCAATAATAATCGCGCAACCAAGGTACTCAATCGTGTCCTCGATCCGCAGCATTAAGGAACAGAAGCGGGAGATGATCCTGCGCCATGCCCAGGCCGACGACGGCAGGGCCCTGGCGCAAGTCCTGACGGCGCTCAGCGGGCTGGCGATCCTGTGGTGGATGGCGGTGCGGAGTGTCGACGTTTCGCGCTGGCTCACCGCACTGGCGATTTTCCTGATCAGCCTGTTCGCCTTGCGCATTTTTGTGCTGATGCACGAATGCGGCCATGGCAGCCTGTTTCGCACGCAGTCGCTCAATCGCGCGTTCGGCTTTGTGCTCGGCGTGATCTCCGGGATGCCACAGTACGTATGGTCGAAGCATCATAATTTCCATCACGCCAACAACGGCAATTGGGACAAATACCGCGGACTGTACACCACGCTTGCGGTGGACGAGTACGCGGCGCTGAGCGAGACGCAGCAGCTGGGGTACCGGCTCAAATGCAGTATCGCGGCCGCACCGATCGCCGGCCTGATCTATGTGATCTTCAACCCGCGCTTTAACTGGCTCAAGGGCAGTATCGGACTGGCGAAGCATATCGTTAGGGGAAAAATCGCGAACCCCGGCCAATCGAATCATGCGCTCGTCGCGAGCTACGAGTCGCGCTATTGGCAATCGCCCAAAGAGTACTGGCATATGACGTGGAACAACCTCGCCCTGCTCAGCATCTGGGCGATGATGTGCTGGGCGTGCGGTCCGGCGCGATTCTTCACGATCTATATAATCAGCACCTCGATGGCCGGTGCGGCGGGGATTATCCTGTTCACTGTGCAGCATAATTTCGCGCATTCGTATGCGAGCGATACCCGCCATTGGGATTACGATCTGGGTGCGATCGAGGGCTCGAGTTTTCTGATCTTGCCGCGCTGGCTGAACTGGTTCACCGCCAATATCGCGTATCATCACGTGCATCACCTGTCGGCCAAAATTCCCAACTATTGCCTGGTCAAGTGCCACAACGAATATGAGCATCTGTTCCCGGCGGTCACCCGCGTGAGGTTGTCGGAGATTCCCGCGGCCTTGAAGTACATCCTGTGGGACAAGCGCACCCAGCGGATCATTTCGGTCGCGGACTATCGGCAGCAGATGGACCCGGCGAGCGCGATGGCGAATTGAGGGTGGCGACAATCAAATTGCGTGCCCTCGGTCATTCGGTAAGATTAAAGCAGGTCTAATATCTGGCGCTCGATGAGTGATGAACTTCTAATTCCCGTCTGGTCAACCCGGGATCGCGATGGTAGCATCGGAGAGCTTGCCTCTGCGAAACGTCGGCATCTCAAGGGCCATTTCGGCAGACACTGAGCGCATTAGAGCTAAACTTTTGGAGCGTTTCGCGTGACCAGTTATCCCGCCGCTGACTCGATCACTCAAAGCCGCGCACTCAAGGACTGGGTTGACGAATGCGCCCGGCTGACCAATCCCGACCGCATCGTTTGGTGCAACGGATCCGAAGATGAGCGGCGGCGCCTGACCGCCGAGGCGATCGAAGCCGGCGTGCTGATCCCGCTCAATCAGGAAAAACGTCCGGGCTGCTATCTCCATCGGTCGAATCCCAACGACGTCGCGCGCACCGAGGAGGTCACCTTCATCTGCTCGCCGACGCGCGCGCAGGCCGGACCGACCAACAACTGGATGGCGCCGGGCGAGGCCTATCAAAAGCTCGGCGCGCTGCTCAAGGGCTCGATGAAGGGCCGCACCATGTACGTGATTCCGTACGTGATGGGTCCGCTGGGTTCGCGCTTCGCCAAGGTCGGCGTCGAGATCAGCGACAGTATCTATGTCGCGCTCAGCATGCGGATCATGACGCGGATGGGCGCGGCGGCGCTCGAGATGCTCGGCGCGTCGGACGATTTCAACCGCGGCCTGCATTGCACGCTCGGACTCGATCCGCAAAAGCGCTTCATCTGTCATTTCCCGCAGGACAATACGATTTGGTCGGTCGGCAGCGGCTACGGCGGCAACGCGCTGCTCAGCAAGAAATGCTTCGCGCTCCGGATCGCGAGTTGGCTCGGCCGCCAGGAGGGCTGGCTCGCCGAGCATATGCTCATCCTGGGCTTGCAGAATCCGGCGGGCGAGACGCGCTATATCGCGGCGGCATTTCCCAGCGCGTGCGGCAAGACCAATCTGGCGATGCTGATGCCGCCGGCGGCGCTCAAAGGCTGGAAGGTTTTCACGGTCGGCGACGATATCGCATGGATCCGCGTCGGACCCGACGGCGGGCTGTGGGCGACCAATCCGGAGTTCGGCTACTTCGGCGTGGCGCCCGGCACCAGCATGAAGTCCAATCCGAACGCGATGCGATCGGTCGAGCGCGACGCGCTCTTCACCAACGTCGCGATGACCGCCGACGGCGATATCTGGTGGGAAGGGATGGACGTGCCGGCGCCGGCCGGGCTGATCGATTGGCGCGGGCGGCCGTGGAGCGCGGCGTCGGGCGAGAAGGCGGCGCATCCGAACAGCCGCTTCACCACACCAATGGCGAATAATCCGGTGCTCTCGCCGCACGCGGAGGATCCGCAGGGCGTGCCGATTTCAGCGATTATATTCGGCGGGCGGCGCGCCACCACGATGCCACTGGTGCTCGAATCGCGCGACTGGACGCATGGCGTTTACATGGGCGCGACGATGGGCTCCGAGACCACCGCGGCGGCCGCCGGACAGGTCGGCGTGGTGCGGCGCGACCCGATGGCGATGCTGCCGTTTTGTGGCTACAACGTTGGCGACTACTTGGGCCATTGGCTGGAAATGCGCAAGCACATCGCCAAGCCGCCGCGCATCTTCATGGTCAACTGGTTCCGCAAGGATGCGGCCGGCCAGTTCATGTGGCCGGGCTATGGCGAGAACCTGCGCGTGCTGAAGTGGATGATCGATCGGATCCACGGCGACGCGGGCGCGCGCGACACGCCGGTCGGACGGGTGCCCAACGCCGCCGATCTCGACCTGACGGGCCTCGCCATGTCGGCGGCGCAGGTCGACCAGGCGCTCGCGATCGATGCGGGCGAATGGAAAAACGAAATGGCTTCGGCGGGCGAATTTTTCGCCCGGATTGGCGACACGCTGCCGGCCGCGCTCAAGGCCACGCATGGCGAGATCGCGGCGGCGCTGGGCGTCGATGCGACGCATCGCCAGGCCGGCTGACGCCGCCCGCGGACGGCGCGATGACGGCGGTTAATCGCGATCGGCTGACGCGGCTTTTTCTCGAACTGGTCCGGATCGATTCGCTCTCGCGCCGCGAACGCGACGTCGCATTGCGCATTCAGGCCGAGGTCGAAAGCGCCGGCGCGATTTGCCGCTACGACAGCGCCGGCGAAAAGGTCCGCGGCAACACCGGCAATCTGATCGCGCGCATCCCCGCCACCGCACCCGGTATCGCCCCCTTTCTGCTCTGTGCGCACATGGACACGGTCACGCCGGGCGAGGGCGTCAAGCCCATCGTCGACGGCGCGGTGATTCGCACCGACGGCACCACCGTGCTCGGCGGCGACGACAAGTCGGGCTGCGCGGTGATCTGCGAAGTGCTCCATCAACTGCACGACGGCAAAATGCCGCACGGGCCGATCGACGCCGTCTTCACCATCTGCGAGGAGATTGGCCTGCAGGGCGCGCGCAATCTCGACCTCACGATGATCGAGGCCAAGAGCGGCCTGGTCTTCGACAGCGACTCGCCCGGCTACCTGTTCGTCAGCGGACCGAGCGCGGTCGGGATGCGCTTTACGGTGCGCGGACTCGAGGCGCACGCCGGGATGGCGCCAGAGCGCGGGATGTCGGCGATCAAGATTGCGGCGGAGGCGATCGCGGCGATGCGCCTGGGACGGATCGACGACGAAACCACCGCGAATCTCGGCGTGATCCAGGGCGGACGCGCGGCCAATATCGTGCCCAACGAAGTGGTCGTGCGCGGCGAGGCGCGATCGCGCTGCGAGGCCAAGCTCACCGCACAGGTCGATCACATGGTCGCGTGTTTTGCCGATGCGGTGGCGCGCGCGCAGGTCACCGTCGACGGCGTGCATTTCGCGGCGACGCTCGAGCATTCGGCGCATCGCAGCTATGGCGGCATGAACGTGCCCCAGGATGCGCCGCTGGTGCGCCAGGTGATCGAGGCGGCGCGGCGCAGCGGTCGCACGATCGCGCCGGCCGGCACCGGCGGCGGATGCGACGCCAACATCCTCAATCAGCGCGGGCTGGTGGTCGCCAACCTCGGCACCGGGATGCGCGATATCCATACCGTGCGCGAATGGCTCGACGTCAACGACATGGTGGCGAGCGCCGAAGTCACCCTCGAACTGATCAAGCTGCATGCCGGCGGCTAACGCTTCGCGCACGGCCGCGGCGAGCGCAAAGCGCTTCGCGATTGGAGCGGGGCGGAGCTATAGTCCCGGCCATGTCTGGGCGCGAATTGGATCACGTCGGCGCCGCGATGGCCAATTCGTCCGGGGCGCGCGGGGCTTCCGGCTCCGCGGCGGCGCGCTGGGAGCGCGATTCGCCGCATGCGTGGCGCATGGTCGCGGCGGGATTTCTCGCGACCTTCACGCTGTTCGGCGTGGCCTACAGCTTCGGCGCGTTCTTCAAGCCGATGGCGGTCGAATTCGGCGCGAGCAGCTCGGCCATGTCGGCGATCTTCTCGATCACCGCGTTCATCTATTTCCTGCTCGGTCCGCTGACCGGCCATCTGGCCGACCGCTTCGGTCCGCGCCCGGTAGCCGCGTTCGGCGCGATCGCGGTCGGCGCGGGGCTGGTTCTCACAGCCCGGATCGATCGCCTGCCGATTGCCTACCTGACCTATGGCCTGGGCGTGGGGATCGGCGTGGCGTGCTGCTACGTGCCGCTGGTCGCCGCGGTCAGCGGATGGTTCCTCAAGCGGCGCAGCACGGCGCTGGGCGTGGCGGTGTCGGGGATCGGGGCGGGCACGCTGACCATCGCGCCGCTGGCCGCCGCACTGATCAAACATTGGGGATGGCGCGAGGCTTACGTCTTCATGGGGCTGGGCGCGGCGGCGAGCCTGATGGTCTGCGCGTACCTCGCGGAGCCGCCGCCGATCGAGCTTGACACGCCGAAGGTCTCGATTGCGCGCGTGCTGCGCACTCCCGATTTCAAGCTGCTCTATATCGCGTGCCTGCTATTCACGGTGGCCACAGCGATTCCGTTTATCTTTCTGCCGCCGTTCGCGCAGAGCATCGGGATCAAACCGATCGCGGCGGCGACGCTGGTCGGCCTGATCGGCCTGGCCAGCACGGCGGGGCGCCTGGGGCTCGGCACGCTCGCCGACCGCTTCGGCATGATGCGCGTGTACCAGGGCTGTATCCTGGCACTTGGCCTGTCGTTCGGGCTGTGGCTGGTGGCGGAATCGTACGCGATGCTGACGCTGTTCGCGCTGGCGATGGGACTCAGCTACGGCGGCGCGGTCGCACTGACGCCAGCGGTGGTGGCGCGGATGTTCGGCACCAACGGGCTTGGCGTGAACCTGGGCACGCTCTACACCGGCAGCGCATTCGGCACGCTGATGGGACCGCCGCTATGCGGCATGATCATCGATCGCACGGGGGGCTACCGGCTGGCGGTGGCCTTCACGATGGCGTGCACGATCGTGGCGTTCGTTGTGCTGTTACCGCTGAGCCATCTCGACGAGCCGATTGAAGATTGACGCGCGCACCGGCGCACGCCGCGGCAAGCGACGATGGGCAACGTCGCCGAGACCCCGCGGCGCGCGACTCCAGCCACGGACGCACCGTCATCGCGTCCGCATGGTGGTTTCTGGAGCCAACGCGCGGGGCCTGCGCCCCGCCCCGTTATCGCCACTCTTCGTGCGCGGCGCGAATCAGTCCGTCGGCTTGCGCAAGAAGGCCGGGATGTCCAGCTTATCCTCGCTCTCGATCGTGTCCTGCTGGCCGAGCCGGGTCGGACCGCCGCGCTGCTCCACGCCGCCGTTGCGCCGCTTGAAGGCCGGGATGTCGAGGCTGCTCTCGTCGACGATCATGCCCAGCCGGCGGATCGGCTTGCCGCCGAACGTGGTGGCGTGCGGCGGAATCGCCGACGGACCCGGCGGCGGCGCAATCAGCGACGGCTGCACGCTCTCGATCGGACGGGTCGCGGCCGACTGCACTGGCGCGGTGATCGCCGCGGGCGGCGGCGCATAGCGCGGCGCGTAGCGCGTCTCGAGGTCGCGGTCGCCAAAGCCGGTCGCAATCACGGTGACGTGGATCTCGTCGGAGATCTTGTCGTCGATGACCGCGCCGAAAATGATATTGGCGTCCTCGTGCGCCTCTTCCTGGATCAGGCTGGCGGCTTCGTTAACCTCGTACAGCGACATGTCGGGGCCGCCGGTCACGTTGATCAGCAGGCCGCGCGCACCCTTGATCGAGACGTCCTCGAGCAGCGGACTCGAGATCGCGCGCTGGGCCGCTTCGACCGCGCGGTTCTCACCCGCGGCGCGCGCCGCACCCATCATCGCCATGCCCATCTCGGCCATGATCGATCGCACGTCGGCGAAGTCGAGGTTGATCAGGCCGTGCACCGTGACCAGCTCGGCGATGCCGCGCACGGCCTGCAGCAGCACATCGTCGGCCTTCTGGAAGGCCTCCTTGAGCGAGGTCGTACGGCTGGCGATCGAGAGCAGGCGCTGATTGGGAATCGTGATCAGCGTGTCGACCGCGTTCTTGAGTTCGCGCAAGCCCTCTTCGGCCTGGCCCATGCGCTTGCGCCCTTCGAACTGAAACGGCTTGGTGACGACGCCGACGGTCAGCGCGCCGCTCTCGCGCGCGATGCGCGCGATCACCGGCGCGGAGCCGGTGCCGGTGCCGCCGCCCATCCCGGCCGTGACGAAGACCATCTCGGCGTCGCCAATCAGATCGCGCAAGCGCTCCTCGTCTTCGAGCGCGGCCTTGCGGCCGATCTCCGGATTACCTCCGGTGCCGCGGCCGCGCGTGAGCATCTGGCCCATCTGGATGCGCAGCGGCGCGTTGTTGCTTTGCAGCGCCTGCGTATCGGTATTGACCGCGACGAAATCGACGTTGCGCAGTCCCGCCGCGATCATGTGATTGACCGCATTGCCACCGCATCCGCCCGCGCCGATTACCTTGATCCGCGCGCCCGGATCGATATTTTCCACCAGCTCGATCATCGTACTTCCTCCTCCGCCCCTCTCGCGCGAATTGCCGCGCGCACCGCCGAAACCAAACACTTCCGTCATCCGTTTCAAAAGAAATCCCTCACCCAATCGCTCACCCGCGTGCGCAGCCAGCCGATCCGGCCGTTGCGCGCGAGGCCGTTATGCGGCGCGTGGCCATTGCCCGCATGCATCAGCAGGCCGGCCGCCGTGGTGTACATCGGTTTCATCAATTCCTCGGGCAGCCCCTTCAAATTTATCGGCAGCCCGCGCCGCACCGGCAGGTTGAAGATGCGCTCGGCGAGTTCCTGCGTGCCCTCGAGCAGCGAGGTGCCGCCGACCAGCACGACGCCCGAGGCGAGGCTGTCGGCGACGCCCGAGCGAATCAGCTCGCGCTGCGCCAGGGCGAAGATCTCTTCCATCCGCGGCTCGAGAATTTCGCCGAGCAGCCTGCGCGCGATCACTCGCGGCTCGCGTCCGCCGACGCCCGGCACCTGGACCATCTCGTCGCGCCCGACGACCAGGTTGGTCGCCACGCCGTGGCTGATTTTGAGCCGCTCGGCGTCGCTGATCGGCGTGCGCAGGCCGGCCGCAACATCGCCGGTCAGATGATTGCCGCCGATCGGCAGCACCGCGGTATGCATCACGGCACCGTTCAGAAATACGATCACGTCGGTGGTGCCGCCGCCGATATCGATCAGCGCGGCGCCCAATTCGCGCTCCTCGGGAAACAGCGCGGCGTCGGCCGAGGCCAGCGGCTCGAACATCAGCTCGCCCGGCGTGACCCCGGCTCGCTCGCAGCATTTGTTGAGGTTCTGGCCGTAGCTCTGCGCCGCCGTGACGATATGGATGCGCGCCTCGAGGCGCACCCCGGCCATCCCGATCGGATCGCGCACCCCCTCCTGATCGTCGACCGCGAACTGCTGCGGCAGAATATGCAGGACCTGTCGATCGAGCGGAATCGCGACCGCGCGCGCCGCGTCGATCACCCGTTCGACGTCGCGCGTGCCGACTTCACCGCCGCGCACCGCGACGATCCCGTGACTGTTGAGTCCGCGAATATGCGCTCCGGCCACGCCGACCGAAGCCGCGCCCATCCGCACGCCCGCCGCCTTTTCGGCCTCGCCCACCGCCGCGCGAATCGCCTCGACCGTCGCCTCGATATTGACCACCACGCCCTTGCGCAAGCCGGCGCACGGCACCACGCCATGGCCGAGCACGCCGATCGTTCCGTCGGCGGCCGCCTCGGCCATCAGCACGCAGACCTTGCTGGTTCCAACGTCGAGTCCCGCGAGCACGTTTCTCATCGGCGATCGCTCTCCACCCGCACGTAACGGATTCCGCGCGCGGCCGGCGCCGGCGCATACGCGGCGCGGCGCAACGCGGCCGCGGGCCGCGCGATCGCCCCCGCGTCGGGTTTGAGCCGCACCACCGCCTCGCCCGCCGTGGTCAGATCGATCGACGCGATCATCGCTTCATGGCCGCGCCAGATACCGAGCACCCGGACCGCGCGAACCAGCTCCGGGCCGGCGCGATCAAGGTCGAAGACGATTCCGATACGCGGGCGGACCAGGAACATGGTCGCCGTGCCGTCATCGCCCAGGCGCATCTCGGAGACTATCGCACCGAGATTGGCCTCGGCGCGCACCAGCACGCCGGCACATTCGACGAGACTGCCGGCGGCGGCGCTCGCGGCGCCCGCGCCGCTTAAAATTGGCATGTCACCGGCCGCCGCGGGCGCCACCGGGCCGGTCAGGCCGCCGTCGCCATCAAGCGCATAGAAGCCGTCGCCGCGCCGCACCAGCGCCACCGCGCCGCCATGCGCATGCGGGCGGACGATCGGTTCGATCACCGTGCCGCCAAAGAACGCCGCCGGAATAATCGCCGAATGGCCCGACTGCGGCCACAGACTGAGCAGGGTTTTGCAGCGCTGCGCGAGCGTGCGTCCGGGCCGGCTCAAGCCGGTCATCACGCCGAGCACGAAGAACGCACAGAGCACGATACCGGCGAGGCGAAAGCCCCATCCGCTGCTGGTTGTCTTGCGCTTTTTGCGTTTTGCCGCCACCACCACCACCACCGCTTCCGCGTCCCTCCAGGAAACCTCAGCACCAGGCCCATTGCGTCATTCCGAGCGTAGCGAAGAATCCCGGGATTCTTCACTGCGCAGACTTCGTTCAGAATGACGACCCGACTTGCGCAGACACTCCTTAGCTACAGCGCATCGCGAGCTTTACCCGCGGCGCCCATCCGCCGCGCATTCACCATTCGCCGATCATCCGGACCTCGGGCTCGAGCGCCACCCCGCTCAGCGCCATCACTTTGCTGCGCGCCAGATCGATCAACGCGCGGACCTCGGCAGCGCGCGCGCCGCCCAGGTTGACGATAAAATTCGCATGCTGGCCCGAGAACGCCGCACCGCCCATCCGCTCGCCCTTGAGACCCGCGCTTTCGAGCAGGCGTCCGGCATAGCCGCCGGGAGGATTCTTGAAGACCGACCCCGCGTTGGGCAGGCCGCGCGGCTGGCGCGACGCGCGCTTGGCGCGCAACTCGGCGACGCGGCTGCGCAGCGCCTCGCGATCGCCCGGGGCGAGCGCGAAATCGACCCGCGTGATAATAAAGCGCGGCGGCAAATCCGTCCGCCGGTAGGCAAACTTGACGTCGTCTTTGGTCAGCGCGCGCGCCTCGCCGGCGACCGTCACGCCATGCACCAGCGTCACCACCCGCGCCATCTCGCCGCCAAAGGCGCCCGCGTTCATCACCAGCCCGCCGCCGACGGTGCCCGGAATCCCCTCGCCAAATTCGAGACCGGCCAGCCCGCGATCGACCACCGCCTCGACCAGCGCGCCGAACTGCATCGCGGCGCCGGCGACGACGTTGGCGCCGTCGATTACGATCCGCGCGAGGCCCGCGCCAAGCTTCACCACCAGGCCGCGCACCCCGCGATCGCTCACCAGCAGGTTGGTTCCCGCGCCCAGACACATTGCAGTGGCGCCGTGGCGATAGGCCGCCGCCATCACCGCCATCAGCTCGTCCTCGGTTTCAGCGGTAATGAACAGATCGGCCGGTCCGCCAATCTGAAACGAGGTGAGATCGGCCAGCGGCCGATGCGCCTCGAGGCGCGCGCCGAAGCGCGACCGCAATTCATGCTCAAGCGTGTTCATCGATTTTTGCCGGGTCGCCGAGCACCGCGAGCATCCGCTCGCCCAGTTGATAGACGTCGCCCGCACCGAGCGTGACGATCAGATCGCCGGCCGCCGACTCGCCGGCGAGCTTGACCGCCGCGCCGCGCTCGTCGCCAACGTAGCGCACGTCGAGATGGCCGCGCGCGCGCAGCGCCTCGTAGAGCCGGCGCGAGTTCGCTTCGGCAATCGGCTCCTCGCCCGCGCCGTACACGTCCATCAGGTAGAGCACGTCGGTGTCGTCGAAGGCGGTGAGGAATTCGTCGAACAGATCGCGCAGGCGGCTGTAGCGATGCGGCTGAAAGATCGTCACGATGCGCCGGCTGAACGCCGCCCGCGCCGCCGCCAGCGTCGCGCGCACTTCCACCGGATGATGCGCGTAGTCGTCGAGCACGATCCGCCCGGCCGCCTCGCCCTTAATCTCGAAACGCCGCGAGATACCCGAGAAGCCGGCCAGCGCGCGCGCCGCGGTCGCGAACGCGATACCGAGTTCGAGCGCAACCGCGATCGCGCCGAGCGCGTTGATCGCCAGGTGATGTCCCGGCGACGGGAGCTCGACCGTGCCGAGGATCGCGCCGCCACGAACGACGTCGAAGCGCGTCGAGAGACCGTCGATCGTTATCCGTTCCGCACGCAGGTCGGCGTCGGCCGCGACGCCGTACGTTACGATCGGCTTGCGCACCATCGGCAGCAGGCCGCGCACGTTGACGCTGTCGAGGCCCAGCACCGCCGCGCCATAGAAAGGCACGCGGTTGATGAAGTTCAGATAGGCTTCGAGCACCCGGTCCATCGTGCCGTAATGGTCGAGATGCTCGGGGTCGATATTCGTCACCAGCGCGATCGTCGGCATCAGGAGCAGGAACGAGGCGTCGCTCTCGTCGGCTTCGGCGACCATGAAATCGCCGCGCCCCAGGCGCACGTTGGTGCCGCGCGCGCGCAGGTTGCCGCCGATCGCGACTGTCGGATCGAGCCCCGCCTCTTCCATGATCAGCCCGATCAGCGAGGTCGTGGTGGTCTTGCCGTGCGTGCCCCCGACCGCGACGCCCAAGCGCGCCATCCGCAGCAGCTCGCCGAGCATCTCGGCCCGCGCGATCACCGGAATCTTGAGCGCGCGCGCCGCGATAATTTCGGGATTGGAAAATTTCACCGCTGACGAAATGATCACCGCGTCGAGATTGGCGCGCAGATGGCTCGGATGATGGCCGTGTTCGAGCGTGATGCCGAGTACGGCCAGGCGCGCGGTGGTTGCGCTGTCGCGCAGATCGCACCCGCTGACCTCGAAGCCCAGGCGCTGGCACAACTCCGCGATACCGCTCATGCCGGCGCCGCCGACGCCGACGAAATGCAACCGGCGCGGCAGCGTCAACAATCCGGTGGGCGTGCCCGCGCGCAGGATCTTGCGGTCGGCGTCGCACGCGATTTTCGGTTCGCTTTCGCTCATGGCATTCGGTTCGCTTTCGCTAAGGGCCTTGGGATCGCTTTGGCTAATAACATTCCGATCGGTTGCGCGATTGGTTTTCTGATCGCTCACGCTTATGCCGCCGCGCGTTCGGCGCCCGCGACCGCAAAACAGACGCGCGCGATCCGCGCCGCCGCATCGGGCATCGCGGCCTCATGCGCCTTGCGCCCCATCTCGATCAGCCGCGCCGGATCGCGCATCAGATCGTCGAGTGCGGCGGCGAGATTTTTGCCGAGATGGTCGTCGTCGTTGATTATGATTGCACCGCCGCGCCGCTCGATCACGCGCGCGTTAAACTCCTGCTGGCGATCGCGATGAAACGGGTAAGGCACGAAAATCGCTGGGCGGCCGGCCAGCGCGATCTCCGCCACGGTCATCGCGCCGGCGCGCGCCACAATCAGGTCGGCGCGATCGAGTGCGCTCGCCATGTCGTCGAGAAAGGCGACCACCCGGGCGGCGTCGCCGAGCCCGCGGTAGGCGTCGCTCACCAAGCCCACATCCGCCTCGCCAGTTTGATGAACCACTGCTAATTTTATAACAGCTTTCTCAAGAATAATCAAAGCATTTACGACGCCTAAATTGAGGCGATGCGCACCGGTCGACCCGCCTAAAACAAGGATTTGAATTGGATCGGCGACTTTCCGGAGCGCTCCCGGGACGAATCGCAGGCGCACCGGATTGCCCGTCACCTCGACCCGCGCGTCGTCGAACGCCGCCGCGGTCTCGGCAAAGCCGACGCAAACCTTGCGCGCAAACCGCCAGAGCATCCGGTTCGCGAGGCCCGGACGCGTGTTCTGTTCCATCAGGATCAGCGGCACGCGGCCGATGATCGCCGCCACCGCCATCGGCGCCGAGGCATAGCCGCCCGCACTGACCACCAGGTTGGCGCCGAAGCGCGCGAGCAGCGCGCGAGCGTGGCGAAGCGCGGCGAAAAACTCGCCGATCGCGCGGAGGCGGGTCACTGGACCCTTGCCGCGCAAGCCGCGCACCGCGAACAGTTCGTATGGCAAGCCGCTGGCCGGAAGCCACTTCGCTTCCAGACCGTTGCTGCTGCCGACGTGCAGCACCGCACCGGCCGGATCGGCGCGGCGCAACTCCTCGCCCAGCGCGACGGCGGGAAACAGATGCCCGCCGGTGCCGCCGCCCGCAATTATGACTTTCATCGCACCGCCGGGCGCCGCGCGAGCGCAATCAGCGCGCCGAGCGCCGCCATCGCTATCACGATCGCCGTGCCGCCGTAGCTCAGAAACGGCAGCGGCAGACCCTTGGTCGGCACCAGGCCGATCACCACCGCGATATTGATCAACGCCTGCAGCGTGATCATCGAGGTGAGCCCGGCCGCGAGCAGGCTGGCAAACGGGTCGGGTTCCTCGTGCGCGATGCGCATGCCGCGAAACAGGATCGCGCAAAACAGCACGAACACGATTAGTGCGCCGATCAGGCCGAACTCCTCGGCGACCACGGCGAAGACGAAATCGGTATGCGCCTGCGGCAGGTAAAACATCTTCTGGCGGCCCGCGCCGAGGCCAGTGCCCCATTTGCCGCCCTCGCCCAGCGCGATAAACGACTGCACCAGTTGAAAGCCGGCGCCGCGCGCGGTCCGCCAGGGATCGAAGAAGGTCGCCAGCCGTCTCATCCGGTAGGGTTTTACTACCGCTTGAAGCGCCAGGACGCCGGCCGCCGCCGCGCCGGCGGCGCCCAGATGGGCCGTGCGCGCGCCCGCCGCAAAGAGCATCGCGAACAGGATCACCGCGAGCATCACGGTGGTGCCGAAGTCGGGCTGCTTGAGCACCAGGATCGCGATCGGCGCGACGATTAGAAAGGCCGGCAGCGGCCCGCGATCGAAGTTCGCCATCAGGTCCTGGCGCTTGGCGAGAAAATCCGCGAGGAAAAATACCACCGCCAGCTTGACCAGCTCCGAGGGCTCCGCCAGCACCGGGCCCAGCCGCACCCAGCGCCGCGCGCCGCCCCGCACCACGCCCAGGCCGGGAATCCAGACCATCACCAGCAGCGCCACCGCGAAGATCATCAGCGGCATGACCAGCCGGCGCATCCCGGCCAGCGAGAACTGCGCCAGGATCGCGAGCACCGCGAGGCCTGCCGCAATATGGACGAGATGGAGCTTGAAAAAATGGAATGCGTCGCCGGTCTTCTCCTGGCCGAGGAAATAGGTCGTGTTGAGCACCATCAGCAGGCCGAGCGCGATCAACGCCGCCGCCGGAAGGCACAGCCACGGGTCGGGTCGCCGATAGGCGACGGCCTCAAAGCGCCCGAACCAGCTCCTGAAATACGCGCCCACGTTCCGCATAATCCTTGAATTGATCAAAGCTCGAACAGGCCGGCGACAACAGCACCGTATCGCCCGGCCGCGCGTTGACCACCGCAAGCTTGACCGCCTCGGCCATCGCCGGCGCCAGTTCGAGCGCCGCCGCGCCGTCGAGCGCCGCGCGCATCTGGTCGCGCGCTGCGCCAATCAGAATCACCAGCCGCACCTTGTTCGCGAGCGCCGCGCGCAACGGCCCGTAGTCGCCACCCTTGTCGACGCCGCCGGCGATCAGAATTACCGGCCCGCGCATCGCGGCCAGGGCCTCGACCACCGCGCCGACATTGGTGCCTTTGGAATCGTCGATATATTTCACCCCCCCGCGCGTCCCGACCAGCTCGAGTCGATGCGGCAGGCCTTTGAATTGACCGAGCGCGCGCTCGATCACCCGCGGCTCAACGCCAAGCGCGAGCGCGGCGGCCGCCGCAGCCATCGCATTGGCCAGGTTATGCTGCCCCGGCAGCGTGAAATCATCGAGACCGATTTGGCCGCGGCGGGTGGCGTCGGCGAACACCAGCCCACCGTCCTCGCACCAGATCGCGCAGGGCCGGCGCGCCGCCTCGCGCACGCCGATTTCGCGGGCCGGCCGCGCGAGCCCGAAACTGAAAACCCGCGATCGCACGGTCCGCGCGAGCGGCCATACGTGCGCATCCTCGCGATTGAGAATCGCCCAGTCGCCGGCCTCCTGATTCTCGAACATCCGCGCCTTCGCCCGGCCGTATTCCGCGAGGTCGCGATAGCGGTCGAGATGGTCGTCGGTGAGATTGAGATATACGCCGACGCGCGGCTTGAAGGTCTCGATCAATTCCAGTTGGTAGCTCGACACTTCGATCACCGCCGCATCGAACTCGGCGCCGGCCGCGTCGGTCAGCGGCGTGCCGAGATTTCCGCCGACGAAAGTGCGTCGTCCCGCGGCGCGCAGTATCTCGCCGAGCATCACCGTGACCGTGCTCTTGCCGTTGGTCCCGGTGATCGCCGCGATCGGCACGCTCGGAGTGCCCGGCGCGCCGAGCAAACGGCTGCCCAGTTCGAGTTCGCCGATTATCCGCACTTGGGCGGCGCGCGCCGCGCGCATCAATGCCGACGTGGGCGGCACGCCGGGACTCGCCACCACCAGGTCGACGCCGTCGAGCCATGCCGGATCCTCGGCGCCGAGGCGCACCCAGCCCGGCGGCAGGCCGGCGCACTCGAGGCCGGCGCGCAGATCGGTCATCACCAGGTGCGCGCCGCGCGCGGCGAGGACGCGGGCCGCCGCGCGTCCGCTGACGCCCAGCCCGATAACCATCACGCGCTTGCCCGCGATCTGCATTGCGGAACCTGCCGTCACCTGAGCTTCAGCGTGCTGACCGCGACCAGCGCGCAGACGATTGAGATGATCCAGAAGCGCGTCACGACCACCGTCTCGGGCCATCCGCCGAGCTCGAAATGATGATGAATCGGGGCCATGCGGAAAATCCGCCGATGCGTCATTTTGTAGTAATAACGTTGCATAATGACGGAGACGGCCTCGATTACAAAGATTCCGCCGGCGATCGGCAGCACCATCTCCTGCTTGGCCAGCAGCGCGACCGTGCCCAGCGCCGCGCCCAGCGAGAGCGCGCCGACGTCGCCCATCATCATCGACGCCGGATAGGCGTTGTACCACAGAAAGCCCATCGACGCGGCGATCAGCGCCGCGCAGAAAATTGCGACTTCGCCCGCGCCCTCGACGTGCGGAACGTCCAGGTAGGTGGCGAACTTCAGGTTGCCGGCGACATAGGTGAAGAGCCAGTAGCAGAACCCGGTCGTCATCACCGGGCCGATCGCGAGGCCGTCGAGCCCGTCGGTCAGGTTGACCGCGTTCGAGCAGCCGACGATCACGAACATCGCGATCGGCACGTAGAGCCACCACGGCAGTTCGGGCCGCAGCCGCTTGAGAAACGGAAACGTGAGATGCGTGTCGAAGTGGAAAATCCCGAACAGCACGACCGCCGCGGCGAACGCGCACAGGAACTGCCAGAACAGTTTCTGCGGTCCGCTGAGCCCCATCCCGCGTCCGCGCTTGAGCTTCAGATAGTCGTCGCTAAAACCGATCGCCCCGAACGAGACCATCACGAATACCGCGATCCAGACGTACGGGTCGCGCGGGTCGGCGAGCAGGATCGTCGCGGCCAGGCACGACGCCAGGATCAGCAATCCGCCCATGGTCGGCGTGCCGGCCTTCTTCTGATGGGTCTGCGGCACGTCCTCGCGAATCGTCTGGCCGATATGCGCCGCGCGAAAGCGCTGGATCAGCAGCGGTCCCAGCGCCAGCGACAGCGCCATCGCGGTCAGTCCCGCGAGCACCGAGCGGAAGGTCTCGTAGCGCAGGACGTTGAGCGCGGGGTAGCGCGTATGCATTGAAAACAAGGCCAAATAGAGCATCGTGCCGCTAGATTCTCCGCTGGCGATTGATGGCGCAAGTTGCCCGGTTGCGCGGCCGATGGAAATGCGCGGCCGATGGAAATGGAGCATCGCGGACTCGCGATTGATCAATTTTCCGCGCAAGTCACTTGGCGATCGTTAATCCGCCTGGCGCGCCGCGCGCCCCACTCCGGTATCGGCGCCGCGTGATACCGCCGACTTCCCGAGGCAAGCCTCCCATCGTCCACCACCACCCCGCATCATCCGCCGACCCCTACGCCCATCGCGATGCGCGTATCCCGATGCGAAGGCTTCCCTGAAGAAGTCGTTCCTCGCGCGTGTCTCCCTCACCGTCCGGAAATCTGGCGCCGCGTGCGCGCGCGCTCCGCCTCGCTCCCCCGAGCCTGGGTGCCGGCCCGCGGCCTTCGCCCACGGCTCTCGCCCATGACGCGAATCCAATCCGCGCCCACGCGTCCGCCGTGCGATGCCGATCCGCATCGCATCCCCGATCGCTCGCCGGCGTTCCAGCGCTCCTCATTGCCCGCCGCGCCACGCCGTCAATTGCCCGGCGCGCGCCGCGATCCACCCATCTCCGCCATCTCACCGACGATCTCGCGCACCACCACGCGATCGTCGAAAGCGAGCCGGCGGCCCGCCACCAACTGGTAATCCTCGTGGCCCTTGCCGGCGATCACCACGATGTCGCCGGCCGCCGCGATACGCAGCGCCAGCGCGATCGCCGCGCGCCGATCCGGCTCGACCAGGTAGCCGGCCGTGCCCAGCGCCGCCTCGCCCTCGTCGATCCGGCCCAGCCCGCATTGCAGCAGCCCGGCTTCGACTTCGGCGATAATCCGGATCGGATCTTCGCTGCGCGGATTATCCGAAGTGAGGATCGCCGTATGCGCCAGCCGCCCGGCTATTTCGCCCATGATCGGACGCTTGCCGCGATCGCGATCGCCGCCGCATCCGAAAACGCAGATGAGCCGCCGCGGCCCGATCGCGCCGAGCGCCGCGAGCACGCCCGCGAGCGCCTCGGGCTTGTGCGCGTAATCGACCAGCACCTTCACGCCCGGCGGACCCGCGACCGGCTCCAGCCTGCCGGGGGCCCCTGAGCATCGCCGCACCCCGTCCACCACCGCATCCGTTTCGATGCCCAGGGCCACCGACAAAGCGGAGGCACCGAGGATATTGAGCAGGTTGATCTCGCCAAGCATCGGCGATTGCACCTCGAACACGCGATCGGGCGTGCGCACCCGCGCGCGGATGCCATCGACGCTCGCCACCGAACTCTCGGCGTGCACGTCGAGCGCGCGATCGAGCCCGAAGCTGAGCTTGCGTCCGCCGATCGTCGCGAGCATGCGGCGGCCCCACGGGTCGTCACCGCGGACCACCGCGACCGCGCCGGCGTGCGTGCTGCGCGGCAAAATCTCGCTGAACAGGCGCAGCTTGGCGGTGAAATAATTCTCCGCCGTGCCATGGTAATCCAGATGGTCGCGGCCGAGATTGGTGAACAGGCAGGCGCGGAAGTCGAGTTCGTCAACGCGCCGCTCAGCCAGCCCGATCGACGAGATTTCGGCCGCCGCCGCGCGCTCGCCCGCCCGCTCCATCGCCGCCAGCGCACCCTCGAAATCGATCGATTCGGGCGTCGTCAGGCCGCTGTACAGCTTGCGGCCGCCGGCGAAAATTCCAATCGTGCCGATCATCCCGCAGGGGATTCCGGCCGACGCGAAGATCGACGCGAGCAGATAGGTCGTGGTGGTCTTGCCGCTGGTTCCGGTCACGCCGATCAGATCCAGCCGCCGGCTCGGCGCACCGAAAAAACGCGACGCCGCCACGCCCATCAGCGCGCGTGGATGCTCGCTCGCAATCAAAGTAAACGCGGGGCGCGCCGCATCGTCATCACCACCCCTCACCACCGCCGCGCGCGCCCCGCGCCGTAATGCTTCCTCCAGATGCGCGCGATTACTCACCGCATCGCGCGCCGTCGCAAAGAACAGATCGCCCGGCTTGACCGTGCGCGAGTCGTAGCTCAGGCCGCCGATCTCGACCGCCGCGTCGCCGATTACGCGGCTGGCATTGCCGCCCGCGATCAATTCGTTGAGCTTCACCGCCGCCTCCGCGGATGCGCGACGGCGCGCACCGCCGATGCGCGCCAGATGTGCGCCGCCGATCGATGGCGGGTCGGCGGCTCCGCCGATGCGGACCGCTCCGCCGATGCGGACGGTATCCCGGCGGCCGAGAGATCGGCGAGCGTCAACGCGATTGGCGCACTGGTGATCGGCGCGCCGGGCGGCGGACTCTGCCCGACCACGTAGCCGTCGCCGCGCGCGTCGATCGCCAGGCCGCGGCCACGTGCGATCGCGAAAGCGCTGCGCAGGCTCTCACCGCGAAAATCCGGGGCACGGCCCGTCGCCATTTCCGGCGCGGCGCCAGCGCTGGACGGCGCGACACTATACTCGGCGGGACTACCGTCGCCCGGTTCATCGGACCCGCGCCGCTCGACGCCGTTCATCGCTTGGGGCGCCGAACCGTCGCCGCCGCCACCGAACGGAATCATGCTTGCGGTGTCGTACGAAGCCGGTGCCTCCGCCGGTGCGATATCCAGGCGGGCCAGCGCCGCCGAGGCGATCTGGCTGAAGACCGGCGCCGCGAACAGGCCGCCAAAATGGCCATGCGAGACGTCGTAGAGCACGACCAGGATCACCAGCCGCGGATCGTCGGCCGGCACAAAGCCGACGAACGACGCGACCAGCCGCGTCTGGAAGTAGCCGCCGGTTGCCGGATTCACCATCTGCGCGGTGCCGGTCTTGCCCGCCACCGTGAAGTCGGCGACGCGCGCCAGATGGCCCGTGCCGTCGGGACCGTTGACCACGTTGCGCAGCAGCAGGTTGATCCGATGCGCCACCTCGGGCGCGACCACGCGGCGCAGCACCTGCGGCGTATGCCGCAACAGCTCGTGCCCGTCGGCGTCGTAAGCCGCCCGCACCACGTACGGACGCATCACCACGCCGCCGTTGGCGATCGCCGCATAGGCCACCGCAAGCTGCATCGGGGTGACCGCGACGCCCTGGCCGAAGCCGTGGTCGGCCAGTTCAATCGTGCGCCACTTATCCGGTGCGCGTAGCAGGCCCGAGGCCTCGCCCGGCAGATCGATCCCGGTGCGGCGGCCGAGGCCAAAGGCGGTCAGCCCGTCGTAAAAGCGATCGGCGCCCAAGGCCAGCGCGATTTTCGCCGCGCCGATATTCGACGAGACCTCGATGATCCCGCCGAGATCGAGCCATCCGTGCCGATCGTCGTCATGGATCGTGCGGCCTGCCAGATGCCATTCGCCGTTCTCGCAAAAAATTTGCCGGTCCGGTGCAATCGCATGGTCCTGGATCACGATCGCGCCGAGCAGCCCCTTCATCGTCGAGCCCGGCTCGAACGCGTCCTGCACCGCCGTGTCGTGCAGCCGATCGTCGGCTGCGCCGCCGGCCGCCGCGCCGTTGACGTTGGCCAGCGCCAGCACCTCGCCGGTAAACGGATCGAGCACCACCGCCGCGCCACGCCGCGCGCCACTCTGCGCGACCTCGCCGGCCAGGTAGTTTTCGGCCGCCGACTGGATCGACGCGTCGATGGTCAACTCCAGGCGCGCGCCCGGCTCGGCATTTTTGAGCGCGAGCGGCGAGTCGAGAATCTGATGGCCCAGCGCGTCATGATAGATCTGCAATTCGACCGGCGCGCCGCGCACCATCCGATCGTACTGTAACTCTACGCCGGAGAGCCCCTGGCCATCCGTCCCCGCCAGCCCCACCACCGATCCGGCCAGGTTGCTCTCCGGGTAGAAACGCTTGTATTCGCTCACCGCGCCAACGCTCTCGAGACCGAGATCCTCGGCCGCATGCGCCTGCTCCGGCGCCAGATGGCGCCCCAGCCAGACAAATGGCACGGGCCGCGCCAGGCGCACCTCGAGTTCGGCCGGCGTGATTCCGACCGCCGCGGCCAGCGGCGCGCGCTCCGCCGCCGTGCTCGATTCGAGCAGCCGACGCGGCCGCGCAAAGACCGATCGCGCCTGTGCCGACAGCGCCAGCGGCTCGCCGTTGCGATCGACGATCGGCCCGCGCACCGGCGCCAGCGTGATCGTCTCGGTATGCTCGGTGCGCGCGATCGAGGCCAGCCGCGGACCGTCGATCAACGCGACGATCGCCAGCCGGATCGCCGCCAGCACAAACAGTCCGGCCAGCACCAGCGTGAGCATCCCGATGCGCGCGCGGCGTTTTTTGAACGGCTCATTCACGGCATCACCACGACGTGGCCCGGAGCCGGCGGCCCCAGTCCATATTTCGCCGCTAGTGCGCGCAGCCGCTGATGCGATTCGAGTTCGGCCGCCGCGAGTTTGAGCCGCTGATTCGAGTTTTCCAGGTTGCGGATCTCAATCTTGAACGCCGAGAGCCGATAGCCCTCCTGCGTAACTTCCAGCCGCACCATCAGGATGGCGAAGCCGGCCGCGACGATCGCGATCGCGAGCATCGCCGGAATAATCTTCGACGGCGGCGCCGCCGGACGTGCGCGGCGCGTCATGACCGGCTCCGTTCGATACAGCGCAGGCGGGCGCTGCGGGCGCGCGGATTGCGCGCCGCTTCGTCGTCGCCCGGACGCTGCGCCTTGCGCGTGACGGCGTTGAACCCGCCCTCACGCACCAGTTCGCGAAAGCGCTCCTTGACCGGCCGATCCTCCAGCGAATGGTACGCCAGCACGACCATCCGGCCGCCCCTGCGCAGCCGCGCCGGGCCGCGCTCGAGCAGCGCCGCCAGGCTCTCCATCTCGTGGTTCACCGCGATCCGCAGGGCCTGAAAGGTGCGCGTCGCCGGATGAATCCCGCCGCGCCGCAAGCGCCCCATCGCGCCCTCGACCAGCCCACGCAGCTCGCCCGTGGTCTCGAGCGGACGCCGCCGGCGCGCCGCCACGATCGCCCGCGCGATCCGCCGCGAGGCGCGCTCCTCGCCGTACTCGTAAATGATCCGCGCGATCTCTTCCTCGCTCTCTTCGTTGACGATGTCGTAGGCGCGCAGTGTCTGCCCGCGATCCATCCGCATGTCCAACGGACCGTCGAGCCGGAAGCTGAAGCCGCGCTCGGCGTCGTCGAGCGCAAAGCTGCTCATCCCGAGGTCGGCGACGATCGCTCCGACGCACGGTATCCCGCACTGCTCGAGCACTTCGTCCAGGCCGGCGAAGTCGGCCTGCCGGAGCGTCACCCGCGGGCCAAATTCGGCCAGGTTGGCCGCCGCCGTGCGCAGCGCCGCCGCGTCGCGATCGATTCCGATCAGATGGGCGTCGGTCGCGCGCAACAGCGCCACCGCATGGCCGCCCATGCCTACCGTCACATCGACGATCGTCAGAGGGTTCAGAGCGCGGACGAACCCCACCACCTCATCCACCATCACCGCCACATGCTGGCGGCCCGCCGCGCTCTGCCCTTTTTCTTCCGCCAGGCGCATAGCACCTCGAAACTAGATATCGATCTTCGCGAGCAAGTCCGGGTCGGCGAGAAATTGTTCCTCGGCGGATTTCACAATCCGATCGAGTTTCGCGCGATCCCACAGTTGAAACCGATTGTGCCGCGCCGAGAACGTGACCTCATGATCGAGTCCGGCAAATTCGCGCAGCTTCGGCGGTATCAGGATGCGCCCCTGCCGGTCGACCTGCACCTCGTGCGCGCCGCCGATATAAAAGGTCTCGAACAATTGCGCCGTGCGATCTCCGCCCGTGCGATGGCCGAACTTTTCCACCACCCGCTCCCACTCCGCCGGGGGATAGAGGTCGAGGCATTTCTCGCGCTCGAAAATAAAATTCGTGATATACAGGCGTTCATGGTTCTGGCGTTCCAGCACATCGCGAAAGCGCGCGGGAATACTCACCCGGCCTTTCTCATCGATTGCATGGTCGTATCGACCGCTGAACACCGTATTCCTCCCCGATTCCCCACACCATCCCACCTTACCCCACATCAGTCAAGCAAACGCATGAGATGGAATTGACAACTCCACCTAGCGCCCGTAGACGAAATAAAAGCGAATCGACAAGGCGGCGGGTGCGGGCCGAATGATCGCGAGCCCGCGCGCTTGCGAAGCCGCGCCGCGCCCAATAACGTGGGTAAAACTAATATGGAACCGCAAATACAGGCCGACGTGCCGGTTCATCCGGCGGATCAACCGCTCGAAATCGAGCTGCTATCGCGCGGGGGCGCGCTGCTCTACGTCTTTCACGGCATCGGCGTGACGCTCGGGATGGGCATCTTGTGGATGCTCGAAGTAGTGCGCAACAGCTATTTCCGTCTGCTCGATCGGACGAACTTCAAGGCGCGCACCCGCCCGGCCAGCGCTTTTCCGCCGGGCCGTCCGCGTCGCCGTCCGATCGCCGACGCGCCTCACTCCTGACCGCTGTCGCGAAGCTCGCCATTCGACGCGCGCCGTTACGTCAGTGCGGTCCGCGCGGATCCCACGGTAGCCAGCGCCCTTGGCGCCGGTAATTGATTCACCTGAAATAATCGCTACGCGAGCCGCACAACCCTAAGGAACCTCTGCACAAGTTAGGTTGTCATTCTGAGCGCAGCGAAGAATCCCGGATCCGGGGACCCATTCGCTTCGCTCAGGGCGACAGCGGAGCCTTACGCAGAGGTTCCCTAATGGCGGTCAAAGGCCGTCGGGCGGCAGCTTGACCGTGCGGCCGCCGCGGCCGCCGAGCTTGGCGCGGCGCAGGCGCTGTGCGCGCAGCGGCTGCACGGCCGGACGTTGCGCGCCGCTGTCGATGGCGGCCTCGCCGGCGTTGCGATTTTCGTCGAGCAGCCGCGCCAGGTAGCGCGCCAACTGGTCGTCGAGCACGCGAATCAGCGCGTCAGTCTGCGCGGCCTGCGTGATCTTGAGAAAGCCCTCGAGCCGATGGTTGCGATCATGCTGCGCAATCAGCCGCGCGATTGCGCTGTGCGACAGCGCGCCGAGTTTCACCTCGAGCGTCCGGCGCGCCTGCTCGAACAGATCCTTCAATTCCTCGCGCGGCGAGACCGTGCCGAGCACGAAGCCGCAGCGCGGACAGCAGGGCGTGATCTCGGGCGAGAGCGGCGCGTCGAGATCGCAACGCACCAGGCGCCCCTCGAGCTGGGCCATCGATACCGCGAGGCCTGCGCCTTCGGGCGCACCGAGCGCGGCGATCGCGTTGAGCCGGCCGAGCGCCTGGAGATGGCGCCGCGTGTCGTCGGCGATCGGCGCAAGCCGCTCGAGTTCGAGCCGCCACTGCTCATGCGCCGTGCGATAGAACTGCACGTAGGTCCATTTGAATTTCTGAAAGCGCGCCTCGAGCGCGTCGAGATTGCGCCCGGCGCCCGCCAGCACCGCCGGATTCACCGCGACGGTCAGCAGTTGCGATTCGAGTTCGAGCGCGGCGAGCCGCCGATCGCGCGACGGATCGTCGTCGTCGAGCGGATTCAGCCGCGTTGCGGCCAGATACTCGCGCATCAGCTTGAGCCGCGGCACCGCCCCCGCGACGATCGCCAGCGCCTCGTAGTCGGCGACGATCGCGAGCGCCGCTTCGCGCCGCGGCTGGTCGGCGCCCCGTTCGATCAGCAGGTCGGCGCCGCCCTCGGCCAATTCGATAAAGTCGGCGAAGGCCTTTTGCTGTACGGATAGCAGCACCGCGCCACTCTCGCGCAATGCCGCGGCGAGCACCTCGCGATTGCGGTAGGCGCCTTCGAGCGCGCTCGCGATCGCGTCGCCCAGACGCTTGAGCTTGGCGTTGAGCTCGGGCCGCTCGTGCGCCGGCGTCAGCGTCGCGTCGAAACGGCGGATCAGCGTCAGCGCCGCGTTGAAGGCGGCCACTTCGGGCGCGCCTGCGCCGCGCGGATTGAAGGCGGCCGTACGCGCCGCGGCGTCATAGGCGATAATTCCGCCGGCGCGCGCCGCGATCGCCGCAAGCAGATCGCCCATCGCCATCGCGCCGCCGCGCGCACCCTCGCCGATCGCCGGGCCCATGCGCGTGCGCAACTCGCCCAGGCCGAGCGCGCCGGCCGGCCGCGCGGCAACAAAATCCAGGACCAGGATTTCGACCACTGCGCGCGCCGTCTCGCGGCCCTCGCCAATCGCGGCCGCGTCGGCCGCCGCGTAGGCGATTTTGAGCGCGGCGCGGCCACTGTCGCCGAGCCGCGCGCTCACCGCCCCGCTGATCGCCGCCGCCTTCATCAGCGCCGCGGGCATCACCAGCCGGTTGAACGTGCGCGCCTCCCGCCACGGCCCAATCAGCTCGCGCATCATCGCCGCCAGCGGACCGACGGCGGCGGCGGGCGCCGCCAGCGCGGCTACCGTCGCGGCCGCCACGGGATGGAGCGGGTAAATCGTGCGCGGCTCCCACAGTCCGCAATCAAGGTTGCGGTAGAGCGCCTCGACGGCCTGCAAGCCCGCGTCGTCGAGCCGCCGCGCACGGCCCATCGCGACCGCGATCGCCTCGTCCGGCGCCGCCGCCACGTTAAACGCGCGGGCGGCCGCCGGAGCGTCTCCGCGGCCCGCCGCCACCACCACCAGCCGCAGATGCTTCAGCATACGCGCGACTTGCGCAATCGCGGTCAGATTTTCCAGCGCCGTTTCGGTGCCGTGCGGGCCGAGGTCGATCGCGATCGTGAGGCCGCGCACGCCCTGGCGCCGCGCGGCCTCGCAGGCAATCGTCAGCGCTTCGGCACCGCGCATCTCGCGCCACAACGCCGCCGCATGGTTCTCCCCAGCCAGCGTATGCGCGATCAACTCGAGGATGCGCCGGTCGATTTCCGCCGGCCTCACCCCTTGCGCCGCGTCGACGGCGAGCGTCAGGTAACGGCCGCTCTCGGCCGGCATCGCGCCCGCGCGGGCACTCAAAGCGATTACGTAATTAAGAAAATGGGTCTTGCCGGCGCCGGCCGGACCACCGATCCAGAACAGCGCGCCTTGCGGCTGATCCAACTGCGCATTGATTGCGTCCCACGCCCGGCTCGCTCCGCCGGTCAAGCCGAAGCCGGCCACCGTCGCCGCGTCCGGCTCCTCCGTCAGAGTCATGCGCTCGGCCACCTCGGGTCCCAGCTCGACGAACTCGCACGGCGCCGCATCGGCGATTCCTCGTTGCAACCGCATACGAGATTTCATATAGCGTTTGCTCCGGGCAAACCAGACTGAGGGATCAACTCTGTTAAGGCTGCGGCTGGCTAATTCATGCAAATACCAAATCGCGCGCCGGCAGTCATGCTAATGAATGATCCAGTAGCTATTTCGCGGCTGGTTGAGCAAGCGTCGCTCAGTTCTGACTAGCTATGCAAAGTAAATTCTGGTTGATTACCACAAAACTTGATATATCGCGCCAAGAGGAACCTCAGACGACGCCCTCATTATGCAATGAGTCAAGCTCCGCGGCGTCGATTCCAATCGCCGCCAGCACTTGCGCCGTATGCTCGCCGAGCATCGGCGGTGGCGCCACCGGCCGCGCCGGATCGTCGGCGGCGGAGAGTTTGAGTGGCGTGCCCATCACCTTGATCTTCCCGCGCGTGGAAAATTCGCTATCGATCAGCATCCGCCGCCGCACGAGTTCCGGATCGGCCGTCACCTCGCCGACCGATCTTACGGGGGCGCAGGGAATGCCCTGTTCGATCAGCAGTTCGACTATATCGTCGCGGCGTATTGGCCTGGTCCACGCACTGACAATTTCGTCAACCTCATCGGCGATAGCGTAGCGGCTCGCATGATCCTTGTAGCCTGGCAAACTGATCAGATCGCCGCGGCGCATCAGCCGCGCGAGCGTGCGCCAATGCGCTTCGGTCAGGCAAAAGATAAGAATTTCACCGTCGCTTGCCGGATATATATTCGACGGACAGGCGTTGCGATGGCGATTACCCAGCCGGCCGTAGCTCTTGCCCTCGAGTTCGTTGGCGATCAGCCCGGTCATCGCGGGCACGCACATGTCGTACATCGAGACTTCGACGCGCTGCCCGCGCCCGGTGCGTCCGCGCTGGATCAAGGCGGCGAGAATCGCGCTCACCAGATGGCTGCCGGTGCCCATGTCGATAAAGGTCGCGGGCGTGCGCGTGCCCGGACCGTCGGGCTGGCCGGTGACGCTGATCAGTCCGCAGGCTGCCTGCAACGTGCTATCCATCGCGCCGAGGCGGGCCCACGGCCCGTCTGAGCCGTAGCCCTTGACGGACGCATAGATGAGGCGCGGGAAGCGATCGCGGAGCGCGTCGTAGCCGAGGCCCAGCGATTCCATCACGCCGGCGGAATAGTTCTCGGCAATCACGTCGGCGCCTTCGAGCAGCTTGAGCAGGAGCTCGCGTCCGCGCGGATCTTTGAGATTGAGCGAGACCGACTTTTTGTTGGGATTGAGCATCAAAAAGGCATAATTGACGCCGCCCGGCGACGCGCCCGGACGCCGCAGATGCTCGCCGGTGCCGGGCGGTTCGATCTTGATCACTTCGGCGCCAAGGTAGGCGAGTTGCAGGGTGCAATAGGGCACCGCAAAAATCTGGCCGAGATCGATCACGCGAAGCCCTTCGAGCGGTCGGTCCATAGTCACACTTTCCTTTCTTTCGTCATTGCGATCGATCGCGGCCGCGGCGATCCGGTGCGGCAGCGCGTCCCGCCGATCGCGCCGGCGGCGGCGCGCTAGCGCAACAGGTTGCGCGCGATAACCATGCGATGGACCTCCGACGGACCCTCGCCGATGCGCCGGATGCGCGCCTCGCGGTACCAGCGCTCGAGCGGAAATTCCTTGCTCACGCCGTAGCCACCGTGAATCTGCACTGCGCGATCGACGACGCGGCCCAGGACTTCGCTCGAGTAGAGCTTGGCGATCGACGCCTCCATCCGCGCGTCCTCCTTGCGCCCCGACTTCCACGCGCCCTCCCAGATGAGCCAGCGCGCCGCGCGCAATTCAACTTCCGAATCCGCGATCATCCATTGGATCGCCTGGCGGCGCGCCAGCAGTTCGCCAAAGGTCTTGCGCTGGCGCGCGTGCGCAATCGCCATTTTGAGCGCGGCGACGCCGATGCCGACGTTGCACGCCGAGTAGGGAAAGCGCAGGCCCGTGAGCAGGTCCATGCACAGCGTCAGGCCGCCGCCCTCGGGACCCAGGCGCTGCGCCACCGGCACGCGGCAGTCCTCGAAATGCACCACGTTGGGCAGCGCCGACGTGCGCAGTGTCTTGAACGGTTTGGCGGTGAAGCCGGGCGTGCCCTTTTCGATTATAAATGCAGTGATCCCGCCGCGGCCCGCGCTGGCATCGGTGCGGGTGAAGACCACGCCCCATTCGGCCTCATGCGCGCGCGAGATGAAAATCTTCTGGCCATTGAGCACGTAATGATCGCCGTCACGCACCGCGCGGCATTGGATCGCGCCGGCCGGATCCGATCCGCCGCTCGGCTCGGTGATCGCAAAAAACGTATACGTGCCGTTGCGCAGCGTGGGCACCGCGTATTTCTGAATCTGCTCTTCGCTGCCGCCCCAGATGACCGGCGGCGGCGTGCGCCCGAAGACCCCCGCGCCGGGATTGTAGAGGCCGCCGCGATGCTGGCACATTTCCTCCATCAGCACGCACATCTCGAATAGGCTGAGGCCGCCGCCGCCATATTTCGCCGGCGAACCCATGCACCACATGCCCGCCGCCTGCACCTTACGCGCGATGCGCCAGTAATCCTCCTCGCCGATTTCGGCCGCATCGGGGTCGACGCGCGCCTCGGCCGGAATCACTTCGTCCTTGATTATCCGCTGCACGTTGTCGCGCAGCGCCATGAGTTCCGGCGGTAACTGGTAGCCTTGCTCGCTCTCCATCGATGCCTCTCCCTTTCCGCTCGCGCATCACGTCCGGCGGCGCGGGGCCGCGGCGGCGCCGGCGCGCGGTTCAAGCCGGGTCCGGCGCGATCCGGCGGCGCAATCGGGCCAGCCAGATTTCCCGGACCCCTTCGCTATCATAAACTCCCCACGTCCCCTTGATTGCCGGATCGATGCCGCGCAGATGCTCGATCGCATCGCCAAAAAGTTTAATTGCGGCGTCCGCGCGCGGCCGGCGATCTGTTTCGCCTGCGCCCGCCGCGGCGAGGTAGTCGGCCAGACCGTGGGTGGCCTCGCTTCCATAGCGCCATAGCGCGCGCTCGGCGGCGCCCAGCCGATCGGCCGCCGGACCCACGACCGCTTCAGCCGCCGCAATCGCCTCGCGCATGATCGCGGCCGCCGCACGCAAGTCTCCCATGCGCTGGCCCGCGCCGGCCGGCCCGAGGGCCGGGCGCATCACGCCACCGCCGCCCTCAAGCAGCAGGCGCGAGGCGCGCGCGATTGCGCGATAGGCGCGGCCCATCGCGGGGGCGCAGCCCGGATGGAGTCCGGCGGCGACGTCGGCGATCGTCTCGTCCGGATCGAAATCGGGTGAGCGCGTGCCGCGTACAAAGGCTTCCAGGTTGACCGGATACGCGAACACGCTGAAGGCGCCGAAGGTCAGGCACGAGATGCTCTCGAGGCCGAGCGCGCGATAGGCGCGCAAATCGCGCGCGATGACGGCCGGCGTGGCGCATCCGAGACCGCCGAACAGAATCGCGTCGGCGTAATACTCAAAGACGTGGCCGCGGCCGTCGAACAACTCAATGTAGCGTTTTAGCGACTCAAGGTAGCATGGATTGGCGGCGCAGTCCGGGTCGTCGATCGCGTGGCCGTAGCAGCGTTCGCGCGGCGCCCATTCAAAGGCCACGTTGGGCAATGGATCGAGCGCCGGGTCGGGCGCGAGCGTGTCGTGATAGGCGAGATAAGCGACCGGCACCGGGCGCGCCGCGCCGGCCGCGGCGGCGATTTCGTTGACCGCCTTCAGATACTGCCGTTGCGGCGAAAGCCCCGCGCACGCGCCGCATCGGCACCACGCGCCGTCGCGCACGTCGGCGCCCCAGATGTGCAGCAACCCGCATTCGGGATTGTCGCGCAGGTAGCGGACCGCGCCTTCGCGCACGACCGCCAGCGCCGCGGCGTCGGCGACGCAGAGGTTGCCGCGCGGATTGCGCTGGCCGTCGGCGTCCGCCGGAAAAAATTCGGGATGCGCGGCGAACCGCTCGCGCGGCATAAGCAGTTGCATTACGTGCCCGCCATATTCGGCCGCGATGCCACGCTCGGCGAGCGGTGCGATTAATTCGTCGATCTTGAGGCGTGTGTCGCGCTCATGCCGGATGTACGAGAATGCGTTGATGCCGCGCGCCGCCATCCACGGCACGAATTCGCGGTCGTGCGCGAGATGCAGCGCGAAGCGATCGGGATGCCCGTAGTGCCAGGTCATGAGGTCGGAAACGAAGGCGCGTCGCGCAAACGCATAGGGCGCGAAGGGCTTTGCGGCGGCGGCCCTTAGGCGCGCCGGATCGATCCGCGGCAGGAGCGGAGTGCGGCCCACTGCGACTTGCGCGCCGAGGCGTTCGAGAAATTCGTAGACCGCATGCGCCGCGTTGGCCCTGGCGGCGGCCCGCAGGACGATTGCGCGATCGCCGCCGGGCAACCTGAGGCTCACGGCTCCGGGCATGCCGGCCGGATCTTCAGCGCACGCGACCGGTTCGGCGAGCATCGCGGTGAGCGATCGCGCCAATTCGCGCGCGGCAAACGCGTCGACCGTGGCTGAAGCGCCGTCTCCGCGAGCCCAAGTTACGCGATAGCGTGAGGGAGGCGCGCCGGCCGCGGGATTCATCGCGAGACGGACTCCTGATGCGCGTGACCCGTCGTTTTGCCGGCCATGGCGGAATGATAACATTATTTGGCGCGATGGGGCGTAACCGGCCGGCGCAACTGCCGCACGCGCGGTCGGCCGCGGCCGGCGGCGCGCACCTCGACCATCAGGCGGCCACGCGCATCGCGCGACGACACGGAAAGAGACGCATGCCAACTCCGCAGGAAATTCTCGAACAACTAAAAAAAATCAAATATCCCGGCTTCAGCCGCGATATTGTTTCATTCGGCATCATTAAAGACATCGAAGTCGGAGATGCCGCGATTACGGTGATCCTGACGGCCTCAGCGGCCAAACCGGAAGTGACCGCGCAAATTGCCGCGGAGATCGAGCGGACGGTCGGCGCGATGGCGGGCGTGCCGCCGGTCAGGATCGAACTTGGCGAGGCGCCGCCGGCGCGCACGGCCGGAACGCCGGGGCGGCGCGCGGTTCCGGGCGTGCGCCACGTGGTCGCGGTCGCGAGCGGCAAGGGCGGCGTCGGCAAATCGACGGTCGCCGTCAACCTGGCGCTCGCGATGCGCGCGCTCGGCTGGCGCGTGGGCCTGATGGACGCCGACGTATACGGACCGAGCGTCGCGATGATGGTCGGTGCGCAGGGCGCAGTCGGCGTGACCAAGGATCGCCGCATCGTGCCGCTCGAGCGCTTCGGCATCCGCTACATCTCGATGGCGCTTTTTCTCAATGACGAGACCCCGGTCATCTGGCGCGGTCCGATGGTCACGAAACTCGAAAGCGAATTCCTGTTCAACGTCGAATGGGGCGAACTCGATTGCCTGGTGCTCGATCTGCCCCCCGGCACCGGCGACGCGCAGTTGACGATTACGCAGCGCGTCGCACTCGACGGCGGCGTGATCGTAACGACGCCGCAGGAGATCGCTCTGCTCGACGTCAAGCGCGGGATCGCGATGTTCAACGAAGTCGGCGTGCCGGTGCTCGGCGTGATCGAAAACATGAGTTACCATCGATGCGCCAAATGCGGCAGTCGCCACGAAATCTTTGCCCACGGCGGCGGCGCGAGGATGGCGCGGGAGCTGGGCGTGCCGTTGCTCGGCGAGCTGCCGCTCGCGCGCGAGCTGCGCGAGGGCGGCGACCATGCGAATCCTTTGGTCGTGGCCCACCCCGAGCATCCGCTGAGCGATGCGTTCAAGGCGGTCGCGGCCAATGTGATCGCGCATCTGTCGCACGCGCCTGCCGCCGCGCGTGCGGATTAGCGATGGGCGCGCGGCCGACCATCTCGGCAATCGTCATCACGCGCGACGAAGAGGAGCTGATCGGCCAATGCATTGCGAGCGCCGCGTTTTGCGATGAAGTGATCGTCGTCGATTCGTTCTCGACCGATCGCACGGTGGCGATCGCCCGCGGCCTGGGCGCGCGAGTCTTCGAACAAGAATTTGCCGGCTACGTCGGACAGAAGCAGGCGGCACTCGATCGCGCGACCTCGGAATGGGTGCTGCTGCTCGACGCCGACGAGCAGGCGACGTGGGCGTTGGCGCGCGAGATCGAACACACGATTGCCTGCGCCGGCGCGGCCGACGGCTACCGCATCCAGCGCGTGCTCTATCATCTCGGTCATTACTACACGCGGCCGATTTACCGCGATCGTCCGGTGCGCCTGTTTCGCCGCGGCCGCGGCCATATTGGCGGCGTCGATCCGCACGACAAGGTGATCGTTGCGGGCGGCGTCGCCAGCCTCAAGGCGCCGATTCTGCATTTCAGCTATCGCGACATCGCCGACCACGTCGCGACCATCAATCGCTTTAGCACGCGCGGCGCAGCCGGGCTCACGCCGTCGCCGTTCGCGCCGATCCAGATGTTCAGTCATGCGGTCTGGCGCTTCTTCAATTTCTATATCCTGCGCGGCGGCTTTCTCGACGGCGGACGCGGCCTTTACGCCGCGATGACCGCGGCATTCTACGTTTTCCTGAAATACGCCAAGGCTTACGAACGGCGGCTCAAGACTCTCCATCCGCGGTAATCCGCGGCCGCCGCGAGCGGTCGTGGGCGCCCCATGATGAAGCGCGCGAACGAGCCTCGGCGGGCGCGATTTTGTCCCTGTGGTCTGCTAACGTGACTTAGTCCAAATGAGACGCCTCTTCATCTATATCCGCCGCTACTGGCTGCGCTACGCCTTCGGCATCTTCTGCACGATTGCGACGGCGACCCTGCTGACCCTGATTCCGCGACTGAGCGGCGCTGCGACCAACGCTGTCGAACGCGGCGATTATGCGCATCTGGTGCGCCTGATTCAGTTCATGATCGTGACCGCGCTGGCGATGGGCGTGATGCGCTGGTTCTCGCGCTTCGTCATCTTTAATTGCGGCCGCGATATCGAATACAACCTGCGCAACGACCTGTTCGCGCACCTAAGCATCCTCGACCAGAACTTCTACCAGCGGATCAGGACCGGCGACCTGATGTCGCGCATGATCAACGACCTCGGCGCGGTGCGCATGATGGTCGCGATGGGTCTGTTGAGCTTCACCAACACGCCAGTGACGTTTTTCTTTGCGCTCGCCTTCATGACCTCGCTGAGTCCGCGGCTCACGCTGGCCACGATGATCCCCTACGGCGCGCTGTTCTTCGAGATGCGCTGGCTCACCCATACCCTGATGCAGCGCAGTCTCGGCGTGCAGGAGGGTCTCGCGGCGATCGGCTCGAAGGTGCAGGAAAGCCTCTCGGGCATCCACGTGGTCAAGGCCTACACGGTCGAGGCCCACGAGGCGGCGCGCTTTCGCGCGACCAATGACGAGTACAACGAGCAAGGCCTGGCGCTGGCGCGCGTGCGCGGCGCGATGATGCCGATCATCAAGGCCACCGTCGGCACTTCGATCATGATCGGCCTGATCTACGGCGGCATGCTGGTGCGGGCGAATCTGATTTCAATTGGCGACATCGTCGCCTTCATGCTGTTCCTGGGCCAGCTCGCCTGGCCGACGGTCTCGATGGGCTATACGCTCTCGATCTACCAGCGCGGCCGCGCGGCGATGAAGCGGCTCGACGAAATCTTCGACGCGGTGCCGCCCGCGACCGTCGCCGGTGACGAAGCCCGGCTCGAAATTGCGGGCTCGGTCGAATGGGATCACGTGTCGTTCAGCTACGACGCCCACAATGACGACGGCGCGGCGCACGTCGGGAACCCCAACGGCCTCGACACGCGTAACGGCTTCAAGCCGCATGGGGGCGACGGGATCGATCAGCACGACGGAGCGGCCCGCACCTGGCGATGGGCGCTGCGCGACGTCAGCATCGAGGTGCCGGCGGGCACCACGCTCGCAATCGTCGGGCGCACCGGCGCGGGCAAATCGACGCTGGTCAAGCTGCTCGCGCGGCTGGCCGAACCGACCGTCGGCCGCGTGCTGCTCGACGGCCGCGACATCCGCACCCTGCCGCTCGCGGCGCTGCGCAAGACGATCGGCATGGTGCCGCAGGATCCGACGCTGTTCTCCGACACCATCGCGCGCAATATAGCCTTTGGCCGGGTCGATACCCCGCTGCCGGAAATCGCGGCCGCCGCGCACATCGCCGGCCTCGACGGCGATATCGCGGTGATGCCGCACGGACTCGAAACGGTGGTCGGCGAGCGCGGCATGTCGCTGTCGGGCGGCCAGAAGCAGCGCGTGACGATCGCGCGCCTGCTCGCCTACGACCCGGCCGTCGTCGTGCTCGATGACGCGCTGTCGAGCGTCGACACCGAGACCGAGCGCGCGGTGCTCGGCAGCCTGGCCGAAAGCGTCAAGGGCCGCACGACGATCGTCGTCGCCCATCGCGCGTCGACCGTGCGCAAGGCCGAACAGATCGTGGTGCTCGACGACGGGCGCATCGCCGAGCGCGGCACACATGAGGAATTAATGGCGCAGCGCGGAATCTACGCCGAACTGTTCCGCCGCCAACTGCTCGAAGACGAGCTCGCGGGCTACTGATCGCGATGCGTATCGAAGCCGAAGAACAAATCGAGCGCGCCTACGACACGCGCCTGCTGCGCTGGGTCTGGCGCTACGTGCGTCCCTATCGCCGGCTGTTCTGGTTTTCGGTCGTGCTGATGCCGCTGAACATGGCCTTCGCGCTGGCCCAGCCCTACATCATCAAGCTGACCATCGATATTTTTCTCGCCGCACGCCGCGGCGCGCCACCGGCCTGGCTCAAGCCCGCGATCGTCGCTTCGCACGGTCACGGGATGCTCGTGATGGGGGCGTTATACAGCGTGCTGCTGGCCGGCGAGTTCGCGTCATTTTACGGCCAGTACTACCTCACCATGGTCGTCGCGCAGCGCAGCCTGGCCGATTTGCGCCAGGCGCTGTTCGAGCATATCGAGCAGCTGCCGATGGCCTTTTTCGATCGCACCCCGGTCGGCCGCCTGGTCAGCCGGATGACCACCGATATCGACGCGATCAATGAAGCCTTCAGCGCCGGGTCGCTTACCATGTTCGTCGATCTGCTGATGCTCTGCGGCATCGTCGCGATCATGTTCGCCTTCGACGCACATCTCGCGCTGTGGTCGCTATGCGCGATTCCGCCGCTGCTGGTGATTATCAATTTTTTCCGCGTGCGATCGCGCACCGTCTATCGCGAAATTCGCGAGCGCTTCGCCGCGCTCAACGCCTATCTCTCCGAATCGCTCAGCGGGATGTCTGCCATTCAACTCTTCACGCGCGAGCGTGAGAGCTTTCGCGAGTTCGACGAACTCAACAAACTGAGCCGCGATTCGCAGATGATGGCCAACGTGTACGAGGCCGGTCAGTTCTCCTCGGTCGAGGCGCTCAGCGGGTTTACCGTCGCGATCATCCTGTGGATCGGCGGCGGCCAGGTCATTCGTCATCTGGTCGGAATCGGCACGCTGGTCGCCTTTATCCAGTACGCGCAGATGTTCTTCACGCCGCTGCGCGATATCGCGTCGAAATACACCACGCTGCAATCGGCACTGGCCGCGGTCGAGCGGCTCGAAGTGCTGATGGAGACGCCGGTGACGATCGCCAGTCCGCCGGTGCCGCGGCTGGTGGCGAATCCGCGCGGCGCAATCGTTTTCGATCGCGTCAGCTTCGAGTATCGCCAGGGCGAACCGGTTTTGCGCGATCTGAGCTTCAGCGTCGCGCCCGGCCAGAAGATCGCGATCGTCGGTCCCACGGGCTCGGGCAAATCGACCATCATCAAGCTGCTCAACCGCTTTTACGACGTGACCTCGGGGCGCATCCTGGTCGACGGCGTCGAAGTCCGCGATTGGGATCTGACCGAGCTGCGGCGCACCATCGGGCTGGTCCAGCAGGACGTCTTTCTGTTCGCCGGCGACATCCTGGAAAACGTGCGACTGGGCCGCGTCGAGCTGAGCGAGCAGACCGTGCGCGAGGCGCTCACGCGGGCCCAGGCGATGCGCTTCGTCGAGCCGCTGCCGGGCGGCATGCACGAGGAGATTCACGAACGCGGCGCCAATCTCTCGGCCGGCCAGCGCCAGCTATTATCGTTCGCGCGCGCGCTGGCCTACGATCCGCGCGTGATGGTGATGGACGAGGCGACCTCGAGCATCGACAGCGAGACCGAGCGCCTGATCCAGATTGCCGTCGACCACTTGCTCGCCGGACGCACCGCGCTGGTCATCGCGCATCGCCTTTCGACGATCGAGAAATCCGACCGCATCATGGTGCTGAGCAACGGCGTGCTGCGCGAGAGCGGCACGCATCAGGAATTGCTCCAGCGGCCGGGACTTTACCGCAGGCTGTTCGAACTTCAGTACGCGCCGGCCACCGGCGAGGCGCGCGAAGCCGTCGATTGACGGCGTTTGCGGCGCGGCGATGATCGATCGGGCTGGGCGGCGCAGTAGCGCCGGAAGGGCAACGCCGCGCCGCGCGTTACCCGCGCGCCGGGCGCTTCGCACGACGATTGCGGTCGTGATCGCGATTTGCCTCGCCGGATGCGACGTCGGCTATGTCCCTCACGCGGCTTACGAAGAGGGCCGTCTGCTCTGGCATCGCCGGCCCATCAGCCAGGTGCTCGCGGGCCCCAACCTG
Source organism: Candidatus Binataceae bacterium (assembly GCA_015478645.1). GTDB lineage: Bacteria > Desulfobacterota > Binatia > Binatales > Binataceae > JADMIL01. Next base: position 39,635 of record JADMIL010000026.1, read on the forward strand.
TCGGCCGACGCGCGCACCAAGCTCCAAACCGTGCTGGCTGTGCGCAAGTTCGCCGCCGAACAATTGGGCCTCAACGTCGGGGGCTCCTACCAGAGCGTTACCCAGGTCGACGCCGGCGCGGTCGTCTGGATCGTAATGGCCGCGCCGCGCACCTCGCTGACGCCGTACACCTGGTGGTTCCCGATCGTCGGCGCGGTGCCCTACCGCGGCTACTTCAGCCACGCCGACGCCAACGCCGAAGCGGGGCGGCTTGAAGCGGCGGGCCTCGACACCTACGTGCGCTCGGCAATCGCCTTCTCGAGCCTCGGCTTCTTCGACGATCCACTGCTCTCGAGCCTGCTCGGCCTCGATCGGGTCGAACTGGCCGGCGTGATCATCCACGAGCTGTTCCATCGCACCTACTTCCTGGCCGGCAACGCGATGTTCGACGAGACCGCCGCGACCTATACCGGCAGCCGCGGCGCGGTCGCGTTCTTCAGCGCGACCGAAGGGGTCAATTCGCCGGCCGCCATTGCGGCGCGCGGAGTCTATGAAAGCGATCTCAAGTTCGCGGCCTTCATGCTGCAGGAGGAGGCGCGGCTGTTGCGCTTGTACCAGAGCGGCCTGCCGCAAGCAGAAATCCTGCGGCGGCGCGTCGCGATCTTCGCCGAAATCAGCGCCGACTACGGCCGGCTCAAGCCCACGCTATCGGGCCTCGAGCGCTTCGACCTCGACCAGGAAAAGCTCAACAACGCCGTCCTGCTCAACTACCTGATCTACTTTCACGATCTGGATAATTTTGCGGCGCTCGAACGGCTCAATCACGGGGACCTCAAGGCGACTATCGCGCAGGTGATCAGCCTGGCCAGGAGCCATCCCGACGATCCCTTCTATGCGATCTGGCGCGCGACACTCGGCGCGCCGCCCGCCTCGCCGGAGGATCTGCCACTCGTTCCCGCACCGTCGATCGACGCCCCATCGGCAGCCGCCGCGCCGTCCGCTGCTATCCGCTAAGGAACCTCTGCACAAGGCTCTGCTGTCACCCTGAGCGCAGCGCATGGGTC
>JADMIL010000027.1 GCA_015478645.1 Candidatus Binataceae bacterium
CCCGGATCCGGGATTCTTCGCTGCGCTCAGAATGACAACCTAACTTGTGCAGAGTTCCTTAGCTGGGTCGCGACCTCCGTACTACCGACCGGCGCCGCGTTCACCCCCGCTCATGGGGCCGCATCCGCCGGTGCATATATCCGTGGTATATCTGCGCACCGGTGATCGGCGATGCAGTCCGCGCGATGGCCGGCGCCGCGCGGGCGCGCCTCGCGCGGTGCGGATTTCACGCCGAACGAAAGGGGTTGGATATGAAGACCAGCTTCATCGATTTGAAAGATCCCGATCTCTATCGCGAGGGTATTCCGCATGCGGCTTTTACCCGGCTGCGGCACGAAGCGCCGGTCGTCTGGAACCCCGAATCCGACGGCCGCGGCTTCTGGTCGGTGACGCGCTACGACGACATCGTGGCGGTGTCGAAGAATACGAAAGTCTTTTCGTCAGAGCGCCGCCATGGCGGTCATCGCATGTTCGACGAGCAGGTGGTCGGAGTGGCCGGAGCCGGCGCCGATCAGACCGAAGCGCCGATGATCAGCATGGATCCTCCGGAGCATAATCAATATCGGCGGATGGTCTCGCCGGGCTTTGCGCCGCAGCGCGTGCGCGCGCTCGAAGGCCGGATTCGCGCGCGCGTCGGTGCGATTCTCGATCGCCTCGGCGACGCCGCGAGCTGCGATTTCGTCTCCGACATCGCGGCCGAACTGCCGATCCAGATGCTCGCCGAACTGATCGGCGTGCCGCAGCCCGATCGCGCCCGGCTGTTCGAATGGTCCAATGCGCTGATCGCCGAGGACGACCCCGAATACCGCGCGTCGCCGGAAGCGATGGGCGCCAAGATCGCCGCGATGACCGAGTATGCAATCGGGATGTGGGATGCGCGCTTGCGGGAGCCGGCCGAAGACCTGATCAGCATGCTGGTGCATTCGCGTATCGACGGTGAGGCGCTGACCCGCGAGCGCTATATCGGAACGTTCATCTTGCTGGTCGCGGCCGGCAACGAAACCACGCGCAACTCGATCGCCGGCGGTTTTCTCGCCCTCGCCGCTCATCCGGAGCAGAGGCGCCGCGTCATCGACGACCCTTCATTGCTGGGCAGTGCGGCGGCTGAAATCGTGCGCTGGGTCAGCCCCGTAATGCATATGCGGCGGACGGCGATCGCCGACACCGAGCTTGGCGGCCAGGCGATTCGTGCCGGCGACAAAGTGATCCTCTGGTATTGCTCGGCCAATCGCGACGAAGCGGTTTTCGCCGATCCGTTCAAGTTCGACGCCGCACGCGCCGAACCGGCCCATCTCGGCTTCGGCACGGGACAGCATTTCTGCCTCGGCGCGCGGCTGGCGGAGATGCAAATCCGGGTCTTTTACGAAGAATTCCTGCGCCGCTATCCCGACGCGCAGCCGGTTGGACCGCAGCGCCGCGTGCGCTCGAATTTCATCGTCGGCTACAAGTCGATTCCCGCGCGCCTGTCGCCGGATTGATGGCGGACTCATCCGGACCGGGAGGGAATGCATAGATAACGCGCCGCGCGATCGTGATAGCTTGGCGCGCGAACCACGCCGCCGGGGGGCGCCGGCCATTCAATGCACTGCGCAAGCTGCAACGCCGAGCTCAATCCCAACGCGAAGTTCTGCATCGAATGCGGCTCCGCGATCGCGATCCGCTGTGCCGCCTGCGAGTTTCAAAATCCGCCCGGCGCGAAGTTCTGCCAGGATTACGGCGCCGCGCTCGCCGCACACTCGGCCACTGCCGCAATCATCTCATCCCAAGCTCAATTAACGGCTCTCAATATCCGCGTCGCGCCGGAGCAGCCGGCCGCCTCGAAGGTGATCGAGGGCGAGCGCAAGACGGTGACGGCGTTGTTCGCGGACATCAAGGGCTCGACCGAGTTGATGGAGGACCTCGACCTGGAGGAGGCGCGCGCGATCATCGATCCGGCACTGCGCATCATGATCGAGGCGGCGCGTCGCTTCGACGGCTACGTCGTGCAATCGACCGGCGACGGTATGTTCGCGCTGTTCGGGGCGCCAGTCGCGCACGAGGATCATCCGCAAAGGGCGTTGTATGCGGCGCTGCGCATGCAGGCCGCGATCTTGACCTACGCCGCGCGGCTGCGCGCCGAAGGCCGCGTGCCGATCGAGATTCGTGTCGGCATCCACACTGGCGAGGTCGTGGTGCGATCGATCGAGACCGGCGAGCGCACCGAGTATACGCCGATCGGCCATACGACCAACCTCGCGTCGCGCCTGCAGGCAATCGCACCGACCGGCGCGATCGTGCTGAGCGGCGCGACGGCGCGCCTGGTCGCCGGATATTTCGCGCTGAAAGCGCTCGGCCCGGCGGGTGAAGGGCGTCAGCGCCGCAATCGAAGTATTCGAGGCGATCGGGCTGGGTCCACTGCGCACGCGCCTGCAGGTTTCCGCGATGCGCGGGCTGACGAAATTCTGCGGCCGCGTCACGGAACTCGATCGCGTCAAGCATGCGCTGGAATTGGCCCGCGCCGGTCACGGCCAGGTACTCTGTGCGGCCGGTGAAGCGGGCGTGGGAAAATCGCGGCTGTTCTATGAGTTCAACGCGGTCGCCGGCCGCGGATGCCTGCTGCTCGAGACCTTCGCCGTGTCGCACGGCAAGGCGTCGCCGTACCTGCCGGTAATCCAGTTGCTCGAGGATTATTTCGGCATCGCCGACAGCGACGATCTGCGTCGGCGGCGCGAGAAGGCCGGCGGCAAAATCCTGATGCTCGATCGCACGCTCGACGATACGCTGCCCTACCTGTTCACACTGATGGGTATCCAGGAGGGCGACGATCCGCTGGCCCGCATGGACCCGCAGATTAAACGCCAGCGCACGCTCGAAGCGATCCGGCGCATCCTGATCCGCGAGAGCGCCAATCAGCCGCTCATTCTGATTTTCGAAGACCTCCACTGGATCGACGGGGCGAGCCAGGCGCTGCTCGATCTGATGGTCGATTCGATCGAGCAAGCCTCTATTCTGATACTGCTGAATTATCGCCCCGAGTACCCGCATCGGTGGACCGGACGCGCCTATCACGGCGAACTCGAGATGCGCCCGCTGCCGGTCGAATGCACCCAGGAGCTGCTAGCCGCGCTGCTCGGTCCGTCGCCCGCGCTCGCCGATCTCAAGCGCCTGATTTTCGCGCAGACCGAGGGTAATCCGTTCTTCATCGAGGAGATCGTGCGCGCGCTCTTCGAGCAGGGCATCCTTGCCCGCACCGGTGAGGTCACGCTGACGCGTTCGCTCGCCGATGTCAGGATTCCACAAACGGTGCAGGGAATTATCGCCGCGCGCATCGACCGCCTGGCGCCCGCCCAACGCGACCTGCTGCAGACCGTCGCGGTCCTGGGCCGCGAATTTCCCGCCGCCCTCGCCCGCGAACTCGCCGCCACCTCCGCCGATCAATTTGAAGGGACGCTCGCCGACCTCGAGGCCGGCGATTTTATCTACGAGGAATCCGATTCGCACGGCACCCGCTTCGCTTTCAAGCACGTGCTCACCCAGGAGGTCGCCTACGGTTCGCTGCTCGGCCAACAGCGCCGGGTACTGCACGATCGCGCGGCCCGTGCGATCGAGAATATTTTTGCCGGCCGCCTCGACGACCATCTGGCCGACCTCGCCAATCATCACACCCGCTCCGGCAACGCGCTCGCGTCAGTTCACTATCTCGATCTCGCCGGACGGCAAGCGGCGCGCCGAGCCGCCTATCCCGAAGCCGCCGATCACATGACCGCCGCGCTCAAGCTCATCGCCACGATGCCCCCTTCGGACGAGCGCGACCGCCTCGAAATCCACATGCTCACCGCGCTCGCCCAGTTCCTGATTCCGCTGCGCGGACCCGGCGCCGACGAGGTGCGGCAGGCCTTCGATCGCGCGCGCGAGCTCTGCGAGCAGCTCGGCGACGTCGACGCGCTCTACTGGGTGGTTTTCGGATTGCAATTTAGTTACATCATGCGCCACGAGCTGGAGACGGCGCGCACGCTGGGTTTCGAGCAACTGACTATTGCGGAGCGCACTGGGTATCCGGCGATGCTCATGGGGGCGTATATCGCCCTCGCGCAGACTCACGTGTTGCTTGGCGAGTTCTCCGCGGCGGCTGATTTCTGCCAGCGGGCGCTGGCGCTGCCCGCCGATCTTCCCGGCTATCCGCTCGTTGACGTGGGCGAGCCCCGTCCGATGATCCTTTCAATCCTGAGCACGGCCCTGATGGCGCTTGGCTATCCGACACAGGCGCTCGCACGCGGCGAGGAGGCGCTGGTGCTGGCGCGCCGCGCCGGACCCTACTCGGTGGCGCTCGCGCTGAGTAGCCTGGCGCAGATTCGCCGCGAAATCGGCGACACCTCCACCGCGATGGAGAATGTCGACGCGCTCGACGCGCTCGCCACTGAGAATGGTTTCTCGCTGTGGAGTGCGCAGGCCGCCGTCACCCGCGGGCGGATCCTGCTCGGCCGCGGGCAATTCCACGAGGCGATTGCGCAATTGCGCGGGGGCGCCGCTGACTTCGAAACCAGCGGCGCGGCCACCAGCTCTATTGGAAAATTGCGGCCGCCGACGCGCTCGGTCACACTGGCGCGGCGCGCGAAGGTCTCAAGCTGATCGACGAAGCGATCGAGCAGATCGAACGCAGCGGGCTGCGGGTCGGCGAGTCCCTCGTCTATCTTGTCCAGGGCGCGCTCTATCTCCAACTCGGCGGCGCCGATGCGCAGTCGGCGGCCGAGGCGAGCATGCGCAAATCGATCGATGTCGCGCGCCGCCAGGCGTCGCGGACCGCCGAGCTGCGCGCCACGGCGAGCCTCGCGCGCCTGCTCGACAAACAAGGTCGCCACGAGGAGGCGCGTACGATGCTGGGCGTAATTTACAATTGGTTCACCGAGGGCTTCGGCATCGTCGACCTGAAAGACGCCGGTGCGCTGCTCGGCGAATTGGCCGAATAGCTAATAGCTATTCGGCCGCACCGGTCCGCTCTTGCCCATGCTCAGGGCTGAGCACGCTTGGCTATCCGCTATGCCGATCGGCGCCGCGCGCGACGATTCATGCCGCCCTGGCCGCGGCTTTGCCCGGCGTCAGATGGCATTCGACGAATTTGCCGTCTTTCATCACTACGTCGAGCTTGGCGCGGTCCTGAAGCACCGTGATGTCCTTGACCGGATCGCCGTTGACCACGATCAGATCGGCGAGTTTGCCCGCTTCGATCGTGCCGAGTTCGTCGCCCATCCCGAGCAGTTCAGCGCCGTTGCGGGTCGCCCACGTGATCACCTCGAGCGCCGGAATTCCCGCGCCGTTGACATATGCCGCGAGCTCTTTGGCGTAGTCGCCATGCGGCATCGCGGAGGTGCCGAAGTCGTCGCCTATCACTATCTTCACGCCCGCCGCCTGGGCCCTCGGTAGCGTCAGGTACGAATGCTCGAGGCCGCGCGTCATCTCCTCGACGCCCGGAAACGACGCCTTGCCCTCGCGCCGTTTCTGTTCCGCCATCATGTACGGAAAATACAGGCTCGGCACCAGGAACGTCCGCTGCTCGGCCATCCGCTCGATACATTCGTCGTCCATCTGGTCGCCGTGATCGATCACGTCGAGCCGCGCGTCGAGCGCCGCCATGATCCCGCGTTTCGAGATAATGTGCCCGCGAATCTTCTTGCCGCGTTCGTGCGCGGTGTCGGACGCGGCTTTCATCTCCTCGAGCGTCATCGTCATCACGTCGGCCGGCCACGCCAGGCCGTGACCGCCGGTCGGGTAGAGCTTGATGATGTCGACGCCTTGCTTGATTTCGTCACGCACCGCTTTGCGGAATTCGTCGGGTCCGTCACAGATTAAACCGAGTCCCTCCATCTGCATTTTCCACCAGCTCGGATGGAAGTCGACGGAATCGCCGGTCGTCACCACGTCGCGTCCGCCGGCCATGAAGCGCGGTCCCGGGATCAGGCCCTGGTTGATCGCGCGTTTGAGCGTCACGTCGATATTGTGCAGCGTGCCCGCGCCGACCGCGCCGGTGAAGCCGCAGCGCAGCAGCAGTTCGGCGTTTTTCGCGGCGATCAGCGTCAGCATCGTCGGCGGATGCTTCATGTCGAGGTCGAATAGCGTGCCGATATTGTCGTAGGCGACGTGGTAATGGCACTGGATCATTCCGGGCATCAGCGAGCGCCCGGCCACGTCATAGACGACGTCGTTGGCGCCCGGCTTAGGTGCGTCGCCGTTGGTCGCGACCGCCGCGATGCGATTGTTTTCGACCACCACCGTGGCGTTTTTCCGCGGCGCGTTTGCGCCGTCGATCAGATTCGCCCGCCGCAAGAATATCCGTCCCATTGCGATTTCCTCCGCTTGCGCCTGTGCGAGCCGCGATCGCCGGCCCGCAGCCATATTCGCTTATCCGGCAACCGCGCCGTCCATGTCAAACATCGCATGGCCCGTCGTTTCCACGGCCGCAACGCTTTCGCGCGCCGTCGCCGCGCCCTTGTCGATCCGTGCAAAACCGCGCAGGCTGGTATATATCCAATGCTTGAGAGGCGCGCACGCCTGAGCCAACGAATCTAATCGCGGCCCGGCGGATCGCTCGATTTCGTCCGTGCCGCGCAGCAGGGAGACCATTCGATGCCGTACGCTGAAAATAACGGAACCAAAATTTTCTACGACATTCACGGGCAGGGAACGCCAATCGTCTTTCTCCATCCGTGGACGACCAATGGCTATATCTGGTACTACCAGATTTTCCCGTTCGCCCGCACCAACCATGTGATAGCCATTGACCATCGCGGCCACGGACGCTCGGACAAGCCCAAAAGTGGCTATTCGATCCAGGAGCATGCGCGCGACGTCAAGGCGGTGCTCGACGCGGAAAAGATCGATCGGGCGGTGCTGGTCGGCAATTCGATCGGCGGCATGATCGCGATGCAGTTCACGCTCGACAATCCCGGCCGTGTGCTCGGGCAGGTCATCCTGAGTTCCGGCACCGGACTCGGCGAAGGCATGCCCAAAGAGGCCGCCGCGGCGTTTAAGAATGATTTCGCAGGCACCTTCAGCGCGCTGCTGGAGGGCGCCGTCTCTGCGAAATCGAAGCGCGAGCGTCCGGAGATCCTCGAAGTAATGAAGAGTCACTTTCAGGTCCAGTCGAATTTCCCAAAACATGTATTCGACTCGTCGATGGCCGATCCTAACGGCGTTTTCGGCTGGAATATCAAGAACCAGCTTTCGAGTATCCGCACGCCGACGATCGTGATCGCGGGCGCAGAAGACAACGCCACGCCAGTCGCCGCGAATAAGTTTCTCGCCGACAATATCCCGGGCGCGAAGCTCAGCGTAGTCAAGGACGTTGGCCATTTCCATCAGTTGGAAAAGCCGCTCGAATTCAACGCGGCACTCAAGGAATTTGTCGCCGGCCTGCGTTAGATAATCGACTGAATAGGCCAGAGGCGGGATATGGGGTGTTCCATGTCCCGCCTCATTCGTTGCGGATTCCCGATGCGTCCCTCCCGCGTCGCCCGTCCGATGCGACGTACGTGGACACCGAAACTATTCTACGCTGCCCAGCCTTTGGCGTACGGCGCGGCCATCCGGCCAATCGCCCGTAGATGCTGGAACTTCCACTCGCCGTTGACCTTTACGTAATCGTCGTCATAGCGGGCCGCGAGCCATAGCGCGCGATTGCCCTTGCGAAAGGTGAACGGCCCGAGCAGGTACCACGAACCCTTGGCGCGATCGCCGGCGACCTCGATTATCGGGTTCATCACGTTATGCTGCGAGAAGCTGATGCGCTCCTGAAAGGATTGAAACAGCGCGCGAATCGCCGCATGCCCCTGATGGCTCCCGAGGTCGGCGCCCTCCCAGATACCGTCCTCGGCGAACAGCGTCGTGATCAGGTCGGGATTGTGCTTGTCGTCGCAGATTGCGCAGTAGCGCGCCTTCAGCCGCTTGATCGCCTCGATATCCTCGATCCGGGTAATCCGCGCTTCGAGTTCCGCATTGTCCATACTCATATTCCTCGCGAGGGTTTATCTATTACTCACTCGTCGCCGTGGCAATACTAAGTCGCCGCCCTGGCGATAGCTATATCCGGATACATACCTTGCCGAAATGCACGCCGCTCTCGAGATAGCGGTAGGCGGCCGGCGCCTCGGCGAAATCGAACGTGCGATCGATTACCGGGCGCAGTTGTGCGGTCTCGATCGCGCTATTCATCGCCTCGAACATATCGCGCGATCCGACCCGGATGCCCTGAAAGCAGATGCTCTTGAGCAGGATCGGGATCGGATTGAATTCGCCACCGAAGCCGGTCAGCAGTCCGATCAGGCTGATCCGGCCGCCCGGCCGCACCGCCGCCAGCGAATTCGCCAGCGTGCCGGCGCCACCCACTTCGACCACGTGGTCGACGCCGCGCCCGCCGGTCAACTCGGCCGCGCGCTTACCCCATTCGGGCGTGGTGCGATAGTTGATCAGCTCGGCCGCGCCGAGTCCGCCCAGCCGCGCCAGCTTGGCGTCGCTGCTCGAGGTCGCAATCACCCGCGCGCCGGTCATCCGCGCGAACTGCAGCGCGAAAATCGAGACTCCGCCGGTGCCCATCACCAGCACCGTTTCGCCCGCGCGAAGCTGCCCGAGCGTGATCAGCGCACTCCACGCCGTTACCGCCGCGCAGGGCAGCGCCGCCGCCTCTTCATATGCAAGATGGCCCGGGTAGTGCACCAGCCCGTCGGCGTCGAGGACCACGTATTGCGCCAGCACCCCGTCAATGTCGCCGCCCAGCGCGGTCGGCAGATGCCGTCCGATTTCACCGCCGAGCCAGCTCTGCGTGAAGATCGGCGCGACGCGATCGCCGGCCCGTACGCGCGTGACACCGGCGCCGACTTCGACCACGTCGCCCGCGCCGTCGGAGAGCGGAATCCGCGATCCGGCGGCATAACCCAGTCCGCCGTTCGCAATAATCAGGTCGCGATAATTGAGCGAAGCCGCGCGCATGCGAAGGAGCACCTGTCCGGGCCCCGGTTTGGGCGTCGGCCGCTCGGTCAGCTTGAGCCCGTCAATCCCGCCGCGCTGGCCAATTTCATATACCTGCATTTGCGCCTCGCCGAGTTTGAATTGATGGCCGCAAGGATCGCAGCCGCAAATCTGGTCTATTGCGCTATGCGCATACAGTCAAACGACCGGCCTTGAATGCATCGTCTGCGCTTCGCGCTGGCCGCCATGATGGCGTCGTATTGACCGCGCCGGCCTGTGCAGCGCGCGCGCATTGCGCTATATGGCTCTGCCACGGAACTGGCGCCGGAATTTCTACATCAACCTGCCGCTCGGTGCGATCACCTTCATGATGGTCTCGCTTCGTCCACGATCCGCCGTTCATGCGCGAGCGCCGCGCGCGCGGCGGCCACGTCGATTATCTCGGCATCCTCTCCCTGGTGGTCAGTAATGCGTCGCCGCTTCAGCCCGGCTCGCCGGGCTTCAATTATCTGCCCCAGATCGTCACCGGGCAGAAGCAGGGTCTCGGCATGATCTACGGCGCGATTCAGGCGCAGGCCGCGATGCTCTCGTTCAACGATATCAACCGCCTGCTGACCGTGCGATGGTCGTGCTGATTCCGTCCCTTGCTGCTGCTCCAGCGCAATCGCGCGGCCAGCGGCGGCGTTTCCGGCCACTAAGGAACCTCTGCACAAGTCAGGTTGTCATTCTGAGCGCAGCGAAGAATCCCGGATCCGGGACCCATGCGCTGCGCTCAGGGTGACCGCAGAGCCTTGTGCAGAGGTTCCCTAACCGACGCATCGTCCTTGCGGGCCGGTTCCGCCGATTGACCGGAGAGTCCGCTTTTTGCTTTACGGCGCGGCTCAACTGGACTAACAAGGAATTCTGACGCGACCGCGGCCGGTCCGGCGCGGATCACCCCGATCGAAGGAGAAATCGCATGACGAGCACGGTTACCACCAAACCGATCATCTCCGCGGACTCCCATATCATGGAGCCGCCCAACACCTATCTCGCGCATATCGACAAAAAATATAAGGACACCGCGCCGCGCGTCGTTTGGGACGATAACCGCGGCGACATCTACGTGATCGACGGGATGACCGAGACCATCCCGATGGGCCTGGTGGCGGCCGCCGGTAAAAAGGCCGAAGAGTTGGCGGGCGCCGCGGCGCGCGCCAAGTTCGACGAATTGCATCGCGGCGGATGGGATCCCGAGGCGCGCATTGGCGACCAGGAGATCGACGGCATCGCGGCCGAGATCATCTATCCGAGCGTCGGCATGATCCTCTGTAACCATCGCGATCCGGATTATAAAAAGGCCTGCTTCGACGCCTACAATCTCTGGATCGCCGAGTTCTGCTCGCCCCATCCCGAACGTTTGATCGGCCTCGGCCAGACCGCGATGCGCTCGCCGGCCGAGGGAATCGCGGACCTCGACCGGATCAAGGCGATGGGTCTGCGCGGTGTGATGATGCCGGGTTTTCCGGTGATGGAGGACTACGACAGCCCCATCTATGACGAATTCTGGGCCGCGGCGATCGAAAAGCGCATGACGCTTAGCTTCCACATACTCACTTCCAACGAGGGCGTCGCCCGCGCCTCGCGCGGCCCGCGCATCAACGCCTTCATGTCGATCATCCGCGGCAACCAGGACATCATCGGCACGTTTATCTTCAGCGGCGTATTCGAGCGCAATCCGGCGCTCAAGATCGTCTGCGTCGAAGCCGACGCCGGCTGGGCGCCCCATTTCATGTACCGGATGGATCACGCCTTCGAGCGCCATCGCTACTGGATGACCAGCGGCAAGCTGTCGAAGATGCCGAGTGAGTATTTCCGCGAAAATGTCTATATGACGTTTCAGGACGACTGGGTAGCCTTCAAGATGAAGGACATGTGCAATCCGCGCCGGCTGATGTGGGCCAACGACTTTCCGCACAGCGATTCGACCTGGCCGCGCTCGCAGGAGTTGCTCGCCAAGCATACTATAGGCTTGACCACAGAGGAAAAGGACTGGCTGCTGCACGACAACGTGGCCGAACTTTACGGACTCACGGCGCCGGCGCGCGCCTGATCCTGATTCACCAGATCGAGCGAAGGAGCATATCAGCGATGGCCGAAGTGAAGAATTTTACCGACGTACTCAAGGGCTTGCCGAAGAACTGGGGCCGCTGGGGTGCGGACGACGAGATCGGCAGCCTCAATTTCCTGACCAGCGCCGAGGTTCTGCGCGGCGTCAAGGCGGTGCAGCAGGGCAAGGTGTTCATGCTCGGCGTTCCGGTGGCGCGGCCGGAGGGCGATCCGCTTCATCCGATCCGCGCGCAGCCGATTCATACGATGACCGCCGACGAAGGGTTTTACATCAGCGGACGGATCAAGCCCTTTCCCGGCGGCCTCAAATACTCCGATGACGTCGTCACCATGTTCCCGCAGGGCACTACCCAGTACGACGCGCTGGGCCATGCCTGGTATGGCGAAAAACTCTACAATGGGTATGATCCCAAAACCACGATCGGCGGCCTGCAGAAGTGTTCGATCAAGCCGATCGCCGAACACGGCGTGATCGGCCGCGGCATCCTGATCGACGCGGCGCGCTACCGCGGCAAGGAGCATCTCGATCGCGACGAGGGCTTCTCACTCGATGACCTGCTCGGCGCGGCGAAGAAGCAGGGCGTTACGATCGAGAAGCACGACATCATCGTGCTGCATACGGGATGGCTCGATCGCTTCTACAAGGAGGGGCAGAAGGCCCTGTTTCCCGAGGGCGAGCCCTTCGACGAGCCGGGCCTTCAGTACAGCAAGGAGCTGGTCGAGTGGTGGCACAAGATGGAGATTCCGTCGATCACCGCCGACACGATCGGATGCGAGCAGGGTCTCAACAAGGAGACTGGCGGACTCGGCATCCTGCATTCGGCGCTGCTCTGCAACCTCGGCGTGATCTTCAACGAGATCGTCTGGCTCAAGGATCTGGCGGCCGACTGTGCCAAGGACGGCCAATATACTTTCCTGTTCGCCGGCGCGCCGCTCAAGCTGGTCTACGGATGTGGTTCGGCGGTGAATCCGATCGCGATCAAATAGTCAGTCGGTCGGCGCCCGCCGCGCGCCTGGGTGGGTAATAGCCGGTGTTGGCGGCTGTGGCTATGACATAGGGCAGGGCGGTGAACGCGGGTGACACTCGCGATCACCGCCCTGAATAATTTCGGACGCAAGCGCCGCGCCGCCGATCAGGATTGCGGACTGACGCCGCGCTCCAAGGCGTCAATCGCACTTTCGGAATAGCCGAGTTCGCGGAGCACTTCACGCGTATGCTGCCCGATTTCGGGGGCGGCCGTGGGCGTGCGCTTGGTCACCCCGGAGACGAATACGGGACTGTTTACCGTGTCGAAAACGCCGATGCCCGGGTAGTCAATCTTGATAAAGGCGTCGGCCGCGCGCATCTGCGGATCGCTGACCACCTCGTCGAGCCTGGGCAGCGGTGCCCACTTGACGTCGTTGCGCTTGAAAATCGTGCGCCACTCGGCCAGCTCGCGGGTCTCGAACTGGGATTGCAGGATCGCATAGAGCGCACCCGCATTTTGCGCCCGCCCGGCGTTGTCGGCGAACAAATCGTTGGTCGCCAGTTCCGGCTGCCCGAAGGCCGCGCATAGCCGCGGAAACTCGTTGTCGGGATCGATTTGAACGAGCAGAAACAGCTTGCTGTCGCGCGTCAGGTACGCGGCCGTCAGCGGGTTGGGCGGATGTTTGCTCTCGCCGCGCTGCGGAAACGTTGCGTTGCAGAACTTGGCCTGAATATCGCACGCGTTGGCCCACGCTCCGCTGGCCAGCAGCGAGGTGGTCACCCGCGATCCGCGCCCCGTCCGTTCGCGCTGGTAGAGGCCGAGCATGATCGCCCCGAACATCGACATCGAGGTCGGATGATCGCCCATCCCGGGACGCGGTCCGCCCGGTGTCCCGTCGAGCCCGGTCACCGACATCATCAGGCCCGACCGTGCCCAGTAGGCCAATGCATCGAAGGCCGGATCGTCGGCGTCCTCGCCGGCGTCGCCATAGCCGGTCAGGTGGGCGTAAATCAGCCGCTCGTTGACGGCAGCCAGCTCTTCCCACGAGAGCCCGAACTTATCGAGCAGCGGGCGCTGATAGTTGGTCAGGAAGACGTCGGCGGTGCGCACCAGGCGGATCAGAGCCTCGCGTGCGGCCGGATCAGCGAGATCCAGCGCGACGCTCTTCTTGTTGCGGTTGGTGAGAATCCAGCACCAGTCGACTTCCGAGTGGGCCGAGCCCGGGAGCCTCGAAAACAGCCGCCACAGGTCGCCGCCGCCCGGCCGTTCGATTTTGATCACGTCCGCGCCAAAGTCCGACATCACGGTGGCCGCCGCTGGCCCCGCGACGTAGGTTCCGCAGTCAATCACGCGAATGCCGGATAGAAGATTGCGATCGTCCATTCAGAAATCCTCCTGATCGGTCGGACACGACAGGCTGTAATACACCGATGAGTCGCCTGCAACGCACGCGACGCCTCAATAATGACCCAACGCCGCCTTTGCGCGCAAAGCGGCATGCTTTCCCGCCCCCCGATTCCGCTTGTGCACGGTACTATCGCGATAAATAGCCTTTAATCCGTTTCTAAGGCCCAATTAGGATACCGCGGCTCATGTCATGATTGATCTTCATCATTGCCACCATTAAGATTCGGACGCTGAAAAGACTCGAAGGTTGCATTTTGGCCTGCGTCTATGACGTTACGCTATCTTATCGAGCTGCACGCTTTGGAATGTGGTATTTCGGCATTGGCGCGCGAGCTTTGGCTCGACGAAGCACGTCCCGTACGCAGCATTGCGTTTTATGCCGCACTCATTGACTCCCTGAAGAGGTGAAGATGGACCGCGATATCCGTAGAGGAAAGGATGCATTCAAGTCCTCTTTGGTCTATATGCCGCTCAAATTCACGAGTCTGATGGTTGCTTTAATGGCGCTCAGCTTGCTCAACGTGCGCGGGGCGTATGCGGATTGCTCGGCCCTGATGACCGGAGCAGCGCTTTCGATCTGCGTGTCGCCCGCTGGAAATTCCAATAAGCCGGTCAGGATTGGTTCGGGAAATTGCGCGGGAAAGGCGTATTACGTCGACCAGTCGTTCGTCAATCTGGGCGACATCACGATTGAAAAAGGCGCGACGTTATCCTTTCCCAACAGCGGCAATCTGTCGCTGCAGACCGCCAACATCTTTATTCACGGCACTTTGCAGGTCGGCAACTCGAGCTGTCCAATCGGATCGGGTACCGGCAACGCGGGCAATACGGTGACGATCCAGTTGACCGGGGTGCGACCCGATAAATTGCCCTTCGTTCCGGATTGCAGAAATCGCGACGGCGAAGCGTCGCGTTTCGACAAGGGTATTCTGGTCTGCCAGGACGGCACGCTCAATATGTACGGCGCCAAGGGAGTTCCGCCCAACGGCGTCAATTGGACGACCTTGCTCAAGCCGGCGGGCGATCCCACCCTTTATGGTGCCGGCAAGGGCCTTGGTGCGCCGGTGACCGAACCCGACGCGCGGACAATCCATGTCACCGACAATGTGATCGACGCGGCCAGCGGCTGGAAGCAGGGTGACTGGATCGCGATCGCGACGACCAGCTACTCGCCGTTCGAGACCGAAATCGCGCAACTCGCGGCGGATCCGCAGGTCGACAGCATCAATGGCGGATACCTGCTGACCCTGGTTCAACCGCTGCAATACTACCATTTCGGCGGGCTCGCTCCTTCCTCCGCCGATCCCTCGAATCCGGCGTGCAAAAATTCCGCCGGCACCGTGCTGCCGGCCTTCTTCTGCGATCCGGCCAGCAAGAACTTTGGCGTTGACGAGCGCGCCGAGGTCGGTTTGCTCAGCCGCAATATCAAGCTGACCTCATCCACTCTGCCCTTCTGGATGGCGAATAATAGCTATTCGACAAGTAGTGCGATTCAGGTACGAATCGGCGCCCAGGTGTATCAGTTTTCCACCACGGCTGGCGGTACCAGCGGAAGCCGGCAGCCCGCGTCGTGGCCCACCGGGAATGGCGCCACAGTATGCGACAACGGCACCGGCGACACCTGCGCCGGCGGCGTGCTATGGGCCAATGCGGGGCTCTTCGACCAGGCCTGGGGCGGCGAAACCAGGGTGCTGCATGGTTTCGCGGCGGTGAATATCCAGGGTGTCGAGATCGCGGGCTACGGCAAGGATTCGCTGGGCAGCTACCCGATCCACTTCCACCAGGACGGGATATTGAAAACCTCTCCGCTGGTCGATTCCAACAGTATACATCACAGTTACAACAAATGTGTTACGGTCCACTCGACGACTAACCTCAACATAACCAATAACGTCTGCGTGCGCGCCGACGGCCATCTCTTTTACGAAGAGATCGGCGACGAAGATAAAATTACATTTCAGGGTAATTTGGGGCTGGGCGCGACCAGTAACAACTTCGGCATCTCGCCCGCCAGCGCGATTCCGGCCTATTGGTGGAGCGGCGATAACCTTGCCTATTCGCTCGGCTACGACGGCCTGAATGTTCCCGACGTCGATAGCCAGACAAATCCGTCGCACGGATCGTGCATGGTGCCGGATGGGAACGGCGGCAACGATCTGATTAATGCGCCGACTTATCCGAAAGAAAATACCAAATGCACCACCGAACAACTATATACCGAACCGGCGAGCGGATTCTGGATCGTCAACCCGACCACCAACATGATCGGCAATTCGATCGGCGGATGCCAGGGCGTCGGTATCGGCTACTGGTACGTGCCGCCGCCCAGCGGACGGCTGCCTTTCGTGCCGGTCGGCACCTTTCTGAACAACAGCGCGCACGCCTGCTATGACGGCTTTTTCGGCGAGGCTTTCAATACCTGGACCGGCCAGCTGCATCCGCTGCAGGTCGGGCAGCCGGGCGACGAGACTAACGCATTGATTGCGACCTTTAACGGCCTCAATGCCTCGCGCAACCGTTACCTGGGCGCCTGGATCCGGCCCGATTGGTTTGTTTTCAATAATGCCCGTCTGGCCACCAATCGCGACGATATCTCGATCGTTACGGCTGGCGGCGCCGACGGCAGCGCGCCGGGCGTATGGTCGATGTTCGCGAATTCCGTGGTGGTGGGCGTTAGCCAGAATAATGTCGATCGGTTCGGTCCGTGCCCGGACGTGAATTCGGCCTACCCGGCCGGCGGCGGCAAGCGTGGCTGTATCGATCAGACGCCGGCGGCGTTCGATCAGATTGGTCTCGGCTATCCCGATCCGACTTTCAACTTCAGTGGATTCTTTATCTACGACGGGCCGCCGCGCATCGTCGACGATCACTTCGTTAATTTCAATGTCGATATAACTCCCCATCTGACGACCGCGGATAACACCTTTCTTGCCAACTACAAATCCTCGCATGGCGGGTTCATCTACGAGGGCGACGCCGCGCTCGGCTGGTTCAAGAACAACCAGAGTGCCTATCCGGCGACGACCACTACCGAGGGGCTGCTGTTTACCAACGTCGATTTCCGTCATCAGATATTTACCGAATTGGTCAATCTGGGGGATTTTGACGACGGCGACAAGAATACTGTGATAGTCGATCGCGACGGGTCGCTGACCGGGTTGTCAGTCGTCGATTCAACTAGCAACACGCTCATTCCCGGTGAATATCCGATCTCGCTCAACAACCTGCCCTTCAATGTTGCCTCCAACGCGATCGACGAATGTCTCGCGACTGGCGGTCAGAACGCCGTCCTGGAGGGCCGGCCGACTTCGCTGATTTCCGCGGGGCAGGTGGGCACGCTCGAATTTCAGGCGCTCTGGCCCGAGAAGGGGTTTAAACCCCCGCCGGCCGATAACGTGCCCCCGCTCGATGAGAGATACGAGCAATGGATCACCTTCACCAAGGATACGGTCGATTATCCGACGCTCTACCCAGGCCAGCACTGGAGCATGGATCTTCACGGGCGCAATAATAACGGCGTCTGGGAACCCAAGGTTCAAAACGGATATGGCTATACGATCAGCGTGCCTAAGACGATCGATGCGCATAAGACCAATCAGGATATCGCGGGCATTCCCAAGGTCGTGGATATCGGGCTCACCGACGCACATATCAGCCCGACTCAGAATAATCACACCTTCTACGTGCGCGTTTCGCTGGTCTACAACGGTGTGAATGGACCGCCGGACAAGCTCAAAATCACGCGTGGCTTCAGATCCTGGGGATCGCCCACCGGCATCCTCAGTCCGCCATTTTTCAATGACCCGCTGGGCCAGTACTGGATGCGCACGCAGTGCTGGAATCTCGACACGCAACAGCCGCTTTTCAAGGACTGCCCAGGCAAGGGGCTCAAGTTGCCCAATGGCAGCGGCGACACGGCCAGTTGCGACACGCCGGCCGATCCGAATCTCAAGATCAGACTCGAGACCGTGGTTGATCGCGAGGATCCGAACAGGTCGAAGCGGTTATGCGTCTACCAGCCCTTTGAACTGACTAATGCTGGCACCGACATTACTAAAGTTACTCCCAGTAGTGATAGCTATTACTACAACAACGGCATATTGACGTTCTACGTGCGCCAGGACGACCTCAACACGGAGGGCCAATCGCCCGTCGGCGAATGTCTCACGCCGACCAAGCAGGCCGGCTGCGGCACCTCCTGCCCCACGTTCCAGAATCCGGCGCCGGACTGCTCGTGCAGTAACTTCAATCCGTGCCCTGACGTTGCGGACGGCGAAGCATACTACGCCTGTCCGGTCGAAGGCTGTGTTGACTATCGCGTCACCGTCATGGATTCGAACTATCAGCCGGCGGCCATCGATTGCGACACAAATCCAACGCTCTGCACCTCGGCCTATACGATGACCCCGCCGGCCAACCAGAATCTGTTGACGGTCGCGACCAATCCGCTGCCCGGCACGCCGTTCACGCGCCTGGAGCAGAACAGCGCCCAGGGACTGCCGCACGCCGTGCCGTCGGGGGGCCCGACGCCGAGTTGCCCGATCACGACTATCGGGGATCCGTAATGCGCGCGCCGCGCGCATGCAATCAAGACCTGCGCGCCGCGCGTAGCGCGCCTCGGGGATCGGGCGGGCCGTCGCCGCGTGCGGTCCCGATCAGCCCTCGACCTTGAGCTTCACCGCCAGCGCGACTTCCTCCGCGCTGCCGATATAGACCGGCACGCGCTCGTGGATGCGCTCGGGGACGACCTCGAGTGCGCGCCCGCGCCCGGTCGAGCCGGCGCCGCCGGCGTGCTCGGCCAGCATCGATAGCGGGGCGACCTCGTACATCAGGCGCAGCTTGCCCTTGGGCGCGCCGCCGGCGGTTACCTCGCTGGGATAGAAGAAGAGTCCGCCGTTGAGCAGGCATCGATGGAAGTCGCCGACGAAGGCGCCGCAATAGCGCAGCGAATAGCCCCCGCCCTCGGCCTTCGGTCCGCACAGCCGCTCGATCAGCGCGCGCGTGCCCGGATTCCATCGCGCGGCGTTGGCCTGATTGACGGCGTAGGTCTTGCCGCGCTCGGGCATGCGGATTTTTTCCTGCCAGAGTACGAATTCGCCGATGCCGCGGTCGAGCACGAAGGCGTTGACGCCGTCGCCCGCCGTCCATACCAGCATCGTCGCCGGCCCATAGAGCGCGTAGCCGGCCGCAATCTGCGCGCTGCCGGCCGCGAGCACGTCCTCGATACCTTCGCCGTGGCCGGGCCGCCGCCGGCGCACCGCGAAAATCGTCCCGAGCGCGCCATTGATATCGGTGTTCGAGGAGCCGTCGAGCGGATCATAGAGCAGCGCATACGAGTCGTTGGTGCATTGCGCCCGGGCGTGCCGCGGCTCCTCCATCTCTTCCGAGATCAGCGTGCAGACCGGACCGCCGCCGGAAAAGGTGTCGACGAAGACGTTGTTGGACCATTCGTCGAGCTTTTCGACGCGCTCGCCATGCACGTTGATCGATCCGCTATGGCCGAATCCGCCCTTGAGCGCGGCCCCCGCCAGTTCATGCGCGACGCGCTTTACCGCGAGCGCGACCTGCTCGAGCGTCACGATCAGGCCGGGATCGATCTGCTGCCGCGTGCGTAGATAACGATCGAGGGTGATCAGCGATGAGTATTTTACGAATGGATTGGCCATTGTTCTCCGCATGCGAACCTTCAGCGTGATCCCAGCCGCCAGCGTGATCCGAGCCGCGAACCGGCGCACGATCTGGCGCCCACGTCGTTTGCCGGTCTATCTGATTTGAAAGCATCACGGACCGCAATCGTCAAGGATATCCAAGCGGCGTCAAGCGGCGCGAACTCCAGCTGGCGCCGCGAGATTTTCGCCGCGCGGCGATTCCGCCCTGCGCGGCGGTTTTCAACCCGACGGCGATTCGCGGTATGCTGCGAACGCGGCTACGGCGCACCTGGTGCGGCCGCGCGCGCCGGCGTAAGCGGTGAAGGAGTGGATACACCATGGACATAGGTATTCTGGTCGCGACCACCGCGAAGACCGGCCCGATCGACGCGATCGCGCGCGCGGTCGAGGCCGCCGGCTACGAGTCGCTCTGGATCCCCGAGCATCCGGTGGTGCCGATCGGCTTCAAGACGCCGGTGCCCGGCGGCGTCGGTGAACTGCCCGAACACTACGGCCGCTGGGTCGATCCGTTCATCGCGCTGACCGTCGCCGCCACCGTCACCAAGCGCATTCGCCTCGGCACCGGGATCTGCCTGCTGCCTGAGCGTGAACCGCTGATCACCGCCAAAGCGATCGCCACACTCGATCTTTATTCGGGCGGCCGCGTCATCCTGGGCGTGGGCGCGGGCTGGATGCGTGAGGAGACCGAGGCGATGGGCGCGAATTTCGGCTCACGCTGGAAGCTCCTGCGCGAGACCGCCGAGGCGATGCGCGTGCTCTGGACCGATCGCGAACCCGCGTACGCGGGCGATCTGGTGCGCTTCCCGGCACTGCGCTGCGAGCCCAAGCCGGTGCAGAA
The DNA here is from genome assembly GCA_015478645.1 of Candidatus Binataceae bacterium. Classification (GTDB taxonomy): domain Bacteria; phylum Desulfobacterota; class Binatia; order Binatales; family Binataceae; genus JADMIL01. The sequence continues at coordinate 19,929 of JADMIL010000027.1, forward strand.
GTCCGGTCCGCCGATTCTGCTGGGCGGTCACGGCCCCAAGGCGCTCGAGCGGGTGGCGCGAACCTACGACGGCTGGATGCCGCTGGTGCCCAATCCACAATCCTTGCAGCGCGACGTCGCGGCGCTGCGCAAGCTGACCGCCGCCCATGGCCGCGATCCGCAGGCGCTGCATATCACGGCGCTGGTCGATCCTCACGCCGACGGGCTGTCGCTCGACAATCTGCGCCGCTACGCCGAGGCCGGGGCGAGCCGGGTCGTGGTATTTTCACAGAAGCTGGCGATCGCGATGGCCGACGGCGGGGCGCTCGATCTGATCAAGCGCTTCGCCCCGATCGTCGAACTCGGCCGCCAGGTGCCCGCGGCCTGATCCGCCGCCTCACGGGCGCATCATCGAAGTCGCTCACAAGATTAAAAAACATCGAGCCACGGCTCGGGAGGTTACGCATAATGGAGTATCGCGAATTCGGTCAGACCGGCATCAAGATTTCCGCGATGGGCTTCGGCTGCTGGGAGATTGGCGGCGGCTACGGCAGTATCGAGGAGACCGAGTTTATCAAGGCGATCAACCGCGCGCTTGATGTGGGCGTCAACAGCTTCGACACGGCCGAGGCCTACGGCTTCGGCGCGTCGGAAAAGTCGCTGGCCAAGGCGCTCGGCGCGCGGCGCAAGGAAGCGATCATCACGACCAAGTTCGGCGTCGGCTATCCCAAGGCGACCAATTACCGCGACAGCAGCCGCAAACGCGTGATGGAGTCGATCGAAAAAAGCCTCACCGCGCTCGAAACCGACTATGTCGACGTCTACCTGATCCACTGGCCCGACCGCACGATCCCGTTTGACGAGCCGATGCGCGCGCTCGACGACCTGGTCAAACAGGGCAAGGTCCGCGCGGTCGGCCTATCGAATTTCATGCTCAGCGAAATCGAGACTTGCATGAAGGCGCGCCGCATCGACGTCGTACAGTACTGCTGGAACATGTTCGATCGGCGCATGGAGAAGGATATTTTCCCCTACTGCCGCGCCAACCAGATCGGTGTGATGGCCTACGGATCGCTCGCCTACGGAATGCTCACCGGCACGTTCAGCGAGGAGATGAGCTTCGACAAGGGTGACTGGCGCGCCAAGCGCGGGCAGTTGGGTAATCTCAATCTGTTCCAGCATCTGTTCGATTCCGATCATTTCCTCAAGAATTTGCGCGCGATCGAGGATCTCAAGGCGATGGCCAAGCGCTACGGCAAGAGCCTGCCGCAATTTGCATTGCAGTGGACGCTGTCGAATCCAATAGTCAGTACCGCGCTGGTCGGCTGCCGCAATGCGCAAGAGGTCGACGATAACGTCGGCGCCGTCGGCTGGTCGATCTCGGCGGAGGACATGCAGGAGATCGAAGCGATTTTTGCCCGCCATGGCGCGGTCACGATGCCCGAGGTCTGGCTCGAAACTATATAATTACCCGTTGCTGATCCGATCAGTGGCACGCAAACCAGCGAGGAGCAGAAGTATGCCAGTTCAGAAATTTGCGCCGATGACGAAGACCTTCGCCACGTTCGACTGCGACGCCCACGTCACCGAGCCGCCCTGGCTTTGGGAGCGCGCCAAGGACTGGTTGACCAAGGACGAGTACGACGCGCTCAAAAACACCATCTGGTTCGACGCCGAGAGCAGGCAGCTCATCGTCAACGGCAAAGCCGCGGCGGGTATCGGCGCGCAGCGGATCCACGGCACCCCCGGCATCATGAACGTGCTCTCGCTCGCGGGCCCCGGCCTCAAGCACGACATTCAGCGCGCTTTCAACGTGCGCAACTTGAAGCGCGAAACCGCGATCACTGCCGAGCAGGCGGAATATCTCGACCACAAGGGCTCCTACGAGCCCAAGCCGCGGCTGCGCGACATGGACGTCCAGGGCATCGACCAGGTGATGATCATTCCCACCGATATCGATACCTACCCGTGGCTGCTCAACGCGGTCGGTGCCAAGGCCATGTGCAAGGCGTACAACGATTGGGCCTTCGAGTACTGCCAGGAAAATCCCGCGCGTCTGTTCTTCGCCGCGATGCTGCCGATGCAGGATCCGAAGTTCGCCGAGCAGGAGGTTTACCGGGTCGCCGACCGGGGTTGCCGCGTCGGACTGGTGCGGCCGATCGACGCGATGGGCAATTATCCGCTCCAGCCCAAGTACGATCGCGTGTGGGCCGCAATGGAAGAGACCGGCGTGGTCTACGGGATGCATCCGTTCCCGGCCTTCGGCTCGCTCAAGCCGCCCGGCTATACCGAGCAGCATTCCGGCGCCGAGCTGATCAGCATCGCCGCCTTCTCTTCCGGTCTGCCGCACAACTTCCTGGTCAACGTGCAGGATTTTCAGGCCGAAGCCTCACTGTGGGTCGCGATGGTCCTGATGACCGGGTTCTTCGAGCGCTTTCCCAAGCTCAACGCCGCGGTCTTCGAGGCCTCTTCGACCTGGCTCAGCTTCGTGCTCGACGAATGCGACAAGTACTACCGGCTCTATCGCAACGAGCGGCAAATGGCGCCGCTCAAGCGTCTGCCGCGTGAGACCTTCGTCGCGCATTGCGTGACCGGCTTCGAGGGCGACGAGGCGCCGCCATCGCGGCTGCCGGACTTCTACGAAAACATCCTGGCGTGGTCCTCCGACGTGTACCATCACGATGGCGACGACGCGTGGCGCGCGATCGAAACGATGCGCAAGTGCGAGCTGCCGGAAAAATACCAGAATAAATTCCTCGGCCAGAATGCGCGCGAAATGTACCGAATCGAGACGCCCAAGGACTTCATCCGCGATCGCGTGACCGAAATCGAGCGGCCCGACTGGTGGCCCACCGAAGAGGAGATCAAGGCCGCGCTCAAGCCCGACGCCTCGGTGATGCGGCAGCGCGCCACCTATTCGGCCAGTGTCGGCGGGCGTGGGCGTTAGGCGGAGGTTCGGAAGCATGAGTAAAAAGCCCTTTGCCGTCCTCGACGCCGACTCGCACGTCGTCGAGTCTCACGAAATCTGGACCAAATATCTCGAGCCCGAATATCGCGTCCTCGGCAAACACGCCCTGTGGCGCGAGGAGGGCAAGCTCGGTTCGTATCTGAAGGTCAACGGTAAAATCTTCCGCGATACGATGAACTCGAATATCCCGCGCCATGCGATCTGGCGGCCCGGGATGACCTGGGACCAGGTCGGCGAGCTCGACCCCACCCACCGCCATCCGATGACCGCGGGCGCCTCCAATCCCCAAGCCCGCCTGCGCGACATGGACGCGATGGGCGTTGACCAGGCGTTTCTCTATCCGACCTGGTTCGGCGAGGGCTTCCATCTGGTGGAAGACCCCGACGTGGCCCACGCGCTGGCGCGCGCCTACAACGACTGGATCGCGGACTTTTGCGCGGCGGCGCCGGATCGGCTGTTCGCGGCCGCGATGGTGCCGTTGCAGAGCATGGACTTTACCGTCGCGGAGCTGCGCCGGGTGGCGAAGATTCCGTGCTTCCGCGGCGCCTTTATTCGCCCGATGTTTCTCGAAGGCCACTACTTCACCCATCCGATTTACGATCCCCTGTGGGCTGAGCTCGAAACCCTCGGTCTCGCCGCCGCGGTTCATCCGGCCGCCGGCTTGTGGAATCCGGAATGGACCTCGCACGCGCCGTTCTTTGAGAAGGTCAAGGGCCGCGTCAATCAGCGTTTCGCAATTGCCGACGTGGGCGGCGGACCGCATTCCGGCGGCGGTGGCGGTCAGGGCTTTACCTTCGTCGCGACGCCGCCGCTCGGCCATCCGATCGCTCCAATCATCGCGCCGTGGCTCGACAATCACATGTTCGTTGCGGCGACGCTGATCGGATTTACCGTGATGCAGCGCTTTCCGAAGATGAAGGTGGTGGTTGCGCACGGCAAAGCCTCGTGGATGGAAGAGGTGCTCGAAAAGATGGAGGCCTCGACGCGCACCTTCCCGCTGCTGCACTACTATCCCGTACGCACCGACGTCGAGGAGCTATGGGAAGAGGGCAACGTGATGCTCGGCTTCGACGCCGAAGAGCGGCTGATTCAGCGACTGCCCCACGATTTCGCCGAAAAAATCGTCTGGGGCTCGCGCTACCCGCATCACGACACGGTAAGCGCGCACGATGCGATCGACACGATGGCCGCCGCCCGCGTCGAGGAGTCCGTCCTGGCGCGGATGTTCGGCGTCAATGCCGCGGAACAGCTCGGCATCACGCTCGCGCATCATGCCGCCGCCTGACGCGCAATTGGCTATGCGGTCCGATAGTCACTTGGCTCGCCGCCGCGATCGCCCGACTGGCTATGCGCTCGCCGCTTACGTCGCGTAGAGTCCGCCGTCGACCGGCAACGCCACGCCGGTGACGTACGACGCCTGGTTGCTGCACAGCCAGACGACGTTGTTGGCGATCTCCTGCGGCAGGGCGTAGCGCCGCATCGGCACGATCGCCTCAAAATCCTTGCGCGTCGGGCCGCCTTCGTTGCTGCCGATTCGCTCCATCATCGGAGTGTCGACCGGCCCCGGACAGACCGCGTTAACGCGGATGCCGGCCTGCGCGTACTCGACCGCCGCGCTCTTGGTCAGTCCGACCACGGCATGTTTGCTCGCGACGTATATCGACAGTCCGGCAAAGCCGACCAGCCCGGCGACCGAGGCGGTATTGACTATTGCGCCGCCGCCATTCTTGAGCATCTGGGTAATCTCATGCTTCATGCATACCCATACGCCCTTGACGTTTACGCCCATCACGCGGTCGAAATTGCGTTCGGTGGTTTCGTGCGATTCGATCAGGTCGCCTTCGATTCCGGCGTTGTTGAACGCGCAATCCAGGCGGCCGTGGCTCTTGGCGATGCGCGCGATCAGCGCCTGCACCTGGGCCGGGTCGGTCACGTCCGCGCGCACGAATTCCGCCTTACCCTTGGCCTCGATAATTGATTTGACTGTAGCCTCGCCGCCCGCCTGGTCGACGTCGGCGCAGGTCACTATGGAGCCCTCGCGGGCAAAGGCGATCGCGGTCGCGCGTCCGATACCGCTGCCGCATCCGGTGATTAAGGCGATTTTTCCCTCGAGCAGATTTGCCATTATAGTTTCTCCCCGCGGCGCTTCCCCGACGCGCCGAACAGTTATGCGCGCGAGCAATTATCCGCGGCGCGCGTGCATTAGTCAGTCGATTAGTCATCCGTCGGTCCGGTAGCGCGGCATCACTTCGCGCGCGAACAGTTCGAGCGAGCGCGTCGCCTTGGCCGGGTCGAGTCCGGGCAGTTGCGTCGCCATCACGAAATGCGTGCAGGTATACTCAGTGCGGAACTGGTCGATCTTGCGCGCGACTTCCGCGGGCGTTCCGATCATCAGCGCTTCGGCCAGCGGCGAGTCGCGCAGTTGCGCGGGCGATTTGATCTCCCAGATGGCACGGTCGCCTTCGGCGTCGTTGGCCTCCGCCAGCCACTTCGCATACATGACCATCATGTAATGCAGATGTGGCGCCGCGTCGGCCCACGCCTGGTCGGCGGTTGGCGCCACGTACACCGCGCGCAGTTGCGCGATATTGTAGGCCTGCGGATCGCGGCCATGCGCGGTCAGCGCCGCGCGGTACGGAATCGCCGGGTCGGGCCCGAGCGTCGCCATCAGATGAAAGCCCATCCGCGCCGCGCGCTCGGTCGCCTTGGCCGTGCGGCATCCCAGCCAGATAGGCGGTCCGCCGCTTTGCACCGGGCGCGGATAGAGCGTCATGCCGCTGACCTGCGTGTATTTGCCGGCGAAGCTCACGTCGGTCTGCGTGAACAGGCGATGGACCAGGTCGATACCCTCGGCCATCCGCGACGTGCGCTGGCTGCGCGGCTGGTTGAGCGCGACGAACTCTTCGGCGCGATAGCCCTGGCCGACGCCCAGGTCGAAGCGTCCGTTCGAGAGCAGATCGATCGCGATCGCGTCTTCGGCCAGCCGCACCGGGTTGTGAAAGGGCATGAGCAGCACGAACGTGCCAATCCGGATGCGGCTGGTGCGCACCGCGATCGCCGCCGCCACCGGCAGTACGGCCGGATTGTAGCCGTCCTCGACGAAATGATGCTCGGTGAGCCACACGTTGTCGTAGCCCAGCTCTTCGGCGCGCACGATTTCGTCGAGCTGCGCGCGGTAAAATTCCGGGTAGCCGCGAGCCCACGGCGCGGGATTGCGAAAGTCGAACATCAGGCCAAATTTCATCATGGTGCGATCCTCACGTGGCGCGCGGTGCCGGCGATGCGGCAATCGGCGCGGCCGCCCCGTCGAGTACCTTCAGGCCGCGGCCGACAATGGTGAGTTTATCGCGCAGCTTAGGCGACGCGGTCAAGTTCAATCGGGCTGGGCTGCGGCGCGTCCGGCCAGATAGCCAGTCGCCCACGCCCATTGAAAATTAAAACCGCCGATGCGTCCGTCGCAATCCAGCATCTCGCCGATCAGGTAGAGGCCCGGCACGCGCCGCGACTCCATCGTGCGATAGTCGATTTCGCCCAGCGGCACGCCGCCCGCGGTGACTTCGGCGTGGTCCCATCCGCGGTCGCCCGCGATCGGCAGGTCGAACGCGGTCAACGCCTGCACGAGCCTGCGCCGCCGATCGCGCGGCAGTTGGCCGGCGGCGATCGCGGGATCGATTTCGCACCCGCGGACGATCGCGGCGCCCAGCCGATCGGCGACGCGCTCCGCAAGCAGATTGCGCAGCATCATTCGCGGATGCGCGGCCGCGGCCTTCAGGATCCACTCCTCGCACCGCTCGAAGTTGTCGCCCGGCATGAAATTACAGCGCATCGCGACCGCCGCCGGCCCGGCCCGCGTCCGCGCCGCGAGCCAATGGCGGCTTGCGTCCATCGCCACCGGCCCGCTCACGCCGAAATGGCTCCAGAGCATGCTCCCGATGCGCCGGTCGATCACCTTTGCGCCAATGATCACCGACAATTCGACGGTGACCGCCAGACCGCTCAGCTCCGCATGGAACATCGGTGCGGCCAGGACCAGCGGGACCAGTGCGGGATGGGTCGCCGTCACGCTATGGCCCAGGCGGCGCACGATCTCCCAGCCGGCGCCGTCGCTGCCGGTGCGCGGGAGCGATCGGCCGCCGGTTGCGACAATCACCCGCCGCGCGCGCACTTCGCGATCGCCATAGCGCACGGTAAACCCAGCGCCGCCGTCCGCCACGCCGGCCGGCGAGCGGACGACGTCGGTCACCCGCGCGTCCATGCGCAGCGCGACGCCGCGCGCGCGGCATCGTGCGACCAGGGCGTCGACCACGGTGCGCGCGCTGTCGCTTAACGGAAAGAGCTTGCCGCTCGGCTCGCGCTTGAGCGGCACGCCGAGCGCGGCGAACCACGCCGCCGCCGCCTGCTGGTCAAACGCCGCAAGAATATTGCGCACCGGATTGCGCGCGCCGTTGTAATCCTCTGGATGGACTGCGCTATTGGTGACGTTGCAACGGCCGCCGCCCGAGATCAGAATCTTTGCGCCCACCCGCCGCGCCGCTTCGAGCAGCACGATCTTTCGCGCCGGGCCGCGCGTGCCACGGATCGCCTCGGCCGCGAAGATCGCCGCGGCCAGTCCGGCCGCGCCAGCCCCGACGATCGTGATGTCGGTCGTCTCAGATGCTCCGTCCATGATGCGCGCGATCGGATTCTAAAAGACCGCGCGCAGGTTCGATAGGTCGGCGCGCAATGCCGCGCGCGCGACGCCTGCGCGACCCGCCAACTGCGGGCCGCGCGCGCGATCACGCCCGACGCAGCGCCGGGCGTCGCGCGCAGGATCTTATTCGGTCCGGCTTCCATTCGCCTCGGGACCGGGAGCGGGTGCCGTGGTCAGCGCGCTGACCACCCGTTTTACGCCGGTCAGCCGCGCGACGACTTCAGTGGCACTGCTGGCGACGGCCGGCGAATCGACGCCGCCCGAGAGCGTCACGACGCCGTGCTCGGTATCGACATGAATCGCCGACGCCGCGCCGGCCGTGCTCTTGTTGTCTTCCAGAGCGGCCTTGGCCTTGGCCGTAATGAGGGTATCTTTCAACGCGGTTCGGGTTTTGTCATAGGCGACCTTGGCGCCCTGCTCGGTATCCTCGGCCGCCTCACCCATCGAGCTTTTGAACGATTGCTTCGCGTTGCCGTTCGAGTCGCTTGACGCCACCGGGGCTGGGGCCGAATCGGGCGACGTCGGAGTATTGGCTGAAATATCCGCCGGCGAGGTGCCCGGCGCCGTCTGCTGAGCGAACACTACGGGGCTCAGCGCAATTCCGGCGGCCAGTGCAAAGCTTCCAATCGCAACGCCGTGTTTCGGTTTCATCATAAAACCTCCAAATTCAGAATGTGCCGCACGCCATTAGATTGAGCAGGTTCTATGCCGTAGGCGGTTGCACGCCAGAGCGTAAATTGCCGCGCCAAAGCTATCGGTTTTCACTGACCTTTCGCTCGTGAACTATGCCGCTAATGGTCGCTTTTACATGGTCTCCGCCACGATCCCCGCGGCGCCCCTTACGCCTGATCCCAGCGTACCCTATTGAACCTGCGGGAAAGACGCGCGGTCCCACTACACAGCCGCCGGAGCACTCGATAGACTTCGCGCACGCGCGCCCGAGCGCGGCTCAGATGAAAGAATTGCGATGACGATTTCGTGGAACAGCTTCGAACGTGAAGCGCTTGATCATCTCCGCGCGCTGGTCCGGCTCGATACCGCCAATCCGCCCGGCAACGAACGGCTTGCCGCCGACTACCTGCGTGCGGCGCTTGAGCGCGAAGCGATCGCGGCGGTGACGATCGAGCCGCAACCCTCGCGCGCCAACCTGATCGCGCGCATCGCCGGCAGCGATCGCACGAATCCGCCGTTGATGCTCTCGTCGCATACCGACGTGGTGCCGGTCGAAGCCGCAAGCTGGACGCGCGATCCCTTCGGCGCCGAAATTGCCGACGCCTGCGTGTGGGGCCGCGGCACCATCGATATGAAATCGAAATGCGCGATGGATCTCGGCCTGGCGCTCGCACTCAAGCGCACCGGCGCCGTGCCTAATCGCGACCTGATCATCGCGGCGGTGGCCGACGAGGAAGCCGGCTCCGAACTCGGCGCGCGCTATCTGGTCGAGCGTCACCCGGACCTGGTCCGCGCCGGCTACGTGCTCAACGAGACCGGCGGCTTCACGCTGTTCATGGGCGAGCGGCGCTTCTATCCGATCCAGGTGGCCGAAAAGGGCTTCGTCACGGTGCGGATGACGGTCAATGGCGTGCCCGGCCACGGCTCGATGCCGCGGGCCGACACGGCGATCGCCTGGATCGCCGATCTCATCAGCCGGATCACGCGCACGCCGATGCGCCGGCGGCTGACGCCCCTGATGCAGCGCACCCTGGCTGACCTCGGCATCGCGCCCGAAAAGGCGCCGCCGCTGTTCCGCCCGATGCTCGCCAATACCGTCACCCCGACCATCGTCCGCGCCGGCTACAAGGACAACGTAATACCCGGCACGGCGTGGGCGATTCTTGACGGCCGCACGCTGCCCGGCGAGGACGAACGCAGCTTCATGCACGAACTGCGCGAGATCGTCGGTCCCGAACCGCTACTCGAGGTGCTCAAGGTCGCGCCGCCGGCCGAATCGAGCGCCGACAGTGCCCTGTTCCGGCTGATCAAGGCGCGCACCGAAGCCGCCGACCCCGGCGCCCGCGCGATTCCCTGGATGCTGCCCGGGGCGACCGACAGCAAGTTCTACACGCAGCTTGGCGCCACCTGCTACGGCTTTGCTCCCGTCAGGCTCGACGCGCGGATGCCCTTCGGCGCGCTCTATCACGGCAACGACGAGCGTCTGCCGATCGCGGGCTTTCTATGGGGATTACGGCTCTATTGCGAAGTCGTGCTGGAATTTCTCGGGCTCAAGCCCGAAGCGATCTTTGCCTGAAGGCGCACCGTCGGCGTGCGCGCCGCGCGGCTCAATTGGGCGCGAGCCCCGACTCCGAACTGGCGGTGGTATTGGCCGCCGCCGGGGTGAACGTCACCAGCAGGCGCGGCGGCGCCAGCAGCGGCACTACCGCGTAGCGCGACACCGGCGTCAAGTTGAGCGTGATCTTGGTGCCGCCCGCGTCGGTGGCGATATCGCAGTCGTGGAAAATCGATCGCTCGAAGCTCACGTGGTTCGGCACGCTCGCCCCCGGCGTCACCTGCTTGAGGTAGAGCGTAAAACTCGCCGCCCCGTCGCCGTTGTCGAGATGCTGATCGTAGGCGACCGGTCCGCTCAAATCGAAAATCACCGACAGCGGCGGATCCGATGACGACAGGCGCACCGTGTTCAGCGTCGCCGGCCCCGGATTCTGCTGGCGCGGTTGCGCGCCGATCGTGCTATTGGCGCCGCTCGAGGGTGCCGCGGCCGCGGCCGCCGCGGTGGTCAGCGTCGGCAGTCCGTCGGCGCCGTACGCGCCGCCGCTCGCGCCCGATGACAGGCTGTCCACACTCTCATGCACGGCCACCTGTTGATCCGCCTGGTCGGAGCTGTAGCCGATCTCGGCGAGCACCAGCTTGAGCGGATCCTCCTCGGTGTCGATCGGCTGCTTGAGCCGCTTGAGTTGATCGTTCGCGTCGGCCGCATACGGGGTGTTCGGGAAGTGCTGTTTGAGTGCGGTAAAGGCCTGCGCCGCGGAGTATTTCTTGCCCTGCCTGGCCAGCGTCACGCCGAGCTCATAAAGCCCCTCGGGCGCGATCGGCGTGTCGGGGTAAATCGCCAGCAGCTCGGCCATGCGCGATTCGGCGGCGGTGAAGTTGGCCCGCTTGACGTAAAATTCACCGATCAGAAACTCGTGGCGCGCCAGCACGTCGCGGCAAATGTCGACCTGCTCGCGGGCCAGCGCGGCGAAGTCACTCTCCGGAAAGCGCCGCTCGATCGACTCGAACTGCTCCAGCGCGAGCTGGGTATGGGTCTGGTCCTGATCCGGCCGGCCCATCTGATCGAAATGCGATCGCGCCAGGTAATACGATGCGATGTCGAGCTGCTTGCTGGTCGGATGCATGCGCAGGAAATCGTTGAACGAGCCGATCGCCTCCGCGTAGTTGTGCGATTTGTAGTAGGCCAGCCCGATATTCAGCTCCGCCTCTTCGGCATAGGGACTGAACGGGTACTCGTCGATCAGCTTCTGGTAGTCGGCGATCGCTGGCTGGTAATAGTGCTGGGAATACTCGTTGGTCGCCTGAACGTAATAGTTCTCTCCGTTGGGCGGCTTGCGCGCACTGCATCCGGCGGTTGCCAGCAATGCGCACGCCACCGTGACCGTCGCGACGCGCTTCTTCATGGATTGCGAAAAGGTTAGACATTGCCGGCGGCCAACGCAAGGCGGCGGTTGCGGCGACCGCGCGATCATCGTGCGGCGACGAACGCGCCAGCATATATCGGGCGTCCTTCCGCGCGGAATTTGCGTGCAAATCCGGTCGTTTCCGCACCCGGTACGGCCATCTCGGCACGCGCAAATCCGCTGCCCTCGAGCAGCCCGAAGATTTCGCCCGCATACTCTTCAACGTCGGTCGCGACATACAGCGGCGCCGCCGGCCGCAGCGTGCGCTTGAGGTTCGCCGCAAACCACGGCGTGAACAGGCGATGCTTGAGATCGCGCTTGCGCGGCCACGGATCGGGAAAATAGACGTGATAGGCGCTGACGCTCGCCGGCGCGATCATCAGGTTGACGAGTGTGCGCGCGTCCATCCGCACCACTCGCAAATTGTCCAGCCGTCCGCGGCCGGCCCGCACCGCGAGCAATTGCGCGACGGTTGCCGCCAGTTCGGCGGCGATAAAGTTGGCCGCCGGCGTGGCCGTCGCGCGTGCGATAATAAAATCGCCGCGGCCCGCGCCGAGCTCGATCTCAATCGGCGCCCGCCGCGCGAACAGCGCCGGCGGATCGACCGCGAACAACGGCCCGCCGTCGGCCACCATCACTCGCGCCGCCGCTGCGCGCGCCTCGTCGCCGCGCCATACGCGCGAACCTTTGCGTAATCGTGCCATTGCTTGATCGCGGCCCGCGCCGCCGACCCATTGTGCCTGTATCCGCGCCGCGCCGCGACCCGGCCTGCGATCCAGGTCATCGCGTATCGCCGGACCCTACGGCGCGCCGGCCGCTCACTCGGCGCGGGCGAGAAATTCATCGACCCGGCGCATCAGCGGCTTAAGGTCGGTGTGGTCGACCAGCGCACTCGCCATTTGCACCGGATCGCCAAAAAAACAGCGCTCGTAGAGCGTCTGCCGACCGCCAAAGGCGCTGCCCGCGACGTCCCACGCCAGCCGATAGAGCGCCACGCGATCGCGCGCCGGCGCGCCCGCCGTCGCCAGGTAGCGTTCGAGTTCGGGAATCAGGGCGCTGGCGAAATCCGCCTCCGCCGGCGCCGCCATCAGGCTCGACGACGAATTGAGCTGGATAATTTCGACCAGCCGCGGATAGAGCCGCGGAAACAGGTTGCGCGCCACCTCGAGCGGCGCGCGCGCCGGCCGCCAGACGCCCCATTGGTCGGCCGCCGCATCGGCTTCGGCCGCACGCAGGCACGATCGCATCACCTCGGCCGTCATGATCATCTCGGCGATCCGATCGCGCACGTGCGCGAGGCTCATCGCGTCGCTGACCTCGGCGATTTTGGCCGCCAGGCCGAGCAAAAATTCGCTCTTGACCGCGTTCTTGACCGCCACCTGATGCATCATGGCGACTACCGCGCCGGTCTCCGCATAGAGCGCGTTGCAGCGGGCGACGTCGCCGCACAAGAACACGCGCTCCCACGGCACCGTGACTTGATTGAAGATCACCACGCAGTCCATCTCCTCGAAGCGCGAGGCCAGCGGCGCGTCGAAATGCGATCGCCCCGCATCGAACGAATCGCGGCAGATGAACTTGAGGCCCGGCGCGTTGCAATTGATCGCAAAGGCCAGCGCGAACGGCGCGGCCGCCGGCTCCGGCCGGAGCATGGTCGCGGGAAACACCAGCAACTCCTCGGCCAGCGGACCGAGCGTCGCCAGCATCCGGCAGCCGTTGACCACGATCCCGGTCGCGCCGCGATCGACCAGCTTCAGCGCCAGTTCGGCGTCGGTCTGCCCCGCCCATCCCGCCGCCCGGCTGGCGCGCGGATTGACCAGCGTATGGGTCGCGCACCAGTCGTGGCGCCGCGCCTCGCGATAATAGTTGGCGACGTTGTCGCCGTAACGCGGATCGCTCGCGGCAAAGAACTCGCGCGCCGCCGCCATCGCCGCGAGGCTCGCGTTCAGATAGTCGGGCGTGCGCCCGAGCATGCCGTGGCTGTACGCGGCCCAATGGCGGAACATCTGCGTGCGCTTGCGCACCTCTTCGGTGCTGCGCGGCTGGATAAACGAGAGTCCCGCGCGGTCGCCCTCCTCGGTGCGAAAGGTCATCGCCTCGGGATGCTCGCCCTGCATGTCGTAGAGCGACGCAATCGATCGCGCGCAATGGACCAGCGCCGGATGGATCGTCGGGTCGGCGACGCGCGCGCCGGCGATCCAGACCTCGGCGCCGAGCTTGCGCATCGCGCTCAGATAGTTATTGCCCGATCGCGCGCCCATTCGGATGCCTCCCGCGTCGGTCGCGACCTGCGCTTTGGCGCCGCTACGCCGGCCGGCCGCGACTGTGCGGCCAATATAACCAACGCGCAAATTTTCGCCTATCGCGCCGCCGATACCGAGACCACGCTCGGCGCCGCCCTCCCCGGAGCAATTCACCAGTTGAAGCCCTGATCGGACGTAGAAGACCGATGCGCGCCAGACGCCGGTGGCCCCGCGCGTATGCTCAAGCCGGTCGAATCGGACCCCGATCCGGACTTTAGTCTGATAAGTATCTAAAACGTCAACAAGGCACGCATCGCCACGGCTTGACGTTATTTGTCCATCGCCCTAGTCTGGGCATTACCGTGGCCGATCTGCCCGAAATTATTCCGATTTTCCCGCTGCCCGACTTTGTCCTGTTTCCGCGGGTTCACGTGCCGCTGCATATCTTTGAGCCGCGCTACCGCCAGATGGTGGCCGACGTGATTGAGCGCCACGGCGTAATCGGGATGGTGATGCTCAAGGGCGAATGGGAGAGCGACTATCACGCCTTTCCCGATATCTTCGAGATTGGCTGCGCCGGCAAGATCGGCGCGATCAACCGCCTGCCCGATGGCCGTTTCAACCTGACGCTCGAAGGGCTGAGCGAATTTCGCGTGACCCACGAGGTGCGCGAGCGTGCCTACCGCCAGGCGCGGATCGAATGGTGCCCGGCGCCCTCCGACCAATTGCAGCTCGACGCCGCCGCGATGGCCAATCTGCGCGAATTGCTGATCAGCTTTCTCGGACCACCGGCGCTCGATGTCTGGCGCTCGCTGGTCGAGGAGCGCGGTCTGCGCGGCGCCGATCTGATCAATCTAATCTCGTTTCACCTCGATATCCCGGCGATCGAGAAGCAGACCCTGCTCGAGGCCCGCGGCGCCCGTGCCGCCTGTCTGCTCGACGTAATTACGTTCAAGCTCGAAGAGCGCAAGCTCGGGCCGGGCGGTTCCGCCGGTCCCTCTGGCCTGGTTCAATAGCGTCGGCCAAATCGTCCCGTAGAGCACAAATTCTGAATTTGAACGCGGGGCTCTCCGGCGCCGCCCCGAGGGCTCGCCGAGGCGCTCTGCCGTCCGTATGACAATCCGCCAAGGTCGTGCCAAGGCACGACGGCGCGCGCGTGCGAGCGTCTCCCCTCACTATCGGTCGTATGCTCGGCAAGGTAATGGCGCGGCGGTGGCCGCGGGTCGGGACATTTTTGCCCACCCTGTAGAAATTGCGTTGGATGCACAGATATATCGTTCTTCGCAAAATGCACAACCGACCGCAAAGAGCTAATCTTCCGCTGATCAAGCTAAAGAAATGCTTAATTAACGATGGCGTAAATCGCGCAAGTTATAATACTGCCCGATGCGAGTTGAACGGCATGGATGTTGCGTGTGTTGATCGCGTTCCGATTAGCAAAGCGACGGAAGGCGCGTCCTCCCGAATAACGGACAAAGTTCCGAAATCTGTAAAGTGAGCTATTAAACTACGATGGAATGGGAAAACGGCGTACTCGGATCGATCTTCGTGCCCGACGTCCTCACTCCGGAGCAGTATTATGATTCAAGGCGGGATGACAGTGCGATTGCGCCGGTCAAACGCCTCATGATGGCGGTTCTGGAAGACGCTCTGCGATGCTTTCAAAATAATGCTGATGCTAAGAATGGACCGAGAAAGCGGCTTTTTGCTGAGGCAGAGCAATGGCTCTGCGGCGACGAAGGTGACGGTCCCTTCTCCTTCGAGACGGTCTGTGAAACGCTCAATATCGAACCCGGCTTTCTGCGCTCGGGGCTCAGGGAATGGCGCGATCAGCAGCTCGCCGGCATCTCCACCCGGCGCCTCGCGCGACGTTCGCCGGTGGTTCGCAGCGGCCGGATCAGCGCGCCGACGCGGCGCAGCAAACGGGTCTATCAGGCCGGCTGAAGCGTCGCCAGATAAGCAGCAGCCTGCCGATTTATTAGGCACCGGACAGGGTGGCGCAATGACCATTTGGGTCATGCGCCGCCCTGCGATTCGCAGTCCGAAGTAAATTTCGCGATCGACGCGGCGTAAAGCAGACCCGGGTAGCTACTGCAAAGTTGCGAAGGAAGCCGCATGAGGCTCGGGCGAGGGCTTAGGCTGGCCGAGGGCTCGCTCGGCGGCGGCCAGGATTTGGCGCCGCGGCCATTGTGTTGCCGACCCGAGCCAGTGGTTCCGCGTGCTAAATCGCCTGACGCGGCGATAAGTCCGTCCGCCGCATTGCGGTCCGGACGGTTCAAGGCGCTTGCCGGCGGGTTCAGACCGTCTGGAAGACCGTGCGGCCGTCGCGCAGACTCTTGTGCGCGCGCCCTTCGACGCAGGCCAGTTCGAGATGCGCCAGCGTCTCAAAGGTTGCCGCCATCACGTGGAACATCGGACGGTCGTCGGTGCCGAAGACCTCTTCGGCGACCTCGAACGCGCATCGCGGGCGGCGCTTGAGAATGTCGAGCATCTCGGCTTCGCGGTAGCGATGGTGCTCGATGAGCTGGTTGGCGCGATGGCGATGGTCCTGGTAGACGCCGCCGTGGGCCGGCAGCACCAGTTCGACGTCGAACTTCTGCACTTTTAACTGCGAGGCGAGAAAATCGCCCAGGGGATTACTCGGGCTGCTCGGATAAACGCCGACGTGCGGCGTGATCTTGGGCAGCAGATGGTCGCCGACGATCAGGACCTTTTCCTTGCGCAGGTAGATCACGCAATGGCCGGGCGAATGGCCGGGGGTCCAGATCACCTCGAATTCGCGATCGCCGACCGGCACGATATCGCCGTCGGACAGGTACTTGTCGGGCACCGGCAGCGGATTGTACATATCGCTGCCCATCCACGCTGGCCGCATCCCTTCAATCGGGTACTTGTCGATCGGAAAACCGTGGGTAGTGAAAAATGCCATCGCGTCGGGATTTGACGACGGCGGTCCCAGCGTCAGCATCCGGTTGACCCGCTCCTGCTCGAGCTTGTGCAGCAGGGTGGTCGCGCCGCTGTGCTTTTTGATCGTCGCGGAGGTGCCGAAATGGTCGACGTGATGATGCGTGCCGAAAAGCACGTCGAGGTCCTGGACGCGCGTGCCGACCGACTCGAGCGCTTCGCTCAGCGTGGCAAAGCTGTCGGCGGTGTTCATGCCGGTGTCGATCAGCGCCCATGCGCCATGGCAATCGACCAGGTAGACGTTGACGATCGTCGGCCGCATCGGCAGCGGCAGGAAGACTTCGTAGATTCCGGGATGGACCTCGGTGATTTTTGCTGGCATACGATTCGACTCTCCGGAGCGGCGTTTACGAGGTGGCCATCGTGACCGTCGGCCCGCCGCCTTGCCGCTCCGCGTCAGGGACCCTGCCGCCTGCCGGCCGCGTCCGGCGCCGCCCAAAATGGCGCCCGCATGGTCCGGTGTGGCAGGGTTCGCGTCATTCGTGCAATTGATCTTTGACCAGGAACGAAACCTTGATCGCCACCCTCCATTTGCTCACCTGGTTGTTCTCGACGATCGCCGAGACGTCCTCGATGTGCGCGTAGTGAATTCCGTTGATCGTGACTCCAGCGCGGGCGAGTGCTAGCTGCACCGCGTCTTCGATCGAATTTGACGAAATGCCAATCAGATCGATGACCTTTTCGACCATAGCAGACGGCTCCTGAATGAGGATAGTGGCGTCCCGGAGTTTGACCTAATCGCATACCCGGCGTTAGGGTTGTGCTCCGCGAGTCATTAGCGCACAGGGCGGCGGCAAACTCAAGGCGACTGGACGCGCGTAGCCCGGGGGGCCGCGCGCGCCGGGAAGCCATCTCGCGCGGGGCACCGAGCGGCCGGACGCCCGCCGGGCCACTCAGCCGCGCACGGCCGGTCGCGGAATCGAATGAAAGGCAGCGGAGGAGTTCATGAGTTACGATCGGGCGTCGGTTAGGGCGGTTCTCGACCGGGTCAAGGCGGAAGGACGCGGGTCACTCAACCCGGCCGAATGCCGCGCGCTATGCACCGCGTACGGTATCGCGATCCCGCGCGAGGCAATTGCCGCCTCGGCGCGCGACGCGGCGCGGATGGCTGCCGAGTTAGGCTTTCCGGTCGTGATGAAGGTGGTCTCGCCCGAAATTCTCCACAAGACCGACGCGGGCGGAGTGGTCGTCGGCGTCAAGAGCGCGGCCGAGGCCGAGGCGGCCTACGCCACGATCGTGCGCAACGCCAATGCCTACAAGCCCGGCGTGCGCCTCGAGGGCGTGCAGATTCAGCAGATGCTGTCGGGTGGCTGCGAAGTGCTTGTCGGCGCGCTGACCGATCCGAGCTTCGGCAAGGTGGTCGCCTTTGGCCTGGGCGGGATCCTGGTCGAGGTGCTCAAGGACGTGACGTTTCGGCTGGCACCGGCCAGCGAAACCGACGCGCTGGCGATGCTCGACGGGATCGCGGCGGCCGAGATCTTACGGGGCGTGCGCGGCGGCGCGGCGGTCGATCGCGCGGCGCTGGCGCGGATTATCGTCGCGGTGAGCAACCTGGCGGCCGATTTCCCCGAGATTACCGAGCTCGACCTGAACCCGGTCTTCGCCCGGGCCGACGGCGCGACCGCCGCCGACGTGCGCGTGCTGGTCGATTTCGCCTCGCCCAAAGAGCGCTACCGGCCCTCGCAGGAGGAGATCCTGCGCGCGATGAACCGGATCATGCGGCCCGACGCGGTGGCGGTTATCGGCGCCTCGCCCGAGGACGGCAAGATCGGCAACTCAGTGATGAAGAACCTGATCAACGGCGGCTACGCGGGCGCGATCTACCCGATCCATCCGAAGGTGCCCGAGGTGCTGGGCCGGCGCGCCTACAAGAGCGTCAAGGAGGTGCCCGGCAAGATCGACGTGGCGGTCTTCGCAATTCCGGCGCCGCTGGTGGCGGGCGCGCTCAAGGAATGCGGCGAAAAGCAGATCCCCGGTGCGGTGCTGATCCCGTCGGGCTTCGCCGAGACCGGCAACGTCGAGTTGCAGGAGCAGATCGTGGCGATCGCGCGCGCGTACAACGTGCGCCTGATGGGCCCGAATATCTACGGCTTCTACTACACGCACAAAAATCTCTGCGCGACCTTCTGCACCCCGTACGACCTTAAGGGCACGGCGGCGCTCTCGTCGCAGAGCGGCGGCGTCGGGATGGCGATCATCGGCTTCAGCCGATCGGCCAAGATGGGCGTGTCGGCGATCGTCGGCCTGGGCAACAAGTCGGATATCGACGAGGACGACCTGCTGACCTTTTTCGAGCAGGATCCGAATACCCAGGTGATCGCGATGCACGTCGAGGATCTGAAAGACGGACGGTCGTTTGCCGAGGTCGCCCGGCGGGTCTCGGCGAAGAAGCCGGTGATCGTGCTCAAGGCCGGACGCACGGCGCTAGGCGCGCGCGCCGCGCAATCGCATACCGCGGCGCTGGCCGGCAACGATCGGATTTACGACGACGTGCTGCGCCAATCGGGCGTGGTCCGCGCGATGAGTCTCGGCGACATGCTCGAGTTCGCGCGCTGCCTGCCGCTGATCCCGACGCCCAAGGGCGAGAACGTGCTGATCATCACTGGCGCGGGCGGCTCGGGGGTGCTGCTGTCGGACGCCTGCGTGGATAACGGGCTGGGGCTGATGGCGATGCCGGCGGACCTCGACGCGGCCTTCCGCAAGTTCATTCCGCCGTTTGGCGCGGCCGGCAATCCGGTCGATATTACCGGCGGCGAGCCGCCCACGACCTATCAAAATACGATCCGGCTGGGGCTCGCCGACGAGCGGATTCATGCGCTCATCCTGGGCTACTGGCATACGATAATCACGCCGCCGATGGTCTTTGCGAAGCTCGCCGCGGAGGCGGTCGAGGAGGCGCGCGCGCGCGGTATCCATAAGCCGATCGTGGCGTCGCTGGTCGGCGACGTCGAGGTCGAGCAGGCCTGCGAGTACCTGTTCGACCGCGGGATTCCGGCCTACGCCTATACCACCGAGAAGCCGGTGGCGGTGCTCGGCGCGAAATATCGCTGGGCGCGCGCCGCCGGCCTGCTGTAAGGCGGGCGAGGCGCGAGCGCGCCGTAGTCAGGGCCTAAGGGACCTCTGCACAAGTCAGGTTTGTCATTCTGAGCGCAGCGAAGAATCCCGGATCCGGGACCCATTCGCTTCGCTCAGGGTGACAGCAGAGCCTTGTGCAGAGGTTCCCTAATGGATCGTGGGTTGGCCGTTGCCGGCGGTCGAGGCGGCCCGATGGGATCCCGGAGGTGCCGAATAGGTGCCTGGGGCGCTCGAATAGCCACTGGGAGATCTGGAATAGGTACGCGGTGCGCCCGAATAGACGCTCGACGGCACCGGCGGCAGGACGTTGCGGTCGTAGACTGCGGGCGGCGTCGCGTCGGATTCCATCGAGTTCGGATTGGCGGGCATCTCGAATGGTGCGAAGGTGCCCGGCGGCAGACGATCGGCGTTGGAGTTCTCATCGAAATACTTGATGTCGACGTCGCCGCTTAAGACCGGCGCCAGTGGAGTCCTGGTCGCGAGATGATAGAGCGGACGGGTGACGGTCCATTCGAGTGCGTAGCCGAAGGGCGCGAGGATGTAGCTTGCGACCTGCAGCAGCTGGCCGTTTTCGACGTCGTTATAGTCCGGTGCCGCCCCGTAATTTGCGTCGTCCTCATTTTGCGCGTGCGCCAGCCGGGGCAAGCCGATCGCGAGCAGCATCGCGACAATGATAAGCACGCGTTTCATGGGTAAATTTGGCCGCATCGCCGAGGGCATGTCAATGGCGCGATCGCTAGGAAACCTCTGCACAAGTTAGGTTGTCATTCTGAGCGCAGCGAAGAATCCCGGATCCG
>JADMIL010000028.1 GCA_015478645.1 Candidatus Binataceae bacterium
ACCCTGGATCTATTCGCTCCGGGCTCAGCTCCGGCCAGTTGCACACGACCAGGTCCTCGCCCGGCGTCGCGATCGGCTGCCGCCAGCACAGCGCGCCGAGCCCGACGCGGAACAACCACTCGCCCCGCTGGCTCGGGGTCATCACCTCCCACGCGGTGATCACCAGGCGGATGCGCGGCGCCGGGACCGGCCGCCCCAGGCTCGCCGAGATCCACCGCTCGCTGCAACCGAGCATCGCCGCGATCGAGCGCTGCCGCAGCCCGATCGCGCGCGCCCGCTGCCGCCAGCTCAGCTGATCGGGAACCACGGGAGCGCGGTCATCCAGGGCATACTGCCACCGCTCTCGGCCGGCGCGGGCTCGACCCTCACCTCGATCCGCGGCGGAGGACATGGCAAGATCAGGCCGCCCGGGCCGGCGCCATAGCACCAGCACTCGGCCATCGGCCGCAGCAGCCGAGCGTGACAGGGGCGCCCGGCCCCGGCCTCGCTGCGCAGCTGGCAGATCCGCAGCCGGATCGCATCGAAATCGTCCACCACCGGCTCAGCCATCGGCCGCCTCCCGCTCCACCGCCTGCTCGCTCACCGAGACGCCCAGCTCGTCGCGCACCCGCTTGACCGGATCGCCCCGGCGCGGTGCCGCAAACGCCGCCGCGTTCCGCTCGCCCCACGCCGCGATGTTGGCTCTCGCCTCGCGGCACGCCGCCTCGACATAGGCGATTTCCGCAGGCGTCGGCGCCGGCCGGCGTGCCGCTGGCGGCGGCTTGCCGAAGTGTCGCCGCCACATCGCCTCGGCCTGCCCGGCAAGCCGCGCAGCGAACCACAGACGGTCCGGGTCGATCGGGCTGCGATCTTCGAACGCACCAAGCATAACGCGCCGCCATCCGTAATCGTAGGCATGCGCAAACCACCGCTCCTCAGTAGTACGCTCTGCATTCGACTGTTGGAGGAGGAGCGTCCGGTGCCCGATAGCTGGAAATTCCGGCGCCGCCATTGGCAGTACGAACATTTACCTCTCCAGGCTGATCGAGCCAGCGGTCCTCGGTGAGCCAGCGGGCCGGGTTGCACCACTGCCGGTCGGCCGGTTTGGTGGCGATGTACCGGGCGGCGCCCGCCAGCAATGCGGCGGGTGTGGCCCCGCGAGCGATGGCGCGGCGGTAGGCCTGCGCGGCAGCCGGCCTCGCGACCTTGTGCGGCCAGGCGGCCCACCACTCGGCGAAGCCTGGTGGGCTCAGCGGGGTCGGTGCGTGCTGACCTTCTTCCCCGAGATTGTTTTCAACCTCGCGCGCGCGATTCGAGCGAAGCGAGATATCTACTCTTCTCTTATCTAAGAGGGGGCGCGTTTCATCGTTGATATCATGGGCGTTTTCGGCCGATGAAACGCTCGATGAAACGCATGAAACACCGACCCTAAATGTTTCATCGTTATCGGGTGCTGACCTAGTTTCGGGGTGCTGCGAGCCGTCGATCGGCAGCATCATCGACAGTTGACGGGGTCGTGCCCGGTGAGCCCTCACCCGCTCGGTGCTTTTGGCGACAGAGCGCACCGCTGCCTGCGCCGCCGCATAGCCGGCCTTGACCGCGCCGGCGCCTTGATGCTGAGCCCAATTGCGGAGCGTCGTGCCGACGACGATCGCCTTTTCGATAAAGACATCCCAGATGCGCCGCAGCAGGTCGAGCGGATAGTCGGTGCCAGCGGCGACCTCCTCGAGGTCGAACCCGGCGAGCGATCCATCATGCTGCCCGGCGAAATCGAGCGCCCAACTGTAGAGTGCCCACACATGTCCGGCCGGGCAGCCGGCCTTTGCGGCGACGGCGCGCCACTTCGGGTTAGCTGGTGCGCCATGCTTTAGCTTCAGCCAAAATCCGCTCATGGCTCGCCCCCGACGAAACTAGTTTCGAGAGCGCAGACCGCGGTCATCGTGCTGCGGAAAGCAATCGCCAGCCGAAAACCAAGTTCCCGGCTTAGCCAATAGCCGTTGACCCCGTAAGTCGCATACGCACGCTGGCGCGGCGTCAGTTTGCTCATTTCTGATCTCCCCTTCCCCGAGAGCAGTGCGGCCGGCTAGCTCCACCAGCCGGTGATCGTGAACCCAGTGTTGGCGGTGACCGCGACGATGCGCGGCCCGACATAGAGGCCGGGCGGGACGGCGCCGAGCGCCACGGTTTCGCCGCCGGCGGTAACGACGGTCAGCACCGTGCCGCTGGCGCCGGCGACGAGCAGCGCCTCGACGGCGGTCGGAAACGTCCCGGTGCCGGCGCCGAGCGAGAAGGCGTGGTTGAAGCTGCGCATCGCGCTCACCAGCGCCGGGCGGCGAAGGCCTGCCCGGTGGTGCCGCCGTAAAGACTGACCGCACCCGCCGGGTGGTAGCCGTCCGGTGTGACGAAGATCGCGCCGGCGGCAACCGGGATAGACGCGCCGCCGGCGGTCGCCACCCCGACATCGCACACATAGAGCGGGTGCGTGAGGTCGAGATTGGCGACGAGATAGCCGTTGGTCGGGACGGCCCCGCCGAACAGTGTCTGCGCGCTGCCGCCGGCCGTGATCGTGCCCGAGCCGTCCGATGCGGGCGCCGCGGCGGCGTTGATCACCGGCATCGGCGCACTCGAGCTGACCGGCGTGGCGACCCCGCCGACGAGCGCCGCCTCGACATGCTCCGGCACCAAATTGGACTGCGCGTCGCTCTGTGTGGCGATCGTCTGCACGGCGGAATTGGCGTCCTTGATTAGCAGGGCCATACGCTCTCCTCAGAGAAAAAAGAGGCCGGGAGGGAGCGTCCCGCCCGGCCGCGTTAACCTAAAAGCTGCGGGCTTCGACCCAGACGGAGGCCTGGCCGGTGCAATAGACCGAGACGCCGCCGATCGGGATGTAGCCTGGCGGCGTGGTGTAGGCGACGTTGGCTCCGGTCACCGGATCATGGCCGAACGGGAAGCCATGATTTGGGCCGGCATTGCCCATCGCCGCGTAGTCGTCCTCGGCCCAGCATTGATTGAGCCCGTTTTGTGCGGCCGGAACGGCGAGCGTGAAGCCGTGCTGCGGTTTGAAGTTCCAGGTGATGACGGTCGGAACATTGGCGGTCACGTACTCCGACCAGTCGCAGACGTAGACGTAGCCGGGGGTGCACGGCACGGCATAGGCCGCGCCGGCGAACGCGGTGGCCGAGAGGCCAAAGAGGGCGGCCGAAAGCAACAAGCGTTTCATCGTGGGTAACCTTGCCAGGAAGGGGCGGATCGGGAATGTGCGGCGCGCTTGCCCCGGCGGCGCGCCGAACCTGATTGAAAGCGAGAGCGTCGGCGGCATAGGCTCGGGCGTTCCTTGCCAGGAACCGCCCGTCCCGGAGAGGCGTAAAAGCTCCGGGAGCCGGCGGCGGCCGGAAATGCGCGCCAAGCCCGGCCGCCGTCGCGCTCATGCGGCGAGCGCGCCCGCCGGTCTGCGCAGCCACCAGGCAAGCCCGAGGAGCGACACGCCGAGTAGCGCCAGCGTGCTTGGTTCGGGCACGGCCGCCCGGCGGCCCACGATCTCGCCCGAGGAGATCACCGCCGTCTCGCTGCCGGTGGTGTGCGACAGCGCCGACAGAAAGACCCCGCGCGACAGGTTTTCGAGGGCGATGTCGATCGCCGCGGCAGCGCCGGCGAAGGTCGAGAGGAACGTGGCGTCGCCGCTGCGGGCGCTGATCGTCAGCGTGCCGATCAGATCGGGGTTCGGCGAATCGTCCTTGAGCAGCGACCAGCCGACCGTGCCGGCGAGGCTGTCGCCATCGACGCCATGATAGGCGAGCGCCTGGCTGCCATGGATCGCAAAGTTGCCGCCGGAGATCGTTCCGCTGGTGAGCCAGGCGAGCGGCCCCAGCGTGTAGCCGCCGAGGTCGGAACCAAAGAGCGCGGTTCCGTGCGCGGCTGCGCCGGCGACGTTCAGCGCGCCGCCCCCGGTGCCGGAAAAGCTGTAGTAGCCGGCGGCGCTGTTGGCGATGGTGATTTGCGCGGCGTGCGCGGCGCCGGCGGCGAGGCCAATGGCGCAACCGAGCGCCAGGGCTGGAATCCTTGTCTTCATGGCCAGGTCGTCTCCTTGCCAGGGGTGTGCCGCGGAACCGCCGCGGCGCGGATCTGGGCTGTCGCGCTCACTGCGCGGCATCGGCGAACAGAGTGGCGAGATCGCTGGCCCGGTGCGGCCACACGCTGATCCGCAGCAGCGGCTTGTCGCTGTAGCGCTTGATGACCTGGCCCTCGACGATCTGCTTGTCGTCGGCCCAGAGCATCCCGTTGCACGCGTCGCAGATTTTGCCGAGGTTGTCCCAATCGGGCTTGACGGTCGGCGCGACCATGCCGAGCAGCGCCTCGCGCCGTTTTTTGCCAGAGAAGGAAGTCGGGATCGGGAAATCCGCCTCGATCAGGACGCGAAGCGCGCAGGTAAAGAGCGGGCGGCCGTCCATCGCCTTTTGCGCGGCGAGCCGTAAATTTCCCTCGTACTGCGCGGTCTTCTCGTCGGGGTGGGTGACGAAGTAACCATTCGGCAGGCGGTCGCGACGCACCGCGCCCTTGCCTCGGGGATGCCCGATCATCTCGACGACAAGCGGCCAGGTCATGCCGCGGCACCTGCGCAGCGCGAGCACAGGCCCGGCGCTACCCAGTGACAGCCGCCCGCGCAGGTGCGCTCGTCGGTGCAGCCGCAGATGCGGCATTGCCGGTCATCGACCGCCGCCCGCTCTGGGGTCGGTTTGCGCGGGGCGAAGAGATCGGCCGCCGCGCGCAGCTGTTGCGCCGTGGGCCGCGTCTTCTTCCAGCGATTCGTTCCGCGCAGGAAGCCGAGCGACCTCATTGGACCAGCTCCTCGGTCTTGCGCGGCCGGCCGCGGCGCTTCGGCGCATCGGGCTCGGCGCTCAGCGGGGCGGCCTCGCTATGTTGTCCGCGCCGCTCTGACACCAGCTGGCCGAGCCGGTAGCCCGGTTCGACCGGTTCCTCGCGCCGGGGTTTCGGCGTCTTTGGCTGATGGTCGAACAGGTCGCCCTGATCCCACACGCCGAGCTCGTCGCAATAGGCGGCAAGCGCGCTCAGGAAGTCGTTGCGCTTGTCGTCTTCCATGTTCCTGAGCTTCAGCGCCATCTTCAGCGCGGCGCGGTTGAAGCCGTAATCCTCGGCCTCCTGATAGAGGTTTCCGAGGTCGCTGCGGGCTAGATCGGCGAGCGCCTTCTTGCTATCGATGCGCCGCACCAAGCCCTTGAGCTTGCTGATATTGATCCGCGCGCCGTCGCTACTATCTTCCGCCATGACGGAACTCCCCTTCCGTTGTTGACCGCCCGGTTACCCCGCCGGGCGACTTTCGGGTCCCGGCCCGGAGCGTGATCCCCCGACTGGTCCGCTCCGGGCCGGCCCGCGCCGCACGCCGGGGGGCGGTGGCGCATCTCGGTCCATGTCGCCGATTCGTTCTCTGCTGCCGGTCTGGGCCGGTCCAGCGAGCCGCTAAGCTGCAACCCACGATGGGCGTAAGGATTGCGCTCAGGCGCAGTGCGTGTGCGCATGCTATGGCGCGGGGATGCAGAAGCACGTTCACGCCCTGCGCGCGTCGTCAGCCGCTCGCAGGAAATCGTCCGGCGTCACTTCGCCAGCGGTCGCCTCTTTAATTCGGGCGGCAACGTCGCGGCCGGGCCAAGTGCGCCCCTCGCAAAGGTCCGTTAGATGCGAGGGGGAGATCCCCACGCGCCCAGCGAACACGAAACGTTTGGTGCGCTCCCGGCGGAGCCAATCGGCAAGCTGCATTGGACGAATATCGGTGACACCGAATATTCGGTCAAGATGTAATTTTTCGGTCCCCGCGAATGGCGTCCGCTGGCCTGCCGAGGCAGGCTTCGGCGATGGCTAGGAAGCGGATCAAGAGCGCCGACCGGCCGCCAGCGCTGCCGCATTTTCTGAAGCAATGGCGGAAATTTCGGAAGCTGACGCAAGAAGAGCTGGCATCGCGGGCGGGAACCACGGCGTCAACAATCTCTGAGCTGGAACACGGAAACCAGCGCTATACGCAGCAGCTTCTTGAAGCGCTTGCGCGGGAGCTGCAAACGCACCCCGGTCTCATCCTGTTGCGGGCGCCAGACATAGAGGCCGAAGCGTGGCTCATTCTTGAGGGCCTCCCGGCGCTCGAGCGCAAACGCGCGATGGACCTGCTTCGCGTGCTCGCCGACCGACCGCAACAAGCCGCCGAGTGAGCGCACCGCCCGCCGCCGACCGCGCGGTGCGCTACGCTCTGATCGCCGTCCTTCTTCCTCTGCTTCTCACGCGAGGCGCAGCGATACCGCCTGTGTCGGCACGCGAGCACGCCGCTATCTGCTGCAAAACCTGCTCGGCCGGGAAGGCATGCGGGGACTCGTGCATTAGTCGGGATAAGGCCTGCCATCGCCGAGCCGGCTGCGCCTGCGATCGCCGGAAATAATTTCGGCAGGAGCGAAGTTTTCGGTTGCAGTGAATTTCGGTCTCACCTAAATTCCCTCTGTCAACGCGACGGAGGGGAAGATGGCGTCATTTGCGGGATTGAGCCTCAGATCGGCCGGCGAGCGCGCTTACGACCGGCGCAGCGCCGAGGCCGAGCTGGCGGATATCGAGCGGGGCGAGGAGGCGTTTCTGCGCGCCGTCGATGTGTGGGCGCGGAAGCACCATGGCGATCGGGACGCGATCTTCAATTATCTCGGCGATTTTCTCTGCGACTACTTTCACGGTCGCCGGCGCGACGCGGCAGAGGAACTCGGCCTCGATGCCGACGAGGCCGATAATTTCGGCGCAACCCGTGATCGCATGATCGCCACGTTGGTGGCGGGAGGCCGGCTGTGAGCGCCGGGTTTCCGCGCCTGTCGCCGGTCGAGGCCGCGATCTACGGCACGCCCGAAGCCAGGGCGCGCGACCGCGCGCCGATCATGCGCAAGCCGAGCTACGGCATGGCGCTGCTGTTTACGCTGCTGCGATCCGTCCGCCGCGCCGGCCCCGACGCGCTCGAAATCGACAAGTTGCGCTTTGTCATGGTCGACGGCGGCGACACCTCGAACGGTCTGACCCTCCGCCACACGCGCCTCTTCCGGCTGGACGGGACCGGGCAGACCTACCGGCTGATCGTCGAGCCGGTGCCGGAGACGCACCGATGAGCGCCGCCCGCCCGTTCAACAGCAAGCGGCAGGCGCATTGCGAGGGCAAGGCCAGGTTCGCCAGCCCGGCGCTCGCCCGCCGCCGCGCCGTGGCCTTTTGCCGGCCGACCCGGCGCCACGCCCGGCGGACGGCCGTGGCCTACCGCTGCGAATATTGCGGCGGCTGGTATCTGGCGGAGCGCGGACCATGAGCGCCGACCCGGCCGAGGCGCGGGTCTACGGCTTCACCCGTGGGACGATGCGCGACTGCCTGATGGTGATCGAGGAGCTGACCGCGGCCAACGGGATCAGCCCGAGCTTTGCCGAGATCCGGCGCGAGCTGGACCTGGCGAGCATGTCGCAGGTGGCGCGCCTGATCGCCGCGCTCGAATTCCGTGGCCATCTGGCCCGGCGCCCCGGCCGCGCGCGCACCCTGACCGTGCTGCGCTCGATCCCGCTGCCCGAGGAGCCGGAGATCGAGCTGACCGCGAGCGGCTGGCTCGCGGCGCAATCGCTGGAGAGGTCGCCATGAAGCCGCAGACGCTGTCCGCGCCGGATCGGCGACCCGGGCGCGACGGGCGGACCCCGGCCGAGAAAGCGCTCGACCAGGGCGGCAACCTGCTGTGGTGGTCGGTGATCGGGGTCATCGGCAGCATCGGGTTCTGCTTTTACCTGATCTGGGCGATCGCCCTGGCGGGCTCGCCATGAAGGGCCGGCTGAGGCGGCTCTTCGATCTTGCCTGTATTGCGGTGGTGTCGCTGTGGCTGCTGCTGCTGCTGGCGGTGTGCACCGTGGTGCTGCTGGTCGCCTGGGTGCTGCGCCCGCTGTTGCATCCCTGTCGAGCGTGGAGGCCGTGATGGACCAAATTCCCCAGCGATCCGCGATGGCGGTGGACGCCGGAAATCAGCAGAAACGCCGCCATGCGACCGGACGCCAACCAGGAGGCGACCATGTAACCGAACCCCACGTTCCGATACGCCGCCGTGCGGAGGGCGATTTGGCTCCCGGCTCGGGCGGACGGCCGGGGGAGGAAATGCCCCCGGCACCGTCGCTCGCCGCCGCAATCGCCGAGCTTGAACGGGTATTGCCCGTCACCGGCGGGAAGCGCCAGGCGGCGATCACCGAGAAGCTGCGGCGGCTGCGCGCGGTGCAGGCCTGGCGCAACGAGGGGCCCGCGCCATGAGCGCGCGCATTCAGGCGGCGTGCCGGCGCTGCGGCGGCGGCGATCTCGGAGCCGAGGTGACCGTGTGGGGCGTGTTCGAAGTTGGCGCGCTCGTCAACGTCGACCTCAGTCAGTCGATTGAGGTCAAGCGGCGCGGCTGGGCCATTTGCCTTGACTGCGGCGAGGCCCAGCCGATCCAGGCCGAGGAGAGCACCACATGACGAGCATCTCGCCCAAAGGCCCGGCCGATTGCCTGGCGCACTGCCGAATATGGTTGCCGGATACGGAGTACGACATGGCCGTCCTCCTGATCTCCCTCCTCGTCGAGACCCAGAAGCACGCTGCCACGGTGGCGGCGATCGAGGAAAGTCACCGTCGCGCGATGGCGATCATCGATCGGCATCTCTCGGCCGAAAAGGAACCGTCCGATGGCTGACTGGATCGTCTGGTCGGAGGAGCACGAGGCGTGGTTGGGGCCGAACCACCAAGGCTACAGGGGCTCGATCGTCGCCGCCGGCCGCTATGACGAGGACATCGCCAAGCGGATCGAGCGCAACGCGAACTACCGCGCGGCCTTGCCGCAAGCGGTGGCGATGCCCGACCCGCTGCCCCGGCTGACGCTGTGAGGTTCACCGAGCACGCGATCCTGCGCCGCCTCGCCCAGCAGGCTGCCGCTTTTTACGAGGCGATGACGCCGCAGAAGCAGGCGAGCCCCGAGGGTCGCGAGCTGATGCGCTGGCTGACTGTGCTCGGCGCCTGGGACGCCGAACACCCTGCGGCGGCCGAGCCGCGGCTGCCGCTCCTGGAAGGACCGAAAGATGCCTGATCCGACCTTACGGACGGTCAGCGCCAGCCAGGCGGCGGCGCTGTTCGACCAGAGCCCCTACTGCACGCGCTGGATGCTATGGCAGCATTTTGCGCGAGGCCTGCCGCTCGGTGCCGAACCGGACGAGCGGATCGAATGGGGCACCCTGTTGCAGGACGACATCTTGCGGGCGACGGCGCGGCGTTACCGCTTCGAGGTCGAGGAAAACTCCGAGAGCATCTACCTGCGCCGCGGCCCACTCGGGGCGACGATCGATGGCCGCATGCGTGTCCCCGATCAGGGCGACGTCATCATTGAGGCGAAAAACATAGACTGGCAGCGCTGGCGCGACACCTGGTCGGAGAGCGCCGCGGCGCCGCACGTCGAGATCCAGATGCAGGTCCAGCTCTTTTCCGCAACGGCCGATCGGGGGGTCATCGCGGCCTTGGTCGGCGGCAACGAGCTGAAATGCTATGAACGCGAGACCAACCGCGCGCTGCAACGGGAATTGCAGGATGCCGCCGGCGATTTCCTCGCCAGCGTCGTCGCCGGCAAGGAGCCCGACCCGCTCGGCTCGCCGATCGAACTGCCGCTGCTGGCGGCGCTCTATCCGGCGACCGAAGCGGGCGCCGTTGTCGAGGCGCATGGCGACGAGGAGCTTGCGCTGGCGGTCCGGCAATATGCTTGGGCGGCCGAACAGGAAGCATTCGCCGGCAAGCTCAAAAATCAGCTGAGGGCAAAATTGCTGGGCCGTCTCGGCGCCGCCGCGGAGCTGCATGTCGATGGCGGTCGGGTCTATGCCAAGCGCTCGCCGATCGCGCCGCTGATCTGCGCGCCGCATGCCGAGCCGCGCGAGCTGCGCCACGCCTCGGTGCAGGTCCGGCTCAAACCGGTGATCATCGATCCCGCCGTCGAGGAGATGTTTGCATGAGCAGCGCGCAGCTCGCGGTGATCGAGCGCCAGCTGAAACCGCTGGAGCCGATGTTTGCGGATCTGTTGCGCCCGACCGGAGTGCCGGCGGCGCGGCTGATCCGCAGCGTCATCATCTCGTGCGACCGCACTCCGAAGCTCCTGGAGTGTACGCCCTTATCGGTGATCCAGGCGGCGACCACCGGCGCCGTCCTCGGCCTCGAAGCCGATGGGCATACCGGGCAGGGGTTCCTTGTGCCGTTCCGGCAAAAGGGCGTGCAGAAGGCGCAATGGCTGACCGGCTACAAGGGTTTCAACACGCTGGGCGCGCGGGTCGGGCTGACGATCGCCGGCGCTGTTGTGCGTGAGGGCGACGCCTTTGATTACGAGCTCGGCTCGGCCGCCTTCGTGCGGCACAAGCCGCAGCTCGGCGCGGGCTGGACCCGCCGCATCGTCGCAGCCTGGGCGTGCGCGGCCGCACCCGGCCGCGACCCGATCGTGGTCGTGATGGATCTCGACGAGCTGCTCGCTATCAAGGCGCGCAGCGCCGCGGCGAAGCGCCCCGGCGCCGACGCTGACGGCGAGGCGTTCTCGCCCTGGAACGAGCCGCTGATCGGCTTTCCGGCGATGTGCGCGAAGACGGCAAAGCGCCGCCTGGCGCGCTCGCTGCCGCTCTCGGCTTACATCGGGGCCGCCCGCGTCGACGAAGCCCATGAGGAGCAGGGGCGGCACGCCTTTCTGCATCCCGATAGGGGCGTCGTTATCGATGGCGAGGCCGCGCCGTTGGCGGAAGGCCAGCCGCCGCCGGAGCCGGCGCCGCTGGCGCGACCGGTGTTCTTGATCCGCAACAACAAAGGCGAGCGGCGCGTCAATTCGATCGAGCAGTGGCGCGGCGAGATGCTGCGCATCATCGCTTCCCTGCGCGATGACAGCAGCGTCGAGCGCTGCCGCGACATGAATGCGGTGCTGTTCGACCAGTACGCCGAGCGCCACCCGCGCGAGGTGAGGGCGGTCATCGATGCAATCGAGGCGAGGCTGCGAGGAGATCGCGGCCCGATGCAGCCGGGAGAGATGGGGTGAGCAACGCGAAGCCAATCCTCGGCTACCCGACCAAGCTCGGCGTCAAGCACGCCACAGTGACCGCGCTCGAACGCTCCGCCGGACGCCGGCGAGCGCAGCGGCCATCGGAGGCCATGGGCCGCACCGTGCTGTTCGCCGTCGATATCCTCGAGGCCCTCGGCCCGCACGCAGCCAAACGCGGGATGCACCCGAACCATCTGGCGCGGCTGATCGTCGAGACGGTGGTCGACGAAGGCATGATCGACGCGGTGCTCGACGATGGCTGACCTTCCCGCGCAAATCGCCTGCATCCGACGCGAGATCGCGCTGCGCGAACGGGTCTATCCGAAGTGGGTTGCCGCCGGCCGGATGAAGCAAGAGGCGGCCGATCGCGAGCTGGCGACGATGACGGCCGTGCTGGTGTCGCTGGAAGCGCTGAAGGCCGCCGACAACCTGCTGCGAGGGACAGATGCCTGAGTACCGCTCACTCGACCAGGTGAGCGAGTTCCCGCTGTGCTGGCCGCAGGGGAAGCTGCGCGCGGCTTCGCGCCAGCGCTCGCCGTTCAGAACCTCGATGGCCAAAGCGCACCAGGAAATCGCCGAGGAAATGCACAGGTGGCGCGCCCGCGGGCACGTGATCTCGATGGCTCCCGCATATCGCCAAGGCCGGATTGACCCGGGCGTCGCGCTATGGTGGGCGATGCCGCGGCGCAACCAGCCGACGGACCTGCGGGTGCTGGCCTGCGATAGCTATGATGATCGGCCGGACAATCTGCACGCGATTGCGCTGACCTTGACCGGGCTGCGGGCCTTCGAGCGCTACGGCACCTATACCCGCGAGCAGGCGATCGAGGGCGCGCGCCCGATGCTGCCGCCGCCGGCGAGCGACGAACTTCCGTGGTGGACCATCCTCGGCGTCGAACAGAGCTGGCCGCTCGCCGCGATCGAGGCGGTGTGGCGCACCAAGCTCGAAAAGGCGCACCCGGATCGCGGCGGCGATCCCGCCGAGGCGGGGCGGCTCAACGCGGCGATGGACCAGGCCAGGAAGGAGCGCGGGTGATGACGGAGGAGGACCGCGAAGATAGCTTAGCCCTCGCGCAGCAAATCGGCGCTCTCGTCTTCGGCCACTCCGCGGTCGCGGCGGTCGCTGCTATCACCGCGGCGCTCCTCGGCGGATTAGCGGAGTTGCCCGAAGAGGTCGCGATCGGGCTTTGGAACGGCCATTCGGAGACGGCGCGGGCAGCGTTCAGCCGGCGCCTGGACCGCAGTGGCTGACGGCTATCGCACCCTGGCCGAGATCGCCGCCGAGCTCGATGTCACCCCGCGCTGGCTGCGCGAGATGGTGCGCGACGAGAAAATTCCGGTGTTGCGCCGGGGCCGGGTGATCCGCTTCGATAACCTCGCCATCCGCGCCATCGAGGAGAGCCTGCGATCGCCCTCAAAATCATCCGCCGGCGCGACACCGGCGCGCTCACCATCGTTGGCACTGTCGCCGGAACGCGCGTTAGACGCCGCGCTCAAAGCGACGACCCGGCCCTCGCCCGCGAGGAAGCGGCGACCCTCGAAGCGCAGCTCCTGCGCGACGCCTGGCACGGGCAACGTCGTGGCGCTAAGAGCTTCGCCGAGGCCGCCTTGAGCTATCTGGCCACAGCCCCGCGCAGCGCCGGCGACAAGGCGCGGCTCAACCGCATCCTGCGCGCGCTCGGCACCGCACGCCTCGCCGACATCGACCAGGGCATGATCGACCGGGTGCGCGCCAAGGTGCTGCGGCCGGACGCCGCCCCGGCGACGGCGGCGCGCGGCGTGGTGATCCCGATCCGCGCGGTGCTGCGCCATGCGGCGCGCCGCGGCTGGTGCGATCTGCCCTTTGTCGAGACGCCGCGGCAGCCGCAGGGGCGCACCCGGTTCCTGTTGCCGGCCGAGGCCGAGCAGCTTGTAAAGGCTGC
This sequence comes from Candidatus Binataceae bacterium, assembly GCA_015478645.1. GTDB lineage: Bacteria > Desulfobacterota > Binatia > Binatales > Binataceae > JADMIL01. The sequence continues at coordinate 12,982 of JADMIL010000028.1, forward strand.
GGCTCCGCATTTGAAAGGCTTGCTGATCTTCCTCTTGTGCACCGGGGCGCGGCTTTCCGAGGCTTTGGGATTGGAGTGGCGCGATGTCGATCTACAAGGTGCGCGTGCCATCTTCTGGGCCGACCAGACGAAGTCTCGCCGCCGGCGCACGGCTCGGCTGCCCGCGCGAGCCCTTGTGTCTCTGGCCGCGTTGCCGGGACGCGACGGGCATGTGTTCCGTACACCCCTCGGCGAGCCCTACCGCACCAGCCGCGAGCGCGGCTACGGCGGCCAGATCAAAACCGCCTGGCGCGGCGCGCTGAGGCGCGCCGACAAATCGGTACAAATCGGTACATTCACCCCGCACGACCTGCGCCACACCTGGGCGAGCTGGCACTACGCGCTGCACCACGACATCCTCGCGCTGAAGGCCGAGGGCGGCTGGTCATCGGTCGAGCTGGTCGAGCGCTATGCCCATCTTTTGCCCGCCGGCCACGAAGCCGAGATCCGGGCGTTTTGGCACGTGGCTGACACGGACGCCGGGAGTGATCGCGCAAGCGCATGATGTTTCACGTGAAATCGCCGCCCGGGCACGCCTTTCGGGAGGCAGGGGCCGGAGGTTCAAATCCTCTCACTCCGACCATCTAAGCTATTGAAACTGGCCGCACGGCGCTATCTGGAAACTGGGATTTGCCGCTGTGACGCGACGCAACGAGACGCGAACGCACCGGAGGCGCTGGCACGTGGCGGGCACGGCGGTTGCCGCGCTGTTCCTGATCGCCGCGTCGCCGAGCGCGGTGCTGACGCCGGGAGCGGTCGCGACGAGCGACCCGGACGTGATCTGCCATCGGGGCTACAGCAGCACGCAGCGCCTCTATAGGACCGATCGAGCGGCCTATTGGCGGCTGCGCCGCGAGGTGTTCGCCGAATATCGGGTGCCGGCAAGCGAGGGGCGGCAGTTCGAAGTCGATGACCGCATTCCGCTCTGCCTCGGCGGCGAGCAGGTGCTGGCGAATTTGTGGGCTCAGCCCCGGTTCGGCCCGGACAACGCCGAGGAGAAGGACCGGATCGAGGCGCTGGCCTGCCGAGCCGCTTGCCGGGAGCACACGCGCGCGGCGATCCTGCGCTGGCAGAACGCCTTTCGCGGCGACTGGCGGCGCATCGACATACCGCCGAACGGATGGTAAACGACGCCCGTTCAAAGAGCGGAGGTGTCGAATGACGGGAATTATCGGGTTGCTGAAGGATTGCCGTGCGCGGCTCACGGCGGCGACCAAAGGGACGCTCGGGGAGGCTGGCGCGCACATTGCGGCGGCTGACGAGCTGATCGCCGCGGCGGAGGCGCAGATCATCGGCGGCGCGGCCGCCCCGCCGCCGCGCGCGGAAAAGCGCGGCGATCTGTTGGGGGTGTTGCGCCGGCATCGAGCGGGGATGGGCCGCGAGGCGCTGGTTGCCGCGCTGGGCTGGCCGCCCGGCCTCGTCGTCGCCCAGCTCAACCGGCAGGTCAAGAGCGGGCGGGTGACGATCGCGGATGGGATCTATCGGGTGGCGGAGCAGCCGTCGCAGAGGAACGGCGGCGAGCAAGCCGCGGCGGCGGCCTGATCAGCGCCCGAGGAGGTCGAGGACGCCGATCGCGGCCAGCAGCAGGATAGCGAGCTGGCCGCTGATCGCGAGCAGTTGGCCGAGGGCGCGCAGGATCAGGATCGCGATGGCGACGCTCGGCGCGCCGGCGGCCGGGCCGCGCGAGCCGGGGAAGCGAACCACCTCGGCGTCTTCGGGCAGATCGCCCATCATCTGATAAACCAGTGCGGCATTAGGCTGCCGAGGAGGCTGATGCCGCTGGCGATTGCGGCTGCGACGAAGCCCGAGCGGCGGGAGGAACCCTGCAGCTCGCCTTCGACGACGCCGAGCCGCTGCCCGACGAGGAAGATGCGGTCATCCTGGCGCGCCTGGCCGCTCTCGACCAGATCGGAGAGCCGCCGCGCCTCGACGCCGTGCGCCTCGACGGTGGCGCGGATCGCCCGCAGCTCGCCATAGATGACGGTGGGGGAAATAGCGTCTTCGGGCATCACGGGCACACATTGACGACGTTGGCGTTGTTCCAGAGCGTGCCGGTCACCATGCCGGTGCAGCTGGTCGGCAATTTGAAGGTGCCGTAATTGTTGCCGGTCGCCGGGGTGAGCGAGACGATCCGATAATTCGAGCCATCCCAGAGCAGCTGCATGAACTCGTAATTGCTGCTGGCGAGGGTGACCGAGCCGAGCGCGTTGCCGCCGCTGCCCTCGGGCATCAGGATCTTCTCGCCGGCGCCGCCATTGACCGCGATTACCATGGATTTGCCGTTGTCGCGCGAGAACCCCATGGTCCAGCCAGGATAGATCGTGCCGACCGGCGGCAGCGTGACCGAGAGGCCGGCCGAGGTGTTGTACGAACTGAGCGCGTTGCCGCCATCGGAGATCGCCGCGACATAGGTGGCGGCGGTCGGGAAATGCCAGCGGTTGATCGAGAAATTGGCCCCGGTCATGCCCATCAGGGTCGCGGTCGCCGGGGTGATATTGGTCACCCGGAAGCCGGTCCCGTCATAGCGGAGCGCCATGAACTCGTAATTCCCGGCGGCGAGCGCTTCGCTGGTGACGGTGGCACCGGATCCGGGGAACAGGATATGCCCGCCGGCGGTGCCGTTGACCTGGACGTTGGCGATCTTGCCGTTGTCGTTGGTCAAGCCGATGGTCCAGCCCATCGGCAGGCCCGTGGTGGTCGGCAAGGTGACGGTGAGGGTTCCGGCGGTCGAATTGTAGGCGCTGATCACATTGCCGTTGTCGGCGATGGTCGCGGCATAGGTGCTGGCGCCGGTCGGGAAAGACCAGCGCGAGATTCCAGCCGAGCCAAGCGCGCCCAGCGCCTGCCACGTCGCCGGGGTCGCATCGATGACGCGGAAGTTTGAGCCCGATCCCGAATTGTCATATTGCAGCACCAGAAATTCGTAAGCGCCCTGGGCGGTGTTCGCGAGGCTGACCGAAGTGGCCGTCGCCCCGGATCCTGGCCAGACGATATGCCCGTCGGCGACGTTGATGGTCATGCCCTTGGTGTTGTCGGTCGCGAAGCCCATCGACCATCCGTTCGGGATGGTGCTGGTCGCCGGCAAGGTCACCGTCAGCCCGGCCGCAGTGTTGTAGGGCGACAGCACCGCGCCATCGTCGCCGAGCTGGGCGGTGTATCCCGAGGTCGACGGGTAGAGCCAGTTCGACGGCCAGGGCGGCGGCTGGAAGCCGTTGAAGAGCGCGGTGTTGCGGCTCATCGACAGCACTCGCCAATTATTGCCGTCGGCTTCGAGGCGGACATACTCGTAATTGCCGGCGCCCAGGGAGATCGAGGCGAGGCTCTTGTTGCCATAGACGATGCGGGCGCTGTCCGGGACCGCGATCGTCATGCCCTTGCCGTTGTCCGAGGCGAACCCCATCGACCACCCGGTGTTGATCGAGGCCATCGCCGGCAGGGTGACCGCGAGCGAGGCGCCGGTCGCGTTGTAGGAGCTCAGCGCCTCGCGATCATCGACCGGGGCCGCGGTGTACGTGCTGGCGGTCGGGAACAGCCATTTGAGCCGCGAACCCTGGCCCATCACCGAGAAGCCGGTCGAGAGCGGCCCGTAATTGGTGACGCTCGCATATTGCGGGTTCACCAGGACATTGTTCGTCGACCCCGTGCCGTTGATCGCGGTCGTGCAATTGAAATAGGGCGAGATCCAGGTGTTGTTGCCGTTGTGCGAATTGGTCACCGAGAGGCAGATCGGCGAGGCCTCGAAGTCGAAGCCGAAGATCGTGTCCGAGAAGCTGTAGCCGTTTTCGAGCACCATCGCCCGGCCGCCGGTGCCGTTGGCGCTGCCGGCGCCGGAGATCCGCGAGAACTGCACCTGCTCGAGCGCGATGCCGGCCGCACCCCCGGAGGCGTCGCACACGGCGAAGATATCGCTGTCATAGACCGCGTTGAATTGGCAGCCGCCCGACGCGGCGTTGGTGCTCGAATTGTTGACCAGCAGGTGGTCGATCTTGAAGGAATTGTGCTGGTCGGCGAAGTTGGCGAGCCCGAGGACGAAGGCATAAGCCGGGGTGTCGGCGAGGACGAAGAGCGAGCCCTCTTCGTGAAAATAGAAGCACGTGGTCGGGCTCGACGGGGTGCCTCCCGAGCACTCGACTTGGAGCACCGGCCCGCTGGCGACCGTGCGCCCGTCGAGGGTCGCGCCGTCGCTGATCAGCCGGAACCCGAGCCCGGCCTGGCCGGCATAGTCGATCGTCAGCAGCGAGCTGACCTTGTATTTGCCGGAGGGGAAATAGAGCGGGTAGTTGCCGGTGACCGCCTGGCCGATGCAGGTCTGGATGGCGCTCGTCGAGTCCGTGGTGTCGGTCGGATCAGCGCCGCACGCCGCCACCACGTTGATCCATGCGGGCGAGGCCGCAGGTGTGGTCGCGTGCGCGACCTCGGCGAACAGCACACCGAGGATCGCCGCGGCGAGCGCGAACGGGAGCGCCCAGAGCAACAGCCGGCGGATGGTCATTCAGCGATAGCCTTTGCAAGACCAGGCGAGGTTGTCGCCAGCGGTGAGGGTCGCGACGCCGACGATCGCCAGCACCGTCGATGAGGGCTGCGGATAGAGCACCGCGCCGGTCGATTCATCCCAGACCGAGCAAACGGGAGCATTCGTCCAAGCCGCGGCGAAGGTCATCTGGCAATAGCCGCCGGGCGACGTTCCGAGATGCACCCGGCCGATCGCATCGTTGCCGGCGACCGTGGCCCCGGTCCCGCAATTCGCCGCCGCGGTCGGCGCGGTCCCGGTCACCTCGAAATGATCCGGCAGCCGCAAGGTCGAGAGCGTGCCGCTCGCGATATTGGCGGCGTTGGTCGCGTCGGTGTTGCAGCTCGCCGCCGCATCCGACAGGTCGCCGCACGCGGGCTGCGTCGCCGCCGGGACGCCCGCAGTCGAGATCGCGTCGATCCATTTGTGCGCGACGGCCACGAGGCTCTCGACGCCGCCCAGGACGCTCGCGGTCGGCGCGGGAACAACCAGGCCGTTCAGATGGCCGCCGCTGTCGGTTTCCGGGATCGTGTTGACGCCGGTCCCGGCGACCGGATACCCGGTCGAGAGGATGAGCCCGGTAGTCCCGCTCCACCCCGGCACATAGCCGCTGGTCGACGAGCCGGGGCCGGTGACCGCGCCGAGCATCGCCAGCATCTGGGCGACCGAGCAATCGAGCGGTGTGGCGGAGGATCCGGTGTTGTTGCACTTGGTGGTGTGCGCGGCCATCGTGCCGAGCTGCGAGTTCGGCAGCCCGGAGACGAGATTGTTGTTGATGTGGCCGCCGGAGTCCGTCTCGACGACGGTGTTGACCCCGGTTCCAGCGACCGGGAGCCCGGCCCCGAGCAAGGTGCCGAGCGTGTTGTTCCACTGCGGCAGATAGCCGGAAGTCGAGCTGCCCGGCCCCGACACCGAGGACGATCCGACCGCGTAGGAGGCCGAGCCGGAGGTCGCCGAGAAGGTGCCGGCCTCGCCGTTCGAGCGCACGACGAGCCCGGCGAAATCGGGCGGCATGGTCAGTGACGACGCGGGCGCCTGGCCGGCGACCAGGATCGAGCCGACCGTCGTCTGCAGCACGAGCGCATTTTGCCCGTCGGTGACGAGGCTGATCACCCAATTCGGCCCGACCGTGCCGGGGTTCGGCAGCACCACGGCGAGGCTCGCGACCGAGCCGCCGACCGCAGTGCCGGTTCCCTTGGCCGAGCTGATCTGCTCGCCATTGTCGGCCGCACTCGTCTGATAGCTGGCGACAGCGGGCGCGATGTAGGTTTGCGCCGGCGCGCGCACCGCGAACAGAGCCGCGAGCCCGAGCGCCAGGAGCGCCGCGCGAAGCCAAATCTGCATGCCGGTCAGCCCTGGTAAAGCCGGCCGCCGTAGCGGATTGCGTTGTTGATCGCCGCGAGGATCGACGGCCCGGCATTCATGACGCTTCGCGAATCCATCGCTGAAATGTTCAGATTGAAGGTGTGCCCCATCCCGCCGCCGCCGCCGGCGCCGATCATCCCTTGCAGCCCTTGGCTGATATCGGCCGGGAGGACCATTTCCTGGGAATGCAGCATCGCCGGGATGCCGCCCGGCCCGAGGCTCGGCACCGCCCATCCGCCGGCCGCCGACGGCACGATCCCGCCCTTCGCGAAACCGAACAGCGAGCCGATGCCGCCGAGCAGGCCGAAGACGCCGCCAAGGCCGCCGCCGGAGGTGGCGCCCCCGACCGCGCCGGAGAAATCCTGATTGCCGCCGCCGGACAGGCTGCCGAGCAACCCGGCCCCGCCGAACAAGCCGCCGAGCAGGCTGCCTCCTCCTCCGCCGCCGCCGAGCCCGAGCAGGCCCGAGATGCCGCCAGAACCGAACAGCGCGGAGCTGATCCCGCTGCCGACATCGCTCGTGCCGAAGATCGACTTGGCGATCCCGTCATAGAGCGAGCTGTAGAGGCTCTTGGCCCCTGATTGCAGCAGGGAGCCGCCGATCTGGCCGCCCATGTCGCGGCGCGAACCGCCGCTGAACAGCACCTTCTCGCCAGCCCGCTTGAGCGAGTCGCCAGCGGTGGAGAGTGCGGCGCTGGCGGCGTCGGTGATCGAGGCTGCGGCGGTTTGGAGTTCCGCCGCGGCCGAAAGCTTGCTCGCCGCTATCGTGAGCACGGGAGCGGGCGCGCCATTTCCGCCGCTGCTCCCTGTCGATGGGGCGATCGTGACGCTGAGGCCGCCCCCGTTGTCGTCTTGCGACAAGAGGGCAAGCAGCTTGGTGCTGATCGCGGCCGGAAGGACCATCTCCTTCGCGTGCAGCTGCGCCACCTGGTCGGAATCGACGATGCCGCCGCCGGCATAGGCGGGGAGCCCCGTCGTCAAGGCTGGAGCGTTCGATACCGCAGAGCTCAACGCCGCCGCTGCTGCCTTGGCGGTCGAAATCAGGTTTTGCGCCGGCGTCGCCGAAGGGCCGGGCAACAGCAGTGGCGCCGAGGGTGGCGCCGGGACTTTCGAGGTTACGGCCTCGCCGAGCTGGCGCTGAATGTCCGGCGCGAACGGCGTAACAAAACGGTTATAGAGCGAGCCGAGGATATCGCTCGTGCCGAGCAGCCCTTGGCTCGCGCCCGGAGGCGCGGAGGTGTCGAAGCGGCGCTGCCGCAGGGCGGACAGCACGTTAGCGCCGGGCGCGAACTTGGCGACGAGTTCGGCCGCGAGTTGGTTGGGGTCGGCGGTGGTCGCGACGCCGAACGCCTTGGCGCCGCTCGCCGGATTGGCGAAAGCCCGCGGGAAGCCCTTGAGAAACGCCTTGCTCTCGCCAGCATAGGCCACCCGGTCGATCGCCTCGGCGACGCCGGCGAGTGCTTCGCGCGATGCGTCGGAAAGGCCTGGAATAGTGGTCAGCAGGGCCGATATCTTTGCGACCTTGCCCTCGCCGAAGATGCCGGCCCCTTGCATGATCGACGCGAGGCGCGGCTGCTCGATTTCGGCACCGATCGCGCTGCGATTTTGCAGGGCTGCGGCCGCGGCGACCTGGCCGAGCACGGCCTCCGCGTCATAGGCGTGCTTGACCAGCAGCGCCAGTTGCGCGATGGCGACCGCGACGCCCGCCGCCACGCCGCCCCCGATGGCGATGCCGGCGGTGCCGACGGCTTTGAGCGCGATCTCGCCGATGCCGGAGTCGCGCACAAGCGCGCTGGTCGAGGCGATCATCTGGCCGCGCTGGTGGCGCATGGCGCCGTCGAAGATCGCGATGATGTGGCGGAACGACTGGCCGATCCGCAGCGATCCGAGGATGCCTGCCCCGCCGGCCGCCTTCTCGGCGGCAGCCGCGATTTCCGCCTCGGCCTTGGCCTTTTCCTTGGCGATATAGGCGCCGATGCTGCGCTGCGCCGCGAGCAACCCCGGTGCGGTCTTGGGGCCGTAGGAGGCGAGTGCGCGCTGCGCCGCGAGCAGGCCAGGCGGCGACTTCAACGCGGCGCGTGCGGCGGCCTCGGCCTCGCGGCGCAACCCGATCAGGCCGCGGATCGCGTCGCGCTCGGCGCCGATCGCGCCGGTGATCTCACTGCGCGCCGCTTGCCATGAACTCGCGGTCGCGTCGCCCCATTGCTTCTGCGACTTCTCGAACGACCGCAGGTCGGCGGCGAGGTCGCGGATTTTTGTGCGGTGCGCCTCGATCGCGTTGCCGATGCCGCCGATCTTGCCGCCGAGTTGGCCGGTTGCCGTCGTTGCCGAATTGGCAGCGTGCTTGATCGCCTCGATATCGACGACGGCCTTGGCGCTCGCCTCGTCAAGGCCAACGACGCGGCCGCCGATGACGACCTTGATCTCGTTCGGCAGGTCAGCCATGGACGCGCGCCTTCAGTGCGGTGAAATCGAGGGTGAGGCCCTTCAGCCCTTCGAGCACGTCGCGCTCGGTGAAGAGGCTGGCCGCTTCGGCGCGCAGCCGATCCATGCCGGCGGCGAAGGCGCTGGCGTCGGGCCGCGCGCGGTTCCTCGGCTTGACGCCGAGATAGGCGGCGACCAGCAGGTGCACCGGCGGATGCTCGGCGAGATAGGGGAGCAGCAGCTCCTCGACCTCGGGCAGAGTCAGCTCGTCGATGTCGCGAGGTCGATAGCCGAAGCTGGCGGCGAGGAGGCCGTAAAGAGAGCCCCAGTCCCCGCCGCCTGATCTTCCCCCGGCGGCGTCGCCTTCAGGCCGCTGCCGGTCAGCACCGCATTGAGGACCGCGCCGGCATTGCCGAGGTCGAGGAGGTCGAGGAGAGCGGCATCGTCGAGATCGGGGTAGTTGCGCCGCGCCGCCGCGCCCACGACGGCAACGATGGCGTCGATCGTATCGGCGTCCATGCCGACGCCGGGCTCGCTGATCTGGCGCAGTGTCGGGTTGAGCCGGCGCAGCTGACCGATGGTGAGCGGCGGCACAATCCAGTCGCGCCCGCCCATCGACACGGTGACGCCGGGGAGCAGCGCCATTATTGCACCGTCGAGAGGTAGCCGATCGTGCCGGAGGCGTCGGCGAAGGCCGAGCCGTCGAGTTCGCTGATCGCCCACTCGTCGATCTTGTTCGGCAGCATCAGCTTCGAGGCGATGCACGCATTCAGGCGCAGCGCCTGGCCGAGGCCCTGATAGGTCTCGAACAAGGTCAGCTTGAAGGTCGGCGTGGTGCCTTGGAGCTGGTTGGAAATCGTGGTTTTGAAGCCGGTCGCGCTGACGTTGTAGGTGTAGGAGATCAGCACGGCGGCGCTCTCGTCGGCGGCAGAGAATGTGTAGACGCCGGTCGCGGCATTGACCGAATACTGCCCGGCGGTGGTCGGGGTCGTCACCCGCTGGAAGGCCAGCCCGGTCGCGGCATAGACGACGCCGAGGTCATCGTTGAAGGTCGCGGCGTTGGCCACGGTGACCGTGTAAGGCGTGGTCGCCGGAACCGCTGCGGCTTCGAGTTGCGTCACCCCGAATTGGCCGGCCGCCGGCGACGAGCCGAAGAACAGGTCGGAATAGAGGTTGCCGAGGATCTGGGCGAATTTCGCGTTGAACGTAATCTTGCCCTGGCCGCGCGCGATTGCGACCGGGAACTGGGATTGCCCGTAGAGCGGCTTGTCGGTGAAATCGAAGGTCACCGAGATATCCTGAAGCCTGCCGAACTGGCGCGGGCCGATGCCCGTACCGGTCACATCGGTGCGCTCGCCCCAGAGCGCGCCGACGCCAAAGCTCAATTCAACCGACATTTTCGTGATCCTGGGCTGGCGTCTCGGCGATCACCGCGGCGGGTGGCGCGAGGCGGCGTTTCAATTCTTCCTTGGCGGCGAAGGCGACGTTCCATGCGGCCGTGTCGCGCGCGACCGCCGAGCCGGGGAAGTGGTCGCTCCACCAGCGCTCGATCATCTCGTTGGTATCCATTGGCTATTCCTTCAGTGCGGCATCGACGGCGGCGGTCAGCCCGGCCTCGATCTGCGGGCGCATCTCGGCGAGCGCCGAGCGCAGAAACGAGCGCTCGGGCAGCGGCGGGTGCCTCACGCTGCGGCGAAAGATGGTCCGGCCGCCGATCTCGAAGCGCAGCGAGCGCGCGTTCCGGGCCTCGATCAGCCAGGCGTGCGAGACGCCGAACTCCTGGAACCGGCCGTATTTGACGTTGGTGCCGACCGTCGCGGTGACTTCGCTCTCGCTCGTCCTCGTCTCGGTGTTGATCGACGAGCGCAGCGTCCCGGTGCGGACTTTCAGCACTTGGCCGGACAGCTTGCGCTGCACCTTGCGCTGCAATTTGAGGGCGAGCTTGGTGACCGCGCGGGCGAGCTCGTGGCGCTCCCGGGTCGGGATGGCGTCGAGCCGGGCGATCAGCGCGCGGTCGCCGATCAGCTCGACCGTGATCATTTGCTCTTCTCGACCTTGGTATTTGTGAGATCGACCGAGAGTCGCCCGATCAGCTCGGAAACCTGGCTGGTCAGGGTAAGAACCGACTCGTCCAGCGTGGCAATCTGTGGACGAAATTCATCGCCCAGCGCCTTGATGCGCGTGGCGTAATCCAGAAGGACGTCGCCCATCTCAGCCGCCAGGCCGGTGACGCGCGCTTCGAGCTGCTCGACCGTCGTGGTGAGGCGCTTTTCCTCTTGTGTCGGCGGTTGCTCGGGCTCCGGGTCGCCGGGGAAGCGGAAGCCATGGCTCTCGACGAGCGCGCCAGCCTGTGCCGCCGGAACCCATACACAACCGTCGCCGGCGTCTTCCCAGGTGCTTGCGCTTGCCGCGTTGGGCGCGCGCAATTTGACCGTGCCGGCGACCGCCGGGCGGCTTTCGATCATGATGGTGGCCTTTCAGAAAAATGCGGCGGATGGCGCCCTTGCCCCTTGTCACCCCGGAGAGCGGGGATTGCCCCGGCCCGAACGCCAGGGAGGAGCACCTGTGCCGACGCCGCCGCGCGCCGGTCGAGTTCTGCTCTCCGGTATGCAGTCTATCCGTTGGCGATGTTGGTGATGACGCCCATCGCAAACGGGGCGTAAACCGCCAGCACCTCTTCGGCATAGACGCCGACTTGGCGCTGGCGGGTGACGATCGGCCAGTCGATCTGGTAATAGTCCTGCCGGGTTTTCAGCTCGGCGACGTTCGGCACTTCGTTCGACTGGTACTGAATCGGCAAATTCTCGGCCCAGCCGATGATCGTGCCGGGTGGCACCCGCGGGTGGATCTTGATCGGGATGCGCAGCCCGCCGTAGATGGCGAACGGGTTATAGTAGAAGCCGATCGTGCCGCTGGCGGTCAGCTGATATTCGCCGCCCTCGGTTCCATCGGCCGGGCGGTCGTAGCGCAGCAGCGGCCCGGAGCTGTTCGACAAGACCTTGGTGGTGATGTTCTTCAGCTCTTGCGCGTTGACATAGAGCACGGTCGGCGACAGCTCGAAATTGTTCCACATCGTCTGGAACATCGTGTCGATCTCGTTGATCGAGCCGCGCCCCGATGCGGTCAACGGCGTGCCGACGCCGGCGGTCCCGGTCGCCATGGTGTTGACATAGGCGTTCGAGCCGGGCTTCAGCGCCGTGGTCAAGAGGCCGTCATAGGCATAGGCGGCGTTGGCGCTGTTGTCGGCGCTGGCTGCCGAGGCGGCCTGCGTGCCGGTCGTGAGCGGGGCCGAGAAGGTGGCCGAGTTGAGAGTGGTGATCGCCTGCAAGAGCGGAGTGCCGGCGGTGTTGGTGGTGCCGACATACCAGGCATAGGCGACCGCGCCCTGGATCGGGGCGACCGAGGCCGCGAGCATATTGGTTCCCGCGGTGATCGCCTGGCCGGCCGATATCGCGCTGGCGATCGACGAGCCGCCTTTGAGGGTGAAGGTGTTGCCGTCGACGCCGGTGACCGTCTTGGTGGTGGCGACGCCGGTCGCGACGCTCGAATTCTGCCAGCCTTCGAGGGTCAGCGCGACGCACTGCACGTAATAGGTCGCGCTCGGCAGGGTCGAGGCGGCATTGGCGATCGCCGAGGGCGTGACAGTTCCGACAGTACCCAGCGCAAGGCTCGCGTTGCCGGCGAGGATCGCCATCTCCTCCTTCAACATCATCTTCTGCAAGAGCCGGAAGGTCATCCGCGCCTGGATGTCCTCGAAGTCGCGGCCGGCGCTGATCGCTTCAAAGGTCGCGGCGTCTTCCTCGCCGATGGTGACGAAGGTCGCCGACTTGTTCGCGGTCGAATAGCTCATCTGGCCCGAGCGCTGGCCTTCCGGAACCCAGCCCATCGCGTCGAAGCCCGACCCGATGATGGCATTGACTTGGCGCCAGTTGGTCGCGGTGCCGACGCCGCCGCCGACCCGCGGCATGACGTTGCGGATCGGGGTGACGAACGGATAGAGGTTCTTGGCCGGGGCTTGCAAATCGTAGGCGACAAGGCCGGTCGCGGTCGAAATCGACTTGGCAAGGTCGTCGTTCGGGTTTCGCAGCGACGCCTTGAGCAGATCGAGGGAGTCCTGTGTAATGCTCATGTTCCCATCCTTGGCGGGGATTGCGCTTCCGTGGCGCCGTCCCCGTCCTTTTCGGGCGCCAGCTTGAAACCTGCGTTGTGTATCAGATGCCGGGCGGCCTCGCGCGGCACGCGCACGGTGCGGTCGTTGCCGACGCGGTAGCGCTCGGTGCCGTGGTTCGCCTCGTCGGTGCCCGGCGGCGCGACGAGGGTGACGAAATCGGGCATCACGCGCGGCCTGCGGCCGGCATCGCCTCGAACCGCTCGCGCGCTTCCCAGCCGGCGACGATGCCGGGCACCGCGTCGGCGATGTCGCGATAGACGCTCGCCGCTCTCTCGGTTCCGTAATGGGCGACGAGGAGGGGCGTCAGCACGGTCGGCAGCGCCGCCATGACGACGCGCCAGCCGAGCTGATCGCCGATCGAGCGCACGGTCATCACCAAGAGGCGCACCGCCTCGCGCTCGGCGTCGAATTCCTCAGCCATTGGCGGCGCTCGCCGTGCCGGGGATGTTGGCGATGCGGATCGGCCGCGTCTTGGCCGCCTTGATCAAGAGCATCGCCTGCTCGTCGGGGCTCATCTTGCCGATAGCCGCGGTCAGCTCCTCGTCGGTCATGCCTTCGGCGCCGCCCTTCTCGATGCGGGTCAGGCCGGCGGCCGAGCGGGTGAGCGGCGGCAGCGGTTGCCTTGCGATCTGCTCGACGGTCTTGCCGATCGCGTCGAGCCGCGGCCCGAGGTCGAGCATGGCCTTGGCCAGCGCGTCGCGTTCGGCGGTCGCCTTGGCGAGGTCCGCGGCAACGGCAGCCTTCCCCGCCTCGAACTCGGTGCCTTGGTGCTCGCCTTCGCCGGCCGCATCGCACTTGGCGCCCGCCGCGGTGAGGTGATCGTGCGCCTCTTGCAGGTGCGTCATCATCTCTTTCGAGTGGCGCGCGCCGGCCTTCTCGGCCGCACACGTCTTGCCGTCGGTCAGTTTGCCGATGCAGCCATGCGCCACGTCCATCAGCGCCTGGTGCGCCTTGCCGCGCTTGCCGAGCGCCGCCTCGATCAGATCGAGCACCTTGGCGGTGTTGACCGTGCTGTTGTGGCCGAGCGTGTAGACGCCCGCCGGGACTGGCGGCTGCTGCGGCGCGTGCGAGGCGTTGTTCGCGGTATCCTGCGTCGCCTCTTCGCTGGCGCCGGCGGCTTTGAGGCATTTGGCGCACTCGGCCATGTGGCCTTTTTCGCCAGCGGTCAGCCCGTCCATGCCGGCCGCCTTGGTGACCGCCATATGCGCCACATCCAAGAGCGCCTGGTCGCCGGCAGAGCGGCGCGCCTTTTCCGCGCGGTCCTCAAAATGCTTGGCGCGGCCGGCAAACCCGGACTTGGTGAGGCTCGACGAAATCGCCGCCATCGCCATCTCGTCGTCGCCGTCGCCGTCCATCAGCTCGCTCGTTTCTTCGGCGACGAGCGCATTCAACTGTTCGCAGAGATCCTTGACCGTGGCGCGGAGCTTTTCGGCGGCCGGGCTGTCGTCCTGTTCGATGAAGGCTTCGAGCGCCAGCGAGTCCGCGATTTCGTCGAGCTGCAGGATCACGCTGGCGATGCTGCCGACATTCCACAGATGCTTCTGCAGCGAGGCCTGTGTGGTTTTCGCCTCGTCGTCGGCGCTGGGCGGCCCTTTCGGGTCGATCTTGTCTTTCCATGCGGCGACGATCTTGGCCTTGATGCTCTTGACCTGCTCGGCCGAGTATTTGCCGGAATTCTTCGGCTTGTTGATGTAGGACCAGGCGGCGCGGATGTGCTTTTCGCTGTCGATCGGGTAGCGCTTCTTTTTGTCGCTCTGGTAGCCGGGGTCGGCATACTTCACGTCGCCATAGGGCTTCTCGCCGTCGCCCTTGGCGTCGCCGCCCTTGATCAGCGCCTCGGCTCGCGCGATCGCGGCGAGCAGTTGCGCGATCGGGTCGTCCGGCTCCGCCCCGCGCTTGAAGCAGTCGAACACCGCCTCTGGGTTGGCCGGGCGGTCGACCAGGCTGATCTCGTCGAGCCGCAGCCCGGTGATCGTCTTGTAGTCGGCCGGGTCGCGCGCGGTGACCTTGCCGCCGATCGAATAGCCCTTGTAGACGCCCTCGATCACTTTTTCCCAGGCGTCGTCATCGACCACCTTGGCGCCGACATAGAGGCCGCTTTCGTCGACAGCGGCTTCCTTGGCGACGCCGACCGCCGAGAGCTGGTGCATCTCGCGGATGTTGCCGAACTGCATGTAGTCGGCGAGCGCGCCCTTGATCGCGTCGCGCTTGACGACCTCGCCCTGGTCGTCGCGCGCCTCGGTCGACGCATAGCCATAGACCATGCGCTTTGCCGCATCGACCTTGGCGAACGGCAGGTAAATCTTCATCGGCGATCCTTTTGGGAGCGGGCAGCAAAAAGGCGGCCGAAGCCGCCGCAGCCGCGCAACATAGGTTACGCGGTTAGGTCGTGGTGCCTTGGATGCGCAGATCGGCGCTGCCCTTGTAGGCGGTGGTGCCGGCCGGCAAGGTGAGGCGCATCCAGACACCCTGCGCGCCGGCGCTGTTCGGCGCGGCGCCCGAGGGCAGGTTGCCCGGCGACGGCACGTTGACGAGGGCGGGCTGGGTCGAGAACGCGCCGCAGCCGGTCGGGACGAAGCTCGAAATCTGCTGGCGCGGGTTGGCGGTGTTGGTGTCGTTGAGCGCGGCGCAAAGGCCGATGTCGAGCAACGCGCCAGAGGGTCGTCCAGTCGCGGTTGATCGCCACAACATCGGTGCCGTAGCCGGCGGTCGCGACGATCTGGCGGATTTGGTTCGGCCCGGTGCCGCCGGTGGTGCGGATGATCATCCCGGACGAGACGCTGGCGCCGTCGCCGGTCTGCAAGAAAAACAGCGGCGGAGTGGTGCCGGCGGTATTGGCCGAGCCCGCCCGCGCGGTGTGCGCCGAGACGGTCGCGGTGTGGGCAAAGCACGCCACGTCGCCGACCGCCGCAGTGCCGCCCGGATTGGCGAGCGGGAACGAGCCCGCGACCGCGCCGGTGATGATGCCGTACAGCAGCCGCTCGAACGTCTGCGATCCGGTCACCGGGGTCTGCCCGTTCAGAGTGATCGCGGCCGGGGTCTGGATCACGCCCGAAGCGTCGCGGCCGGCGATCTGCGCCTTGGTCGCGGTGTCCGAGGCCGAGCTCGAGACCCAATCGACAAAGCCCGAGGGCGTGATGTCGTTGAATGCGACATTGATCGTGAAATCGACCGCGCCGCCGACCGCGGCGCTGTCAGCCTCCGGCATGTCGGCCGAGCCATAGGCGACGAGGTTGTTTGGAACGACGCTCATCGCGGCACCCGAACCTTCGGCGCCGCTACGATCGGCTGACCACGGCCGCCGGCCCAGATCTGCCCGGCGTTCCAGAAGCCGGGCGGCAGATCGCCGATGGCGATGTCCGGCTCAATATGTTCGAGCGATTTCGGGCAAGCGCCCGCGACCGCGGCGACGTGTGCAATCACCTTCGGCATTGTCGTTCCTCTTCGCGAAACGTCAGAGCGGCGTGGTCACCGGCAAGAGCGCGCAGCGGCAGTTCGGGTGCGCCGGCGGGCAGTCGTCGCCGGACGGGAAGTCGGCATCGAGGCCGATCGGCCCGGCGTCCTCGTTGTCCTGGCAAAGCTCTTCGACCAAGGCGTCGCCGGCGGTCAGCCATTCCTTTCCGGTCGCGACACCCGAGGCCTTGTAGCCGTCGAGATTGCCGCGGTTGTTCGCGGCGATGATCTCAGTGCGAGCGATCGTGGCTGCACGCGCCTTGGAGAAGCCGGCCGATGCCGCAATCTCAGTCGAGAGCGTTCTCGCGCCCCAGCCTTCGTCGATCGCCCGCGTCACCGTCGCGCGCAGCATGGCGCGCGTGTTCCCTTCGATCAGCGTCACCAGCGCGGCGGCGCGGTCCTGCGCCCATGCGACCGAGCGCTCGTTGACCTGATCGAGCATGTCCGGCACGCGGTCGCCGTCCGGCGTCGGCGGCAAGCCGAACTCGGCCCGCGCCTGGTTGATCGTGATCCCTTGCTCGAGCGCGAGGATCTTCAACGCGCGCTTGACGGCATCGGCATAGAGCGGGCCGATCGCGCCCGAAGCGGCGTCTTGCGCCTCGCTCCAATCGCCGAGATCGATCGCGGCGAGGATCTGTTCGACGCGCGACCCGGTCGGATCGTAGTCGCCACCCGTCGGCGCCGCGCTCTTACCGAGCCGCGCGCTGATCTCCGCCGCTACCTGGGCCGCGCGCCGCGCGAAGAAGGCTGACAGCTTCCGCCGCAATAAGGCTTCGCTCCGCGCCATCAAGGCGAGATTGCGGCCTGGCCCGGCGGCGAGGCGTGAAGCCTTGGCGAAAGGTGGCGATGGCCTTGCCGGCCGCGCCCTCCTCGTTATCGGGTGCGGCGGAAGGCGCTGCCGGGTCGCCCTCCGCCGCGCCGCCCGCGTCCGGCGAGGGAGTCGCGACGGGCTCGGGCGGGTTGATGATGTCTTTGAGCAGCACCGGGCCTTGCGTGGTGTCGACCATCAGTAGATCGGCGTCGGCCTCGGGGTTCATGCCGCGCTCGTCGCGCGCCTCGTTGCGGGTGATGATCCCTTCCTTGACGAGGCCGATCAGCATCGTCGCCTGGTCTTCGGCGTCGAGCGGCTGATCGGTCTGCCACACGAATTCGAGGTCGGTATTGCCCTTGTGGCGCTGCTCGATGCGGTCGACGAGGCGCTTTACCCAGGCGAGCGCCGCCTGGTTGCCTTCGTTCTCGGCCGCCTCCTGCATCGTGGCGCCGGTCGCGCGGTTGACCTGGTTGACGAGCTGCGTGGGCGAGAGCGCGAAGGTGTAGCAGACGATCCGCGCCAGCCATTCCTCGAACGCGACCTCGATCGGCGAGGTCTTGAACGCCTGGTACTTCGACCCGGCCGGCGCCCAGATCAGCTTGTTGCGCTCGTGCAGATTGCCGGCGAGGATCGAGTCGAACCACTCCTGGAACTGGCGGATCTGCTCCGCGTTCCAATCGGCCGGCGCCGACAGGATGCCCTCGGGAACGTTGCCCGAGGTGTAGTAGCCGAGCTGGGTGATCGCCCGGCGCAGCCCGATGTTGATGTAGAGCAGGATCTGCTCGACCGGGCTGAAGCCATAGACCTTGCCGGGTCGCGGGTTGCGCGGCAGGTAGAGCAATTCGTCGCTGGTCAGCAATCGCCACGGGCGGCCGCGGATCACCTGTTCATAGGCGGGCGCCGGTGGTGCTGGCTTGCGCCCGGTGTCGTCAAGCAACAGCTTGATCGTGGCCCCGTCGACCACATCGATCCCGCTCACGTCGCCGCCGCGCGTCTTCCTGATCTCGAACGCCGGCGCGTCGGTGGTCAGCATTTCGTGGAGCGCCATGCGCAGCCAGGTCGCGAAATCAACGTCGCCGTCCGGGTGCTCCCAGAATTCGGTGGCGGCCTTGATGCGGCGCTCGGCGTCGGATTTCGGGTTCTCGGGGTCGCGGCTGACGAGCTGCCAGTCGAAGCGCCCGACCTGGTCCTTGCGGGTCTCGATCGCGATGGCGACGAGGTAGTATTCGGCCAGCATGCGCAGCTCGGCGAAGCCGACATCGGTCCAACTGCGCGGCGTGTAGTCGAGGTTATAGCCGGGCGGGAAGTCGCGAACCCGCACCCGCTCGGGATCGGTCGGGACCAGCGGCAGGCCGGGCGAGAAGATCCCGCTCGGGGTGAAGGCGCTGGCGGCGGCGCCGCTCAGCACGCCACCGCCGGTCATGCGTGCGGGCGCGCCCCAGCTATAGCCGACGAGCGGCGTGCGCACTCCCCCCGAAGGCGGCATGGGCAGTCCTTTGGTCAGTTCGGGCGCAAGAAGCGGCGGCGGCCGGGCGATCGCAGCAGGCGGCCCACACCGAGCGCCAAAAGCTGCGGCGGCGCGATCGCCAGCCATTCGATCGGCGCGAAACTGTCACCAGCGATGGCGGTATCGCCGGTCCACTCGGCCAGCGCCTGCGGGTCGATGCTGGCCCGCGCCAGGAATTCGAGTGCGGCCGCCGCATCGGCGGTGACCGAGACACTGACCGCGCCGGTGCTCTCGACGGGTGCATTCGTGTCGCGAGCAGCGCGGACCAGCGCCTCGGCGCCGAGCACCGGATCGCCGCGCGCGCTCGCCAGAATGCCGGCCAGCAACAATAGATCGACCTTGGCGAGGCCGAGCGCTTCGGCTGTGACGGCCGCGTCGCGCAACAGCCGCCCGGTCGTTTCGAGCGGCACGACGCTATCGAGGCTCACCCCGAGCGCGCCGGTCCATTCGGCGGGCGAAATCGCGTCGCGCTTCTGTCCGGCGCCGCTTTCGGCGGGGCTGCTCGCATCCGACAATGCGCGGCGCAGCGCCTCGGCCGGGACCGCGCCATCGGCGCGCTGTGTCGCGAGCCCCGCGAAAATCACCGTTCCATCGGCGCGTTGCAGCGCCTGGCTTTCTATGGGCGCCATCTGGTTTTCGATGACGGCGACGGCGCCCAGGTTCTCGGCCGGCACGGCGGGATCGCCGCGCACGGCAGCCGCGCTCTCGAATGCGAGCCAGCGATCGGCAAGCGCGGCGGCCAAATCCTCGAGCTCGGCGCTGGCGTCGCCGCGCTGCGCGGCCGTGCTCTCGGCGGGCAGCCCGCTATCTTTGGCGAGGCCGGCAAGGATGCCGATCGCCATCAGCGCGTCGGCCGTAACCGCCGTCCCGCTGCTGGGCGTCGTCAGCGCCGCGGCGACCATGATCCATGATGCGGTCGAGAGCGTGACCCCGACCGCGATGCTGGATTGGGCGCTGCTGACGTTCTGGTATTCGGCAGCGCAGACCGGCGCCGTCTTGTAGCCGGTCAGCACGGTAAAGCCGGTCCCGGCGGTGACCGTGCCCGCGCCCGCGCCGACCACAAAGCCCAGCAGCAAATCCACGGCGCTGGTGGTCGAGACGCCCGAGACCGAGGGGTTGCCGCTGGTGCCATTGGCGTGCGCCGGCAGCGAGCTGTTGGCGTCCCACCCGATCGCCGAACCGCCGTTGTAAACCCCGAAGGCGTAGCTCGATATTTCCAGTGCCGCGGTCGAGATGCCGCCGGCCGTGATCGTGATCGCCGCCGCGCTCAGCGCCGAGGTGGCGTCGGCGTACCACACCGATAGGCCGCGCGTGCCGCCCGGATCGAGCTGGCGCGAGCCGAGCTGCGTCCAGGTCAGGCTCGCGCCCGCTACACTCTCGGTCAGCCCAGACAGCCCGCTCGCGTCGTACCACGCGATTTCGAGGATGATGCGATCGGCGGTATTGGTCGTCGTCAGATTTGGTGGTGAGCGTCGCGGCGCCGTTGCCGGTGTTGGTCGCCGTGCCGTCGATCGTGAATGCCATCGGTTAGCCCGGGGCGCCCCTCACCCCGGAGGGGTTGCGGTCGGGATCGGCGGCAGCGCGTTCGCGTCGGTGCGCGGCACGATCGCCCATTTGGGCGCGGTCGGGATCGTGGTCGCGGCGTTCTCGACGTTGGTCTTCATCCACGCCCACGCCGCGGCGGCACCGGGCGCGCCGGCATCGTCGAGCATCGCCACACCGCCGAGCAGATAGAGCGGGTAGCCCTCGACGCTGAGGTTGTTCAGAAACCCCTTATAGACGTTGTTGAGCCCGCTCGGCCAGAAGGTCGCCTCGAAGCGCGGGCGGAACGGCTGGAAGCCGTCGCCATTGCCGATGTCATAGGCCGCAACGGCGCTGTCGTCGGCGCACACCATCGTCTGGGCGATCGGGCCGCTAGTCCAGGGCTGGCAGTTGCCGGCGGCCAGCATCGCCCGCGCGCTGGCAGAGCCACTCACGCCTGTTAGGTTATCGTTGAACTTCGTGGTGCTAGTCCAACCCAGCATCGCCGAAATGTCGGTTCCGGTCGAGGGCGCGCTCGCATAGCTGAGGCTCGCACCGGCGCCGGTTGCGCTGGTCTGGATCTCCATCACCGTCGCCGAGCCATTGTTGGTCAGCGCCGGTGAGATAATCACCGGGATACCGGCTGAACTGATCGCCGTCTTCAACAGCGACGTGACCGAGACCACACCGGCGACGGGATAAAATTGCGTCGCAGTGCTGAAGTTCAGCCCGGTCACCTGATAGGCCGTGCCGTTGACGGTGATCGCGAAGCCGCCATTGGTGATCGCCTGGAAAGTGGCGAGCTTGCCGGCGAGCGCCGGGCCGGTGATCCGCGCCGGGAAGGCGAGGCTCGTCACCGCGTCGAAATCGTAGTTCGAGCCGAGCATCTGCGCGCTGGTCAGCGGCGTGTTGGAATTCGCGGTCGTGTCGACGAACGAAAGCGTTACCGAGCCGCCCGCGGGTACGCTCGGGAGGACCGCCGCCACGACCGCAAACTCGACCGAGCCATCCGGGTAGCGGGTTTTGACGTCCGCCTGGCTCGGCACCGGCGCACCATTCACCAGGATCATCGGCGCGTGCGGGATCGCCCCGTCGATGAATGGCCGGCCGAATTGCATCGGGTAGTTGGTTTCGCCGGCCCCGCTCGCATCGGAGACGGTGATCGTGTTGCCCGCCGGCGGAGGCGAGGCGCCGATCGTCACCACGACGGGGGTCGATGCCGTGGCGAATGCCGGCCCGGCCGCGAGCGCGAGCCCGCCGGCGAGGAGCAGCGCGCGCCGGATCATCATCCTCACGGCGTCGCGGTCAGGGTGACGTTGCACTGCCCGTTGCCGCCGGCGCAGCTGGTGTTGCTGAGCGCCGTCCCGCCGACCTGCAATTGCAGCGGGGTCGCGCCGATCGAGAACAGCGCCGCATCGGGGCCGCTCAGCGCCACGCTGCCGGTCCAATTGGAGGGTGTGACCGTGATCGGGCAGACGACGGCGCCGGCCGGCGCGCTGCCGGTGAAGGAGGCGACCGGCGCGCAGCTGACGGCGGTCGAAGCCGGCGAGCCGACGGTGACCACGACATTGACGCTGGCGGCCGAAGCCGGGAGCGCCAAGCCGCCGGTCGCGGCGATCAGAAGAGCGGCGAGCGTGAGCCTGCGGTGCATGATTTTCAGTCCTTTGGTTCGTTGTCCCAAACGCATGGCCAGCCCGCGGCCTCCTCGGCCGAGGCCCATTGCCTCAGCGCGGCGGCGGCGTACATCTGGCATTCGAGCACCGCGATCGTGCGCGGCGAACCGGTCAATCCGTGCGCGTGCTGCATCGCAGCAAACGCGCGGCTCATCAGCCGCTCGCGGTCGGTCCTGTCCGCCATGTCCATTCTCGCCAATAGAAACGGCCGCCTATTGGGCGGTTCGCGGCGCGACGTGTTCCGGATGGGCGGCGGCTTTCGCGGCCTCAGCGGCCGTCTGCGCGGCCCGCCGGCGGTAGGTGTCGAAAATGCCCTCGCTCGAAATCGGCGCGACCAGCAAATCGGTCAGCGCCCACACCAGCGCATCGACCCGATCGGGCGACTGCCCGCGCTTGCGTTCGTCATCATCGGTCGTGAACGCGACCATCTGGTCCTCGAGCTGCGGGAACGCGCCCATGTGGTGCATCCGGCCCTGCTCATAGAGCGCCGCGACGGGCTCGGCCCGCACCGCCTTGCCGCGCGTCGCACGCACGGCGCGGTAGCTGACGTCGGGGTCGATCACCCTGAGCGTCGCCTCGACCATCTCGCCGCCGTTGTTGACCTCGGCCACAACCCGGTCGGCGCGGTGCTCGCGGTACGCGGAAATCGCCAGCCGCGCCCACTCCGCCGGCGCGTAATGGCCGCTGAGATCGGCGAGCACATAGCCGTGGCCGCGCGCATCCTTGCCGGCCACGATCAGCCCGGTTTCGTCGGCGTCCTCGCCCGACGTCGCCGCCGGGTCGATCGCCACAACGACCCGGGTCAAGGTCGGGTGCATCCCGTGCCGCAGCCGGCCGCGCTCGACGAGATCGCGGGTCCACAACGCGCCCGGCACGTCATCGAGCAGCTCGGCGAGCAATTCCTGCCGTCCGAGCCGGGTGCCTTCGTACTTGCGCAGCAACTGCGCGAGGAACGGCGCCGGCAGGTTCGCCCGGTTCGCGTAGGTCGCCCCGCGCCGCACCGCCGTTGTCGGGTCCGCCAAGAGGCCGCGCACGATCGCCGTGGGCCGCGGCGTGGTGGTCACCATCGCCCGCGGATCGGCCCCGTGCCGCAGCCCGAACATCGCCTGATCCCAGGCTTCGGGATAGCGCCAGGCCGCGAGCTCATCAGCCCAGATCGTGTCGTGCTGCGGCCCGCGCAGCTGGTCCGGCCGCTCGGCCGAATAGGTCGCGGCCTGCGCCCCGTTGGGCCACACCAGCCGCTGTTTGCCTGGCTCATAGGTCGGGCGCAGCCAGGGCGCCGAGATTGCCAGGATGCCGGCCGGCCCCTCGATCATCACCTTGCGCACGTCCGCGCCGGTGCGCCCGATCAGCCCGATCCGGCGCCCTTTCCCGCTTTCGACGCGCTCGCGAACCCACTCGGCGCCCGAGCGCGACTTGCCGAATCCGCGCCCAGCCAGCAGCAGAAAGACGAACCACTCGCCATCGGGCGCGAGCTGGTCAGCCCTCGCCCACCAGCTCCGCCACGCCCACGGGAAGCTGCGCTGCTGTGCCGGGGTCAGCCGGCACAACACCGCCCGCCGCTGACCCGGCGTCAGTTGCGCCAGCCGTTCGACCGGCGACATCGTCGATGAGTTCGAGATTGCGCTGTCGGGCATCGTCCACTTGCAGAGGGCCGCCCTCGGGGCCGGTCAGGGTCACGTGCCGCAGGTCGGGAAGCGTCTTGCGGATCAGCCCGAGCGCCGCGGTCACCTGCGCCCCGCTCAGCAGCACCGTGCCGTCGACGAATGCGATCAGGCGGTTGATGAGCTGACTGGACCGGATCTTGTCACGCGCCCGCTCGTCGTGATTAGGCTGCCGGGTGCGCGCCGCCATGGTCAAACTCCGGTAGCAGGATCGCGGCGAGGCCGGCCGCCGCCATCAGCACTTGGATCGCCGCCTGCAGCACCGCGCTATCGACGTGAACGCCACTGGCCGCCAAGAGCGCGCCGAGGCCGGCATAGGTCGAGGGCTCGCGCAACCGCGCCAAGAGGAACATCAAAATCATTTCTTCGCCTCATCGATGCGCGGCGGGACTTGCCGGCTCCAATCGTGCTCCGCGCCCCACTCGGTTTCCCGCGCCCGCATGTCGTCGAGCGCCTCGTCGGGCTCATCGGGCTCGGGTTCGGCGTCGCCGTTGTCCTCGTCGTCACAATCGACCGCGGCTGAGGAATTGAGGCAGTTCTCGCACCAAAATCCGGGATAAAACAGCAGGCCGCCGCAGCCGTGGCATTCGCAGACCAGCACCTCGACAAAGCCCGGAAATTTCATCGATCGCAGCCGCCGGCCGCGCTGCGCGCCATCGCCCGGCTTACCTGCGTCGCTGTCCATTCGCCCCCCCAAGGTGCTGGGATCCCGCGCGCATTCAGTGCGCGGGCGAGTTCCCTTAACGAATTGCAACCCGCCATCAAAGCAGCGTCCAGATACGGACGCACGTCATTGGCGCGCTCGTCGGCGATCTTGCTCTTCGCCCGCCGCGCGCGATAGGCGCCGGCGCGGTTCGCGTTCAGCACGCCGCCGAGCCTGGTGATCGCCCGGCCTGAGCGGCGCGCAACCCATGCGCCGTCGCGCTCGATCGCCGCCTTGACCACAGCCAGCGCCGCCTTGGTGCGCTGCGAGGTCATACCGGCCTCGAATTCGGCGATCAGCGCCAGCACGCCGATGATCAGCTTGCCGATCGGCCCCGGCGGAATATCCGGCAAATCGCAAAAGACCACGCCGCCGTCGCCGAGACCTTCGACCAGCGCCAGCAGAAACCGCGCGTTGCGGGCCAGCCGATCGAGCTTGGCGACGATCAGCACGCACCGGCGCAGCCGACATTCGGCCAGCGCCTTGGCCAACTCCGGCCGCTCGTTGCGCTTGCCGCTCTCGACCTCGGTATAGGTGGTGATGATCTTGCCGCCGACCGCCGCGATGTGGGCCGCCACCCGTTCCCGCTGGGCTTCCAGCCCGAGCCCGGAGGCGCCCTGCTTGTCGGTCGAGACCCGGTAGTAGGCGACGAACCGTGGCGAGCCAGGCGCACCACGCGCTCGCGCTGCCGCCGGCGCTGCCATCCTCGCCCCGTCACATTATCGGTGGTCCGTTCGGCAGAAAGAGACAGAGCGCCGGTTTGTTTAATGCCGATCTTTACGGTGCGCGCGTCTTTTTCTGCGATCCTGCCGTGTAGTATGCCCGACGACCCCGATCACTCTAAGGCGCAGCACCCTGGATCTATTCGCTCCGGGCTCAGCTCCGGCCAGTTGCACACGACCAGGTCCTCGCCCGGCGTCGCGATCGGCTGCCGCCAGCACAGCGCGCCGAGCCCGACGCGGAACAACCACTCGCCCCGCTGGCTCGGGGTCATCACCTCCCACGCGGTGATCACCAGGCGGATGCGCGGCGCCGGGACCGGCCGCCCCAGGCTCGCCGAGATCCACCGCTCGCTGCAACCGAGCATCGCCGCGATCGAGCGCTGCCGCAGCCCGATCGCGCGCGCCCGCTGCCGCCAGCTCAGCTGATCGGGAACCACGGGAGCGCGGTCATCCAGGGCATACTGCCACCGCTCTCGGCCGGCGCGGGCTCGACCCTCACCTCGATCCGCGGCGGAGGACATGGCAAGATCAGGCCGCCCGGGCCGGCGCCATAGCACCAGCACTCGGCCATCGGCCGCAGCAGCCGAGCGTGACAGGGGCGCCCGGCCCCGGCCTCGCTGCGCAGCTGGCAGATCCGCAGCCGGATCGCATCGAAATCGTCCACCACCGGCTCAGCCATCGGCCGCCTCCCGCTCCACCGCCTGCTCGCTCACCGAGACGCCCAGCTCGTCGCGCACCCGCTTGACCGGATCGCCCCGGCGCGGTGCCGCAAACGCCGCCGCGTTCCGCTCGCCCCACGCCGCGATGTTGGCTCTCGCCTCGCGGCACGCCGCCTCGACATAGGCGATTTCCGCAGGCGTCGGCGCCGGCCGGCGTGCCGCTGGCGGCGGCTTGCCGAAGTGTCGCCGCCACATCGCCTCGGCCTGCCCGGCAAGCCGCGCAGCGAACCACAGACGGTCCGGGTCGATCGGGCTGCGATCTTCGAACGCACCAAGCATAACGCGCCGCCATCCGTAATCGTA
>JADMIL010000029.1 GCA_015478645.1 Candidatus Binataceae bacterium
CCCAACTAACTATTTATACCCGAACCGAAACACTTGTGCAGAGCTTCCCTAGCGGAGCCGGGCGCGATCATGCGGCGCGGTGAAATCGATCGCCGGGCCGCGCGGCACGATCCGCGTCGGGTTGATGTGGGCGTGGCTCGCGTAGTAGTGCCGCTTGATCTGCGCGAGGTCGACGGTCGCGGCCACCCCCGGCCATTGGTACAGCTCGCGCGTGTAATTCCACAGATTCGGATAGTCGGCGATGCGCCGCAGATTGCATTTGAAGTGGCCGCAGTAGACCGCGTCGAAGCGCACCAGCGTGGTGAACAGGCGCCAGTCGGCCTCCGTGATGCGGTCGCCGAGAAGGTAGCGATGGTGCGCGAGGCGCGCTTCGAGGTCGTCGAGCGTCGCGAACAGCGCGTCGAAGGCCTCGTCATAGGCCGCCTGGGTGGTCGCGAAGCCGCATCGATAGACCCCGTTGTTGACGTTGTCGTAGACCACGGCATTGATCCGATCGATCGCGGCGCGCAGATCGGCCGGATAGAGATCGACCGACGCGTCGCCCCATTGATCGAACGCGGTATTGAGCATCCGGATAATCTCGGACGACTCGTTGTTGACGATCGTGCCGGTGGCCTTGTCCCAGAGTACCGGTACGGTGACCCGGCCGGTGTAGCCGGAGCGCGCCCGGGCGTAAATCTCGTAGAGATATTCGGCGCGGTTGATTTCGTCGGCGGTCGAGCCCCGCGCGATCGATCCGTCGGGCCCATGAAAGGCCCATCCGCGGGCGCCCATGAAGGGATCGACGACGGCCATCGAGATGACGTCGTTGAGGCGTTTGAGTGCGCGCACGATCAACGTGCGATGGGCCCACGGACAGGCCAGCGAGATATAAAGATGATAACGGCCGGGGGCGGCCGCGTAGCCGCCGATGCCGCTCGGACCGGCGGCGCCGTCGGGCGTGACCCAGTTGCGAAAGCCGCTCTGCGGCCGCACGAAATGTCCGTGGTCGGCGGGAAACCCGCCCTGCTCGCGCCATTCGCCGTCAATCATAACGCCCATCTGGCCACGCCCTCCCGAAAATCATGGATCAATCAACGCGTCCACGCGAACCATCGCGCGAACAGCCGTTTGACGCGCGGCGTCAGGCGGGTGCGATTGTACTGATCGCCGAGCTTGCGGATCGCCTCGGCCTGCGTCGGGTACGGATGGATCACGTCGGCGATCGCGCCGAGCCCGACGCCGCGCGTGATCGCGAGCGTGATCTCGGAGAGCATCTCGCTCGCATGGCTGGCGACGACCGTCGCGCCGACAATCCGATCGGAGCCGGCGGCGACGTGAATCTTGACGAAGCCGTCGGTTTCACCGTCGAGCACCGCCCGATCGACGCCGCTCAATTCCTGGGTGAAGGTGGTCACCTCGATACCGCGCGCGCGGGCATCGGCTTCGTACAGGCCGACATGGGCAATTTCAGGATCGGTATAGGTGCACCACGGTATCGTCAGCGCGCTTAAGCGGGCGCGGCCGAAAAACAGCGCATTGCGGATCACGATACGGGCCATCGCGTCGGCCATGTGCGTGAATCTGAATTGCGAGCAGACGTCGCCCGCCGCAAAGATTTTCGGATTGGTGGTCTGCAGGTAATCGTTGACCATAATGCCGGCCGCGCCGTCGCAGGCGACGCCGGCGGCTTCCAGGTTGAGCCCGTCGATCGCCGGTGCGCGGCCGACCCCGAGCACGATCTCGTCTACGGCGAGTTCGCCCTGCGCGCCAATCCGCTCGAAGCGGATGACCTTTTCGGGCGCGAGCGGCGGCGTCGGTTCGCCGTCGGCGGGCACGCCGTCGCCGGCGGCGGCCTCACCCGGCGCGAGCGGTGGCACGTCGCGCGTCTCGATCCGCACGATTTTGCATCCGGTGAGCAGGCGCACGCCGTCGCGCAGCAGCGCCTTCTCGATCCGGCCGGCGGCTTCGCGATCCTCGCGAATCAGGATTTGCGGCTCGACCTCGAGGATCGCGACCGTGGCGCCCAGCCGGGCGAGCGCCTGCGCCAGTTCGCATCCGATCGGGCCGCCGCCGATAATCGCGATCCGCCGCGGCATCGCGGTCAGCGAAAAAACCGATTCGTTGGTCAGATAGCCGGCGTCGTGCAGCCCCGGTATCGGCAGCTCGGCGGCGCGTGCGCCGGTCGCGATCACCGCGCGCCGAAAGCGGATCGTCGCGCCGCCGACCTCGACGCTATCGCGGCTGGCAAAGCGCGCCGCACCCAGGAACACATCGACCCCGAGGCCGGTGAAGCGCGACGCCGAATCGTTGGCGCTGAGTTCCGCGCGCAGCCGGCGCATGCGCTCCATCACGGCGCCAAAGTCGGCCGCAACCCCCGCGGGCACGCTGAGACCCATGCGCGCGGCGGCGCCAATCTCGGCGGCGGTGCGCGAGGCGCGGATAATTGCCTTGGACGGCACGCAGCCGAAGTTCAGGCAATCGCCGCCCATCAGGTCGCGCTCGATCAGCGCGACTTTCGCACCCAGTCCGGCCGCCCCCGCGGCCGCGACCAGGCCCGCCGTGCCGGCGCCGATCACCACCAGGTTATAGCGCGGCGCGGGCGCCGGATTGGTCCATCCGGGCGGATGCACGTTGGCGGCGAGCGCAAGGTTGTGGGCGTCGGCCGGATCGATCGTGAGATGATTTGGCGCGCGATGACCGGGCGCGAGAGTGCCGGGCGATGAACTCATCTCAGCCATGCGCCGGATTGACCGCGGTGAGCTTGCGCTCGGCCAGCGCGCGGCGCGCGATACGTGCGGCGTAGAGCGCGACCGCAACGGTGGCGGCCAGCCCGACCAGATTGAGAATCCAGAAGCCGGACGGACGTTTAGTGGTTGCGCGCCCGAGGCCCGCGAGATCGCCCGCGAGCGAACCGATATAGACGTACATCACGCCGCCCGGGATCATTCCGATCCATGAGGCGAGCACGTAGTCGCGCAGCCGCACGCGCGTCAGCCCATAGGCGTAATTGAGCAGAACGAACGGGAATAGCGGCGAGAGCCGGGTCAATCCGACAATCTTCCAGCCCTCGCGGCCGACCGCCTCGTCGATCGCGCTGAAGGTGCGGTTGCCGGCGAGCTTGGCGGCGACCCATTCGCGCGCGAAGTAGCGGCCGATCAGAAAGGCCATCGTGGCGCCGATCGTCGCGCCGATCGAGACGTAGATCGAACCGCGTACCACGCCGAAAATCGCTCCCCCGCTGATCGTCATGATGGCGCCCGGGATGAAAAGCACGCACGCCACAATGTATGCAATGATAAAGACGATCGGTGCCAGTGCGCCGAGTGACGCGATCCATTCGAGCAGCTCGCGCAGCACGGCGGCGGCGCCGAGCCAGCGCGCGGCGACCAACAGGATAAAGATCGCGATCAATGCGATAGTGAATCTGCCGCCGCCACGCATGTAGCCGCCTCCGTCCGGCGTCGCGCCGCAAAAGTTCCCCGCGGATGCAGTGGGAGTAGACGTTTCAAGAGTCGCGCAACCGGTCACGCGCCGCCCGCAGGCACGCGCCATGCTTATAATACGCTTGACGATGTTGTAAACCTGTAGCGATGGCTCCTCACGAACAGCATCGCCCGCACGGCCACCTCGAACTCAAGTTCGGCGTGATCACAGCCAGCGATTCGCGAAACGCCGCGAACGACGAGAGTGGGCGCCTGGTGCGCGAATTGCTCGAGCGGGCGGGCCATCGCGTGGTCGCTTACGAGGTCTTGCCCGACACGCCCGAGCTAATCGCGGCGGCGGTGCGTGCGACCCTCATGCGGAGCGACGGCGTGATCCTCAGCGGCGGCACCGGGATCGCGCCGCGCGATTCGACGATCGAGGCGGTGCGTCCGCTGCTCGACAAGGAACTCGACGGTTTCGGCGAGCTGTTCCGGATGCTCTCGTACCAGGAAATCGGTACGGCGGCGATGCTGAGCCGGGCAATCGCAGGCGTAAGCGGCGGCAAGATTGTCGCGGCGCTGCCCGGATCGCCCAACGCGTGCCGCCTGGCGATGGAAAAGCTGATCATCCCGGAACTCGGCCACCTGGCGCATCTGCTCGGACTCGGTGGCGCCTGAAATCCCGGTTACCCGGCGCGAAAGCGAACCATGAACCATCTCACGATCAAACTATTTGCAACGCTGCGGGAGCGCGCGCGCGCGGCGGAATTGAATCGCGAGTACCCTGACGGGACCACCGTCGGCGAAATCTGGAGCCGCCTGCTCGGCGAATTTCCCGCGCTCGGCGGCCATCACGACGGCGTCGCCTACGCGGTCAATCAGGAGTACGTCGACGCGCATTTCCGGCCGCGCGATCGCGACGAGGTCGCCTTCATCCCGCCGGTCAGCGGGGGCGCCGACGCCCCTTGGGTCGGCCCGGTCGCGATCGGCCGCGAAGTGATCGACGTGGCGGCGCTCGAGCGCGCGGTCGCCGACGCGGCGGCCGGCGCGACGGTCACCTTCGCCGGCACCACGCGTATCGGCAACGCCGGGCGGCGCGTGCTGCGGCTCGAGTACGAGGCCTACGAGGCGATGGCGCTGAGCGAGATGCGCAAGCTCGCGCAGGAGGCCGGCGCGCGCTTCAAGATCGTGCGCATCGCGATCCGCCATCGGGTCGGCGTGGTCGAAATCGGCGAGACCTCGGTGGCGATCGCGGTTTCGGCGGCGCATCGGGCGGCGGCCTTCGAGGCCTGCCGCTTCGCGATCGATCGGCTCAAGGAGATCGTCCCGATCTGGAAAAAGGAGTATTTCGAAGGTGGCGAGGTCTGGATCGGATGCCAGACGTCGCATCCGCCGGAGCTGCACGGCTAGCTCGGCCGCGCGGCCCACCGATCGTGCGCTCCGGCCCGCGCCGCCACCTGCGTCGCGATTGACTCCATATTGACCGGTCGGCCAGTATCGGTTAACTAGAGCTTGCCTTATGCTCCCAAGCGAAACAACGGTTGAAAAAATCATCCTGGCTGAGCCGCGCGGTTTTTGCGCCGGCGTCGATCGCGCGGTCGAGGGGGTGCGCTACGCGCTCCGCGACTACGGCCGTCCGCTCTACGTGCGCCATCAGATCGTCCACAACCGCTTCGTGCTCGAAGCGCTCGAGCGCGAGGGGGCGGTTTTCGTCGAGAATCTCGACGAGGTGCCCGAGGGCCAGCGCGTGATTTTCAGCGCGCACGGCGTCGCCCCCAGCGAATGGGATCGGGCCGCGGCGCGCCGCCTGCGGGTCATCGACGCGACCTGCCCGCTGGTCACCAAGGTCCATTCCGAGGTCGAGCGCTACGCCTCCGAAGACAAGACCGTCGTCCTGATCGGCCATGCCGGACATGAAGAGGTGAAGGGCACGCTGGGCGTCGCGCCAGGCAAGGTGCTGCTGGTCGGCACGGTCGAGGAGGCGGCGGCGATCGAGGTGCCGGACGCGGCGCGCGTCGCGGCGGCCACCCAGACCACGCTCAGCGTCGACGACACGCGCGATATCATGGCGGAGTTGAAGCGGCGCTTTCCGGCGCTGGCCACGCCCAAGACCGACGACATCTGCTACGCCACGCAAAATCGCCAGAATGCCGTCAAGGAGCTGGTCGAAGTCAGCGACGTGGTGCTGGTGGTCGGCTCCCGGCAGAGCTCCAACGCCAACCGGATGGTCGAAGTTGCGCGGATGCGCGGCGGGCGTGCCTTCCTGGTCGATTCGCTGGCCGACGTTGAACCCGCGATGATCGACGGCGTGCGTTCGCTCGGCCTGACCGCCAGCGCGTCATCGCCCGAATGGCTGGTCGAGGAGATTCTCGACGCGTTTTCGGCGCGCGGCGCGGTCGTCGAATTGATGAAGCTCAAGGAAGAGCGGGTGCATTTTCCGCTGCCCAGGGCCGCCGACGAATGAGCCCGCCCCGCCGGTCATCCGCGGTCGTCCGCCGCCAGCGCAAATCAGCGGCCGTGGGCCTCTGAAGGAGGGTCCACCCTAGGGAACCTCTGCACCAGGCACTGCTGTCACCCTGAGCGCAGCGCATGGGTCCCGGATCCGGGATTCTTCGCTGCGCTCAGAATGACAACCTAACTTGTGCAGAGGTTCCCTAGTGGCTTGATGGAGCGGCGGGGAGGCTACATCGCGGTCGAAGGTCCGATCGGCGTCGGCAAAACCAGCCTCGCCCGCGCGCTGGCGCGGGAACTCAACGCGCGGACGGTGCTCGAGGACGCCGACGACAATCCGTTCCTCGCCCGCTTTTACGAAGACCCCGAACAGCACGCGCTCCCGGTTCAGCTCTACTTCCTGCTCACGCGCTACAATCAGCAGCGCGACCTCGCCCAGCAGGACCTCTTCACCCAGGCCACCGTGGCCGACTATCTGTTCGCCAAGGACCGGATTTTCGCGACCCTCAATCTCGCGCCCGACGAGCTGACGCTCTACGACAACGTCTACCGCCTGCTCGACGCACGGATGGCCAGGCCCGACCTGGTGGTCTATCTCCGGGCCAACGTCGAGGTGCTGCTCGAGCGCCTGCGCAAGCGCAACCGCGACTTCGAGCGCCATGTCGGCGCCGGCTATCTCGAGCGCGTGTCGGCGGCGTTCCGCGATTTCTTTTTCTACTATGACGAGACGCCGCTGCTGGTGGTCGACACCACGGAGCTCGATTTCGTCGCGGATTCGGACGACCTGAAAGACCTGATTCGGGAGATCGATCGCGCCGGCTCCGGCGTGCAGTACTTCGTCCCCCGCAAACGCTGAGCGCGCCGCACGCGCATGCGCATCGCAGCCGCCCGCGCATTCGCTACCGCCTGACGGACGCGCGCCCGTACGCCATGTTTAAGCGGCGGGCAAATGCCCGCTGAGTGCGCTCGCCAACCCGGCACCGCAGGATCATTCGGGCACCGCCCGGGCGCGTGCCGCCGGCGGAAAAACCGCAGGCCCGCGCTCGATAAGGCGGCCCTCGCCGACGGGCGCGGCGCGAGTTGCCTGACAGGCATTACCCTTGCAGGGTTGCCTCACAGGCAAAATCGCTGCGCCGGGCGCCAGCCGAAATTCCGCATCGCGCCCCGGCGCGGAAACGCTTGCAGGGAGTAACGCGATGATCGAAAAGAGCGACCAACCACGTTTGCGCGGCGAATGCCTCGGGTTTACCGAGCTCACCTCGCTGGCGATCGCATTGATCTCGCCGACCATGACCGCGGCGCTGATCGTGCCTTTGATGTTCAGCACCGCCGGCAACGCCAGCTGGCTCGCCTACCTGTTCGGCACCGTGATGCTGCTGTTCGTGGCGTTCAACCTCAACCAGTTCGCGCGGCGCTCGACTTCGGCCGGCTCGATGTACGCGTACACCGTGATGGGCCTGGGCACGATGGCCGGCGGGCTGTCCGGCTGGTGCCTGATCTGGGCGTACCTGTTTATCGGGACGGCCGGCATGACCGGCTTCACGATCTTCGCCAACACGCTGCTCGCAATGATCGGCTTCCAGGTGCCGAATATCGTGCTGTTCGCGCTCTGCGCCGCGACTTGCTGGTTCCTCGCCTACAAGGACATCCAGTTGTCGAGCGTGCTGATGCTGGTGCTCGAGGGCGCGTCGGTCGCGCTCATCATCTATCTCGGCGTGATCGTCCTGTACCATCATGGCTTCGCGGTCGATCGCGGTCAGATCGCGCTGACCGGCTCGTCGTTTTCGGGTGTCAGCCTCGGCGTGGTTACGGCCATCTTCAGCCTGGTCGGCTTCGAATGCGCCACGGCCTTCGGCGAGGAGGCGCGCGAACCGCTGACCACGATTCCGCGCGCGGTGATCGTGAGCCTCATCCTCACCGGGCTGTTCTTCGTCTTCATCGCCTATGTCGAGGTGCTGGGCTTCGGCGGCTCCAAAACCACGCTCGACAAGGCCGACGCGCCGCTCAACATGCTCGCCGATATGATGAGCATGGGCTACCTGAAGGGTCCGATTTCGGCCGGCGCGATGATCAGCTTCTTCTCGCTCGCGCTTTCATGCATGAACTCGGGCGCGCGGATTCTCTACTCGATGGGCCGGCTGGGCGTGTTCCATTCCGCGATCGGCTACGCCCACGAGACCAACGAGACTCCGCACGTCGCCGTCACCGTGATGGGCCTGCTGATTTTCCTGGTGCCGACCGTGATGCTGCTCGGGTTCCAGATGCAGGTGCTGGACGTGTTCAACGACGCCGGCACCTTCGGTGCCTTCGGCTTCCTCGGCGCCTACTTCCTGATCTCGGCGGCGGCCCCGGTCTATCTGAAAAAGCAGGGTATCCTGCGCGCGCGCGACACCGCCCTGGGGGTCGCCTCGATGGTCCTGCTGCTGGTTCCGGCGGTCGGCAGCGTCTACCCAATGCCGTCGTGGCCGGTCAACGTCTTCCCGTACATTTTCCTTGGCTACCTGGCGATCGGCATGACCTGGTTCGTGATCTTGCGCCGCCGTTCACCCGAAATCACCGAAAGCATCACGCGCCGCGTATATGTCGACCATGGCGCATCCGAGGCCGGCGCGGCCGATCGGGTCGCAATCAAGCGGCGCTCGAGCCTGCCCGCCGCATGAGGGTCGCGGGCTGACGATGAACCTTGGATGCGGCACTGAGGCCCATGGATCAGGATCAGCGCCGCCCGCAGCCCCATAATGGGCCGATTGGCCGCACCGGACATTCAACCGCATCGGATCGGCCGCCGCACCGGACCGGCGGACCGCAAAGGAGTTGAGCAGTGTCGCAAGCGCATTCAATCACCCCGGCCGGTTCAGTCGCCGCATTGTGGCGCTACCCGGTCAAATCGATGATGGGCGAGGAACTCAACGGCACCCAGGTGACCGCGCGCGGCATCGCCGGCGATCGCGCCTACGCGCTCATCGATCGCGCCACTGGCAAAGTCGCCAGCGCGAAGAATCCACAGCGCTGGCCCGGACTGTTTCGCTTCCGCGCCGCCTACGCCCAACCGCTCGGTAACGCGTCGCCCGCCGCGCCGGTATGGATCACGCTGCCCGACGGCGCCACCGTGGCGAGCGGCCAGGAGGGCGTCGATCAGATCCTGTCGGGTGCGCTTGGCCGCGCGGTCGTGCTGCAATCGCAGGTGCCCGACAATCCCTCGCTCGAGGAGTACTGGCCGGCGGTCGAGCAGCTTGCGCGTCAGGACCAGGTAACCGACGAGGCGATGCCGCCGGCGACCTTCTTCGATTGCGCCACCGTCCATCTGCTGACCACCGGGACGCTCGATCGCCTGCGCGGGCTCTACCCGGCCGGACGCTTCGAGCCGCGCCGCTTCCGGCCGAATATCGTGATCGCGGCCGCCGCCGAGGGCTTTGTCGAAAATTCGTGGGTCGGCCGCACCGTCGCGATTGGGCCCGAGGTACGCCTGCTGGTCACCGGCGCCACCGGCCGCTGCGTCATGACTACGCTGGCGCAGGGCGACCTGCCGCGCGACCTCGGTATCCTGCGTACCGCCGCGCAGCACAACCAGGCGCACGTGGGGATCTATGCGTCGGTCGTGCGGGGCGGCGCGATCCGCAGCGGCGACGAAATTCACCTCGAATAGCGCGCGGCCCTGAATGCGTTCACGAGCCATGCGCCGCCGCGGCCGCAATTGATTTTCTTGCCAGCCGGGCAATCCTGATGGTACTTCAACAGCCGATGACGACGGCCGCGGAAAAACCTCTCGAGTTGGTCCTGACCAGGCTCGGACGCCAGTTGCGCGAACTGCGCAATCAGCGCCGCTGGACGCTCGCCCAGTTGAGCCAGCGCTCCGGCCTCTCCGAGCCCTATCTGTCGCGCCTCGAGAGCGGCAGCCGCCAGCCCTCGCTCGCCGCGCTACTGACCCTGGCCGAAGTTTACAAGCTCTCGATCCCGTCGCTGCTCGAGCGCCACGCCGCGCCCTCGGCGAACACCTCCTGCACGGTGATTCGCGCCGCTGGAGCGTCCGCGCGCAGCGCCAACGGTCTGCACTATCGCCCGGTCTCGGGCGGCGGCAGCCTCGTCAACCTGCGCGCGATCCAGGTGACCGTGCCGCTTAAGCGGCGCAATGATCATCTGTATCAGCACGACGGCGAGGAATGGCTCTACGTGCTCGACGGCCGGCTGCGGCTGGTGCTGGCCAGCGAGGATCATCTGCTGAATCCGGGCGACGCGGCCCACTTCGATGCGCGCACACCGCATCGGCTGGCCGCCGAGGGCGACTGCGCCGCCCAGGTGCTGCTGATCGCCGCCGCCTCCCCCCGCCCGCTGCTCTCCCTCGCCCAGCGTTAGACACCGAGCCGGGCAAAACTTGTTCCAACGTTTGATGCTATGGTAAAGGGCATCACTGGAGCAGTAAAGATGATCACGGAAGGAGAAATCGGGAAAACCAAGTTGAAAAATATAATCGATATGGCGCTCACCTTCACTGCCATGATTCGGTTATTTGAAGAGAGCTCCAAAGATCTAATCGCCAAGAAGCTGAAGGAATTCTGCACCAAACTTTCGGATGTGAATTCCCGCGATGAATTTGATCGTCTTCACTTAAAATTTTGCGAATGGTTCGTCAGCGCAATACGCACCGCGGAAAAAAAGCGAAAAAACAAACCGAGCAAACTAGGCGGCCCCGCCTCTTATGGGCAAGGCGCTAAGATTCTCGACATTGTTGCGAAAGTCTACGTCTATTATTGTGGCTTACCTTCAAGCGAACACGCACGACGCTTGCTCCCATTCCTGCACGGTGCGGTAGATAACCAAATCATGAAGCATCTCAAAAACGGGCACGCAGATACTGTCATAACGGCAACACGCATCGTGCAGGTTGATCGTAATGCATACGACAGTTTGCAAAATCTCGTAGCTAAAGACATTAAGGCCAATTTTCCAGATTGGGTACACCCCGTTCATTATGACGACGTAATGTTTCGTCGGCTGAACAGACAAATTGACGCCTGAACGCGACCTTCACCGTTCCATTATCTGCACTGCTGAAAGCAGCAAAGTTCGATTTCAGGCCGATAGGGTCTTTAGCTCGAAGCGTACGCCCTCGCGCTTTTGCAGGTAGCTGACCACCTCGAACAGATTATCCGCGCGCGGATTCCCGGCCGATCCGACATCCGCAGCGGCGTGGCGGGGCTTCATGCAAGTCCGAGAATACTATGTGCTTCCGCAGGCCTCATCTGCGCAATTTCCTCATCCGAATAGCCGCGTTCCCGCAGTTGCGCCTTCTGCGCCCTGTAATGAAAAACGAAACCTGGGACTTGCTCTCGGCCCCCGCAGGCGGGCCGCCCTCTATCTCGGATGAAACGGATTCCGGCACCGGCGGTGGAGGCGAAGCCGCACGTTTTCTTGGCTTCTTCATTTGAAGCCCAATTTTTCCGTCTCGCGTGTCGATCAGCGATTCGTCACGCGTACGTGGTGTGAACCCGATCGATCTCGCCGGCCAGCCGCAGGTCCTTTTCCGTCACGCCGCCCGCGTCATGGGTCGTGCAGATCATCCGCACCCGCGTGTAGTTGACGTGGATATCCGGATGATGGTCGGCCGCCTCGGCAATCGTGGCGACTTCATTGATGAAGCGGATGCCGTCCATGAACTGCTTGAAGCGAAACCGCTTGCTGATGGCGTTGTCGGCGTAATCCCAGCCGCTGAGCGCCTTGAGCTGCTGCGCAATTTCGTCCTGAGTGAGCTTCGCCATCGGTGGTGTCCTTGTGCTTTCGCTTGTCGGCCGGCCGCGTCATATATTAGACCAGATACCAGGCGGCGCTCTATCGCGGCCGCTTCAGGATGGACGATATGGTTACGGGCGGAACGGCATGAGTGAAAAAATCGACACGCGCAAATCTATTCGCAAAACTATCCAGATGACGCCGGCCGAAGCGACGGCCTTTCTTCAGAATACGCCCAATCTCTCGCTGGCGACCCTCGATCGCGAGGGCTATCCGCATCTGGTGGCGATGTCGTTTGCGGTCGACGACCACGGCGACATCCTGATGACCAGCTTCGGCCGCGCGCAAAAAGTCGTCAACTTGCGGCGCGACCCGAAGACCGCCGTGATGGTCGAGCACGGCGTCGATTACGACCAGCTCAAGGGCGTGATGATCCGCGGCCGCGCGACTATCGTCGAGGAATTCGCGGCGGTGCTCGACGCGATAGCGCTGGTCTCGGGCAAGATGGCCCGGCTGGCCGGCCGCCCGACGGTCGACGGCCGCGTCCCGGTTTCCGAGTCCTACCGGAGCCAGGCGGCCAAGCGCGTCGTGATCCGGATTCATCCGGAGAAATGGGCGAGCTGGGATCATGCGAAAATCGCGCAGGCCGCGCGCTGAAGATTAACCGGTCGCCGGCGCGCCCGGTGCGCTTGGCGGCGACGACCTACGCGGGGTATAAAAATATGGCCAACAAGTATGTTACTGACGAGGCCCGCAAGCAGATCGGCAAGGCCGGCGAGCCGCGCACCGTCGAGGTCGAGCGCGGCGCGATTCGCCGCTTCGCCGAAGCGATCGGCGACCCCAATCCGATCTTCAACAGCGACCGCGAGGCGCGCCAGGGCCGCTTCGGCGGGATGATCGCGCCGCCGACCTTCTGCCGCTCGCTCGCGGCCGCGATCCCCGACGTTAAGCTCGAGATGGGCGAGTCGTTCCGCGGGCTCGACGGCGGCTCCGACTGGGAGTACTTCGAGCCGATTCGGGCCGGCGACCGGATCACCGTGCAGACCAAAATCGCCGACCTGCGCGAGAGCGCCGGCAAACTCGGCCCGATGGTCTTCATCACGACCGAGACCAGCTACACTAATCAGTTCGGCCAGGTCTGCGCGATCCAGCGCGCGACCGCCATCCGTTATTAGCGCGAATGCCACATTGGCATGATTTACTACCTATTGGAGAGACCAGCATGACGCGCAAGCAGATCTATTTCGAGGACCTTGAGCCAGGCGCCGAGATCGCGCCGCTCGAGAAGCATCCGACCACCCAGCAACTGGTCAAATACGCCGGCGCGTCGGGTGACTTCTACCAGATTCATTACGACAAGGAC
Source organism: Candidatus Binataceae bacterium (assembly GCA_015478645.1). Taxonomy (GTDB): domain Bacteria; phylum Desulfobacterota; class Binatia; order Binatales; family Binataceae; genus JADMIL01. The sequence goes on from JADMIL010000029.1 coordinate 12,946, forward strand.
TTCGCCCTCAAGAACCATCTGCCGGGCGTGATCCTGCACGGCGCGTTGAAGAACGCCTTCCTCGGCCAATTGATGACCGACTTCGCCGGCGATCGCGGATGGCTGCGCAAGCTCTCGGTCCAGTACCGCGGCATGGACCAGCCCGGCACGCCGGTCGTATGCAAGGGCCGGGTGGTCAAAAAATATGTCGAGCAGGGGCATCATCTGGTCGACTGCGAAATCTGGCTGGAAAACGCCAAGGGCGAAAAGACCACGCCCGGCTCCGCGACCGTGATGCTGCCGTCGCGCGGCGCGGCCGGCTGAACGCGCGGAATTAATTTCGCGTTTGATTTAGATGAAGCGGCAGTTCGCAATCGCAGCGTTCGAGGCCGCCGACCTGCTCGAAGGCCGCGTCGAGCCGCGTTACGCCAAGGTGCTGACGCGGCTGCTGGCCGCCCACGCGATCGCCGAAAAACTCACCGCCGAGGGCTATGCGCGCGCGCTCGAATCGATTGGCGACGCGGCGCTCAGGCCGACGATCACCAGGAACCTCGCCGAAGAGCGCAAGCACGCGCGCCTGGTCTATCAAATTCTCGACCAGCTCGGCATCAATGAGGCGCATGCCGACCGCTCGATGATCACCGCGCTCAAGTCGGCCTCGTTCGCCGCGCCCCGGCGCTTCGCCGAGCATCCGGTGGGCCCGCTCGAACTGCTGATGGCCTCGCTCAGCCTGGACATGACGGGCCTGCTGATGGTCGGCGTGAACTATCGCGACTCGAGCTACGCGCCGCATGCCCGCGCCGCCGAGATCATCCTGGCCGAAGAGGAGGACCACGAACTGTTCGCCGCCACCGAACTGCACGACGCGGCCGCGCGCTTCGGCGCGGCGAGCGTCAACGCCGCGCTCCGCGATTGGCTGCCGTGCGCGGTGAACTTCTTCGGACCGCCGGGCAGCGGCTTCACCTTCGATTGTTTACGCTACGGGCTCAAGGCGCGCGACAACGCCGAACTCGCCGAACTCTACCTCACGATGCTCGAGCGGCGCGTGCTCCAGGCCGGGCTCGCGATGCCGCGGCTGACGCCGGACTATCCGCACGCGATCGCCTAGCGCCACGTCCGCCGCGCCGCATGGATCTGATCGCGCAATTCGCCGCCGACCCGCGCCTTGCGACCGATCGCGCCGCCCCGCCCGATCCCGCCGGGCGCTGCGTGGTCTACTGGATGCGCTCGGCGCAGCGCGCGCTGGATAATCCCGCGCTCGAGACCGCGATTGCGATCGCCAATCAGATCGCGCAGCCGGTGGTGGTCTACTTTGGTCTCCGCCCGCAGGTTGCGCACGCGAGCCTGCGCCACTTCGCCTTCATGCTCGAAGGCCTCGCCGACACCGCCGCGCGCCTCGTCCACCGCAAGATCGGCTTCGTCATGCGCCTGGTCGATCGCGACCGCGCCGCCGACGAATTCGCGCGCTTTTGCGCCGAGGTCCGCCAGGCCGCAATCGTCGTCGATCGCACGCCGCTACGCGCTGCCGACGGCTGGCGCGCAGTTATCCCCGCCGCGCCCGGCGCGCCGGTCTGGTGCGTCGACGCGAACGTGATCGTGCCGATCGCGGTAATTGGCCGCGAGCATTACGCCGCGCGCACGATCCGGCCGCGGATGGCGGCGGTGCTCGAGCGCTTTCTCGTGCCGGTCGGCAATCGCCGCGTGCGCGTCGCCTGGGCTCCGGCGCGCGCGCCAGCCACGCTCGAGCCCTCGCGCGAACTGCTCGCCGCGCTCCCGCTCGATCGTTCGGTCGGAGCGGTCAGCGGCTTTCGCGGCGGCACCACGGAGGCGCTTGCGCGCCTCGGCCGCTTTATCGCGCAGCGCCTGCCTGACTATGCGACCGCGCGCAACGCGCCGGATCAAGACGGCACCAGCCAGCTTTCGCCGTATCTGCATTACGGGCAGATTGCACCGCATACGATCGCGCTTGCTGTGCGCGACGCCGCCGCGCCCGCGCAGGATATTCGCGCCTTCAGCGAGGAGCTGATCGTGCGCCGCGAACTCGCGATAAATTTCGCCGCGTGGAACCCGCGCCACGCCACGCTCGACGGATGCGAGCCGTGGGCGCTGCGCACGCTGGCGCGCCATGCGCGCGACCGCCGCGCCCCGCTTTACCGCGAACGCGAACTCGAAAACGCCGCCACCCATGATCCGCTGTGGAACGCCGCCCAGCGCCAGATGATCGAAGCGGGCTGGATGCACGGTTATCCGCGGATGTACTGGGCGAAAAAAATCCTCGAATGGAGCCGCTCGGCCCGCGCCGCGTTCGCCGTCGCCGTGCGCCTCAACGATCGCTACGAACTCGACGGCCGCGACCCCAACGGCTACGCCGGCATCGCCTGGGCGATCGGCGGCAAGCACGATCGCGCGTGGGGTCCCGAGCGGCCGATCTACGGCACGATTCGCTACATGTCCGCGGCGCGCACGGGGCGCAAGTTCAACAGCCGCGCGTATATCGCGCGCTGGAGCGACGGCCCGCCGGCAGGCCCGCGCGCACGCCGCTGACCGCGCCCCTGCGAACTGGCGGCGCGCCGCGCGCGTGCCATACTGGCGATAGCGACCGCCGCGTGATCTTGCGTGTGCTCGCGGCCATGCCATGACGCCCACCGATCAATCCGCCGCAGCCCATGAGCCGCCCCCGCGCATCGGCGTATCGAGCTGCCTGCTCGGCCAGCAGGTGCGCTTCGACGGCGGCCATAAGCGCAGCGAGTTTCTGGTCGAGGTCTTCGGCCGCTTCGTCGACTTCGTCCCGTTCTGCCCGGAAGTCGAGCTCGGCCTGGGCGTGCCGCGCGAAACCTTGCGGATCGAGCGCCGCGACGGCGCGGTCCGCCTGATCGCCAATCGCAGCGGCGCCGACCATACCGCCGCGATGCGCACGCTGGCCGATCGGCGCACGGCCGCAATCGCGCGCGACGATCTGAGCGGCTACGTGCTCAAGAAGGACTCCCCGAGCTGCGGGATGGAGCGCGTGCGGATCTACCCGGCGAGCGGAATCCCCACGCGCGACGGCCGCGGCCTGTTCGCCGAGACCCTGATGCGCCGCTATCCGAATCTGCCGGTCGAGGAGGAGGGCCGCCTCAACGATGCGCGCTTGCGGGAAAATTTCATCGAGCGGGTCTTCGCCTATCGCCGGCTGCGCAGCTTTTTTTCCGCACGCTGGACGGTCGGTGGACTGGTCGCCTTTCACACCGCGCACAAGCTCCAGTTGCTCGCGCATGCGCCCAAGGCTTACGCCGAGCTGGGCCGGACCGTCGCCGAGGCCCGCGCGATCGATCGCGCGGAGCTGCGCGAACGCTACGAGCGCGAGTTCATGGCCGCGCTGGCCCGGCCCGCGACCGCCGCCCGCCACGTCAACGTCATGCAGCACATGGCGGGCTATTTCAGCGATCGGCTCGACCCCGGCGCACGCCTGGAATTGGCCAGTCTGATCGAGGATTACCGCGGCGGGCTGGTCCCGTTGATCGTGCCGATCACCCTGATGCGCCATTACGTGCGCCATTTCGCGATCGCCTACCTCGCGGGCCAGGTCTACCTCGAACCGCATCCCCGCGAGCTGATGCTCCGCAATCACGTTTGAGCGCCGCCGCGCTTGCGCGTCCGCTCGCCACCGCCGATCCGCCCTTGTCAGACGCAAGCGCCGCATAGTAATGGTCGCCGAGGCTCGCGGCCGATTGGCGCTGGCCCGGGGAGACTCTCGATGAAGATCGGACTGTTCGCGGTCGGCACCAACCGGATGGCCGGTGGCGGGCTGCTGCGCGCGGTCGCCGCCCATGCCGAACGGCTCGGCGTCGCGACCCTGTGGGTGCCTGAGCACGTCGTGCTGCTCGACCAATACGCCTCGCGCTATCCCTACGCGGATAACGGCCAGATTCCCGCGCCCAGCCATGCGCCGATCATGGATCCGTTTCTCGCGCTCACCTGCATGGCCGCCGCCACCTCGAAGATTCGTCTCGCCACCGGTATCTGCCTGGTCCCCGAGCACAACCCCCTGGTGCTCGCGAAAGTCACCGCGACGCTGGATTTCCTAAGCGGCGGCCGCTTCACGCTCGGCGTCGGTATCGGATGGCTCGAGGAGGAGTTCGTCGCCCTCGGAATCCCGTGGGAGCGGCGCGCGCAGCGCACCCGCGAATATATCGCCGCGATGCGCTCGCTGTGGGGCGACGAAGTCAGCAGCTATGACGGCGAATTCGTCAAGTTCACCAACGTGCGCAGCTTCCCCAAGCCCGTGCAGGGCGGCAAGCTGCCGGTCTTTTTCGGCGGCGAGAGCGCGCCCGCGCTGCGCCGCGTGGCCGAATACGGCAACGGCTGGTGCGGCTTCAATCTGTCGCCGGCCGAGGCCGCGGTCAAAATCCGCAAGATCGAGGAGTTGCTCAAGGCCAACGGCCGTAAGCGCTCGGATATCGAAATCGCGGTCTCGCCGTACGCCCAGCCGATCACGCGCGACGACCTCAAGCGCTATCGCGACGCCGGCGCCGACGAAGTCGTGCTGATCACGATGCGCCCGCCGCGCCTCGAGGCCGAGGTGGTCGCCAATCTCGAAGAGATCGCGCGCGACTGGGTCGAACCGGCCGCCGCCATTTGAAGTCATAACCCCGCGCTCGCAGCTCAGCCGGGCGCGGCGCAACCATTCAGCGAGGTAAGCAAAAATGAAAGTTGGATATTTCGCCGTCGGCATCGGGCCGTTCGTCGACCCTGCCGTGATCAAGTTGATCGCCACCACCACCGAGCGCCTGGGCTTCTCGACCCTATGGGCGCCCGAGCACGTCGTGCTGCTCGCCGAATTTTCCTCGCGCTATCCGTACTCGGCGGGCGAATTTCCGATGCCGGTCGAGACGCCGATCAACGACCCCTTCACGACGCTCAGCTTCGCCGCCGCGGTGACCTCGAAAATCCGCCTCGCCACCGGCATCTGCCTGGTGCCCGAACATAATCCGGTGATTCTCGCGAAAATCACCGCGACGCTCGACCATCTGAGCGGCGGACGCTTCGTCCTCGGCACGGGTATCGGATGGCTCGAAGAGGAGTTCCAGGCGATCGGCGTGCCGTGGGAGCGCCGCGCCCATCGCACGCGCGAATATATCGAGTCGATGCGCTCGCTATGGGCCGGCGAACGCAGCTCGTACAGCGGCGAATTCGTCAACTTCCGCGGCGCGCTGAGCTATCCCAAGCCGGTCAACGACAAGCGCATCCCGGTCTGGTTCGGCGGTGAGAGCGGGCCCGCGCTGCGCCGCGTGGCCGAGTATGGCGACGGCTGGATCGGCTTCAATCTTTCGCCCGCGGAGGCCGCGCCGAAAATCAAAAAAATCGAGGAGTTGCTCAAGGCCGCCGGCCGCAAACGCTCCGACATCGAAATCGCCTGCTCGCCTTATGGCAAACCGATCACGGCCGACGATCTCAAGCGCTATCGTGACGCCGGAGCCGAAGAGATTGCGCTGGTGCGCTTCGATATGCCGGCCGATCCGCGCGAAATCGTTACGCAACTCGAGAAGATGGCGCGCGAATACGTCGAGCCCGCCGCCAAGCTGTAACGTCGCACGGCGGCGTGAATGCCGCCCAATTATCATCATGGGCGCGGATCGAGATTCGGTCCGCGCCCATGTTCCGCACACACTCGCAGTGACGCGCGCGCTTGGCGCATCCTCGACACGTGGTCAGCGCGCCGTCATGCCACCGTCGACCGGCAGCGCCGCGCCGGTCACAAACGACGCCGCGTCGGACAGCAGCCAGGTCACCGCTTCGGCAATCTCCGACGGCTTGCCCATCCGCGCGACCGGCTCGACGCTGACCAGCGCGTCCTTGAGCCGCGGATGCGCCGCGACCATGCCGGCGACCATCGCGGTGTCGATCACGCCAGGACACACCGCATTGACGCGGATTGCGGCGCGCGCATATTCGAGCGCCGCGGTGCGCGTCAGCCCGATCACGCCGTGCTTCGACGCGGTGTACGCGGGCATCCCATGCGAGCCGACCAGTCCGGCCGCCGACGCGGTGTTGACGATCGCGCCGCCCTGGCCCTGCTTGACCATCTGGATGATCTCGTACTTCATGCAGAGCCACACGCCGCGCAGGTTGACCGCCATGATATGGTCGAAATTCTCTTCCGTATCGTCCGCCGTGCGCGCGATTTTGCCCGCCACGCCGGCATTGTTGTAGGCGCCGTCGAGCCGCCCATAGGCCTTGACGGCGGACGCCACCAGCGCCTCGGCGTCGGCCGGCTGCGCGACGTCGCAGCGGGTGAACGCCGCTTCGCCGCCGGCGTCCGTGATCATCTTGACGGTCTCGTGGCCCGCCGCGTCACTCATGTCGGCGACGAGCACCTTGGCCCCTTCGCGCGCAAAAGCGATCGCCGCCGCGCGGCCGATCCCCGACGCCGCACCCGTCACCAGCGTCACTTTACCTTTCAGCAATCCAGCCATTGGCTACCTCGAACAATAAAATAATGCGGCTCAATAATGCCCGGCCGCTTAGCGAACCTCTGCACGTTAGGTTGTCATTCTGAGCGCCGCGAAGAATCCCGGATCCGGGACCCATTCCCTTCGCTCAGGGTGACAGCAGAGCCTTGTGCAGAGGTCCTTAGCGCGACGCGACCACGATATGCTCACGCGCGACAAAGTGCTTGAGCGTCGCCGGATCGATGAAATTCGGTCCGTCCGCCGCCAGCGCCTTGCCGGCCGGCGACTCGAACGCCGCCGTCATCGCCTCGGGACTGTCGAACCACAATTGCGCCACGCCATCGAACTGCGGCTCGGCATACGCGTAGGCCTCGTCCACCAGGTGCGATTGCACATAGCGCCGCAGCCCCGGCACCTGCTTGCCGAGCGCGCCGTGAACCTCGATCCAGTATTTGCGGAAGTCGCCGAGCGGCATCCCGCGCTTGCGTTTGTGCTGCCATACGCCCTTGATCAGCGAGCTACCGGTGGGGCCGTCGACGATCACGTGGTCGTGCGTCGCCATCCATTCGACGCGCGACAGATCGATAAAGTTGCGCTCGTCGGCCAGCGCGCCCTCGAGGTAGGCCGGGTTCTTGCGCAATTCGGCCAGCGCCGCCAGGTCGTCGATCAGGACTTCCGCCTCGCCGTCGTAGGGCGAGTTGCTGTTGGCGTAGGGTATCCGATGGCTCTGCACGTAGCGCTTGGACTGCGCGATGCGCCCGGCAATCGGGCCGTGCGTCTCGCTCCAGTAGCGATGGAACGCGGCGTCGTCGAGCGTAGGTTTGCGCGTGATGAAATAGTGAATGTGGATCATCGCAAGGTCTCCTCTTTAGCGGGCGCCGGGGCTAATCCGGGTGCGGCGTCCGTGATTTTCCGCTGGATGGCTATTGCGCTCATATAGCACTGGCCGCCGTCCACCGCCCAGCGCGGCACCGGCGCGCGGCGCGGCGCCCCCGCACCGGAGGCACCGTCGCCCCGTAAAGCGACATTGCCCGCAGTGGCGCGCGCTTTGCGCTGGCGCCGTCGCCCGGATAATTTAGGCCTTGGCCGCGCCGCGCCCGCCTAGTGCGAAGCTTGCCGGTCAGGCGCGGCGGGGAGAATCGCCCAGGTGCATCGAATCGTTTCATTGTTGCCCAGCGCGACCGAGATTGTCTGCGCACTCGGCTTCGCCGATCAGCTCGTCGGCCGTTCGCACGAATGCGACTTTCCGGCCGCGGTCACCCGGCTACCCGCGCTCACCAGCCCGAAATTCAATCCCGAGGGCACCAGCGTCGAGATCAACGATCGCGTCAAGACCATTCTGGCCGAAGCGCTCGCGGTCTACCGCGTCGACGCCGATCGCCTGCGCGAATTGCGGCCCGACGTGATCGTCACGCAATCCCAATGCGACGTGTGCGCCGTCAGCATGCGCGAGGTCGAAGATGCGGTCGCGCAATGGACCGGCTCGCGTCCGCGCATCGTCTCGCTCGCGCCCTACGCGCTGCGCGATGTGTTCGCCGATATGGAGCACGTCGCCGAGGCCCTCGGCGCATCCGTGCGCGGCACCGAAGTGGTCGGCGCGCTGCGCGCTCGCCTCGCCGCGATCGAACTGCGCGCGCGCGCCGCGGCGACCCGGCCGCGCGTCGCCTGCATCGAATGGATCGATCCGCTGATGGCGGCCGGCAACTGGATGCCCGAGCTGTTCGCGATGGCCGGGGCGGAAAATCTCTTCGGCCGCGCCGGCCAGCATTCGCCCTGGATGAAGTTCGCCGAGCTGGCGGCGGCCGACCCCGACGTGATCCTGATCGCGCCGTGCGGCTTCACGATGGATCGCGCGGCGCTCGATCTCCCCGCGCTCACGGCACATCCCGAATGGCCGCGGCTCAAGGCCGTGCGCAGCCGCCAGGTTCTGCTCGGCGAAGGCAACCAATTCTTCAACCGGCCCGGCCCGCGCCTCGCCGAGTCGCTCGAAATCCTCGCCGAGGTACTCCATCCCGAACTCTTCGCCTTCGGCCATGAGGGTTCCGGATGGCGCCGGCTGTGATCGATTCTTACTATTCGCTATTTATTTAGCCAGATAGGCGAGTCCGATCCGCGCAGGCGTCAGCGTGACCCCGAACTCCGCGATCAGCGGCTTGATATTGCATTCGCTGTCGGCAATCAGAAAGTCGGCCGCGTCGCGCGAGAAAACCGGCCGCGGCAGCTTCTGCGCGATTATCCCGGCCAGCCGCAGCAGGGCCTCCGGCACATGCACGATCGGACGCCGGCGCCCGGTAATCTCCATCAACAGCCGCACCAGCCCATCGAAAGACATCACCTCGGGGCCACCGATTTCATAGACCCCGTTCGCGCCGCGACCGCCCGCCGCAATCGCCACGCACGACGCGATATCATCGACCAGCACCGGCTGCAGCTTTTGCCGTCCGTCGCCCGGCACGACCATCACGGGCGCGTACCTGATCGCCTTGGCCAGCCCGTTGACCACGCGGTCCTCGGGTCCATAGACCAGCGAGGGGCGCAGGATGGTGAAGGTCAGCCCGCAATCGCGCAGCGCCCGCTCGGCCCGGCCCTTGGCGCGAAACCCCGGATTGGGCGATCGATCGTCGGCGGAGGCGCCGCTGATATAGATGAACTTCGCCACCGCGGCGCGCTTGGCCGCCGCGATCAGCGCGATCGTGCCGCCGTAATCGACGCGGTTGAAGGTCAGCCCGCGGCGCGGATTTTCGACCGGGTAGCCGTCGAACTGGGTCGCGTTGACGATGGTCTCGGCGCCGTCGAGCGCCGCGCCTATCCGCGCCGCGTCGGTCACGTCGGCCGACGCATACTCGACGCCTTCGAGGGCGCCAATTCGCGCGCGCGCGCGCTCCGCATCGCGGCTCAGCACGCGCACCGCGATTCCCGGAGTCAGCGCAAGCCGCCGCACGATCGCGCGGCCGATGAAGCCCGACCCGCCGGCTACGGCGACAATTTTTGGCTGGGTGCTCATCGCGAGGCTTGATCCGTGGGAGAGTTGATCCGTCGTGCGGCGTCTCGCACTCGCGCCTAAGGCGACGGCGCCGCTGAATGCCCCGCTCATGGCTGACGCGGCCCGTCAGCAATCATCCTGCCGCGCGGCTTCAGGCGTAGCGGCGGCGCGGGCGGCGCGCCTTGCGGGCCTTGGGCGGCGGCTGAGACTTCGCGCTATCGGCCAGCGGCATCAGCTCGAAGCGCGATATCTCGGGACGGCAATTGATCCGGATCCGCATCCAGAATGTCCCCAGTCCGCGGTTCGTATAGATGTAGAAGTCGCCGTAGCGGTTGAGTCCCGCGTAGAACTCCTTGCCGATGCGCAGGATCGAATTGATCGGCGATCCGTAGTACGGAATCCGCACCACGCCGCCATGCGTATGCCCCGACAGCATCACGCCCGGCGCCAGATGGCTGGCGTAAAGCGCCGTGTCGGGATTATGCGCGAGCACGATCGTGCAATCCTGCGGACCCACGTCGCGAAACGCGCGCGACGGCTCGGCCCGCCGCGACCACAGATCGTCGATGCCGACGATCGTCAGGCGCGCGCCACGCACCTCGATCGCCGCGCTCTCGTTGGCCATCACCCGCGCGCCCGACGCGCGCAGCGCCTCCGCGATCATGCCGAACGACGACCAATGGTCGTGATTGCCGGCGATCGCGAAAACGCCCGACCTGGGCTTGAGCTCCGCCAGCGCGCGCTGAAAGCCGCCCAGATAACGGCGCATCGTGTCCGGGCCCGAGAAATAGTCGCCGGTCAGAAAAACCAGGTCCGGCTGCTGGCGGTTGATGGTCCGCACCGCCTGCTCGAGCCGGTTCAGATCCTCGTCGCGATCGACGTGAAAATCGCTGATCTGGCACGCCACCAGCCCGGCCAGCGCAGTCGGCAGCCGGCGCACCGGCAACTCCACACGCACCACCTCGACCTCGTCGATCGTCCGCCGCCACATCCGATGCAACGGGCGCAGCGCGATCGGCGGCTTGCGCTTGCGCGCTGGCGTCCGCGGATGCCGCTGAGGTTCGTCCGGCCCTTCGGCAGACGTTAGTTTTGCAGTCGCCATCGAATAAATCAGCTTAAAACACTTCCACCAGATGACGGAAGCTCGCCAGTGTCGATACGCGCGCGTGTCCGTAATCGATCTCGGCGTGCTCCATCTCCCAGGTATGCGGATGGGGGATATAGACGGCGCCCAGACCCGCGGCCAGCGCCGCATTGATATCCGAACGCGGACTGTTGCCAATCATGTAGCTGCGCGCGGGGTCGAGCTCGGCCTGCGCGATCAGCAGCCGATAGGTCGCCGGCTCCTTTTCGATCGGCACGCCGACTCGGCTGAACAGCGGAGCCAGTCCCGATCGTCCGAGCTTGCCCAGTTGCTCTTCGTGATCGCCCTTGGTGAAGAGCAGCAGGCGATGGCGGCCGCGCAGTTCCGCCAGCGTCTCGCCGACCCCCGCGAGCAATGCGCAGGGCCGCTCGAGCAGCCGCGATCCGATCCCCTCCAGCGCCGTGCGCAGCGCCGCATGTTCGTACGCGGGCGCCAGATCCTCGGCCGCGCGATGCAGCGCGATCAGATAGGCCCGCCGCCCGTAGCCGTGACTCTCGATGATCTTCATCTCGTGGCGGCGCAGCGCGCTGCCGATCGCACGCTCGTCGATAATCCCGGCCCGCGCCAGCGCCGCACGAAAATCCGCCTCCGCTTCGAGAAAATGAATGTTGGAATCCCACAGCGTATCGTCGGCGTCAAAGATCAGATTGAGTCCGCCTTCGCGGATGCGTGAGGCCATCAGGAAAAAGCGTAGCGGCCCTGCGCGATAAGCGCAATCGACCCTGTCGCCACGTGGCGCAATCGCCGCTTACGCGACGCGTTCCCTCGCGCCGATCGGGTTGCCAGGCAGCACCATCACCGCGCCGTTGACCGGATTGCGGCCGACGTAGACTTGGGTCTCATAGACCGCGCGCAGGTTGTCGGCGGTGAAGACCTCGGCCGGCGCGCCATAGCCGGCCGCCGCGCCGTCCTTGAGCAGCAGCACGCGATCGGCGTACATCGCCGCCGCGTTCAGATCGTGCAGCGTGGCCGCGACGGCCAGGCCGCGCTCGCCGCACAGCTCGCGAAAGCGCCCGAAGATTTCGGCCACGTGCCGCAGATCGAGAAACGCCGCCGGCTCGTCGAGCAGCGCCACGCGCGGCGCCTGGGCCAGCGCGCGCGCCAGGAAGACCCGCTTGCGCTCGCCGCCCGAGAGCTCCTGGATCGGCCGCGCCGCAAGCGCGAGCAGATCGAAACGCTCGAGCGCGGCGCGCGCGATTTCCAGATCGTGGCGCGTCTCGAAATGAAACGCCCCCAGATGCGGCGCGCGGCCCATCAACACGATCTCGAGCACGGTGAAGCGAAACGCCACCGGATTTTCCTGCGCGACCATCGCCAGCCGCCGCGCGATCGCCCGCCGATCGTAGCCGCCGAGCGGAAGCCCCTCGAGCTCGACCGTGCCGCGCCACGGCGCGAGCGCGCCGCCCAGAATTTTCAGCAGGGTCGATTTGCCCGCGCCGTTGGGACCGACGATCGCCAGCAGCTCGCCGTGGCGCACGTCGATCGAAACCTCGCGCAGCACCGTCCGCGCGCCATAGCCCGCGGTCAGGTTGATGGCGCGCAGCGCAACCGACCCGGCGGCGCATTCCGCCGCGCCGAGTCGCTCATCGCCCGCGCCTGCGGTCATCGCGTCGGGCTTCATGAGGCGAGCGCCTTGCGCCCCTCGCGGCGCAGCACATAGATAAAAAATGGTCCGCCGCACAATGCCGTAATCGCACCGACCGGCAACTCCGCCGGCGCGATCGCGACGCGCGCGACCAGGTCGGCCGCGACGGTAAAGGCCGCGCCGCCCAGGATCGACGCCGGAATCAGCAGGCGATGGTCCGCGCCCAGCGTCACGCGCAGGATATGCGGCACGATCAGTCCGACGAACGAGATAATCCCGCTGACCGAGACCGCCGCGCCGATCATGATCGACGTCACCGCGAAGATCGTGCGCCGCAGCGCATCGACCTCGACGCCCAGTTCCGCCGCTTCGTCGTCACCGAGGCTGAGCAGGTTCAGGTCGCGCGCGCGCGTCATCAGCACGGCGCATCCGGCGCCGCCGAGCACCGCGACCATCGCCACTTCGCGCCAGGTCGGCGCCTCGAAGCTGCCCATCAGCCAGAAGATGATGCTGTGGGTGAAATAGAAATTGACCACGCTGTTGACCAGCATGATCGCCGCGCCCCAGAACGAATTGAAGATCACGCCGACCAGCAGCAGCGTGAACGGCTCGAGCCGCCCGTCGACCAGCGCCAGCCGGTAGACCGCGAGCGTCGAGAGCAGCGCCGCGCCGAACGCGCATAGCGGCACCATCGCGTCGGCCCCGCCCAGGCGTGAAAAGATCACCATCGCGACGATCGCGCCAAACGCGCCGCCGCCCGAGATACCCAGGATACCGCCCTCGGCGAGCGGATTGCGCACCAGCGCTTGCAGCGCCGCGCCGACCGCCGCCAGCACCGCGCCGACGATCGCGCCCAGCACCACGCGCGGCATCCGCACGCCGAACAGGATCGCATGGTCGGCGCTCGCCCGATCGGCGATCGCGCGGATCAGGCTGATATGCACGCTGCCGAAGGCCGCCGCGACGATCGCCACCGCAATCAGGATCGCCGCCAGGATGGCGAGCGTCGTCGCCACCCGCGCCGGTGTGAGATAGGCCTGCGCCAATCCGTCGATCGGGGGAGTGCCCTGCGCGGACCCACGCGCCTTCACGCCGGGCGCGACGCCGCCCGGCTCGCGATCGCGCGCCGGTGCGCTCATCGCGACGCTCCGCGTGCGGACGCTTGCGCCGCGTCCGCACGCGCGAAGACCTCCGGATGAATCAGCCGCGCCAGGATTTCCAGCGAGTCGACGATTCGCGGTCCCGGATGAAGCATCGGGTCTTGCGCGTAGCCGCGGACCCGCCCGTCGCGCACCGCCGGAATCGACGGGTAATGCGCCCAGAAGCTCGACGGCACGCTCGGATCGTTGCCCATCTGCCCGTCGAGAATCACCTGCGGACGCGCCGCGATAATGTACTCGAGGCTCAGCCGCGGCCACTGCTGGTCCGCCACGTCGGCGATATTCGCCGCATGCGCCATCCCGAGCAGTTCGTCGAGAAACGTGCCGCGCCCGACCGCGACCATCGGCTGATGCCCCACGACCATCAGCGTCGGCCGCGCCGCCGTGCCGTCGAGCCGGCGCGCGACCGCCGCGATCCGCGTGCGCATCCGCATGATCAGCGCTTGCGCCGCCGCGCGCCGCCCCACGCGCGCGCCGATCCGCGCAATTCCGGTCTCGATTTCCGCGATCGAATCGTCCCGCACCATCAGCGTCGTATAACCCATCGCATCGAGCGCGCGCACCTCGCGCAGATCCGACGAAGTTTCGAGCCCGATGACGATCGTCGGCCTAAGCGCCGCGATCGCCTCGATATTTGGCGTCAGAAACGTGCCGACCTTGGGCAGCTTCAAGACCTCTGGCGGATAGTCGCAGTATTGCGATACGCCTGCGACCTCGCCGCCCGCGCCGAGCGCGAAGATCATCTCGGTAGTCGACGGCGCCAGCGACACGATACGCGGCACGCCGCCGGCCGCCGCGTCGCCGCGATGCGCGCCCGCGTCGCACCCGGCGATCGCCAGCGCAATCGCCAGCGCGGCCAGCATGACGTCGGCGCGCGCCGCCCCGCCGGCGCAGCGCCGCGCCGCCACTATCGCTTTAATCCGCACACCGCGAAGGTATCCGATCGCCGCACCGCGCTTAAGCGCGCCCGCGCCGCCGGCCGCCGGATTGCATCCGCGCCCCGCGTCGATTAGCGTGCGTCCCGCGAGGTAGTTCGCGGTGCGCAAGATCGCTGTCTGCATCAAACAGATTCCGCTGGTCGAGGATACGAATTTCGATCCCGTCACGCGCACCATCCGGCGCGACGGCGTCAACGTCATCAGCGCCTACGATCTCCGCGCGATCGCCCAGGCGGTCGATCTCAAAAATCGCTTCGGCGCCGAGACCGTAGTCGTCACCATGGGTCCGCCGCAGGCCCGCGAGGCGCTGACTGACGCGCTCGGGATGGGCCTCGATCGCGCCGTCCATCTGCAGGACCGCGCGTTTGCCGGCGCCGACACCCTGGCCACCGCGCGTGCGCTCGCCCTGTGGCTCAAACGCGAAGCCTTCGACCTCATCATGCTCGGCAAGTACTCGCTTGACGCCGAGACCGGCCAGGTCGGTCCCGAGATCGCCGAGCTGCTCGGCATCGCGCAGATTACCGGCGTGCGCACGCTCGAACTCGACGGCGATCGCATCCGCGCCGAACGCGAGAGCGACGAGGGACTCGATCAGGTCGAGGCGCTGATGCCCGCGCTGCTGACTTGCGCCGAGCGGCTGATCAACCCAATCAAGATCGATCCGAAAACGCGCGCGGCGGCGCAGTCGATGCCGATCGAGACGGTGACCGCCGCCCAACTCACGGCCGACGCGGCGCAGCTTGGCTTGGCCGGCTCGCCGACCTGGGTGCAGGAGGTCCGCGCGCAGGAGTCGCCCAAAGTCCACTGCACGATGATCGACGCGGCCGATCCCGAACTCGCCGCCGAGCGGGTTATCGCGGCGCTCGAAAGCTGCGGCGCGCTCAAGCCGCGCGTGCATCGCCGCCGTCCGATCGCGGCGCCAATCCGCCCACCCGCCCGCGGTAAAGATGTCTGGGTCGCGGTCGAATCCGATCTCGCCGGCGCGATCACGCTGGGCAGCCTGGAGCTGCTGTCGGCCGCCGATCGCCTGGCGACCCAGCTCGGCGGCGCGGTGATCGCCACCGGCCTGTCCGCGGACATCGCGCGCCACGCCGGGCTTATCGCGAGCTACGGCGCCGACCGGATCATAATCCCCGCGAGCCCCGCGCTGGCCAGCTATTCGCCCGACAGCGCCGCCGCCGCGATCGCCGACCTGGTCCGCGATCGCGCGCCCTGGGGACTGCTGCTCTGCGCCAGTGAGCGCGGACGCGACTGGGGTCCGCGGCTGGCCGCGCGGATGGGCCTCGGCCTGACCGGCGATGCGATCGGCCTCGAACTCGACGGCGAAAATCGGATGGTCGCGCTCAAGCCGGCCTTCGGCGGCAATATCGTCGCGCCGATTCTCTCGAAAACCTATCCCCAGGCCGCCACCGTCCGCCAGGGCGTGCTCGAACTCGCCGAGCCCAATCCGGCGCGCCGCGCCGCCGTCGAAACCGTCGCACTCGAACTCGCCGCGCCGCTCACCCGCACGGTCAATTCGGTGTCGAGCATCGACCATTCGGTCGCCCCGCTCGACGGCGCCGAAGTCGTCGTCGGCATCGGTATGGGTGTCGGTGGTCCCGAGGGCGTCGCCGTGGTCAAGGATTTCGCGCGCACCCTCGGCGCCGCGATCTGCGCCACCCGCCGCGTCACCGACAAGGGCTGGGTCGCGCATCAGTTGCAGGTCGGCCTGACCGGCAAAGCGATCGCGCCGCGGCTCTATTTCTCGGTCGGCATTCGCGGCGTGCCGAACCATACCGTGGGCATCAAGCGCGCCGAGACCATCGTCGCGATCAATAACGATCCCGACGCGGTGATCTTCGAGCGCGCCAATTTCGGCCTGGTCGGCGACTGGCAGCCCCTCACCCGCGCGCTCATCGCGGCCTTCCAGCGCCGCAATGCGGCTTAACGGGCATGGGGTGCGGGCGAGTCTGCGAAGCCGCGGTTATAGTTAAGTCGCAAACCGCTCGCGCGTCCATTCGCACAACACCTTCATCAGGCGCGGACGCGGATCCCCCAGATGCGCCGCGATGCCGCCGGCGCGCATAAAGTGATCCGCGCCGGAAATAAACTCGATGCGCTTGTCGGGCGCGCCCGCTAATTCGTATTCGGCGCGCACGTCGGCGACGAAAATATCCTGATCGCCGGCCGCGCCGACCACGATCGTCGGCACCGTCACGCGTGGCAGATTACGCGCCAGGTTGGCGTACGAGCTGAGCCCCGACCAGGTTGAGAGCCACGCCTCGGGCGTCATCACGCGGGCCAGGCCGAAGACGTGATAGTTGGCGAGGTCGGGCCGCGCCGACAGAATCGATCCGACCGCGCGCTCCGACGGATCGATCGTGAGATCGAGGTAGCTCGGATTGGCCTGTGTGCGGTAGACGACTATCAGCCGCGGCGCCATCGACCGGCGGCTCATATAATTGCGATATGCGGCCGGCCGCGACGCGAAATCCGCCGCGCGTGCCGCCGCCCGTCCGACCGCCGCCTCCTCGATATGCCGACGCGCGATCGCGTCGATCCGCGCCACCCGCGCGCGCTGCCCCGCACGGTAGCGCTCGAGCCATCCGCGCTCGTAGACCGAGGCCGCCGGCGGCGGACGAAACCCGTTGCCTTCGTCGTACATGTCGAGCGCGGCGTCGCCCGCGAACGGATCGCCCTCGTCAACCACCGCCGCGTCGAGCGTGCCCATCAGCACGACTCCCTGTCCCGGATGGGCCGCGAGGACGCAAAAGCCGTCGGCTGCGGGCAGGTCGAATTGGTTGAGATCGGGCGGTCCGCCCCCCGGCGGCGCCGCGACCCGCGACCCGGCCGGCTTGCGCGCCTCGGCGTCGTAGTACGCGAACAGCGACCCGCCGCCCGAATTGCCCAGCATCACGATATTTGCGAAGCCGCACTCCTTGCGCAGGTAGGTTATCCCCGCCGCCAGGTCGAGCAGCAGATTCTCGTGCAGCATCAGCGCATCGTTATTGAGATAGCGCGTGTTCAATGCGAACGCCGCAAAGCCCGCCTCGACCCAGTACGGAATCGAGTAGTGATGGAAAAAATCGACCCGCGGATGCGCCATGATCACGACCGTGCGCGGCCGTCCGCGCGCCGGCTCGTACAGCAGGCCGCGCGCCTTGCCCCCGTCGGCCGCGTAAAGCTGCACTACCGTCTGGCGTACGGCGGGGTCGATCGCGCCAAAATCCACCGGATAGCGGCTCTGATAGTCGGCCGGCGCCTGCGGCATGTTTCACCCCCTCCAACAGTTCCCCTCGCTCTAACACAAGCCCGTGTGAATCGCCCAGTGGGGGACTTAACTGCGCCCGCCGGATATGCGAGTCTTTACCGTTTGGAGTTGGCGATTTGAAAAGCGGCATCATCGGCGCTCGCGGAGTTGGCAAGACCACCGTCTTTCACGCGCTCACCGGACTGGCCCCTGTGGCCGGCCAGGGTGACGCCAAGAATCGCGCACGGCCCGGCCAGATCAAGGTCGCCGACCCGCGCCTGGATTTCCTCGAGATCACCTACGGCTCGAAGAAAAAAATTCCGGTCGAGCTGACCATGCTCGATTTCGCGCCCAATCCCAAGGAACAGAAGGAGGGCGCCGCGCTCGACGCGAGCCTGCTCCCGCTGATTCGCGACGTCGACGCGCTGCTCATCGTGGTGCCCGAATTCGCCGGCCGCGCGATGCCGCTGGCGGCGACCGTCGAAAGCGTCGAGGGCGAGCTGGTCTTCGCCGATTTCGATCAGGCCGAGCGCCGCCTCGAACGCCTCAAGAAAGAAAAAGGGCCGATCGATTTCGAACGCGGCGCGCTCGAAAAATGCCTCAAATGGCTCGAACAGGGGCGCCCGCTGCGCGCGCTCGAATTGACCGCGCAGGAATTACAGGCCTTTGCGAGCTTCGGCTTTCTGTCGCGCAAGCCGGTCCTCGCCGTCGCCAATTGCGACGCCGACCGCGCCACCGCCGAGCTCTCGGCCGCCGATCGCGCCGCGCTTGAAGCCCGTGGCCTCGACGTCTTCCGTCTCGCCGGCGCCTTTGAATCCGAGTTGTGGGAGCTCGACGCCGCCGGCCAGGCCGAGATGCTCCAGGCGGCCGGCCTCGCCCAGCCCGCGCGCGATCGCCTGATCACCGCGCTCTACCGCCATCTCGGCCTGCTGACCTTCTATACCGCCGGCGAGCCCGAGGCCCACGCCTGGTCGCTGCATCGCGGCGACTCGGCGCTCGAGGCGGCCGCGCGCATCCACTCCGATATCGCTCGCGGCTTCATCCGCGCCGAAGTCGTGGCCTACGCCGACTTTGCCGCATTGCGCTCCGACGCCAAGGTCAAGGAGGCCGGCAAGCTGCGCCTCGAAGGCCGCGACTACGTCATGCAGGACGGCGACATCATCCACATCCGCTTCAAGGTGTGAGCTGGGCGAATGTCCGATGATGGCGAGGTGTCCGCGGCGGGCGATCAATTGGGTGCATCATCCGGCGTCCGCCGGTCGCTTGATGCCGCCCGAAGTTACGTTGCGCGCGCCACCCTCGCCTTGCGATTAAGCTCCGCGACTGAAACAATTGCCCGGATGCGCATGCGTCCCGTGACGCCCCTGCGAATGCCCCCGTAATGCGTCGCGTAGAAACCCTGATCCTGCTCCTCGCGCTGGGCTTTTACGTCTGGTTCCTTCATCGCTTCGGCATAGCCGATCTGCTCTCGTACCTGCGCCTCGCCGGCTGGGGCCTTGCGCTGACGATCGCGCTCGAAGCAGTCGCCCGCATCGCCAATACGCTCGGCTGGCGGGTGACGATCGCCGACTATCCGCGCGCACTCGGCCCGGCCGAACTTTTCGCCGCGCGCATCGCGGGCGAGGCGGTCGATTACGTCACGCCGTCGGCGCAACTCGGCGGCCAATTCGTGATGGCCCTGATGGTGCGGCGCAAGCTCGCGATGGCGATCGGACTGGCTACCGTGATCGTCGCCTCGCTGGCCGAGGCGCTCGGCCAAATCGGCTTCATCTCCGGCGCCTTGCTCATCGCGCTGCCCTTCCAGGCGCGCCTCCATCACCTGTTCTGGCCGATCGTCGGCGGCATGGCGATCGCGATCGGGCTCGCCGCGGCCTTTTTCGCCGTGCAGATGAAGCAGCCCTTCTCGACGCTCTGGAAGGTCGCCGCCAAATTCGACGTCGCCCACCTGGCCCATCCCGAGGTCCGCGCCGCCGCCGCCGAGGCCGACGCCCTGCTGGTCGATTTTTACGCGCATCATCGCACGCGTCTGGCGCTCTCGTGTGTGTGCTATCTATTCGCCTGGAGCATGGGACCGGTCGAAATCTGGATTCTCCTCACGCTGCTGCATCAGCCGGCCACCGTGCTCACCGTGCTCACGGTCGAGGCGCTCGGCCTGCTCATCGAGCGCGCGACGTTTCTAATTCCCGCCAAGCTGGTCAGCCAGGAAGGCGGCAAGGCGCTGATCCTCTCCCTGCTCGGCTATCCGGCCGCGATCGGCTTCGCGGTCGGCTTCCTGCGGCGCATCAAAGAGCTGGTTTGGGTTATGATCGGTCTCGGCGCAATGACCGTGCATCGCCTGATCAGCGAACGCGCCACCGCGGCGGACTTGCCGCGGGCGGCCAGCATAATTGAAATTCCCAGCCCCCAAGGAGGGCAATCGTAATGAAAAAAATCGTCGCCGCTTCCGCGGCTTTCCTGCTGCTCGCCGCTTTCGGCGCCGCCCACGCGGGCGTCGTCGTCAACGAACAGGAGACCATCGACCAGGGCACCGGCAAGACCGCCACCCGCGAGCGCACCGTGATGATCCAGGGCAACAAGCAGAAGATGGTCACCGAACGCGCCGAGGTCGTCACCGATCTCGACAAGGGCATGATGTACCTGATGAATCCGGCCAAGAAGGTCTACCTCGAGATGCCCTTCCCGCCGACCGGCCCGATGGCCAAGATGATGTCGCAGCGCATGTCCTCGCTGAACTTCAAGAAAAGCGGACCGGCCAAAACCGTCGCGGGCTACGCGTGCCAGCAGTACGCCGGCGCCGGCTCGATGATGGGCAATCAGTATTCCGTCAATGGCTGCTTTTCGACCAAGGCCCCGGGCGCCCGCGACTTCGACCGTTTCCAGAAGGCGATGGCCGCCAAGGTCAAAGGCACCCCGATGGAGATGCAGGGTCAGGTGCCCGACGGCATCCCGATGCAGCTCGACTCGACCACCAAGGTGACCAACTTCACGATGCCCGGGATGACGCCCGACCAGGCCGCGAAGATCAAGCAGATGCTCGCCAATCGGCCGCCGGTCGTGAGCAAGACCGTGGTTACCGCGATCACTTCCAAGACCTTGCCGGACGCTACCTTCGTGGTCCCAGCCGGCTACACCAAGCAAGACTTGCCGCAGCAGGGTCCGACCGGCGCTCCG
Organism: Candidatus Binataceae bacterium; assembly: GCA_015478645.1. Lineage (GTDB taxonomy): Bacteria > Desulfobacterota > Binatia > Binatales > Binataceae > JADMIL01. The sequence continues at coordinate 33,566 of JADMIL010000029.1, forward strand.
GCGCCCGCGCCCGCGAACTAATCTCGCGATCGCGCACCGCACATAGCGGATAAAATTGCAAAGGCCGGACGCGCACCAACGCGTCCGGCCTCTCAATTGGTCACGGCTCGCACGCCTCGGGCGCGCATCCGCCGTCCCGATCGATACCCGTGCTACATCGCGTCGGCCTGGGCGACGCTCGCCGCCGGCGCATTGAGCGCCGCGCACGAGGCATTCAGCCAGGTGCCGCTCGAAATCTCGTCCTGCACGAACAGTTTGATCACCTCTTTGGTTTCGACGTCTTCCGTGATCCGTTCGGCGAACTCGCTGATCGCCTGGAAAAACACCACCGGATCCGCCACCAGCTTGTGATGCACCAGCAGCTTCTCGGTGTCCTTCAGGTTCGGATCCGACATCGCTTCCTTGAACTTGCGCCCGTCTTCGTTAACCGGCGCGCTGGGCTTGGCGCCCAATTCACGCAGCCGATTCTTGAAGATGCGCGCGTGATAGGCCTCGCGCTCCGCAATCATCTTGATCCCGCTGCGGATACACTCGGTCGTGCACAGCTTGGCCCAGTTCTCGAACGTCGCCGCGCCGTTCGACTCGGCCGCGTACGCCCGGTCGAGGAAGCTGATCACCGCTTCGCGCTCCGACCCGTAGTTCTTGCCGAACGCGCGAAAACCCCCGCTCGCGCCATTGGCGCCGTTGGCCCCATTGTGGCCGGCACCGTGCTCGAGCTCGGCCATCTCGCCCTCGAAGGCCTTCTCGCTGATGATGCCCGCGCGGAATGCGCGCAGCAGTTGCTTGAATTCAAAATCCCGATTCATATTCGCTGCCCTCCACCGGCCGAAATGGCCCTCTGGTAGGACGGACGCTACTTGCGCTTGCGCCCGTCTGTCAATCGGGCAAAACTGGCTCCATCCGGCGCCAATTCGAGCCGATCACCGGCCAGCGCCGCCCCGCAAGGTCAGTTCCATGAGCGAAATCGTCCATAAATTCGTCCACACCAACGGCCTCAGGATGCACGTGGCCGAGGCCGGCACGGGCTTCCCGGTCCTGATGTGCCACGGCTTTCCCGAGCTCTGGTACTCATGGCGCCATCAGATAAAAGCCTTGGCCGACGCCGGCTTCCGCGCGATCGCCCCCGACCAGCGCGGCTACGGCGAGACCGACGCGCCCGCCGCGCTCGAGGCCTATACCCAGCGTCACCTGGTCGATGATCTCACCGGAATGCTCGACGCGCTCGGCATCGACCGATGCGTCATTATCGGCCACGATTGGGGCGGCGCGGTCGCCTGGAACGCCGCGATGATGGCGCCCGATCGCATCGCCCGCGTAATCGGCCTCAACACCCCGTTCTTCGCCCGCGCGCCGCTCAAGCCGACCGATCTGATGCGCTTGATCGCCCAGGGCAATTTCCACTACATGCTCTATTTTCAGGAGCCCGGCGTCGCCGAGACCGAGCTCGAACGCGACGTCGCGCGCTCGCTGCGCGGTTTTTACCAGGAGCCCACCGGCGACGGCGCCCTGTCGGCCGTCAGTTCCGCGCCGCCCGGCGTATGGGGTCCGGCCGGCGGCGGCATCCTCGACCGCCTGCCCGATCGGCCCCACGGCAAATTTCTCACCGATGACGATTTTGCGGTCTTCGTCCGCGCCTTCACCCGCACCGGCTTTCGCGGCGGCCTCAACTGGTACCGCAATATCGATCGCAGTTGGGAGGAGAGCGCCGGCCTCGTCCAGCGCGTCGATCAACCCGCCCTGATGATCACCGCGGAACTCGATCCGGTGTTGCGGCCCGAACTCGCGGCCGGGATGGAACAATGGGTGCCCAATCTCCAGCGCGTCAATATCAAAGGCGCGGGCCATTGGACCCAGCAGGAGAAGCCCGCCGAGGTCAACGCCGCGATTCTCGCGTTCCTCTCCGATTTGAAAAAATAACCGGCGCACCCGCCGCCCATCACCAGAGGCCGGGAATCAAGCGGTAGCTGACCTTCGCCGCATATTCGGCATAGCCTTCGAGCTCCCGCTGCAACATCCGATCTTCCAGGCTCGTGCGCACGACCAGCAGCGCCATTATAATCGCCGCAACAATCAGCCCATACCATGAGCCCAGCAGTAGCGTTACGCCCGGAAAGAAGATCATCACGCTGGCGTACAGCGGATGCCGCACGATTCCGTACGGGCCCGACGCGATCACCTGATGGCCGCGCTCACGCTGAATTCTGACCACCGGCGCGAGGTAGGTGTTTTCGCGAAACACCCGGTAGCAGAGGCCCAACGAAACGATTATCGCGACGCCGCCGATCCATTGGAGCCACGCCGGCACCGCCGACCATCGATAGCGCCGCGCATCGATCGCCATCAGCGGCAGCCATCCGATGAACAGGGCGGTGAAAGTCGCCATCAGGACTTGGTCCCAGCGCTGCTGCCCGCGCTGGATCGGCAGCTTCAGCCGTTCCGCCAGCAGCGCCGGATCGTTGCGCGCGATTATCCAGGTCATCGCGACACTAAAGCCGAACAGGATTGTGAGGAAGGCCCACGCGCCCGGCCACGCGATCGTGCCCGCCGCGCCGAACAGCAGCACGGCGAACACCGCTATCTCCGCGATCGTGGCGAGCAGCCCCTTGACGCGCATCGCCCGCACCCGTGCTATTGGTAATTACTTGTCAACCTTGGAACCTGTCCTTTGGCCGAGCGTCGCGAGCATCGGTCATGACGGGTTTTCACAGGGCGCAGCCCGCATCCTTAGCCAACGGGAAGTCTGCAACCTCGTAAGTTTCAGAAATGTATAAGTTTTAAGCTCCTCACCATTTGATGACGCCATCGCGAGGCATGCGGGTGCTGATCATATGCAAGCCAATTTACAACTCCGCCCGCCAGGGAACCTCTGCACAAGTTAGGTTGTCATTCTGAGCGCAGCGAAGAATCCCGGATCCGGGACCCATGCGCTGCGCTCAGGGTGACACCAGAGCCTGGTGCAGAGGTTCCCTAGAACTTGTCCTTGAGCGCGCGCGTGCTGGCGAAGATCGTGACCGGGTCGTTGCCGATCGACGGATCGATCTTTTTGAGACTCGCACGCAACTCGGCGCTCGCGGTGCGCAGAAACGGATTGATCTGCTTCTCCTCGCCAATCGTCGACGGCACCGTGAAGCTGCCCGCCGCGCGCGCCTTTGACGCCCATTCATGCTTGGCCTTGAGCGCTGCATTATGCGGCTCGAGGGTCAGCGCGAATTGCAGGTTCTTGACCGTGTACTCATGCCCGCAGTAGACTCGTGTCGCGTTCGGCAGCGCCGCCAGCCGCGCCAGCGACGCGACCATCGTCTCGGCCTTGCCCTCGAACACCCGGCCGCAGCCCGCGATAAACATCGTATCGCCGGTGAAGACCGCTTCGAGCTTGGGAAAATAGTATGCGACGTGGCCGTTGGTATGCGCCGGGATGCCGATCACGCGCCCGCTCAGCGCGCCGACCGTCACCGTGTCGCCATCGGCGATCGGATCGGTCTCGGCCGGAATCCGTCCGCCCTCAGCACGCGCGCCATAGACCCGCAAACCCGGCACCGCGCGCACCAGGTCCTCGTTGCCGCCGACGTGATCGTAATGATAGTGCGTCGGCATCACCGCCGTCAGCGTGAGCCCGTGATGCTTAACGGCGTCGAGCACCTTGCCGGCCTCCGAGCAATCGACCACGCCGCATTCCTTTGAAGCGTCGTCGACCACCAGGTAGGCGTAATTGTCCGCGAGTTGCGGCACCGCGATTATCGCCATCGAAGCCTCCTGTCGGGACGCTCCCGCGTCCGCCTCATTTACAATAAATCTCTCTTTCGCCCGCGCCGTTCGCGATGAATCATCCCGGCGAATTATCCCAGCGAATCATCCCATGATGTTGTAGCCGACGTCGACGTAGACCGTCTGCCCGGTGACGCCGCTGCCCAGGTCGCTCAGCAGAGCCGCCGCCATCTTGCCGACCTCTTCGGGCTTCATCGCGCGCTTGAGCGGCGCGCGCTCCTCGACCTCGTGGGTCATTGTATGGAAGTCGCGAATCGCCGACGAGGCGAGCGTCCGCGCCGGTGCCGCGCTGAGCGCGTTGACGCGGATATTCTTGCCGCCGAGATCCATCGCGAGATAGCGCACGCAGGCTTCGAGCGCGGCCTTGGCCACGCCCATCACGTTGTAGTTCGGGATTGCGCGCACCGCGCCCAGATAGCTCAGCGTGACGATCGATCCGCCGCCGCGCGTCTCCATCAGCGGCTCGGCCGCCCGCGCCAGCGCGACCAGTGAGTAGGCGCTGATCTCGAGCGCGCGCGCGAAATTGCCGCGGCTGACGCGCAGGAAGCGGTCGCGCAAATCCTCGCGATCGGCAAACGCCACCGCATGCACCAGCAGGTCGAGGCCGCCCCACAGCTCCTTGACCGCACCAAAGACCGCGGCGATCTGCTCGTCGTTGCCGACGTCGAGTTCGCCGACCACGTGGCCGCCAATCTCGTGGGCCAGCGGACGCACGCGCTTCTCCAGGATCTCGCCCTGGTAGGTCAGCGCGATTTCGGCGCCTTGCGCCTTGAGTTCCTGCGCGATCGCCCAGGCGAGGCTCTTGTCATTGGCGACGCCGACGACCAGCGCGCGTTTGCCTTCGACGATTCCCATCCGGCTGCGACTCCTTGACGTTAACTCCGCACGCGGGCGGCCGCCGCGATCGATCGCGGCCGGCCCGTGCGCCGCCGATCATACATCGATCGCCGCGATTATTCCCACTTAACGAGCCGCGGTTTCTGGCGGAAGTTCACCCCAATGATGAACGCTTTATCGACATGGCGGCATGTAAACTCATGGTCGTTGAGGAAATCGTGAAAGTTGCCTAGGCAACCTCTGCACAAGTTAGGTTGTCATTCTGAGCGCAGCGAAGAATCCCGGATCCG
>JADMIL010000030.1 GCA_015478645.1 Candidatus Binataceae bacterium
TCGTCGTGCATCAGGTCGGTGTTCATCGGCGAGCCGTCATAGTCGCGCTGCACCGACGACGGTCCGTTCGGCACCAGGCGCTGCGCCGACCATCCGCAAGCACCCGCGTCCATCGCCTCGTTCAGCAGACGGCGCATCATGCCATGCTCGGTGTCGGTCGGCATCCGGCCGGTCTTGGACTCGTCGATACCCATGACGTAGCCCATCAGCGGATTCATCGGGACGTAGGGCAGCAGGTTCATGCCCTTGGGCTGGCGATCGAGCGCGTCCATGAACTGGGGATAGGTCTCCCAGTCGAACTTCATCGCCGCCTTCATCGAAGCCAGCGGAATCGCCTCGGTGCGCACCATCGTGAGCATCGCACGCTCGGTCTCGGCCGGTTTGACGGGCGCGAAGCCGAAGCCGCAATTGCCGATGACCACCGAAGTGATCCCGTGCCATCCGGAAATCGTCAGGTACGGATCCCAGAAGATCTGCGCATCATAATGGGTGTGCAGATCGATGAATCCGGGGGCGACCACCAGTCCGTCGGCGTCGATAACCTTGGCGCCTTCATGGTGCGCGATCCTGCCAATCTTCGCGATTCGGCCGTTTTTGATTCCAATGTCGTCACGGAAGCGTGGGGCCAGCGTGCCGTCCACGATCATTCCGTTTTTGACTACCAGATCATATTCCGCCATCTCAGAGCCTCCTTATCAAATAATTTGAATCGAATGATTTGAATTTTTGTGCTTGAAGCCGCCGGCCCGATGCGCCTAAACTAACGGCTGTTTGTTTCTATAGTGGCGTTTTAACAATCCCGCGACGTATTTGTCAATCGCTCAATGATCACCCCTCGCACAACCCGCGCCGCCCTTGCCGATTTGACACCGGGGGCAGTTGCCCGGATTTTCGCCAAGGGGGAGATTACGGGGCGTCCGCGGTCGCTAGGCGCACTGGAGTAACGATGCGAAAACCCGGCTCAAATGGCGCCCAGACCCTGCGCAACCTGCGCATCGCCGCGATTCAACTGCTCTCCGAGCACGGCTACCAGGCGATGAACCTGCGGATGCTCGCCGGCAAGGTGGGAGTGCAGGCCGGCTCGCTCTACAACTACATCGAGAGCAAACAGCAACTGCTCTTCTGGCTGCTCCAGGAGACCACGCAGAAGCTGCTGGTCGAATTCGATCTGACGCTCAACGCGATCGACGATCCCGAAGAGCGGCTGCGCCAGTTCGTCGCCTTTCATCTGCGCTACCATATCGCCAACCGCAAGCAGTCCTCGGTCCTGCAGACCGAAATGCGCAGCCTGACGGCCAAGAACTATCACGCCATCGCCAAGCTCCAGCGGCTTTACACCGACAAGGTCCGCGGCATTATCGAGCACGGCGCGCGGGTCGGCCGCTTCCACGTCGAGGATGCGGAGATCGCGACCTTCGCGTTCCTGCAGATGCTCACCGCGATCATCCGCTGGTACCGTCCGCAGGGCCGCCTCTCGCTCAATCAACTGGTCGAGATCTACACCGACCTGACCTTCGGGATGCTGCGCGCGGACGACGGTGCGGGCACCCGGCGTGTCGCGCTGAGTGAGGCGCCGCCGCGCCGCCGCCTGCGCGCGATTACTCCGGCTGCGCGCCGGCTGCCGCCCGCCGACAGCGATAACGACGCGGACCTGATCGCCGAAAGCTGACGCCGCGCGCGATCGGCTAGCCCTTGCGCGCGCCGGCCTCGAGCTCGACGCCGAACGGCACCAGGATCCGCACGACCATGTTGTAGAACGCGACGTTCATCGCGAGCTCGGTAATCTTGCGATTATCGAGAAAGCCGCGCAGCGCGTCGAAGGTCGCGTCGCCCACTTTGATATTGGTCGTGACTTCCGCCGCATAGCGCATCACCGCGCGTTCCTGATCGCTGAACACGGGCGCGTTCTCGAATGCGGCCAGCCGCTCGAGTTGCTCGTGCTTGACGCCGACCTTGAGCGCGATATTCCAGTGATGCACGAACTCGTACTCGGCGTTGGCGATGCGCCCGACGGTCATCAGCGCGAGCTCGCGCAGCTTCGGATCGAGCGCGGTGCCGTTGCGCAATTCGTTGGCGAGGCCGAGAAAGCGGCGCAGCAGGTTGGGCGCGTTGGCGACGGTGCGATGGATATGGCCGGGTTCGACGCCGCGCTCCTTGACGAACCGGTCGAAGATTTCGCGATCCGCCTCAGGCAGATCGTTGCGCGTGAGATAGGGGAGCCGAGCGGCCATGGATGATTCCTCCGTCTCGAGAACTGGCGGCAGAGCCGCCGAACAGCGCCAAGCTATCGCGCGCCGGGGCAAAATGAAAAGGTCAGCGTGGTGATTCGATTATGTCCGATGAGTCAAAGCCGAAAGAAAATGCCGAGCCGATCGATCTCGAATATCTCCGCGCGCTCGAACAGACGCTCAGCGAATGGGATTCTGAAAACGACGACCGCGCCTACCGTGATTTGTAACGCGGACTAGCCGTGCGAGCGTGGGTATTTAGGCTGCGCCGACTACGTGTGGTCAATGTGTCATCTCAGCCTTTCGCTCGTCGTGCCTTTGGCTTTTTTACGGTGCCTGCCAGAGTTCGCTCCCGTTTTCCCTCAACAGAACTAGGGAGGAGACTGGTCTAGATTCGCCCGAGCCGGTAGCTAGGTTCTTAAGCTCGGAGTTTCCTAGCAGCGCGCGCTGCTGCCCCACCTGGTCGTAAAGCTTAAGCCCCACATCGTCCCCGGTCGTCGCCAGCGACGCGCGCAGCGTTTTCGACTTATCGAAAAGGTCTAGCACCGTGTCGTCGCCGACCGTTCCCAGCGCCGCGCGCACTCCCCCCGCCTTGTCGGTAAACGTCAACTGCGCGTCGTCCACGGTTCTCATCAACTCCACGCGCGGCTTCCCCGCCTCGTCGGTAAGCATCAGGCCCGCGCTGGCCCCGGCCGTTGCCAGCAAGCGCGGCGTCCCCGCCTTGTCGTAAAGCACCAGCCCCACGCCGTCGCCGCCCGTTCGCAGCGACGCCCGGACCGTACCGGCGTTGTCAACGACCTCGAACGCCTTGGCCTGGATCGTCGCCGGCACTTTTGCCGCCCCGAGAAGCGACGGCGCGCCAGCTCCGACCGCCGCGATTAAGGCCACTCCTACCAGCGCGGCCCGGTATCGTCGCATCTGCCCCTCGACCCGCGCCAGCCGCTCGGCTATATCACCGACTTCAGCGTCCGTCATTGGTGTCCACTTCCCCCGGCGGCTCAAAGCCGCGGCTGCCAGTGTAGCCCGCGCACGCCGCAACAGCACCAATCCCCTCCCTGGACCGCCGTTACCATTCCTGATATTGTGTACTGATGAAGTTCTCTGAGCACGACTTTTGGCCGCCAAAGTGGGGTGCTGATGTCAAGCCAGAACTTCCCGCCGATCTTCCATACCTAGTTTCTGGCTTCCGCGAGAAAGCTGTTTTGGATCAGGTTTATGAGCGGATCGATGGCGATCCGCTGGTTGTCACTATCGGCGTGAAGCATCCCGATCGCCTAGCCCTGATAGCGGGAGATTTGTGGGTGGGGAGTAAGGAAACGCAACTGCGACTTCATGCCGGGCTCTCCGCGTTGAAAGGGCGAACGATTCACGATATCGGGAACCTGCCATTCGACTAACAGCAATCTGACCATCGGTGAAAATTCCCGCAAGCACGCTGTGGCGGCGCTGTTCGCACGTCTCGATGCGCACGCATTCTTCGATCCACATGAGGGGCGATCCGGTTGGAATCGGCACGTTCATGAATCATCCTTCCAGAAGCATCTCATCATGCGCTTGGCGCTGACGGCGCGAGCAATACCGCCCGCACGGGGCTAATCGGCGGCGCTCAAGACTAGGCGAAGAGCATCTCGGACATTGCGCCGCCCGGCGGAATCATCGGCATCACGGCCTCTTCCTTGGGGATCACGACATCGATCAGCACGGGGCCCGGCGTGGCGAAAGCCTCTTTCATGATGCGCGCCAGGTCCTTCGCCTTCTCGATGCGAAAACCCTTGGCCCCATAGGCATCGGCCAGCTTGACGAAATTCGGCACCGACATCGCCGAGTACGAGTAGCGCTCCTGGTAGAAGCGCTCCTGCCATTGCCGCACCATGCCGAGGAAATAGTTATTCAGGATGACGACCTTGATGTCGACGTTGTACTGAACCGCGGTGCCCAGCTCCTGGATATTCATCTGGATCGATCCGTCGCCCGAGACCACCACGACCTTGCGATCGGGCGCCGCGAATTTCGCGCCGATACCCGCCGGCAACCCGTAGCCCATCGTGCCCAGCCCGCCCGAGGTCAGCAGCGATCGCGGCCGCTCGAACGGAAAGAGCTGCGCGATCCACATCTGATGCTGCCCGACGTCGGTCGCGATGATGCAGTCGCCCTTGGTCAGCGTGTGCATCTCTTCGATCACGTGGATCGGCGAGATGGTTTCGCGCGCCTGGTCGTTGCCGTTCTCGTAGAGCGGACGCTCGCGCTTCCATTGCAGGATCTGCTGATGCCATTTGGCCCATACGGCCTTGCGCTTGCCGATACTCTCGCGCGCGCGCACCACCGCCAGCATGTCGGTCAGCACCGACTTGATATCGCCGACGATCGGCACGTCGACCTTGACGTTCTTGGAGATCGACGACGGATCGACGTCGATATGGATGATGCTCTTGGCCTTGGGCGCGAAGTCGGCGATGCGCCCGGTGACGCGATCGTCGAAGCGCGCACCGATCGCCACCAGGCAGTCCGTGTTGCAGACCGCCGTGTTGGTGCCGTACGACCCATGCATCCCGAGCATCCCGAGGCTCAGCGTGTCGGACGCCGGGAACGATCCCAGACCCATCAGGGTCTGCGTGACCGGAACGCCCAGGCCGCGCGCAAGCTGGGTCAGTTCGGCCGCCGCCCCCGACCATTGCACGCCGCCGCCGACGTAAAAGAGCGGCTTCTCGCTCGCCTCGATCGCCTCGACCGCGCGCTCGATTTGCCGCGGATTACCCTTGAGGGTCGGCTTGTAGCCGCGGATATCGACCTTGGCCGGATAGTTGAACACATGCTCGGCCTGTTGCACGTCCTTGGGCATGTCGACCACCACCGGTCCGGGGCGTCCGGTGCCGGCGATATAGAACGCCTGCTTGATGATGCGGGCGACGTCCTTGACGTCCTTGACCAGGTAGTTGTGCTTGGTGCAGGGCCGCGTGATGCCGACGAAGTCCGCCTCCTGAAAGGCGTCATTGCCGATCATGGTGGTCGGCACCTGGCCCGAAATCACCACCATCGGGGTCGAATCCATATAGGCGTCGGCGATGCCGGTGACCGCGTTGGTGGCGCCCGGACCCGAGGTCACGATGACCACGCCCGGCCGTCCGCTGACCCGCGCATAGCCCTCGGCCATATGGGTCGCGCCCTGCTCGTGGCGGGCCAGCACGTGCTGAATCTTCGAATCCATCAGGGCGTCGTAGGTCGGCAGGATCGCGCCGCCGGGATAGCCGAAGATCACGTCGACGCCTTCGGCCATCAGACTCTCGATAACGATTTGGGCTCCAGTCAATTTCTTCATTTAACGTATTGAGGCAGATCGGGGCTGGGTAACGTCGGTGATAGACAAAAATTACACTACTGGCGGGGTCGGGCACAACGCACACCTCTAAAAAGGCCGTTGCGCCGCGGTTTTCGGCGATCGCTGCCGCGCGATCGCCGTCGCCCAAGCGCTTGCGCCACTCGATCGGCGCTCAGAAGCGCAGCACGAACCGGATATCGCCGAAGCGCACCTCGCTGCCGTTGGCGACCGTCACCGAGCCTTGTACCGGCTGGCCGTTGACGTAGCAGCCGTTGGTCGAATTGAGGTCCATCAACTCGAAGGCGCCGTTGCGCCGCATCAGCCGGGCATGCGCACGCGACACGCTGGCGTGGGGAATCACGATGTCGTTGTCGTCGCCGCGGCCGATCGCGATTTCGTCCTTGAGCAGGGCGAACTCGGCTGGCACCGGGTCGTCCGGATTAACGGTCGTCAGCCGCGCCTCCTTGATCGTCCCCGACGAGGCCGGCGGTGCGGGCCGGACCGCGGTAGACGCCGCAGTGCGGGCCGGCGCAGGCGACGGCGGCGCGGCGCGCGCCGCCTGGCGATTGACGAACTGGCGCGCGCTCGTGACGATATTGCCGGCGCTGACCGGCGCGGCGTGGCTCTGCGCGTCGACGATCGATTGCAACTCTTCGGACGAAACCCCAAAGCGCATCCGCGACAGCGCGATCAACCCGCCGATTGCGATCAGCGGCACCAGTCCGTTCCACCATGAGAAGGCGACTTGCGAAAGTCCCGTGCCCGCCGCACTCGCGCCGCCGGCGCCGCCGTCCTCGGGCACGTTGATTGCTGCGCCGCCGATGCCGCGCACCTGATATGACGTGTCGGCGGTACCGACCTCGCCACCGTAGCTGACGCGCAGTTCGACCTTGCGATCGGTGCCGTCCTCGATCGGCCGCGGCGTGCGATAGGTCAGCGAATACTCAGTCGCGATCGAATGGCCGATCTCGCGCACCAGCTCCGGAAAGCGGCTCGCCTCGGTAACGATATTGTACAGACGGCCATGCGTCGCCTGCACGATCTCGTCGTACTCGGGGGCGATAAACGGCGGCGGCGCCACCGCGTAAAGCGTCAGGCCGTTTTTCTGCATCAGCGCGGCGACCTTCGCGCCGGTCTCCTCGGTCACGTCGGCGTTGGGGTCGGGATGATGGGCCTGGTAGGCGGCGTCGCCGGTGCGGTCGGGACCGTCGCCCGCCTGATGCGAGGGCGCGTCGGTGATCAGGATCACGATGCCCTGCGCGGTCGGCCGAAAGGGAAAGCCCGCCGCATAGGCCAGCCCGTCGAGCTGATCCTCCGGGATATCGCCACCGCCACCCGCATGCAGGCCGCCAACCCAGCCGATGAACTTCTGCACGTCGGAGGTCATCGTGTTGCGGTACTCGCAATTGCAATCCGGATACTCCGAGACCACGTAGTCCTCGAAGGTCACCAGGCCGAGCCGGTAGTCGCGATTGTTCGCCGCGAGGTCCTGCGCAAACTGGATGATGTTCTGTTTGACCGCGTCGATGTACGGCTGCATCGATTCGGTGACGTCGAGGACAAACACGATATCCACCGGACGGCCCTGGCCGACGCCGCGAAAATCCAGAATCTTGGCCAGCACGCCGTCTTCGTAGACCTGCAAATTCTCGGGTCGCAGGTTGCCCACCGGCTGGCCGTTGTTATCGGTCATGCCGAAGTCCAACTGGACCACGCCGTCGGAGTCGAAATGCTCCATGCCGGGATTGCCGACCGTGATATCCAGCGATGCCCAGGCCGGCGCCACGGCGCCGCCAAGCAGGATCGCAATGCCGCCCACCAGCGCACTCAGCGCCGCACCCACGCGCCGTCGAAACGGTATCATCCGCATGATCGATTTTCCGAATCACCACGTACCACAGTCAAGCCCTCCGCCGACGCCGGCCGCGATCGCGCCGCACCCGAGTCCCGTCACCGCTTAGCGCCACGCGCGTCTTAATATGCATTAACATGCGTAGCGGGATCGCTTACTTGCCTTCACCGGACAGTTAGGTTATCCCAACGCCTAACCTATTTCTCTACGCGGCGGGTTTTGCGTGAAAAATCTTTCCTCTCGATGGGCGGTAACGGCGCTGCTCGCCCCGGTGCTGATGGTGCTGGCGATCGCGTTGATGAACTCGCCGCTGAGCGCGCGGCCGCTCGGCGTGCCAAAGAACAAGGGCTTCCTCGCAATCGGCTTCGTCAGCGCCAACGGCGGATCGGTCAATGCGCCGAGCTTCGAGAGTCTGCTGATGAACGTGATTGCGATCCGGCTCAACAAGAGCACCAACACCAGCCTGAGCGATTTCGCCCCCGGCTGGGTCATAATCGGCGTACCGGCGCACGTCGGCGGCGTCGGGCTGGGTGTATCCCAGATTAACACCGGATCGAATTTCGGCGGCAACTTCGGCTTCAACGGCATCTCGGTAAGTATTGGCGAAGCGCGCCCGGAAATTCAGATCGACCTCAACGCGATCCAGAGCCTGGCGCAAATCTTCAACACGCAAGCGGTCCCCGCGGAGACCTATGGCCAGGCCGAACTGATTCTCGACAACGCCCGCCCGGTCACCGTGATCCCGGTATGCGGCAACGCGCTGCCCCGCGGCGAGGGCTGCATCAACTACACCGCGACGCTCGATCCAAGTTTGAGCAAGCAATACATTCGCGTCGCGTTAGTCGATCCGAAAACCGGCAACGCCGCGCTCGACGTCTCCCGCCAGCAACTCACCCCGCTGATCCTGGGACTGAACCTGGATTTTACCGGCGTCCCGATCACCTCGACCGGCACCTATACCGTGATCCCGTCGATGACGTGGGTGCAGAACACTACGCCCACGCCGCCCGCGCCGATTACGAATCCGGATCTCGGGACCGTGCTGGGCGAGATCGATACGTCGCTCAGCGGCGGTTTCGCCACCGCGCGTCCGGAAACGATTACCGCTGAAGTCGCGGGGACCAACACCGTGGTCGAGAGCCTGAATCTGCCGACCACCTGTAATGGCAAATCGGCGTGCCAATTTACGATGCAATTGCCGGCGGCGGCCGGAGATCCGACCGCGACTCCTCCGACCGGCGGCACCGCATACGATTTCTTCGCCTCCGGCAAAGCCACCAGCTACGCGGTCCGCAGCAACGTCATCGTCTATCCGTCGGTTCCGGCGGTTCCGAACGGCTCGCCGTACCTCAATATCGATCTGCAGACCAATCCACTGAAAATCGTCAGCAAGTCGCAAAACTCGCTGAGCGGCAAGATCACTGATGCCTGCAACGGATTAGCCATCCAGGCCGCCACGCTGCAGTTGCTGATGCCGGATCCGATGGCGGGCGGCTCGACCGCAACCTGTATGCAAAATCCACCGGTCGGATGCGTCGCCGTGGCCACCGCCGCGACCGACGAGGTGGGCATTTTTCCCTTGCCCACCAATGGCAAGATCGTCGCCCAGTTCGCCCAGATTCCGGTCGATTCGAACGCGGGTTATAGCATGGTCGTGACCGCGTCCGGCTACGATCGCACCTTCCCGCCGATCAGCGCGACCGGCGGCATCGTGAAGTGCACCGACTCGACCAAGAAGGGCGCCTGTGACGTAAGCCTCAACCACGGCTTCCTGACTGGCAACGTCGTCCTCGACGCGCCGGCCACCGCGCAGACCAACGTGCTGGTGATGGCCGAGGACTCCGGCACCAACAATCTCGAGAATGTCGGGATGGTGACGATTCCGGTCGGCAGCTCATCGGCACCCTACACGATGAACGTCCCGGACAAAGTAAATCCCGCCACATCATCGGGAGCGGCGGTAACCGCGCTGGATCTGTTCACCAACGCCCTGGATATTTTCAACGGCGCGCCGCAAATTGCCAGCGGCCACACCATCGCAGTGGTTGGAGATGTACCTGCGCCGGACGCGCCGGCGGTCAGCGGCGGGCTCTCAGACTGCACGGGCACGGCTAGCACCATCACGCAAGATTTGACGGGTATCACCTGCGTGGGTCACGGCGGCGTCTCCGGCACGGTCGGCGGTCCCGCCCCGTTCACCAGCGTGCTCCTCTCCAAGCTGGATGCGAACACCAATCTGGTCGACGTCGAATCGGCGCCCACGGTTCCAGACGGAACCACCAACGCCGGCTTTTATGCCCTGTGCGCGCCGGCCGACCCCGATCCGTACACCCTCACGCACGTGAACAACGGTATACCAGACCCGAGCGCCACGGCTCAGGTCACGCTTGCGGCGCCGGTCATGGTGCCGACCGCAGTGCCGACGGCGGGTGTGACTCCGACGCCCTGTCCGGGCATTTGTGACGCCGGGCAAGGGACCCAGTGCCTCATCTGCACTGGCACCAGCCAGAACGTACCGTGAAACGCATGGGTAGTTCTTCGATGAACAGAGGCGCGCGGAAGGTGGTGCGCAATACGATCGCGGTCCTGCTCTGCGCAACGCTTGCGGCAGCCTGCGGCGGCGGCGGTTTCGGCTCGACCGACATCACCAACCCCGGCAACACGCCGAACGTCGCGGCGCAGACCAGCTTTCGCATCGTCGGGCAGGTCGGCACGCCCTTCGCCTTGACGATCTCGGACGCCCGCTCGACCTGGAACGTCAAAGGCGTAATCCCGCTGAGCATCGTGATCATCAACAACCTCGCGCCGGTGCGGATCAGCGCCAGCAAGCTGGTCAGCGACTCCTCGCTGCTGAGCGTCGAGGTAATCAACGGCTTCCACGTCTATCAGCTCGCGTCGACCACCGACCATTTCGGCGTGGCGGCCGGATCGTTTGGCCGGGTGACCGGCTTTGCGCCACCGGCCAGCCCCGACGTGAGGTTCTTCGTCAAGGGTCCGACCCAGGAAGTTTTTGACGCGCTGATCGAGGATCAGAAAACCGGCGCGGTGGTCGAGGCGACGGCGCCAACGGTAATCCTGTTCGACTCGCCGGCGGGCGGCGCGAATCCGCAGCTCGACGGCATCTTCACCGCAGTGACGTTTCTGGGTGGCTTCAACATCGATCTGACCTTCAATGGCGTGCTGTGGGAGAGCATGCTGGCCGGCACTAACGCCACGCTCCGTTATCCGTAGAGCGGGTCTGCGCGTGCGCCTATGGACTTTCATCCCCGGTCGAACGATAAAGAAGCCTACGCGCGGCAACTCGCCAGTTCCGCATTTGACAGATTGCGATTTAACGGCGTATCTAGCTCGTTCGGAACGCGCGACGCCCGCGGTGTCCGCGCTAGCGGATCGCGCAACTAAAGACCGGGCAACGAAAATACAGGAATGACAAACGCATTCACTGGCTCCACGGCCTCACGGCCGCCGCTCTCATGAAATCGGTACTGCGCAAAATTATCCTGGTGGTGGTGGTGCTCCTGCTGATCGCCGCGATCCTTCCGGCGTGGCATTACTACGGCTACCTGGAGAGTCACGTCTCGACCGACGACGCCTATGTCGACGGCACGATCGCGCTGGTCTCGTCGCGCATTCCGGGCACTGTCTCGCGGCTCTACGTCGAGGAGAACTGGCAGGTTAAGGCCGGCGATCCGCTGCTGACGCTCGATCCGCGCGACTACCAGGTGCGGGTCGATCAGGCCCAGGCGATGCTCGAGCGGGCGCGCCAGTCGGTCGATCAGCTCTACGCGCAGGTCGACGCCGCGCAGGCCGGCTCCAAACTCGCGGATTCGCAGCTCAACCAGGCCGAGATCGACTTCCAGCGCGCGCGCGCATTGCGCCAGGAGGGCGTCGTCTCGCGCGAGTTTTACGATCAGGCCAACACCGCCGAACACGTCGCGACGGCCGACCGCGCGCTCGCCGGACATCAGGTGGACCAGGCTCGCGCGGCGCTCGGCACCGAGAGCGAAGCCGACACCGACCATACCCGCTACGACCGCCCGATCGTCGCGCAGGCGGAGGCCGAACTGGAAGCCGCCAAGCTCGACCTGAGCTACACCGAACTGCGCGCGCCGCTGCCCGGCATCATCACGCGCAAGAGCGTCCATGTGGGCAACCGGATTCAGCCGGGCGAGCCGCTGATGGCGATCGTGCCGGTCAACCGGCTCTATGTCACCGCCAATTTCAAGGAGACCCAGCTCTCCGACGTGCACGTCGGCCAGCCCGCCGATGTCGAAGCCGATATCTACCCGGGCTATATCTACAAGGCCCACGTCGATTCGATCAGCGTCGGCACCGGCGCCGCGTTCGCGCTGCTGCCGCCCGAGAATGCGACCGGCAACTGGGTCAAGGTGGTGCAGCGCATCCCGGTCAAGATCGTGCTCAACGAACCGCCGCCGGCCGACAAGCCCTTTCGCATGGGCCTGTCGGTGGAAGTGACGATCGATGTCAGCAATACCAGCGGACCGCTGTTGAGCTCGACCCTGCAGGGCCAGTATCAGAACAACAAGGAGAATCCGACCTACGCGCCTGAAAAGCTGCAAGTTCCGCTGCAGCTTCCGCCGGGCATGGCGGGATCGCCGGATCAGCCCGCGATTCAGCACTAGGCGCATGTCGATCGTCGCCGCCCGGCCGTGCGTCCCGGCGACCGGGGTCCATCGCGCATCGCGGATCGCGCAACCCGCGATGCGCCCTCGATCGCTCCCCCGCGATGGCTGACGCGGCCGAAATCGCGCGGCGCCTCGGCATATGGCTGGGCGCGCATCTCGCGCACTTCCGGATGCTCGATAGCGGCTGGGAAACGACCATCTTCGAGTTCGCGATCGCGGCGCGTGCGGCGCGCGACCCGTCGCTCCCGGTCAACGCGCCGCTGGTGCTGCGCCTCTACGAGGGTCCCGACGCCGACGACAAGGCGGCCCGCGAAAGCCGCACCATCTTCGCCCTGGCCGAAGCCGGCTACCCGGTGCCGCGCCCCTACCTGTTCGAGCGCGATCGCGATCCGCTCGGCGCGCCGATCCTGGTGATGGAGCGGGCGGCGGGCGGTCCGCTGTTCACCACGCACAGCTTTCCGCAGGCCTTCAAGATTTTTTCGCTCGGCTTCCTCGCCTTCGTGCGGGCGCAGGCGCGGCTCCATCGGCTGGCCGCGCGGGGACTCGCTATCGACCATTTGCCGCAGGGCTTCATCTGTTCGCCCGATCGCGCGCCGGCCAGCGCTCCGCTGCTCGACCGGATGCTCGGGGTGATCGCGGAGCGGGTCGCGCGTGGCCCGATCCCCGGCCTCGAGGCGGCGTTGGCGATGCTGCGCGACGGCGCGGCGCGCTTTCGCGAGGCACCGGCGGCGATCGTCCACATGGACTACCATCCGCAAAATGTAATCGTCCGGGGCGTGCGCGTGACTGGCGTGATCGATTGGGTCAGCGCCGATCGCGGCGACCGCCATCTCGACGCCGCCACCACCTCGGCGATCCTTGCGACCAGCGCGATGGAGCGTCCGAACTGGATGCGGGACAATCGCGCGGGCAACACTCTGCGGGCACTTTTCGCCGGGCTCTACTTCCCGATGTACCACGCGCTGGCGCCGATGGATCTGGCGCGCTTTCGCTACTGCCAGGCGGTCGCCGCGGTGATGCGGCTGTCGACCTTTGGCATGATGCGCGCGCGCGGGCCAGGCGCGGTCGGCTATCGGCCCGAGGCGATTGCCAACGTGATCCCCGACGTCGTGCGCCTGCTCACGCGCTACGCCTCCCGCAAGACGGGCGTACCGGTGAGTATCGAGCCCGCAGTGTGAGGCGGCTCGCGATGCCTACGCGCGGAGCATTTCGCGCAGCACGTACGGCAATACGCCGCCGTGGCGGATGTATTCGACATCCTCGGGTGTGTCGATCCGCGCGAGCACGTCGAATTCCGTCACCTTGCCGTTTTCCTCGGCGCGCACCTTGAGCTTCTGGCGCGGCTTGAGTCCAGCGCTGAGGCCGCTAATCGCGTAGCTCTCGCGGCCGGTCAGGCCTAAGCTCGCGCGATTTTGGCCGCCGACGAACTCCAGCGCCAGCACGCCCATCCCGACCAGATTGCTGCGATGGATGCGCTCGAAACTCTCCGCGATCACCGCGCGCACGCCGAGCAATTGCGTACCCTTGGCCGCCCAATCGCGCGACGAGCCCGAGCCGTACTCCTTGCCCGCGATCACGATCAGTGGCACGTCCGCTTTCTGATACTCCTCGGAGGCTTCGAAGATTGAAGTCACGGCGCCGTCGGGCAGATGGGCGGTGACGCCGCCCTCGACGCCCGGCACCAGCAGGTTCTTGAGCCGGATATTGGCGAACGTCCCGCGGACCATCACCTCATGATTGCCGCGCCGCGCGCCATAGGAATTGAAGTCGCGCGGATTGACGCCGTTGGCGACCAGGTAGCGGCCGGCCGGTCCGTCGACGGCGATCGATCCGGCGGGTGAAATATGATCGGTGGTGACGCTGTCGCCGAGCATCGCGAGCACACGCGCGCCCTGGATATCGCCGACTGGCGGCGGGGTCGGGCCGACGCCGTCGAAAAACGGCGGCGCCTTGACGTAGGACGACTTCTCGTCCCAGCGAAACAGCTTGCCCTCGGGAATCTTGAGCCCCTGCCAGCGCTCGTCGCCGTCGAAGACCTGGCCGTACTCGGCACGGAACATCGCGGAGTCGACCGCCCCGGCCATCGCGGCGGCGACTTCGGCGGCGCTCGGCCAGATATCGCGCAGGTAGACCGGAGCGCCCCGCGGATCGCGCGCGAGCGGCTCGACATTGGGATCGATATCCATCGTGCCGGCGATCGCGTAGGCCACCACCAGCGGCGGCGAGGCGAGATAGTTGAAGCGCACGACCGGATTGATGCGCCCCTCGAAATTGCGATTGCCGCTCAGGATCGCGCAGGCGACCAGGTTGCCCTGCTTGACCGCGCCGGCGATCGGCTCGGCGACCGGCCCGCTGTTGCCGATACAGGTGGTGCATCCGTAGCCCACCAGGTTGAAATGCAACTGATCGAGATAGGGCGTGAGGCCCGCGCGCTGGAGATAGGCGGTGACGACTTTCGAGCCGGGCGCGAGGCTGGTCTTGACCCACGGCTTGACTGAGAGGCCACGCTCGACGGCTTTTTTCGCCAGCAGGCCGGCGGCGATCAGCACCGAGGGATTGGAGGTGTTGGTGCATGACGTGATCGCGGCGATGACCAGTGTGCCATGCCCGATCGGATATTTTTTTCCGTCGAGTTCGGCGTCGGCGGTATGTGCGATCGGGCCGAGGTCGGCGGCGGCGACGCGCTCATGCGGGGCGGTCTCCGGATTGCCGCCCTCATTGGCCCAGCGCTCGACGACCTTGGGGTCGAGCGTGCTGCCATGGGTGACGACCTCCTTGGCCAGTTCGCTGCGAAAGTCGCGCTTGGAGTCGGCCAGCGTCACGCGATCCTGCGGGCGGCGCGGTCCGGCGAGACTCGGCACGACGTCTTTGAGATCGAGCTCGAGCGTATCGGTAAAGATCGGATCGGGCGCGCCGTCGATCCGGAACAGGCCCTGTTTTTTGCAATAGGCCGCGACCAGCGCGATCTGCTCCTCGGTGCGTCCGGTCAGCCGCAGATAGGCGAGGGTCTGATCGTCGACCGGGAAAAAGCCGATGGTCGCGCCGTACTCGGGCGACATGTTACCGATCGTCGCGCGGTCGGCGACCGTGAGGTTGGCGATGCCCGCGCCGAAAAACTCGACGAACTTGTTGACCACGCCCTTCTTGCGCAGCATCTGGGTGACCGTCAGGACCAGATCGGTCGCCGTCGCGCCGGCGCTCAGGCTGCCCGTCAGACGCATCCCGATCACCTGCGGAATCAGCATCGGACTCGAACGGCCGAGCAGCGCGACCTCGGCCTCGATTCCGCCGACGCCCCAGCCGACGACGCCCAGCCCGTTGACCATCGTGGTATGCGAGTCGGTGCCGAAGAGGCTGTCGGGATAGAGTTCGCCGGACGCCGAGGTGAAGACCACCGGCGCCAGGTATTCGAGATTGACCTGATGCACGATACCGGTGTCGGGCGGCACGACGCGGAAGTTATCGAAGGCGCGCTGGCCCCAGCGCAGGAACTGGTAGCGCTCCTGGTTGCGCTCGAACTCGAGCGCCGCGTTGCGCGCGAACGAATCGGGCTTGCCGTAGGAATCGACCTGCACCGAATGATCGATCACCAGGTCGGCCGGCTGCAGCGGATTGATCCGCGCCGGGTCGCCGCCGAGCTTGCGGATCGCGTCGCGCATCACGGCCAGGTCCGCGACCACCGGCACGCCGGTGAAATCCTGCAGCAGCACGCGCGCCGGCATGAAGGAAAATTCGCGTTCGGCGCCCTTGGCACCGTCCCAGCGCGCGAGCGCTTCGACCTGGTCGGCGGTGACGTTGACGCCGTCCTCGCGGCGCATCACGTTCTCAAGCAGCACCTTGATCGAAAACGGCAGCCGGGCGAGATCGAAGCCGCGGCCGGTCAGGGCGTCGAGTGCATGGATCGTATAGCTCTTGCCGCCGACGCCAAAGGTCGTGCGCGCGCCGAAACTGTCTTTGCTCATGATTGCTTGCGCTTCTCCGGACTCAGGTTTGGCTCTGCCGGCGGATACCGCGTCGAGGGTCTTAGCCGGCCACGCGGCCGGGATCGCGCCGGGTTGCTCAAGCCACGATACCGCGCGCGGCACGGCGGGAAAACGGGCGCACCGCACGATCGCGAAAGATTCTCGACGCTTATGGTAATTCGCGCAGCAACTTGCCACCGCTTTCATAGAAATCGAGCGCCGACTCACCCTGCGAATCGACGCCGAGCAGCGCCCGCGGCTGGTTGGCGCCGTCGAACAGTTTGAGCGCCGGCACGCCCTCGTTCGAGATGCCCAGTGCGATGCGGGTTTTGCCCCGGTCGTCGGAGAGCGCCAGGCCTATATCACCGTCCTTGCCGAAGCCGATCTCGATACGGGTCTTGCCGCCATGGTCGAACATCTGAAAGACCGGCTGAGCGTCACCGTTGAGGCTGAGCGCGGCGTGCCGCTTGCCGGCCGCATCGACCAGCACGATCTCCTGGGCGGCGATCGTTTTGGGCGCGCTCTCGGCGGCGACCGCCGGGCTGGCGATCCACAGCCGGCTGCCCAAAACCCCGCCGAAGATTCCGCCAACCAGCGCCATCGCGAGGTAGAGCCACTCTTTGCCGACCAATCTAGCCATGGACCGATCCTTTTTTCCGCACAGCGGAAATATGCCGCGCGTTGCCCTGTGGATGCGCCCGGGCCGATGCGTCCGCAGGCCGCGAACCGTGTCAGTTGCAGCCGCGCGGTGCGGCAATTGACAGAGATCAATTTATCGGCGCGGCCGACCCGCGCAAAGCGTCAGCGATGACGCCGCACGCATCGCGCTCACGCCGACGGCGGACGCATCGCATAAATCCGCGTGATCGCGACCTCGATCTCGACCACCTGGCGCGGCTTGCCGCTGCGCCCCGGACGGGACGGGCGCAGGCTGCCGGCGATCTCGCGCGCGCGGCCATAGACGATCGCCGCCGCGCCGTCGCCGCGCCACGTGCTGAAGGCGACCCGCGGATTGCGCGCGAGGTCGGCGCGCCTGACCGTGTTGTCGTAGATCACCAGCCTAAGTGCCGCGCCGGCCAGCGAGGCATGCACCGGAGCGATATGCGGCTGGCTGCCCTCGCCCACCGTGCTCATCGCGACCAGCCGCACGCTTTGCCAGAACTCGACGAACTCGGCCGCCGCCATCTGCCGCGCGGCGTAGCCAACTGAATCGGCGACCGCCGGCGTCGCGCTGGCGACGCTGCGATCGATCAGCGCTTGCAGGGCATCGAGCGCCGGCGCAGGCGCCGAAATATCTTCAACATTTACTTTAACTTCGTGCGCTCCGGCGTCTGCCACTTTAACTTTATCGGCCATCGATCAGCCTCCCGTGAGCGTGCCGCGCCGCCGTCCGCGCAGTCGCCGCCGCTCCGGATTAGTCTTGAAGACGACCATCAGATAGCGGTACGACGGCAGCAGGATCAGGGCGCCGGCCGCGAGCGCGCCGGCCAGGATATGGATCGTAACGGGCGGCGCGGACGAATTGTAGATCGTGAGATCGGGCGGCAGCAGGTACGGAAACTGCGCCAGCGCCCAGCCCCACAAAATCAGCGCGACCTGCCCGGCGGCGCACAGCCGCGCCAGCGCAAAGCGCCGCGTCCACAACGCGCCAATCGCGGCCAGCGCCAGAATCGTGATCATCCAGATCAGCGGCCAGGTCCATACGCGCTCGGTCAGGCCGGCCCAAATCAGCGGAGCGCCATGAATCGAGAGCAGCAGGACGACCGCGGCCATCAGGCCGACCGCGACGGCGGCGCCGAGCGCGCGGCGCCTGAAGTCGTCGCGCAGTTCGTTATCGTCGGTCTCGAGCGGCGCGTAGACCGCGGCGAGATAGGCGAACATGACCAGCGCGAAGAGCCCGACGGCAAAGCAAAACGGCGTCGCCCACGGCGCGACGAAATCGCTCAGGCGCGCGGGATTGCGCGGAATTCGCGCCGAGGCGATCGCGCCGATAATCACCCCGAGCAGCACCGGCGTGACCAGACTGGCGATCGCGAACAGGCGCCCCCAGCGGCGCTGCGCACTGTCGCGGCCGCCGCCGTAGCTATGGAAGCTGAAGGCCGATCCGCGCAGCACGATCCCCACCAGCATCAGCGTGACCGGAATATGCATCGCCGTCATGATCTGGGCGAAGGCCGGCGGAAAGGCGTCGAACATGATCACCACGACCAGGATGAGCCAGACGTGATCGGCCTCCCAGATTGGCCCGATCGCACGCTCGATCAGGTCGCGCTGTTCGGCGGCGCGCGGTCCCGAGGCCAACAGATTCCATACGCCGCCGCCGTAGTCCGCGCCGCCGGTGAGCACATAGATGGTCAGCGCGACCAGCAGAACCCCGGCGACGAAGAACAGCGCGTAGGGTAGCGCGCTCATCGGGGCACCCGGGCCAGCGCGGCGACCTCTTCGCCGGTCGGACTGAGCATCACCTGCCGCCAGAGCAAAAACGCCACCGTCGCGCCGAGAAAACAATAGAGCGCCGTAAACAGCGTGAAGGTCACTTCGAGCCCCGGCATCGGCGTGACCGCGTCCGCCGTGCGCATCACGTGGTAGATAATCCACGGCTGGCGGCCGACCTCCGTCACCACCCAGCCGGCCTCGACCGCGATCAGTCCGAGCGGCGCCGCCGCGACCATCGCATACATGAACCAGTCGCAGTCGAAGATCGTGCGCCGCCGCCACAGCAGCCATGCGCCCCACAGCGCGAGACCCGCCATCGCCATACCGGCGGCGACCATGATCTGAAAGCCGAGATGGACCGCGATGAGCGGGCTCGGCCACTCGCCCTCGGGAAACGAGTTGAGGCCGCGCATCACGGCGTCGGCGTTGTGGTAGGTCATGAGGCTGAGCATCGAGGGCAGTTCGATCGCGTAGAGCAGCTTGCGATCCTTGACGTCGGGAATTCCGCCGAGCGCCAGCGGCGCGTGCGGCCCGGATTTGAACAGTCCCTCAAAGGCCGCCATCTTGAGCGGCTGCAGACGGGCGACCGCGCGCGCCGACGCGTCACCGCTGATCGGCTGGAGCACGGCGGCGACCGCGCCGACCGCAAAGGCGATCGCAATCGCGCGGCGATGGAACAGGTTGCCGCGCTCGCGCAGCCACATCGCGGCGTGAATTCCGGCGACCACGAAACCGGTGGCGGCGTAAGCCGCGATCGTCATATGCACGGTCTCGTGCAGCGCCGCCGGATTGGTCAGCGCGGCGATCGGATCGATCGCGATGGGCTGGCCGTTGACCAGCCGGAAGCCGACCGGCGTATTCATCCACGAATTGGCGATCACCACGAAGATGCCCGAGACCATGCCGCTCACCGCGACCATCACGCCGGCCCCGAGATGCGCCCGGGGTGAGACGCGATCCCAGCCGTACATGTAAATGCCCAAAAAGATTGCCTCGGTGAAAAAAGCGAAGCCCTCGAGCGAAAACGGCATCCCGATTATGTCTCCGGCCCACTTCATGAAGTGCGGCCAGAGCAGGCCCAACTCGAACGACAGCACGGTGCCCGAGACCGCGCCGACCGCGAACATGATCGCCGCGCCGATCGCCCAGCGCCGCGCGATCAGCAGGTAGACCTCGCGCCGCGTGCGCAGGTAGAGCCACTCGGCAATCACCATCAGCAGCGGTATCGCGATTCCGACGCAGGAAAAGATGATATGGAAGGCGAGCGACATCGCCATCTGCGATCGCGCGGCAAGAATATTCGGCATGAGTATGCAATCCGCTGCGGCCTTGCGCGATCCGCCGCCGGACCTAGCCCTCCATCCGTCGGCGGCGCCGCCGCACCATCGACCGGCACCGGCCCGCGAGGCCGCGATCGATCGCGCGGCGCGCACACGGCGGCGCGTCAGGCGGCGGGTAAAGCGATTGCGTCATGCGGGCCGCGCAAGCAATTGCGCGGCCCCGCGCGCAATCTGGTACTCCTCGTCAAGCGGCACGACCCACAATGCGACCGGCGAGCCCGCCGCGCTGAAACAGGCCTCGCGGCCATCGGCCGCGCGATTGGCGGATTCGTCAAGCACGATGCCGAGAGTTTCGAGACCGGTGCAAATCCGCGCGCGCACGGCCGCCGAATGCTCGCCGATGCCGGCGCCGAAGATCACCGCGTCGACCCGCCCCAGCACGGCGCCATACGCACCGATATATTTGCGCGCGCGATAGCAGAACATCTCGATGGCCAGCGCGGCGTCGGGATTTGACGGCGCCGCCGCGTCGAGTTCGCGCAAGTCGCCCGAGACGCCCGAGACGCCAAGCAGTCCCGACTCGCGATTGAGCATGCGCTCGACGGCGGCCGGGGGGAGCTTTTCGCTCTCGCACATATAGCTCACAATCGCCGGGTCGAGATCGCCCGATCGCGTCGCCATCATCAGCCCCTCGAGCGGCGTCAGGCCCATCGAGGTATCGACCGAGCGCCCCGCGCGAATCGCCGCGACCGAGCAACCCGCGCCCAGTTGCAGCGTAATCAGGTTGAGCGCAGCGGCCGGCCGCCCGCTGATTTCGGCGTAGCGGTCGAGCATCCACGAATGGCCCACGCCGTGGAAACCGAAGCGCCGGATCCCGAGGCGCGCGGCGACCTCGCGCGGTATCGCGTAAGTGCGCGCGGCCGGCGGGATCGTCTGGTGGAACGCGGTGTCGGCGACCACGATCGCCGGCACGCCCGGCACGCTCGCGCTGAGCGCGCGGATCGTCGCGAGCGCGGGCGGGTTGTGCAGCGGCGCGAAGCGGCTCGCCTCCTCCAGCGCGGCGATTACGCCGGCGTCGGCGATCATCGGTGCGCGCACGCGATCGCCGCCATGCACGATGCGATGCGCGATCGCGTCGAGCGCGAGGTGCGGGTCGCCCGCGCGCAGCCAGGCGATCACACTGAGCGCGGCCGCGGCATGGTCGGCGACGGGACCGGGCGCGTCACTCGAGCGGCCGTCGGCGGCGCTCATCACGGTATGCGCGCGCGGCCCGATCTCCTGCACCACCCCGCGCGCCAGACGATCGCGCCGCACGCCCGACTGATCGATCGCGAGTAGTTCAAATTTAAGCGACGAGCTGCCGCAATTGATGACCAGTATTTTCATCGGCGCCGGCGCGGGAGCGTTTCGTGAGCAACCCGCGCCTTCACCGTAGCTGAGCGGCGCGCGCCAAGCTAAAGGTGCGGCGCGACCGCGCATCAGGATTACGGGATCAACACGCTCGAGCCGGTCGTCTGCCGATCGCCCAACGCATGATGGGCCAGGACGGCGTCCTTCAGGGCGAAGCGCCGCTGGACCGCGCAGCGCACCGTGCCGTCGGCGATCGCCGCGAACAGCGCCGCCGCCCGCGCGGTCAACTCGGCGCGCGTCGCGGTGTAGTTCTGCAGGTTGGGGCGCGTCAGGAACAGGGAGCCCTTGGCGCTCAGCAGATTGACGCTGAACGGCGCCACCAGGCCCGAGGCCTGGCCGAACAACACCATCAGGCCGCGGGGTCTTAGACAGTCGAGCGATTTCAGAAAGGTCGCCTGCCCGACCGAATCGTAGACCACCGGAAGCATCGCGCCGCCGGTGATCTCCTTGACCCGCGCCACGAAATCCTCGCGGCTGTAGACGATCGTGTGATCGCAGCCATGCGCCGCGGCCAGCCGCGCCTTGTCGTCGCTGCCCACCGATCCGATCACCGTCGCGCCGAGATGCTTCGCCCATTGGCACAGAATGAGCCCTACGCCGCCGGCCGCGGCGTGGACCAGGATGGTGTCGCCGGGCTTGATCGCGTGAACGTCGTGGATCAGGAAATGCGCCGTCAGCCCTTTGAGCATCGCCGCCGCCGCCGTCTCGTCATCGATTCCGCCGGGCAGCTTGACCAGCACCCGCGCCGGCATCACGCGCGCCTCGGCATACGCACCATGCGGTCCGCCGGCATAAGCGACACGATCGCCCGGCTTGACCTCCGTGACCTCGGGCCCGATCGCCTCGACCACTCCGGCGCCCTCGCTGCCGGGCGTATAGGGCATCGCCGGCGGCGGGTAGACGCCGCTGCGAAAATAGATCTCGACGAAGTTGAGGCCGATCGCGCGATGTCGCACGAGCGCCTCTCCGCGCCCGGGCGTGCCCACGCCCACATCCTTGAATTGCATCACTTCGGGACCACCGGTCTCGGCGACGACGATTGCCTTGCAGTTCATCAGGGCTCCTTCACGCGTCCGCGGATACGCCCGCGTATCCGGGCGAGCTTAGCCGCACGCCTTCGCCGGCGGCAATCGCAGGGCAACTCTCACCGCCTTACCCGAGGCAATCGATGTTCAGCGCTGGCCGACCCAGGCGCGCCGCGCGACCGCACGCCAGCGCGCGCGAATCGCGTCGTACTCGGCCTGCGGCAGCGGGCCGCGTTCCACTAATACCGCATTCTCGCTCCAGCGCGACGGCCGCGTGGTGCCGACGATCGCGGTGGCGACGCCCGGTACGGCGAGCGTGAAACGCAGCGCCGTCGCGACCGCGCCGCGCGGATCGCTGGCGATAAAATCGTAGCCGAGCCGATTGAGCCGGCTCCAGTACGGACGCTCGTAGCTGCCCACGCCCATGCGGCTAAAGAGCCACGCGGCGTTGGCGATCGGCCGCTTGGCGATCACACCCATATCGCGCGCGCGGGCCGCCGGCAGCACCAGGTCGATCGCCTCCTGGTCGGCGATATTCACCGATATCTGGAGCGTGTCGAAGACCCCGATCGCGACCGCTGCCAGCGCGTCGCGCGCGTCGCCACTGTAGCCGATCCATCGCGTGAGGCCTTTGTCGCGCGCACGGATCAGCGCATCGATCAGACGGTCGTCGCGCAGGGTCGCAGCGTCGCACGAATGGAACTGGAGCAGATCGATATAGTCAGTCTTGAGCCGCACCAAGCTGCGCGCGACGCTCAGCTCGATCAACCGCGGCGTCCATTCCGGCTCGGGCAGGCCATTGGCGTGGCCACACTTGGTAAACAGGTAATAGTCACTGCGGCGATGACTCACCGCATTGCCGATCAACTCCTCGCTGGTATCGTAGCAGGCGGCGGTATCGATCACGTTGAGGCCGGCATCGAGCGCGCGACTGAGTATTTCCTCGACGACCCGCGGCGCGGCGTTCTGGTAGCCGATTTCCGATCCGCCGAAGCCGAGCACGCTGGCCATCATGCCGGTCCGGCCAAGCCGCCGCGTCTCCATCAACGGTACGTCATTCGCGTCGCGACTACCTGGTAGATGCGGACACGATCGCGGGCAGGAGAAACGAACCGTCGGGCGCGCAGGGAAAATCGATCACCCGGATGACGGCCGACGGGTTGAGCGCGCCATAAATATGCGGAAAGCTTACAGCGGCGCGCGCGTCGCCGGCGCCGCGCGGCATTTCGTACTTGAGCGGCGCCACCAGCCGCGCTTCGTCGATACAGAGCAGCACCAGATCGCGCTGGCCGCGATAATGCAAGTCGGCCGTCGCGGCCACCTGGGCCGGCGTCGAGCAATGGATAAAGCCTTCCGCCGCGATCGAGCCGGGTGCGTATTCGCCGCGCTCGAGCGCCCGCTCCCATTCGCCGCGCCTGACGATGTGCAATATCATTACTCAGTCCATACCCAATCGATAATCAGTCCACGCCCGCATCCGCGATGCGCATTAAATATGCTTGCGCACGACTCCGCGGATCACTACTCGTTCGCGCCGCGCCGGCCTAATACTCCGGCTTGAAGTCGAAATGATGAATCGACTCGATAAAGCGGATAGTGCGGGTCTTCGAGCGCATCACGACGCTGTTGGTCATCGCACCGCCGGAAAAAAAGCGCACGCCGCGCAGGTAGTCGCCAGTGGTCACGCCGGTCGCCGCGAACATCACGTTGTCGCCGGCCATCTCTTCGAGCACGTATTTGCGCCGCAAATCGAGGATCCCCGCCGCCAGGCATTCTTCGGCCTCGCGCTCGTTGCGCGGCGAAAAGCGGCATTGCATCTCGCCGCCCGCCGATCGGATCGCGGCGGCGGCCAGCACTCCCTGATGCGCTCCGCCGATGCCGATCAGCAGGTCGACTTCGCTCTCGGGCCGGGTCGTCGCGATGCCCGCCGACAGATCGCCCGCCGTAAGCAGCTTGATTCCGGCGCCGGCGCGGCGCACTTCGGCGATGAGCTTTTCGTGGCGTGGACGGTCGAGGATCGCGACGCGCAAGTCCTCGACGTAGACCTTCTTGGCCTCGGCCAGCGCGGTGAGATTCTCCGACGGCGACTTGTCGATATCGATAACGCCGCGGCCAACCGCGCCGCACGCGATCTTGTCCATGTAGGTGTCGGGGCAGCGCAGAATTTTGCCGCGCTCGGCCAGCGCGACGCATGAGAGCGCGTTGGGTCCGCCGGTCGCGCAGATCAGCGAGCCCTCGAGGCCGTCGAGCGCAACGTCGACTTCAGTGCCGGCGCCGGTGCCGACGATTTCGCCCGCATAGAGCAGGTCGGTCGCCCCCTGGTCGCCCTCGCCGACGACGATCTTGCCGTCCATCGCGATCGAGTTGAGCGTATTGCGCATCGCCTCGGCGGCGACCCGATCGGCCATCCGTTCGTCGCCCTTGCCGATAAAGCGGGCGGCGGCGAGTGCCGCGGCTTCGGTCGCGCGAACCACTTCGAGGGCCAGATTACGCTCCATCGCGGCGCTCCTTCATTATCTTATCGGCGGTTCGATCCTGATTAGCCAGCCGCCAGCATTAGTCAGTCGCCAGCGCGTTACCGAACAGCGCGTCGATCAACCGATAGCCACTGCGTACGACGACGCCCGTACCCGCGGCGTCGGCCTCCGTATAGCGCCGCACGGCGCGGTCCGCGGAGGTCCCGGAATTGCTGCTCCTTAAGATAGCGAACGGCACCGGCTCGTTCGAGTGAGTCTTGAGAATCGAGGGCGTCGCATGGTCGGGCATCAGGATCATCGCCCATTCGCCGAGCGACGGCAGCCCGGAGAGCATCGGGCCCAGGATCAGTTCGTCGATACGCTCAATCGCTTCGGTCTTCAGATCGGCGCGGCCCATATGGCCGGCCTCGTCGGGCGCCTCGATATGCAGCAGCAGGAAATCGCGCCGGGTGAGCGCCGCGAGACCGTAGCGCGCCTTGGCCGCGTAATCGGTATCGAGAAAACCGGTCGCGCCGGGCACCGTGATCACCTCGAGGCCGGCCAGCCGTCCGAGTCCGTTGACCAGGTCGACCGCCGAGATCACCGACCCCTCGACGCCAAAGCGCTCGCGCAGCGTCGGCACCGCGGGGCGCTTGCCCTGGCCCCAGAACCACGGCGAGGTCGCGGCCGTCTGGCCGGCGGCGCGGCGCGCCCGGTTCACCGGATGCTCGCGCATGATCGCGGCGCCATCGCGCATCAGCGCGCCAAGCCGATCGGCGCCCGGACCGGCCGGCAAATGCGCGGCGACGGGCTTGCCGGTGATATCGTGCGGCGGGGTCAGCGTCGTGCCGGCTACGCCGCCGCGCCAGACCATCAGATGGCGGTAGCTGACGCCGTTGAAGAACTCGATACCGTCGCGGGCCAGCGCGCCGCGCAAATCGTCGACGATCCGCGCGCCCTCCGCGCTGGTGATATGGCCCGCGGTGAAATCGTTCATGACCTCCGCGCCGTCGGCGCCGGGCGCGAGCGAGACCAGGTTCATGCGGAAGACCACGTCGTCGGGTCCGAGCTCCAGACCCATGCTCGCCGCTTCGATCGGCGCGCGCCCGGTGTGATAGCGCGCCGGGTCGTAGCCGAGCATGGTCATGGTGCCGACGTCGCTGCCCGCCGGCATGCCGGCGGGAATCGTCGCCACCAGGCCCAACTCGCCGCGCGTCGCGATCAGGTCCATGTTGGGCTTGCGCGCGGCGGCCAGCGGGGTGCGTCCGCCGAGTTCGTCGCACGGCCAATCGGCCATCCCGTCACCGTGGATAATGACGTACTTCAACCGTGAACCTCCGCTGCGAGTTTTTTGCTACGCCGCCGCCGGAGCGTGCGGCCGCATGCGTGCCATTAGCTGTCGAGGATCTTGAGCACCTTTTCGATATCGGGCTCAACCACAATGGTGTTGCCGAGGTTTTTCATCGCGGTGTCGGGATCCTTGAGGCCGTGGCCGGTGAGCGTGCAGACCGCGACCGATCCGGGCTTGAGGCCGCCGGCGGCGCCAAACTTGAGCATCCCCGCCACCGACGCGGCTGAGGCCGGCTCGGCGAAGATGCCTTGCATTGCGATTAGCCGATAGGCGGCGAGGATTTCGGCGTCGGTGACGATATCGATCAGGCCGTCAGATTCGTCGCGCGCGTTGGTCGCGCTGGTCCAGCTCGCCGGATTACCGATCTTGATCGCGGTGGCCACGGTATGCGGATCGTCGATCGGATGGCCGACGACGATCGGCGCCGACTCGGCCGCCTGGTAGCCCATCATCTTGGGCAGCCGCGCGGCGAGCCCGACCGATTTGTACTCCCGGTAGCCCGCCCAGTACGCGGTGATATTGCCGGCGTTACCGACCGGCAGAAAATGATGCGTCGGGGCGTCGCCCAACTGATCGCAGACTTCGAACGCGCCGGTCTTCTGGCCCGCGATGCGATCGGGATTGACGCTGTTGACCAGCCGGATGCGCACCGGGTCGCGCTCGGCGACGTTGCGCACGACTTTCAGGCAGATGTCGAAATTGCCGATCACCTCGACCACCCGCGCGCCATGCATCAGGCTTTGCGAGAGCTTGCCGAGCGCCACCGCGCCCTTGGGAATCAGCACGTAGGCTTGCAGTCCGGCGCGGCCGGCATAGGCCGCCGCCGAGGCCGATGTGTTGCCGGTGGAGGCACAAATCACGGCGCGCGCGCCCTCGCCCAGCGCCTTGCTCATCGCGACCGTCATGCCGCGATCCTTAAACGAGCCGGTCGGGTTGGCCCCCTCGTACTTCAAGTAAACCTTTATATTCCGCCCGAGCCGTTCGGCGAGCGCGGGCGCTTCGATAAGCGGCGTATTGCCCTCGTTGAGCGTGACCACCGGCGTCCGATCCGTGACCGGCAGAAAGCGCCGGTAGTGCTCGATCAGCCCCGGCCATCGCGTGAGCCGCGCACCGGCCGGCGGATAGGTGGCCTGCGCCGCCGTAGCCGACCCCGGATACCCCGCGCCCTGTCCACCGTCAGCCATCGTGCCTCACAGACGCTCCTCGATACGGATAAAGGCCGGCTCGCCCTCGACCATTTTGAGCCGGCAAATCGCGGCCAGCGCACGGCGCAGATTCTTCTCGCGCGCCCCGTGCGTGCGCATGATCACCGGCACCGTCGACTCGGCCCCGCGCCCCTGCTGCAGAACCGACACGATCGAGATGCCGTTGCGGCCGAGGATCGAGGCAATCGCGCCGAGCACGCCCGGCTTATCCCGCGCCATGAAGCGCAGATAGTACTCGCATATCACGTCGTCCATCGGCTTGACATGCGCACGCGTCAGGTCGGCCACCGGATAGCCCAGCGCATGCGCCCCGCCGCGCGCCCCGGCGATCCGATGGCGCGCGATCTCGATCACGTCGGCCAGCACGGCGGTCGCGGTCGGCAACTGGCCCGCGCCCTGGCCGAAATACATGCTCGAGCCGAGCGCCTCGCCGTGGATATAGATCGCGTTGAAGGCGCCGCCGACGCTGGCCAGCAGATGGCGCGCCGGAATCATCGTCGGATGCACGCGCGCCTCGATCGCGCCGTCATCGTCCTTGGCGATCGCCAGGAGCTTGATCGTGTAGCCGAGCTCGCGCGCGTAATTGATATCCGACAGCGTAATTCCGCGGATTCCCTCGGTATGCACCTGGCGCGGCTCGACTAGCACGCCAAAGGCCAGCGTGACCAGCAGACAGAGCTTGTGCGCAGCGTCGTGGCCGTCGATATCGAGCGTCGGATCGGCCTCCGCCAGACCGGCGCGCTGGGCGTCGGCGAGCGCGTCGGCAAACTCGGCGCCGCCTTCGCTCATGGTGGTGAGAATCGAATTGCAGGTGCCGTTGACGATGCCGTAGACCGCGCGCTGCCGATCGCCGGCCAGCGCCTCGCGCAGCGTGCGGATAATCGGCACGCCGCCGCCCACGCTGGCCTCGAACCCGACCGCCAGACCCGCCAGCCCGGCGGCGCGAAAAATTTCGCCGCCGTGCTCGGCGAGCAGCGCCTTGTTGGCGGTGACTACGTCCTTGCCTGTGGCCAGCGCCTGGAGAATCAGGCTGCGCGCCGGCTCACGGCCGCCGAACAGCTCGATCACGATATCGATATCGTCGCGCGCGACCAGGGCGGCGGCGTCGCGCGTGATCAGCCGGGCGTCGATGCCGAGCGCACGATTTGGCCGCAAGCTGCGATCGGCGATCGCGGCGAGCTGCAGGGGCGCGCCCAGCCGCCGCTCGAACATCGCGGCATTGCTGCGCATCAGGCGGACGACGCCCTCGCCCACCGTTCCGCATCCGAGCAGGGCTATACGCACCGGTTTCAAGCAATTATCCCGCGGGACTCTGACGCGCCGTCGGCGGATGAGGCGGCTGCCGTCCGTCACGCGCCGGCGGCGCTTTGGCGGCGCGGCGCTACTTCGGCCTTGCTCAGGGCGTGGCGGATTCCGCGAATCGCCTGGCGCGTGCGATGCTCGTTCTCGATCAGCGCGAAGCGCACGAAGCCGTCGCCGTCGGCGCCAAAGCCGACCCCCGGCGAGACCGCGACCTTGGCCTCGCTGAGCAGCATCTTGGCAAATTCGAGCGAGCCCATCTCGCGCAGTGGTTCGGGAATCGGCGCCCACACGAACATCGTCGCCTTGGGCCGCTCGACCGCCCATCCGGCGCGGTTGAGCCCGTCGACCAGGACGTTGCGGCGCAGGCGATAATTTTCGACGATCTCACTGACGCATTCCTGCGGCCCGTTAAGCGCCGCGATCGCGGCGACCTGGACCGGCGCGAACATGCCGTAGTCGAAGTAGGATTTGAGCCGCGACAGCGCCGCGATCATCTCGCGATTACCCACCGCGAAGCCCACCCGCCAGCCCGGCATGTTGTAGCTCTTGGAGAGCGTAAAAAACTCGACCGCGACGTCGCGCGCGCCCGGCACTTCCATGATCGAAGGCGCGCGATAGCCGTCGAAGCAGAGGTCCGCGTAGGCGAAATCGTGCACCACCAGGATATCGTTTTCGCGCGCGAAATCGACGATCCGCTGCATGAACGACAGGTTGACGATCGCGGTCGTCGGGTTATGCGGAAAATTGATGATGAGCAGTTTCGGGCGCGGCCAGCAGCGGCTGACCACCGCCATCATCTCGTCGAAGAAATCCTCGCCGTTGCGCAACGGCACGCCCTGCACCTGCGCGCCCGCAATCACGCATCCGTACTGATGGATCGGGTAGGTGGGAGTCGGCGCCAGGACCACGTCGCCCTGGTCGAGAATCGCCAGTGCGAGATGCGCGATGCCCTCCTTGGATCCGATCGTCGCGATCGCCTCGGTGTCGGGATCGAACTCGACGCCGTAGCGCCGCTTGTACCAGTCGCAAATCGCCAGGCGCAGCTTGTAGACTCCGCGCGAGACCGAGTAGCGATGGTTGGGCGGCTTCGAGGCCGCCTCGATCAGCTTGTTCACGATATGCGCGGGCGTCGCCTCGTCGGGGTTGCCCATGCCGAAATCGATCACATCCTCGCCGGCGCGGCGCGCCTTGAGGCATAGCTCGCCGATCGCGTTGAACACGTAGGGCGGTAATCGCTTAATCCTGGGAAATTCCTTCATCGTCGCAGGCCCAATCCCCCCACCGCGCGCCAGGCGCTGATTGAATCATTGAGTTTAAACCAACCCGCCGGCCGCCCGCTAGTGGCATTCGCCGTGCCCGCCACGAAACCCCGCGCGTCGCGTGGCCACTGCGCGACGGCGGAGGGCGCGCCGGGCTCACTCGGACGCCGGCACCGGTATAATCGCGGGCGCGCCGGCCTGCCGATGCAAAATCCAGTAGCACGGGATCATCGCGAGCGAGATTATCGCCGAGACCTGCCAGCTCGCCGGAATTCCCGCGCGGTCCGCGTAAGCGCCTACCGCGAGCAGGCCGAGCGACCCGCCGACCGTCGCGAAGGTGCTGTGGAACGAGAGCAGCGTGGCGCGATCGCGCTCGCCGATCTGTTCGTTGAGCCAGCTTCGCGTCAGCGGGTCGAGCGCGCCCATCGCAAAGTTCATCAGGACGAACAGCCCGATGACGACACACGGCCGAGCGCCGAGCGTACCGCCGGCCAGGAACGTCACGCTCATCGTGGCCGCCACGACGATCAGGCGCGCCGGCCGCGCGGCTTCGTTGGCGGCGAGCCGCACGACGACCTCCGCGCCAGCCAGCCGCGCGATCGTGAACAGCGAGAAGAACCAGCCGATGATCCACGGACCGACGGCATAAGCGTCGTTGACGTACTGCGGCCATTGGATCCAGTACGGGGCCCACGCGGCGAAGAAGATCCCGTTGGCGATACTCAGCAGCAGGATCGTGCGGCTGCGGAAACCGAGCCGGAAACCCGCGACGATCCGCTCGCCGACCATCGCCGGGATCCGCGCGAATGCGACCTGGGCGATGTGCGGGCGCCGCTCACGCATCACGGCCGCACCGACCGCCGCGGTGCAGGCGAAGCCGGCCGCGCCGCACAGCCACGGCCACGCGAGGTTGTAATCGGCAATCCAGGTGCCGATCAGCGCGGTGACCATCCAGCCCAGATTCATCAATTGCGAGCTGCGCGAGAACATCCGATCTTTAAGCCCCTCGAAGCCCGCGTCATCGAGTTCGTCGACCGCCCAGGCGTCGACCGCGCCATTGCAGAAGGTCGTCCCCACGCCGTCGATCGCCTCGGCGACGAGAAAGATCGCGTAGCGATGGGCGAAGAAATAGAGCATGAAGGCGCTCAGCCGAATCATGCAGCCGAGCACGAACGCGCGCCGCCGGCCGATCGCGTCGGCGAACGCCCCGGTCGGCACGTCGGTCAGGAAGGTCACAGCGAAATAGGTCGCCAGCACACTGTTGATCTCGAACTGGTCGAGCCCGCGTGCGCGCAGGAACAGCGGATAGACCGCGAGCAGAAAGCCGTTGGCCAGCGCGTAACTCACCCACACCGCGCAGTAGCGGCGGATAATCGAGCCGACACCCAGCGGCGGCGTGGCTCCGGAACGGGCGCTCGGCGCGCCGATCTGCTCCCCGGTAGTTTGCAGCGGCCCTGGCATCCTCTACACTTCCCTTACGAGCTTCGGCCGCCCACGCGCGGCGGCATGCTCCGGCCCGGACGATTTATTCGCACTGGGCGAGGCCAACGCACTGAACGCACTGATAGACGGCCGCGCACTACGCTCTTGCCTCCCCCGACTTTCAACTCGAACACCGCCGCGACGATCGCCGCCGCGCCCTCCGAGGCTCCGCGCGCCACGCCACGGCTCGGCTACCTCGAACGGACGAGGCGTTTCTGGAGCGTGGTGTGGCTCGCCGTCCGCATCTACGTTCCGTACAAGGCAATCCAGCTATGGTCGCGCATCGCCGGCGACACGCGCAAGGAATTACGCCTGCGCCGCCAGGACCTGCGCGCCGCCCGCGCGCTCTACCGCGCCTCGATCCGGCTTGAGGGCCTGCTCATCAAGGCCAGCCAGTTTATCGCGACGCGCGCCGATATTCTGCCCGACGAATGGGTCGCGACACTGGCCGGCCTGCACGATCGCGTGCCGCCGCGCCCGTTTGCGATTATCCGCGCGCAGGTCGAAGGCGCGCTCGGCCGTCCGCTCGAAGCGCTCTACGCCGAGTTCGATCCCACGCCGATCGCCGCCGCCTCGCTCGCCCAGGTGCATGCCGCGCGCACGCTCGACGGCCGCCGCTGCGCAGTCAAGGTGCAATACCCGCGCATCGAGGCGATCGTCGCCGCCGATCTCGCCAACCTGATGTTCACGTTGAAAATTCTGGCGCGCCTCGAGCGCGACTTCGACTTCCAGGTGATCGCGCGCGAAATTCTGAAGTACATCCCGATGGAGCTCGATTTCCTCAACGAAGCGCGCAACAGCGAGATTATCGCGCGCAACTTTGCCGGACGCGCCGACGTGGTCATCCCGCGCATCTACCACGAGCTCAGCTCGCGCCGCGTGCTTACGATGGAGCTGCTCGAGGGCATCAAGGTGACCGACCTTGAGGCGCTCGCCCGCGCCGGCATCGACAAGCGCGCGGTCGCGCAAAAACTCATCGAGATTTTCACCGAGCAGATTTTGCGCGACGGCTTCTTCCACGCCGACCCGCATCCCGGCAACATCCTGGTCCAGCCCGGCCCGCGGATCGTGCTGCTCGACTTCGGCCTGGCCAAGGATTTTCCGGTGGCGTTCCGCGACGCGATGGTCCGGCTGACCTTCGCGATCCTGACCAACAACCGCGACGCGATCCTGGCCGCCTTTCACGATCTCGGTTTCCGCACGCGCGACGGCTCGCCCGAAACCCTTCTGATGCTCGCCAACGTGTTTTTGGGCAACAGCATCAAGCGCAATCGCGCCTACGCCGACTCCGAGCTGATCGAGGAATTCGCCACCGAACTGCCGCGCACGCTGCGCTCCAATCCGATCGTCGAGGTTCCCGCCGACGTGCTGCTGGTCAACCGCGTGATGGGTCTGCTGAGCGGGCTGGGCAAGACGCTCGACTCGCAGGTCAACATGATGGCGACGCTGATGCCGTATGCGCAATCGCTAATCGCCGCCCAATCCCCCGCAAACAATCGCTCCGCCTCC
Source organism: Candidatus Binataceae bacterium (assembly GCA_015478645.1). Taxonomy (GTDB): domain Bacteria; phylum Desulfobacterota; class Binatia; order Binatales; family Binataceae; genus JADMIL01. Next base: position 32,720 of record JADMIL010000030.1, read on the forward strand.
GGCGACTAACGCGGCATTCAATTCCTGGGTCTGGCGTTGACGCCGCGCCGCCTACCGTGGTCGCGCCGAATGGCTGGATAGGTGTAGCTGGTCGCGATCGTCCCGCCAGCACCGACGAGCCCCACCGTGGAGCCCAGCGCGTCGCTCAGAAAGGTCGAAGTGGCGGTGTCGGTGCGCGTGAAGTACTCATCGATGTCCAGCCCGGTCATGAGGTTAGCTACTACCCCATTGCCGCTGTTGAGTTCCTGCACCGGATTGAGGCCGTCGTAGAGGAACTGGGTAACCGCGCCACTGATGGTCTTGCTCATGCGCCGCCCGAAAGCGTCATAGACGAAGCTCGCAACGACGGTTTGCTTCTGCGCTTACTCAGATTCCGCAGCCCGACAGGATAAACTGCTGGTCGCATTTCCGGAAAAGCAGGTAGAACAGGAGTTGTGGTCAGCGCCTAGAGTGCCGCTCAAACCAATCTCCGCGGGTAACGATCACGATCGTCCCGACTCCGAAGAACAATGCCGTAGCGCCGAAAATCACCAACCCCGACGTAGAACTAATTTGATAGGCTGTATGGAGCCTATAGAGACCCATTACAGTAAGAAACATACAAAGAATCGTTTGCGGAAGCCGCCGAATTGCTGTCTGTCTCTCGCCCATAGGTAAAAGACAGGCCACTGCGGCGGCACCACAAACAACTCCCAGAGATATGAAGGGTGGGCGCGAGCTTACCAACGGAAACTGGACCGTAGCGACGGCCATGAGCGCAAATGCCAGTGCTCGTATTTTATCAGTTCGTCTAGGAATCAGAAAAGTTACGGAGACAATGGCGCTGAGCAATCCGTACCGAAGATTTGCAAACATACGAGCGTGGGCAAAATGAATAAGAAAGGCGATCGATATCCCGAGTCCGATCAAGGCCATGATAACTTCCAAAGGCCTCTGGTCGTCAGTTGCGTCCGACCACCGATGCTCACTTTCGATGAACAACAACCCGGCTAGACCAACCGCGTAGCATAAGCCGGAAATCTGTAATGCTTGCAAGAAAGGGGTGGCGCTACTGGTCGTGTATGCGACAATCATCCCTAGCGGGATGGACAAAGCAGCAAAAGTAAGCAGACCAAGCAATAACGGTCGGCGTGAACCTCTGCTATAGGAGCCCTTTCGATTCCGCATCGTAATATCCGATTCTGACATCGCACGCTATCAGGGGCAGTTGTTCATCTGTTGACCGTTCACCCACAGGCCAGTGCCAAACCCGAGTATCGCGCCCCCTACCGCTCCCCACGGTCCAAAAGCCAAGAATCCGCCGTACCCAAGGAGCCCAGTATAGATGCCAATTGGATCCAGCTGCTCGGGCGGCGTAGCTCCGCCCGGACACGCCTGCGGCGGTGGCGGCGGAGGTGCGCAGGACATCGCTGGCTCTCCCGGCGGGTATGGAGTGAATGCGGAACCGGGCGGCGCGTTCTCTAGATCGTTCTGAATCTGTTGGATTCTCGGTCCTGGGTATACTTGGGTGCCGCGAGGATCGCGGAAGTTCAACGGGCTATTCGTAGCGTACACGAACATGTTCGCGTCGCCGCCGGCGAAGCCGATCGGGTCCTGCGATACGAACCTCTGGTACGTCGGGTTGTAGTATCTGGCTCTGTTGAAATTCAGCCCGGTGCCGTCATTCTCACGCCCGGTGAACTCGTATGAATTGCCGTTGGCGGAACCGCCGACCGTGGTCGCGCCGAACGGTTGATAAGTGTAATTCGTCGCGATGCTCCCGGCCGAGCCGACCAGTCCCACCGTCGAGCCCAGCGCATCACTCAGAAAGGTCGACGTGGCGGTGTCGGTGCGGCTGAAGTACTCGTCGATATTCAATCCGGTCAGCAAGTTGGCGACTACCCCATTGCTGCTGTTGAGTTCCTGCACCGGATTGAGCCCATCGTAGAGGAACTGGGTAACCGTGCCGCTGATGGTTTTCTTCATCCGCCGCCCGAAAGCGTCGTAGACGAAGCTCGCGGTCACCGCGCCGCTGATCGTCTTCAAATGATCGCGTGCGTCCCAGGTGTAGGTCTTGGACCCGCCGCTGCTCAGGTTGCCATTCAAATCGTAGCTCAGGCTGGCGCCGTTGAACTTGGTCTGCTCGTTGCCGGCATTGTAGGCCGTGCTGCTCCCGCCCGCCACGTTGGCCGGCAGCGCCACCGCCGCGAGGCTCCCCGCGGTCGCGCTCGATGAGAGTGAAACGATCGCCCCTGATGGGGAATTCGACCCGGCGGCGGGCGGCATTGACCAGCCGCGCAAATCGCCGGCAGCGGCCGACCGGTGCGCCGCTGATTTCGATCAATTCGATACCGCGCGGTCCGATTTTCCTTGACGATTGAGGCCGCACTCCATTAGCGTTGGTTGCAGACTGAGCAACGCTTCGTTGTGCGCCTCGGGGCGGCCTCAACTGGTGGAATGCGCGCCGCGCAATCTATCAGGCCGGGCGGCCACGAGGATTCATCGCCGGACAGCCTCCGCCGATTCGGGCGGACCGCGACGGCGTCAGCACACTGACATAACGGCGTGGCGGGCCACATGGGTCCAGCCTTAAGCGCGCCGGGGAGAACCAGTCGATGTCCTACGATCTACTCATCAAAAATGGCACCGTGATCGACGGCAGCGGAGCGCCGGGGCGCCGCGCGGACGTCGCGATCGCCAATGGCGAAATCGCCGAAATCGGCAAGATCACCGAGGGCGCGAAGAAAACCATCGACGCCTCCGACCTCATCGTCTCGCCCGGCTTCATCGATCCGCATACCCATTACGACGCGCAAATCTGCTGGGATCCCTACCTGACCTCGTCGTCATGGCACGGCATCACCAGCGTGATCATGGGCAATTGCGGCGTCGGCATCGCGCCGTGCCGGCCCGAGGTGCGCGAGATTGCCGCATGGGATCTGGTCAACGTCGAGGCGATTCCGTTCGACGTGCTGAGCAAGGGTATCAAGTGGGAATGGGAGACCTTCCCGCAATATCTCGACGCGGCCGAGCGCCGCGGCAAAGGCATCAACCTGGGCTTTCTGGCGCCGCTGACCCCGTTTCGCCATTACGTGATGGGCGAGGAGTCGATGGAGCGCGCGGCCACGCCGGCCGAGACCGCGAAGATCAAGGCGACGCTCAGGGAGGCCGTGGCGGCCGGAGCGTTCGGCTTTTCGACCACCACGGCCCCGCAGCATATCGGCTACAAGGGCCGTCCGCTGGCCTGCCGCAATGCCAGCCGCGACGAATACAAGGCTTACGCCAACGTTTTGCAGGAGTTGGGCAAGGGCGCGATCGAGATGGCGCTGACCAAGTCGGTCTCGGTGCTCAGCGAAGAGGAGTACGAGTTCCTCGACTTCATGCTCACCGAAAGCTCGCGGCCGGTCACGTGGCTCGCGCTGCTCAATCGCGACGACCTGCCCAACGCCTGCCAGGATACCTTGCGCCAGGCCGATTCGCTGATTCGGCGCGGCGGCGTGCCGCAGGTCACCTGCCGTCCGCTGATTATCCAGATCGATCTGCGCAACCCGTTCATCTTCGCCAACCTCAAGAGCTGGAATCCGGTCTTCAACCAGACCGCCGAGGCGCAGATCGCGATCTATCGCGAGCCAGGCTTCCGCAATGCCTTCCGCGAAGCGCTCAAGCATCCCGACATCTTCAGCGGCAAATGGGAGCGGCTGGAAGTCAAGGAGGTCTTCACCCCCGCGATGAAGCCGCTCGAAGGGCGCACCGTGGCCGAGATCGCGCGCGAGCGCGGATGCGACGGTGTCGACGCCTTCCTCGACCTCGCGATCGAAGACGGCCTCAATATCCAGTTCACGATGGCGCTGTTCAACGCTAACGAAGACCGCATCCCGGAACTGATCAGCGATCCGCGCACGATGATCGGCCTGTCCGACGGCGGCGCCCACGTCGATATGCTGTGCGACGCCGGCTACTGCACCTTCCTCATCGGCACCTGGGTGCGCGAGCGCGCCGCGATGACCCTCGAGCGCGCCATCCAGCGCATCACCTCGGAGCCGGCGCATCTGTTTGGCATCCGCAAGCGCGGGCGCCTGTCGCCGGGCATGGCGGCCGACGTCGCGATCTTCGATTTCAATACGATCGGCTCGAACAAGCGCGGTGAGATGCGCAACGATCTGCCGGGCGGCGGACGGCGCCTGGTGATGCCGGCGCGCGGCGTCGAATACACTATCGTCAACGGGCAGGTGCTCTACGAGCACGGCCGCGCGAGTGGCGCGATGCCCGGACAGGTGCTGCGTTCGGGCGCCTGCTGAGCCCGGCGCGCCGGATACTCACGCGGGACGTAACGAAAGGCGCACAGGGTAACGACCATGGCACACGATTTCACGATTTGCGTTGGCACCGTCGGCGCCGGCGTATGGTTCAGTCCGGACGGCGGCGACCATTGGCGGCGCAGCAAGATGGCGCTGCCGTTCGAGGCCGAGCCGGGCGAGATCCAGATTCGATCGATCGCCGTCTCGCCGCACAATCCGCATACGCTGCTGGCCGGCTCCGAAGCCGGGCTCTATCGCAGCGTCGACAACGGCGCGAACTGGGATCTGCTTCCGTCGCCGATGGACGGCGCGCAAATCTGGTCGACGGCGTGGCATCCGACTAATCCCGATGTGATGCTCGCCGGGACCAAGCCGCCAGCCGTCTACCGCACCGCCGACGGCGGCCAGAGCTGGCAGAAGCTGGCGATACCGATCGCCGAGAAATGCTTCGCCGGCGCGCCGAAAGTCACCAACATCGTCTTTAATCCGCGCGACGATCGCACGATGTATGTTGGCGTCGAGATCGACGGCATCTACCGCAGCCGTGACGGCGGCGCAACCTGGATTCATCTGCCGCCGCTCGGCGACAAGATGCTCAACGGCGATATTCACGGTGTCGCCGTGGGCAACGGCTCCAAGCCGCGCCTGCTGGCGACCACTCCCGACGGCATCTGGAGCAGCCTCGACGACGGCGAATCGTGGTCGCTGCATGGCTTCCCGCTGTTCTCCGAGCGCGACTCGATCTCCTATTGCCGCGGCGTCGCGCTCAAGCCCGACGATCCCGACGTGATGTTCGTCGGCAACGGCGATTTCATTCCGGGCAAGCGCGGCGCGATCCA
>JADMIL010000031.1 GCA_015478645.1 Candidatus Binataceae bacterium
TCGAACACGGCCTCGACGGGCATCCCTATTTTAACCTGTTCGGGGGGGCAGTCGACAAGGTTGGTGAGCAGCTTGAGCCCTTCGTCGATCTCGACCCAGGCCATCACGTAGGGCAGCGTCTCGCGAAAGCCGGCGGCCTGATTCTGCATCGTCACGGTGTAGGTGTAAATTTTGCCGGTGCCCTTGGCGCGAACCCATGCGGTGCGCGAGGACATGCAACTGGTGCAGAGCGCGCGCGGATGGTAGCGCAGGTCGCCGCAGTCGCGGCATTTCTGTACGTAGAGCTCGTGGCGCTGGAGCGCCTCCCAGAACGGGCGGCTCTCCTCGTCGATATGGGGCAGCGGCTTGCGATAGGCTTTGGGGGTTTTTTCCTGCGGCATCACTTTGCACTCAGCGCGTCGGGCGCGTTCTTCGGATAAACCAGGTCAATTGCTGTGTCTGGGGATACTCACCGGCAATTTACTGATTGGTCATGATCAGCGTGGCGCCCGAATGGCGCGTGCCGAGCGCGCCGCCGGTGCCGTGGGCCAGCGCGATTTTACAATCCTTGACCTGGCGCGGACCGCATTCGCCGCGCAACTGCTTGACCGCCTCGATCACCAGGAACATCCCACGCATCCCCGGATGGTTCGACGAAAGGCCGCCGCCATCGGTGTTGATCGGCAGGGCGCCGTCGAAGCGCAAGCGCCCGCCGGTGACGAACGGGCCGCCTTCGCCGCGCTTACAAAAGCCCAGATTTTCGAGCGTTGCGAGCACCGTGATGGTGAACGAATCGTAGATCATCGCCATGTCGATATCTTGATGGGCGACGCCGGCGCGCGCGAAGGCCAGGCGGCCCGACTGCGCCGCGGCGATCTCGAGGAAGTCGCGCTGGCCGCGCGCCGCATGGCGCACCGTCTCGCCGACACCGAGCACGTAGGCCGGCTTCTTTTTCAGGTCGCGCGCGCGGGCCGCCGAAGTCACCACCAGCGCGCCGCCGCCATCGCTGATGATGCAGCAATCGAGCAGATGGAGCGGCGACGAGATGACGCGCGAGGCGAGTACGTCATCGACCGTGATCGGATCGCGATACTTGGCAACCGGATTCATCGAGGCGTGCAGGCGCATCGTCACCGCGATTTCGGCCAACTGCTCGGAGGTCGTGCCGTAGTCGTGCATGTGGCGCTGCGCGATCATCGCGTAGGCGCCGACGGTGGTCGGCCCGTAGGGAAATTCGTACTGGTCGCAGGGGTCGCCGCCGTGACCGCCACCGCCAGTGCCGATCGCGAAGCGCGACGACGCCGCGGTCGAGCCGTAGACGATCACCGCGACCTCGCACAGGCCGGCGTTGATCGCCGCCGCCGCATGGGCGACATGCGCGACGAACGACGAGCCGCCGATATTGGTCGAATCGACGAAGTTGGGCGTCAGGTTCAGGTAATCGCAAAAGCCCACGATGGCCATCGCGCCCATGCCCATGCCGGCGGTCAACAGGCCGTCGACGTCCTTGATGGTCAGACCGCAATCGTCGAGCGCGCCACGCACGCTCTCGGCCATGATCTGGAACATGGTCTTGTCGGGCGCAAAGCGCGTGGGATGTTCATAAACGCCGGCGACGGCGACTTGGCGGCTGAGACTCATGCGGCGCTCCCTGGCAATCCGGCAAGAAACCCGGCCACCGCGGCGTTGACCTCGTCGGGCCGCTCGGTGGTCAGGTTGTGCGCGGCGTCGGCGATCACTTCGAGGCGCGATCCCTTGACGCGGCTATGGATAAATTCGGCGTCGGCCGGCGGCGTGACCTGATCGTCGGCGCCCGCCAGGATCAGCGTGGGCCGGGCGATCTGGCCGATGCGCTCGCGCAAATCGACCTTTGAGGCGACCACGAAATCGCCCCAGCGCACGCGCGGGTCGGTACGAATCTGCTCGCCCCACCCCTCCTGGATCACTTCGCGCTTCTCGGCGATGGTCTTGGGCGAGTAGCCGTCGTGGTTAAACGGCTGACTCGCGCGGCCCATCGTGACCCCGCGCCACAGCTCGATGCGTTCGGCCGGGAGATTGAATTTCGGCGCGGTCGCCATCAGCACGAGCGCCTGCACGCGGCCCGGATGGCGCAGCGCGAGATCCATCGCGACCGCTCCGCCCATCGAGCGGCCGACGATCACGGCCGAATCGATCTTGAGCGCGTCGGCAAAGGCGACGACAAAATCCGCATAGGCCGCGACGCTGTGCAGGCCTTCGACCCCGGCACTGCGGCCGTGGCCGGGCAGGTCCAGCGCGATCGGGCTGTGGGCGCCGCCCAGCGCGTCATACTGGCGATGCCACGCGTGGCCGTTGGAGCCCGCGGCATGGATGAAGATCAATTTGCGGCCGCGCGAAAAGTCGGGCACGACGTCGGGCAGCGTCGTCTTTCCGACATAATAATAATAGGTGGCGCAACCAGCCACGTCGGCGTACTTGGTCGGCATCGGGGCCCAACACTCCGGCTTCTTTGATGCCCGTTAGGTATTCGCAATGGATGGTGAATGTCAAATGGCGCCGCAGCAATAAGCGCCGCGCGCGCAAATCGTCGTCGACGCCAAGCCTCGCGGCTTGCGCAATCATCAGGAGGAACCGGAACCCACGATCGACGGCGCCGAACAATCGGGCAGGAGGAAGAGCGAAGTCTAGTTGGCGTTGCGCTTGCGCCGTCCGCGCGCGATCGGGATATCGATCTCGGACGCCTGGGTCTGCTCCCACTGCTCAATCGCCGCACGATTAAAGCGCCAGTTGCTACCCACGCGAAAGCCCGGCAGGCGGCCCTGGCGCAGCAACCGGTAGATCGTCGTCGGATGGACCCGCAGGTGTTCCGAGAGTTCCTTGATGGTGAAAATTTCGTCTTGCGACACCGCAGCGCGCGGTGCGCCGTTTAGCTCGGCCATTCGGGAATCACCATCGGAAGCAAAGTGTTGTCACTCACAATTCAAGCGTCGGCTGCGCACGTAGCGATGTCAAGAAACAAGTGAGCCAGAAATAACCTTTCCACGAAGACGCCTAAGCCAAATCGAATAATTTAATTATACGTGATGTTTTGAGATAAAAATTCAATATTTAAGGACTCTAGACATGAATTAAGATGATATGAACCTAGTAGACGGATAAATCCAGCGAAGTGCTGATACACGCGGAACGCAGAAAGGTCGCCCAGTGGCGCAACCCGGATAAATGCGACTATCTTCTGGCGCGACGCCGCAAGCGCGTATGCATCGGATCTGCAAAGCCGCGGTGGGCATGGGGTGCAGGCGAGTCTGCGCAGCCGCGGTGGGCATGGGGTGCAGGCGAGTCTGCGCAGCCGCGGTTTTAATCAGGAGGCCAAGCGAAATGGGATACGAAGCGTTGGAGGTTACTCACGACGGGCCGGTGGCGTGGCTCACGCTCAATCGGCCGCATGCGCTCAACGCGCTCAACGCCACGATGGTCGATGAGTTGCACGATTTTTTGCGCGCGCTCAATCACGATCGCAAGACGCGGGTGGTGATCATGCGCGGTGCGGGGCGCGCGTTTTGTGCGGGCCTCGACCTCAAGGAGCAGTCCGGCGGCGACGGCGGCATCGACGTGGTCAAGGCGAGCACGGCCGCGGTCTTTGATATTCAGCGCCGGATGAGCGACCTGGTGGTCGCGATGCGCCGCGTGCCGCAACCGTTTATCGCGGCGGTGCGCGGTCCCGCCTCCGGCGGCGGCTTCGCGATGGCACTGGCCGCCGACGTGCGACTGGCGGGCGAATCGGCGCGCTTCAATGCCGCCTTCATCCGGATCGGACTGAGCGCATGCGATATGGGAGTCAGCTATTTTCTGCCGCGCGCGGTGGGCCTGTCGATCGCGTCCGAGCTGATGCTGACCGGGCGCTTTATCGCAGCGCCGCGCGCCTTGGCGACCGGGTTGGTCTCGGAGGTCATGCGCGACGATGAACTCGACGCGGCGGCGGGCCGGCTGGCGCAGGAGATGGCCGCGGCATCGCCGCTCGGCCTGCGGCTGACGAAAGAATGCCTCGCTTCGAGCGTCGACGCGGGCGGCCTCGAGCAGGCGATCCAGATGGAGGATCGCAACCAGACGCTGTGCGTGCAGGCCGGCTATATCGCCGAGGGCGCGCGCGCGTTCGTCGAGAAGCGCAAACCGAATTTCAGCGACCGCGGGTGACCGGTCCACGGCTGGCGACGCTGCCGGAATCGGCGGATCGTCAGTCGTCGGGCAGCCGTACCCACCTCAATTTTACGCCGTCGGCGCGGATCGACGATGTGCCGTGAAGCGCTGACACGGAGCCGGTCGCATGCTCGAATCGACCGCGGCGGCGGCGCTCAGATCTGATCGCTGACGGCGTCCTCGCGCGTGGTCGGCTCGGCGCGCCCGTCGATCGGCGCCCACTTGCGGACGACCTCGCCGATATAGACCTGGCGCGGCCGCGCGATCTTCTGCTCGGGGTCGCGCACCATCTCGGCCCATTGCGCCATCCAGCCCGAGGTCCGCGGAATCGCGAACAGCACCGGGAACATGGTCATCGGGAAACCCATCGCCTGGTAGGTGACGCCGGTGTAGAAGTCGACGTTCGGGTAGAGCTTGCGCGAGACGAAATAGTCATCCTCAAGCGCGATGCGCTCGAGTTCGAGCGAAATCTCGATTAGCCGATTGAGACCGGTGACTTCGAACACCTCGTAGGCGATGCGCTTAACGATTTTGGCGCGCGGGTCGTAATTCTTGTAGACCCGATGGCCGAAGCCCATCAGGCGCCGCTCGCCGGTTTTGACGCGCTTGATGAAGTCGGGCACGTTTTTGGGCGATCCGATATCCATCAGCATGCGAATGACCGCCTCGTTGGCGCCGCCGTGCAGCGGACCATAGAGCGCGGCGGTGGCGGCGGCGACCGCCGAATAGGGATCGACCTGCGAGCTGCCGACCGAGCGCATCGCATTGGTCGAGCAGTTCTGCTCGTGGTCGGCGTGCAGGATGAAGAGCACGTCGAGCGCGCGCTCGAGGATCGGATTGGGCTGGTAGTCGCGCTCGGCCATGCGGAACAGCATCGAGAGAAAATTGCCGGTGTAGCTCAAATCGTTGTCGGGATAGACGTAGGGCAGGCCGCGGGTGTGGCGATAGGCGAAGGCGGCGAGGGTCGGCACCTTGCCGATCAGGCGGCGGGTCTGCAGGCGGCGCGATTCGAGATCGGTAATCGCGTTGGCCTCCGGATAGAACGTCGAGAGCGCGCCGATGGTGCCGACCAGCATGCCCATCGGATGGGCGTCGTAGCGAAAGCCCTCCATGAATTTCTTGATATTCTCGTGCACCATCGTGTGGGTCTTGATGTTCTGCTCCCACGCCGCGTAGTGCTTATGATTCGGCAGCTCGCCCTTGACGATGAGGTAGGCGACCTCCAGGTAGTTGCTCTTTTCGGCCAGCTCCTCGATCGGATAGCCGCGGTAGCGCAGAATGCCCGCGTCGCCGTCGATAAAAGTGATGCGGCTGCGGCATGACGCGGTATTGGCGAACGAGGGATCGTAGGTCATCAGGCCGAAGTCGTCGGCCGCGGTCTTCATATCGCGGAAATGGGAGGCGCGCACGACACCACCCTCCTCGATCGGCAGTTCGTACTGTTTTCCGGTGCGATTGTCGGTAATCGTCAGCGAGTTCTTGGCCATGATTCTCCCTCGATCAGTCGCCGCGTGCGGGCGATTGCGGTGATCGTCGCGGCGGGATGAAGGCGCGCGCCGCGCCGTTCGTCGATCAACATATATACAGTATCTATATCCATAAACATTTTCGCCCCGCGAAGCAAACGCCGCGGAGTCTAGCGCGAATGCGCCGCGGGAAGCCATTGCCGAGGCGCGGGTCCATTGCGTCACGACGCCGGCGCGACCGCGGGACGCAACCGCGCGGCGGCCATCTCGCAAGTTCGCCGGCGGCATGGCAAGGTGTCGCGTGGAGTTGCGCGCCGCGCGCGAAGGGGATTCAAAGGCGGGTCATGATCGATCGATTGCTCACGGGACTCTCCGCCATGATCACCGGCGTCATCGCGGCGATGGGTTACGGCGGCGTGGTGCTGCTGATGGCGATCGAAAGCGCATGCATCCCGTTGCCCTCGGAAGTGGTGATGCCCTTTGCGGGCTACCTGGTGGCGACCGGACGTTTCAACCTCTACCTGGTCGCGACGGCCGGGGCGATCGGCTGCCTGGCCGGTTCGTATGTGGCCTATTTCGCCGGGGCGAGCGGCGGACGCTGGATGATTGAGCGCTACGGGCGCTGGGTGCTGATCGCGCCGCACGAACTCGAAATCGCCGATCGATTTTTCGCCCGCTGGGGATCGCCGGCGGTGTTCATCAGCCGCCTGCTGCCGGTGGTGCGCACCTTTATCGCCTTTCCCGCCGGGGTGGCGCGGATGCGTCTGCTGCCGTTCACCATCTACACCCTGGCCGGATCGTTCATCTGGTGCCTCGCGCTGGCCTACGCCGGCATGAAGCTGGGAGAGCATTGGAAGGCGCTCGCGCCGTACTTCCATCGCTTCGACACGGCCCTTGCCGTGCTGGTGGCGATCGGCGTGGGCACCCTGCTCTATTTTCGGATCAGCGGCATCATGAAGGGCACCGGCGGTAACTCAGGCGATCGCGTGGCTGGCTGATCGCGAGCTGCACCCTATCTGGAAAAGACTATCCATTTATGAATGACGACGCACAAACCTCCAGCCTGGTCGAGATCTTTGCGCATACCGATCGGATGCAAATCCAGATCGCGCATGACCTGCTCGAGAGCAGCGGCGTGGATTCGTTTATTTTTGACGAGCAGGGCGGCGCGATCCTCGGGCAGTACGGCGTGATACCGGCGCGCCTGATGGTCTATGCGGATTGCGCCGCCGAAGCGCGCTCGCGGCTCAAGGACCTGGGTTTCGTCGCCGCCTGAGCGTGCCGCCTGCGGCGATGAGCCGCCGGCCGAAGTGCCAAGTGCGACGCGCGGGTCCTCCAATCATCGAATCACTCGCCAAACATCGAACTCAATGGCGCGGACGTTTGGCGGTTGCCGGCGGCGCGCGCTAGCGTGGACGCTTTGCGAAATTCGCGCGCACGGCGGCGGTCATCCATCGGCGCGCCGCGCACCTGAACGCGCCAATCACGACCGTGCGCGCCACCCGTATCGCAGATGGAGGAACCAGACATGAAGCGCAGCCTCGAGCGAATCCTGACGACCCATACGGGCAGCCTGCCGCGGCCCGACGATCTAATCACCATCATGCGCGCCAAGGAATTTGGCGAGTCCTATGACCCGGCGGCGCTCGGCGCGCGGGTCAAAACGGCGGTCGCCGAGACCGTGCGCAAGCAGGTCGACGCGGGGGTCGATGTGGTCAACGACGGCGAAATGGGCAAGCCGTCGTATGCGACCTACGTCAAGGATCGGCTGTCGGGCTTCGAAGGCGGCAAGAGCGCACCGATCATTGCCGGCGACCTGACCGACTTCCCGAGCTTCATCAAGCGCAGCGTGGTCGACAGCAGTGTTGCCGCGATGAAGCGTCCGGCGTGCACCGGACCGATCACATATCGCGACGCGCAAGGCTTGCGCACCGATCTGGATAATCTGCGCGCGGGTCTCAAGGAGGCGCCGGCAACGGAGGCTTTCGTCAGTGCGGCGTCGCCCGGCGTAGTCGCGTTTTTTCTCGGCAACGAATACTACAAGACCCACGAGGCCTATGTCCGCGCGATCGGCGAGGCGATGAAGACCGAGTACGACGCGATCGTCGCCGCGGGTTTCGTTTTGCAGGTCGATTGCCCGGACCTCGCGATGAGCCGGCATATCCAGTTCAAGGACTTGAGCCTCGCGCAATTCCGCCAGACCATCGAACTGCATATCGACGTGCTCAACCACGCGCTGGCCGACGTGCCGCCAGAGCAATCGCGAATCCATCTGTGCTGGGGCAATTACGAAGGCCCGCATCATCACGACGTCGAGATCAAGGAAATTCTCGACATTATTCTCAAGGCGCGGCCGCAGGGTTTGTCGTACGAGGCTTCCAATCCGCGCCATGCGCACGAATGGGCGTCGTTCAAGGGCGTGAAACTGCCCGACGGCAAGCTGTTAATCCCGGGCGTGATCGATTCGGTGACCAACTTCGTCGAGCATCCGGCGCTGGTCGCCGAACGGATCTGCAATATCGCCGGCGTGGTCGGCCGCGAGAACGTCATGGCGGGGAGCGATTGCGGCTTCGCCACGGTGGCGGGCGTCTCGCGGGTCGACGGCGCGATCGCGTGGGCCAAGCTCAAAGCGATGGCCGACGGCGCGCGCCTCGCGTCCGCGCGTCTGTGGTAGGCGGCCGGTTTCGCCGCCGCGGCGCCAGGCCGGAAAAATAAGCCGTGCACGAGAGCGGCGGCCGGTAATTACGCCGGCCGCCGCGGTTAATCCACGCTTAAATGCGCGATCGCATTACTTACTCGGGAAACTGAACATACCCATCAAGTCGCCGATCGCCGGGCTATTGGCCGGAACATAGGCGCTCTGTTCGCTCGGCACCGGGTTCGGCAGATTATCGCGGCTGGTATTCGAGATCTCCGGCAGGCCCCAGTTCGCTTCGACGAACTTGGCGAATGAGACGTGGTCGTAGTAGTCGTGGACCACCCGGCCGCCGGTCGAATAGGGCGAGACCACCAGCATCGGGATACGCGTGCCGTCGCCGAAGAAATCGATCGGCTGCACGTAGCCCGAATCATAGTAGCCGCCGCCTTCGTCAACCGTGATTACGATCGCCGTATCCTTCCACAGCGTCGGGTTGGCCTGCACCAGGTCGATAATCTTGTGGCAGAACTGCTCGAACAGCTCGAACTTCGACGAGGCCGGATGGCCGTCGAGGAAGCCGTCGGGCTTGACGATCGAGACCGCCGGCAGCGTGCCCGACTGGATATCGGCATAGAGATTGGTAATTCCCTGGTTGTTCGCCCGCAGCGCCGGGTTCGTCATGATCTGCGAGGAGTAGAGAAACGGATTGCAGATGTTGCAGTAGCTCGAATCTTCGCCAGTCTCAGTACCGTTCGCCCAGCCCTCACCGTAGTACTTCCACGAGACATGATGATCCGCGAGCAGCAGCGCGAGGTTCGACTCTTTGGTCGGAGGAACCGTAAAGTCGTTGGCGGCTCCCGTGTACTCCAATGCGCCGGTGCCGAGGTAGGCCGGATTATAGTTATTGACGATGTAGTATGCATTCTTCGCGCAATCGCCGCGCCGGAACGGCCGATAGGGCAGCGAATTCAGATAGTCAGTGACCGGCTTGACCCCCGGCTGGCGCGAGTCGGCGCAATTGACGTAAGAACCGCCGCTGTAACCGTCCTGCGTGTAGAAATTATTGGTGCCGGGCTGCGGGTTGGGATTCTCAATCTGGTTGGGCGGCGGCGTACCGGGCTTGCCTTTGCCGTCGGCCCAGAAAATCGTTGTGCCGTAGCCGATCGCGATATGATTGGCGCCGGTGCCGCCCATGATCGCCTGATGGTAGTTATCACTCAGGACATACTGATTAGCCAGTTGGGTGAAGTAGGGAACGTCGCCATTCTGGTTGTTGTAGTAGCCCATCGCGATACCGCCCTCGCCGGCAAAGCCGGCCGGCTCGGGCTTGCCGTTGCTGCCGGTTGCGACGGTGGTTTCGACCCACGGGAAGAGATCGTCCTGGCATCCAGCAGGATTCGCCGGCGTAGCCTTGGTGATGTCGCAATCGAGCTGTTGCCACATCTGGAAGAAACGATGCACGGGGCTGCCCGCGTAATCGTCGTAGGAGATGAAGTCGGTGATATCGAACGGGCCGTTGGCCAGCGGACCGTCGATCAGGAAGCGCGTATCGAGACCGCCGGCCAGTCCGGTGCCGCCAATCGCCAGCATGTAGTAATCGGCGAGCGGCAGCCCCGGTTCGACCGCCTCGGCCGCGGCCACGCTGCTGAAGAATGGCGTCGCCGGTCCGCCGACCTTGGGGTCGGGCAGGGTCGCGAAGAGCGCCTCCTTGGTTGGACTCACTGAGTAGGTGCCGGTGTCGGTCGCCTGGTATTGCCGCGCGCGGTCGAAGTTCGGGCCGGGCGTGCCGTCAGCGTTGACGATGCCCTGCGAGAGCAGGTTCCAGACGGATTGGCCGGTGGCTGGCTTGAACGTCCCGAACACGTTATCGAACGAGCGATTTTCGCCGATTATGAGCATCACGTGCTTGATCGGCGTCGCCGTCCGGTTGTCATTGGAGTCGGCGCCGTTGCGGGCAAAGGCGATCGGCGCCGCGAGCTGACCGCTCAGCATCGCGCTCAGCGCCGCGGCCGCGATCCATTTTCTGGGCTTTGCATGTTTCATCTTCGTCCTCCTCCCGGGGGACAAAGAGGAAGTACCAGCGGAACTTTACCGCGTGATTAAAAAAATCAATCGCGCGCAAGAACAATCGTGCCCAGCGGTGTGTCGGGCTTTAGCGAGATCGGTTTACGGCGCACCCGCGCCGCGGGCCTTAATCCTGCCGGTCAGGCGATCCGCGCCGGTCTATAAGAGCGCCGCGTATCGGGATAAACTGAGCTGCGATGGCGCGTGAAAAATCCTCTCCGGCGCGCGGTGACGGCTTCGACCTGGTGGCCGACAACCGCAAGGCGCGCTTCGATTTCTTCGTCGAGGAGACGCTCGAGGCCGGCATGGCGTTGACCGGCACCGAGGTCAAGTCGCTGCGCGCGCATCGCGCCAACCTGCGCGACAGCTATGCGCGGGTCAAAAACGGCGAGGCCTTTTTGCACGGCGTGCATATCGGCGCGTACGCGCCGGCCGGCCAGTTCAGCCATGCGGAAACCCGCCCGCGCAAACTGCTGATGCATCGGCGCGAGATCGATCGCTTCTGGGGACGGGTGCGCGAGCGCGGCTATTCGATCATTCCGCTGCGTATCTATTTTCGCGACGGGCGCGCCAAGGTCGAGATCGGCCTGGCCAAGGGCAAGAAGACCTACGACAAGCGCGCCTCGATCGCGAGCAAAACCTCGCGGCGCGAGATGGAGCGCGCGCTCAAGGGACGCAATCGCTGAGGCAGCGCGATCGGGCGGGGCGCCAGCGTGCGGCCAACGGAATTATGCGCGCGCAAATCGAAGAGGCGCGGCACCATCGTTAGACAGTGCCGCGCCCCGGTTTTTGGCTCAATGCATTTGCAGTCTGAGAGCTAGTTCAGCAACTCCCTTAGCGCAAGATCTGCATCATGCCCGCAGGCGCGCCATAGCGAGTGCCATTGAGGTACTCGGCCGGCGCCGCGCGATTGATATAGTGCGACCGGGCGTTCTTGTTGCCCCAGCTGCTCCACACCGTCATGTGCGTGTTCTGCAGATCCCATGACATCGCCGCGATACCAACCCAGGCTTTGCCGAGATTCGGGATCTGGCCATACGAATTCTCGTAGGCGAAGACCTTCCAGAGCTTGCTGTTGGAGTCGAAGTTGTCATTCCAGTAGGTCGACCAGGTCTCCCGATCGAGATACATCACGCGATGCGAGTAGCAATAGCCCGAGGCCTCGGCCGGAATCCGGAAAACGTCGATAACCGAAGTCGGACGCACCTGCCATGCACCCCACGAAGGCTTGGGGAAGCCGAGCGGCAGATCGTAGTTCTCGGGGTAGTTGGAGCCCTTGCTCATGTCGGTGTCGAGCAGCTCGACTTCCTTGCGGTCGCTCAGCCACTTGGCGTCATAGGTCGAGGTCGAGCCGTTGAAGCCGTTGAGCTTGGCGTCGTCGTTGGCCCAGTCGCTGCCGAAAATCGGGGCGCAGCGAGCAGTGGTCGATAGGCGCAGCGAGCGGCGCAGCGCCGGCACGAAGACGAACTGATCAGGATACGGATGGGCTTCCTGATCCTTGTAGAAGATCGCGAGCGAAGCGGTGTAACGCGCCTGCTCGGGCTGCTCTTCCATCAGCCATTCGGTGAACCATGAACCCGGGACATAGTTCTCTTCGGCGGGCATGCCGGGATCGGTGATGTATGAGCTCCAGCGGTAGACCAGATCGATATTGACCTGCGAGACGTTGCCGAAGCGGTCGATGAACCAGATGGTTCCCATGTTGTCGGGCGTGCTGGTGATAACCGCCGGGGTGTAGGCCAGGAACACGTTGGCCAGCATCTTCCAGCCCTTGTGCGGCTCTTCCGGATTCGGGAAAGGAATGCCGCCATGGAAGTTGTTCAGCTGGTAGTGCCCGTCAGGCAGCACCGCGACTGAATTCTGCGCGCCGTATTTCTCGGTCGCTTCCAGAAAGGTCTTGGGCAGGTTGCCATTGGTGACGGGACCGATATCGATCTCGACGTCCGCAGGCATCTTCCACTGGTAGCCGCCCTCGAACAGCTTGGTCATGCCGAAGGGCATGAAAGCCTTGTACTGCGTCCAGTTCGCCATCGTGATCTTGGTGCCGACCGGCGGTACATCGCCCTGGGCTTCCGTGGCCTTCATGAACGTATCGAGTTCGCTGCGGTCGGTCGACGTTTGAGCTCTGCTGAGCCCTGGAATCATGGCTAGCAGCGCGAGCGCCACCATGAGATTCACTAACTTTTTCATTGCCTCTACTCCTCCTGATCTTTCGATGCGGACCCGCCGTTCAAATTCGACGTGCCCGGAAACCAGCCGTACCACTGGGCGTCGCTAGTCCAACGCCCAGGCATAACACCAGCCTTGACGTGACCTACCTCCTTCGAGCTCGGCCAGCGCAAACCTGACCCTCCGCCGAACCGGGCAACCGGATGCGCGTACGGCGGCGCTCAAACGCACCAAAAATTATGTCTACCTGAGACCCCGTATCCCCATTGCCCGCGACCCGCTGGAGCGGCGCCAGCCACGCGACCCAGCGAGTCGCCTGAGTGACAAACCACGCAACGCGCGCGATCGTTCCCCACCGCGTCAGTAGCGAAACGAATTCTTGCTGTCAACGAGAAAAAATTCGCGGTAGTGGTGCCAACGCCAATCTAAGCCCGAAACGGCACGGCTATGCGGACGCGGGCCAGCGACGCCGAGCGCGCAAGGGTCGCGTGCGCGGGCGAGGCGCGTCGTCTGACGGCGGCAAATACGGCACGTTTGCAACGCACGGGCGGTTAATGCAAACGTGGCGCGCAGTTAAAGATCCACGTTACTGCCTGTACGAGATGAATATCGCCAAGACCTGCGCAATTGCCGCTCTCGTACTTTGGATGGCCGGGATTGCGCCGTTGCGCGCGAGCGCGGCGGCCGGCACGAGCCCGTAGATGATATTCGCCAAACCTTGCACCATTGCCGCACTTGCGCTGTGCATTATCGCGCTCGCGCCGATGCGCGGAATCGCGGCCGGAACGCATCCCGGATCGTGCCCGGCCAGCACGATCCTGGTCGCTGACACCTACGACGTGAACGCGCCCGGACACTGCTCGATAGCGCGAACGGTATCGCGGTGGACGGCCACGGAGGGCTCTACGTCGCCAACCATCTCGGCGGTCCGATCGTGCCGGGCGAGCCGCATGACAAGGGCCGGGTCACCGTCTATACGCCCGGCAGCGATGGCAACGTTGCGCCGATCGCGACGATCGGCGGCGCCGCGACCGGCCTCGCCTTTCCCATCGGCATCGCATTGGATACGTCGCCTATCCTCCTCGACCCCAAGCCGGTCGGCTCTTCCGCTGGCTCTTTAATCATCCAAACAAGTTGCTTCCGCAACGCACCCAGCGGCGGCAGGATTCTGATCTTTGCGGCGGGCAGCAACGGCGACGTTGCGCCGATCGCGAAGATCGGCGGTCCGCTGGCGGGATTCGATTACCCGCGGGAATCGCGATCGGACCGGGCGGCCCGTAGTAGTTCAGCTTGCGCCGCCGCCTGGAGCGGGTGCGGCCGGCGTGCCGGGCGCGGCCTCGCCGGCGAGCACGCGCAGGCGCTCAATCCGGCGGATGAGCGGCGGATGGGTCGAGAGCAGATTGGCGAAAAAGCCCTCGCCGTCGTGATGCGCGCCTTCGAACGGGTTGACGATGAACAGATGGGCGACGCCGCGCGAGGCCTTGCGCAACGGCGATTCAGTCTCGGCGATCCGTTCGAGGGCACGCAGCAGCGCGCGCGGATTGCGGGTGAATTCGACCGACGACGCGTCGGCCAGGTACTCGCGCTGGCGCGACACGCCCATCGCGATCAATTGCGCGAAGATTGGCGCGAGCGCGGCCAGCACGAAGACCGCAATCGCGATCAGTACGCCGGCGCTGCCGCCGCCATTGTTGCTGTCCCGATTGCCGCCGCGCGCGCCGAAGCCGCCAAACCACGCCCAGCGATAGACGAAATCGGCGAGCAGCGCGACGCCGCCGACCAGCACCGCTATCATCATCATGGTGCGGATATCGTAGTCGCGGATATGCGCCATCTCATGGCCGAGCACGCCCTGCAGCTCCTCGCGATCCATCTCGTCGACCAGACCGCTGGTGACGCAGATCACGGAATGGGCCGGGTCGCGGCCGGTGGCGAACGCGTTGGGCGCGGCGTCATCGATAATATAGGCGCGTGGCACCGGCATCCGCGCCGCCAGGGCCATCTCACCGATTACGTCGAGGACCATCTGATGGGCGGCCGAATCGGCGGTGAGCGGGCGGGCGTGGACCGAGGCGAGCACGATCGACGCGCCGCCGTAGTACGATGCGATTGATTGAATCGATCCGATCGCGAGCGCGACGATCGTCAGGATCGGGAAGCCGCTAAGCTGGCCATCGGCGAGCCGCAGGTTGCCCATCATGAAATCGAGTCCGCAGCCGAGCGCCGTGAACAGGATCATGAAGACCACCACCAGCGTCACCGTCTCGCGGCGATTGGTGTGTTCGAGTCGCCAGAAGCTGCCCGTCCGATTATCCATCGCGTACACCCGCCTCGCGTGAACCCGCATCGATTAAGTCGGCGCCGGATAAGTCGAGCGCAATGGCCGACGCGCGGTTCGGCAATCGCGCCGGGGTCGCGCCGCTCACGGATGGGGCCGCGGGCGAGAGCGCACGCCAGTGGCGAAGGCGCGGCATCACCTCAGGCGTGCGGCGCGCCGCCGAGCGACAGGTCAACCTTGGGCACGGCCTGTTCTTCGGGCGCGACCTTGAAGTATTCGGCGGCCTTGAAGCCAAAATTATTGGCGATGACGTTGGTCGGGAAAGTCTCGATGCGGGTGTTGAGCGCAAGCACCGCATCATTATAGGCCTGGCGCGCGAACGAAAGCTGATTCTCGGTGGTGGTGAGCTGCTCCTGAAGCTGCATCACGTTCTGATCGGCCTTGAGCTGCGGATAATTCTCCATCACGGCGAGCAGCCGTCCGAGTCCGCCAGTGATCTGGTTTTCCGCCGCGAGGCGCGACGCCTGATCGGGCGCGGCGATCGCGCGTCCGCGCGCCTCGACCACCTGGGTCAGCGTGTCGCGCTCGAACTGCATGTAGCCCTTGACCGCCTCGACCAGGTTGGGGATGAGGTCGTGGCGGCGCTTGAGCTGAACGTCGATTTGGCGCCACGCATTCTCGACCTCGTTGCGCATCCGCACCAGCGAGTTGTAGCCGAACATGGCGTAGAGCGCGATCAATCCGAGGACGATCAGAACAGCGATCATGGGTGGGGCACCGCCTTGAATGGGGTTGGCATCGAATTGCGATTATCCGCCAGGCGGAGGCCGCGGTCGAACCGCGGGCTTGCCACGATCGTGCCGCGCACGGCGCGGGGCGGACGCCGCGGCGCTTACCGCGGCGTCCGCTCGGGCAGGTTAGTTGATTTGGATTTTGACCGGCTTGCTTTCGGGCCGCTTCTCGACCGTGACCGCGAGCACGCCGTCCTTGTAGGTCGCGTGGACGTGATCCTGGCTGGCGTCCTTGGGCATCTCGAAGACCCGGTGAATCGTGCCGTAGGCGCGCTCGGCAACGCGGACCGCGGTCTCCTGCGGCCATTCGGGGCGCTTGCGCTCGGCTTCGACCACCAGGTGGCCATCCTCGACGCGCACTTCGATCGAGTCGGTGGTCAGGCCCGCCATCTCGAAATAGAAGTGATAGGCGTCCTTGTCCTCGACCACGTCGGTGGGCGGGGCCACGCGGCGGTTCTGCGGTCCGAGTTCGCGGAAGATGCCGTTCATGTTATCGAGCAGCCAGCGATTCCCCACCAGACCGTTTTCGTACCTGAGTTCCATCTTGAACCTCCTGCCGGATCGCTCCGGAAATGTTTTAGGTGTGGGCGTCTGCGCTGCGTGATTGTCGTTGTCCGCCGCGGCGCCTCTGCCATGAACGTAAGTACGAATTGCGCGCCGTCAAGCGCGCGCGGGCGAACTGCGCGTTGGCGAAATGCGATCGTGGCGCGAGTGTACGCGCGAGTGGCCGAGACTATGCGGCGGCGATCAGTACGATGCGGTGCCGGCGAACCGGGCGGCGCGCGGGGGCGGTGTCAGCCGGAGGCATCGGGCTCGCGCGAGGCGCGTAGGGCTTCGTCGGCGAAGCGGCGCGCCATCGTCAAGTCGCCCAAGCCGGTGGCGAGCGTCTCGCCCTCCTTAAGCACGGCGACCGCGCGCGCTATGTTGCCCTTGCCGAGATAGACGCCGGCCTTGCGGAAGATTTTGGCGTAGTGCTGTCCTTTTTCGGCGGGGGTCATGGCAGCCTGCATCGAAGCGGAAACGATCGATACGATTTTAGGCGGCGCGCTCACGGTGGTCCAGCCGCTTGACGGCTATCGCTTCTCGATCGATTCGCTTTTGCTCGGGCGCTTTGTGCGGGCACGCCGCCGCGATCGCGTGCTCGACCTGGGCACCGGATGCGGTGTGGTCGGCCTGCTGATCGCGGCGCTCGGCGCTCCGCGCGAAGTCGTCGCGATCGAGCTCCAGCCGGCACTCGCCGCGTGTGCCGTGCATACCGCGACGCTCAACGGACCGGCGATCGCGAGCGTGATGCGCGTGCTGCGGGGCGACCTGCGCGCGCGGCGCATCGCGGGAATTACGCCAGGGTCGTTCGATCTAGTTGTCGCCAATCCGCCCTATCGCGCCGCCGGCCGGGGCCGCGAAAGTCCGCATCAGGGACGCCGTATCGCGCGCGGCGGAGCGGGTGCGACCCTCGCCGAGTTCGCCGCCGCGGCCGCGCGCTACGCCGCCGAGGGCGCCCGCGTCGCGATGGTCTTCGAGGCCGCGCGCAGCGCCGAATTGATCGCCACGCTGGTCGCCCATCGGCTCGAGCCCAAGCGTCTGCGCTTCGTCCATCCGGATCGCGGCGCCCCGGCCGCCAGCGTGCTGGTCGAAGCGCGCAAGGGTGGCGGCGTCGAAGTGGCGATCGAACCGCCGCTCATCTTCTACGATCGGCCGGGCGTATATAGCGACGAGGCGCGCGAATTAATGCAGGATGGATCCGGCGTGCGGAAATAGTTCCGCCTGCGGCGATCGCGATGGAAAACGAAGGGCATCGCGGCGCGGCGCGGGATCCGTTCGCGAAAAATCCCGGGTGCCGCCTAAATGCCGGGCCCCGCGCCGAAAAACTCCACCGCCATCCGCGCGATCAATTCCGGCTGCTCCATCGGGATGAAGTGGGTCGTGTCGGGCACGATTACGACGCGCCGATGCGGCGCGCCGGCGGCCACCCGATCGGCGATCAGCACGCCTGGCGCGTCGCTTTTTTCGCCAAACAGTACGAGCAGCGGCGCGGCGCACCGATCGAGGTAGCCGAGGCCATCGAAGGCGCGCGAGGTCTCGTAGATGCGCGCTTCGACCTCGGGCGGGCATTTGAGTTCGCGCCTGCCGCCGTCGATCGCGCGCGTGCCGAACTCGCAATAGTCGCGCAGGATCTCCTTGCGCCAGGTGTTGTAGGGCGGCTTGTGCTCGAAGTTCGCGAACATCGCGGCGACGCTGTCGAAGGTGCGCTTGCGCTTGAGCGTGCGCTCGCGCAGTTCGCCCGGCCGGCGCAAGTCGGGCGTCGAGGAATCGAAAATGATCGGCTCGATGAGCATCGCGCGCGCGAGCAGGTCGGGACGGCCGCTGGCAATCGCGCCCATCGCGGTCGCGCCCGCCGAATGGCCGATGCCGCGCACGCCCGTAAGGCCCATCGCGAGGATGAAGCCCTCGAGATCGCTGGCCGTGATATCCCA
Organism: Candidatus Binataceae bacterium; assembly: GCA_015478645.1. Taxonomy (GTDB): domain Bacteria; phylum Desulfobacterota; class Binatia; order Binatales; family Binataceae; genus JADMIL01. The sequence continues at coordinate 18,036 of JADMIL010000031.1, forward strand.
GCCGTAGTTCTCGCCGGCCGCGCGTTCGCTGTCGCCGTGGCCGCGCTGATCGTAGGTGTAGACGTGGCCGATCGCGCGCAAGGCCTCGGCGATCGGGCGATAGATGCGCCCTAAAAAGCCGGTGGCGTGGAGCACGATAATCGGCGGGCCGTCGCCGCCCCAATCGAGATAATGGAGGCGGAGGCCGTTGACGATAAGGTCGGAGCTGATCGGTTCGCGCGATTCGCTATTCGTCGGCATTGCGCGCCACAGCTTAAAACACCGCGCGCGCGAAGCAAACCACCGCCGGACACAGGGACCGCGCGGCCGCCCCGCGCCGGGTGCTTTCCCGCGCCGCGATCTTGGGCTACGACTACGATTCATGCCGGAGACCCGTTGCGCGCCAATCGGCGCGTGAGCGATCGGCACGACGGGAGCGGATGGCGATGCTGACGATTGGAGTGACCGGCGGAATCGGTTCGGGCAAGAGCACGGTGACCAAAATGCTAGGCGAGCTGGGTGCGCCGGTGATCGACGCCGACCAGGTCGGCCACGCGATCTACGCGCCCGGCGGGCCAGCCTACCCGGACATGATCGCCGCCTTTGGCGACGCGATCCTGGCGCCCGACCGCACGATCGATCGCAAAAAGCTCGGGCCCATCGTCTTCGCCGATCCCGCCGCGCTCAAGCGCCTCAATGCGATCGTCCATCCTAAAATGTTCGTGCGGATGCGCGAGTTGGTTGACGGGATGCGCGCGGGCGGCGAGCGCGGGCCGATCGTAATCGAGGCGGCGATCCTGATCGAGGCGAACTGGCTCGCGCTGTTCGACGAGATCTGGCTGGTGGTGGCGGCGCGCGATCGGGTAATCGAGCGCGTCGAACGCGACCGCGGGATGCGCCCCGCGCAGACCGCCGCGCGCATCCAGGCCCAGCTCTCCGACGACGAACGGCGCCGCCACGCGACGATCCTGATCACCAACGACGGCACGCTCGGCGAGCTGCGCACCAGGGTCGCCGAGGCCTGGCGCGGCGCGCTCGAGCGCAACGGCATCTGAATCCGGGAGGGCGGCGATGAAGATCCTCGTGATGGGGGCGGGCGCAGTCGGCGCCTATTACGGCGCGCGGCTGCATCAGGCCGGCGAAGACGTGGTGCTCTGCGTGCGCGGCGAGAATCTGCGCGCCCTGCGTGACCGTGGACTGATCGTCAAGAGCTTCCGCGGCGACTTTACGGTCGCGGTCAAGGCGACCGATCGCCCGGCCGACTTCGCGCCCTACGATTTGATCCTGTTTGCCGTCAAATCGTACGATAACGCAGCGGCCGCCCGCCAGCTCGATGGCTGCCTCGCGCCCGACGGCGTAATCATGACGATCCAGAACGGGGTCGAGAACGAAGAGGCGCTGTGCGAATTTTTCCCGCGCGCCGCCGTGATGGGCGGCAACTCACGCATCGGCGCCGAACTCGACGCGCCCGGCCACGTGAACCATACGGCGCTCGGCAAAATCGAGTTCGGCGAGATGGACGGGCGGATCACGCCGCGCGCCGAGCGCATCGCGGCGGTCTTTGAGCGCGCGGGAATCCTGGGCGAGCTGACCGCGGATCTCAAGTCGATCCGCTGGGTCAAGCTGATGGGCAACAACGGCACCAACACGGTCTGCACGCTGAGCCGTTCGACGCTGGGCCGGATGCTCGAGGATCCCGACGGCTGCAAGCTCTCGCGCACGCTGATGCTCGAGACCCTGGCGGTCGGCCGCGCCGAGGGCGCCAAGGTCGGCGACGATCGCGCCGACGCACAGATCGAAATGATCACCACAAGCCTCAACGCGCATGCGATCAAGCCGTCGACTTTGCAGGATCTGGAAAAGGGCAAGCGGCTCGAGTACGACGCGATCTGCGGCGCGGTGATTCGCGCGGCGCGCCGCCACGGCATCAAGGTGCCGGCGACCGAAACCGTCTACGCGCTGCTCAAGCTCCTCGATGGCATAAATCATACCGCAAAGTAGCAGGCGCGCGATTAGTCCCGCCGCGCGCCGCCGAATGCGTGCGTGCGGCGGTCGGCCGATCAGCGCTTTTCGAACTGCTTCTTGCCGAACATGATCTCCCACGATTCCTTGTTGGGCGGCGCGTTGCGCGCCTTTTCGAGCTGCTCTTTCATCACCGCGTTGCCGCGCTGCACCGCCGGCCGCGCCTCGATCGCGTCGTACCAGCGCTTGAGATGGGGAAAATCCTCGAGCGCCTGGCCCTGCCAGTTATGCGGCCGAATCCACGGATAGACCGCCATGTCGGCGATCGAATATTCGCCCGCCAGGTACGGCACCTCGGCGACCCGCTTGTCGATCACGCCATAGATGCGGCGCGCCTCGTTGGTATAGCGATCGATCGCGTAGGGCAGCTTCTCGGGGGCGTAGCGGCGGAAATGATGCGCCTGGCCGAGCATCGGACCAACGCTCGCCATCTGGAACATCAGCCACTGGATTACGTCGTAGCGCTGGCGGAGGTCCTGCGGCATAAACTGCCAGCCGCTCTTCTCGGCGAGGTAGAGCAGGATCGCGCCCGACTCGAAAATCGCGATCGGCGCGCCGCCCGGCCCGTCGTGATCGACCATCGCGGGGATGCGGTTGTTTGGACTGATCTTGAGGAACTCGGGTTTGAACTGGTCGCCCTTGCCGATATTGACCGGCACGACGTTGTACTTCCAGCCAAGCTCTTCGAGCATGATGGTAACTTTGTAGCCGTTCGGGGTGGTCCAGAAATAGACGTCGATCATTACTGTGCTCCTGCCGCGACGATGCGGTTTGCGCGCGCCTAATGCGCGGCTGGCGCGGTGCGGCGCTTGAGGTCGCCGATCAGCTTATCGTAGCCGCCGCCGTTCATCGTCTGGTTAAATTCCTCGCGATAGTTTGCCATCGTGCTCACGTCGTCGACCACGATATCGTAGAGCATCCAGCCGCCGGAGTCGCGGCGCAACGCGTAGTTCACGTGCAGCGGATCGGCCAGGCTCGGCAGCTTGACGACACTATAGACCGTCGCGAGATCGCTGCCCTCGAGCGTGACCTTGTTAGTCAGTCCGCGTCCGGCGGCGGCGACCGTGCTCTGCTGGAGCGTGCTCAGATAGGTGTCCATCACGTAGTCGGTGAAAATCGGCACGAACTGCTTGCGCTGGGCGGGTGTCAGGGTCTTCCAATGCGTGCCCATCGCCGAGCGCGCCATGTAAGTGAAATCGAAGCGCCGCGCGGCGATTTCGCGCAGCTTCTTCTGCCGCTCGGCGGGCGCCATCGTGGTGTTGGCAAAGACCGGCGCGGCCTCGTCGAGGGTCGCCTTGACGGCGGCCACCGGCGCGCCGCCAATTCCCGCACCTTCGGCGGCGTCAGCATGATCGATGCGCGCGGCGAGCGTGCTGAAGCCGAGCGCAATCGCGATCACGATCGCGGCGGACGGCAGGCCGCGGCGGCGTGGGACCAGTGCGGCGCTTTGATGATTGAAAGAACTTCTCACGACATGGTTAGCGGTCATGGCCATCGGTCTCACTTTCGCATGGGCTCGCGGTTGAAGGGTTTGCAGTGGTTGGAGTGGTCAAAAATCGCGGGGTTCAGGCCGCACGCGACGAACGCGAACGCATGTCCCCGTCGGGTGGCGGCGCTTCGGTTCCGGCCGCGGCCGCGCGCACCAGCTCCATCAATTCGCCATATACGTAGGCGGCCTGGGCACGCATCAGATCGACGTCCGGCATCAGCCGCGGCTCGGCCATCATGCCGAAGATCAGAGTCTGGTTGTAGCTCACGATCGCGACGTTATAGCCGAGGTTGGCGCTGAGCGGCACCAGCCCGACCATCTCGATCATCTTGCGCCCGGCCAGGTAGAGCGGCACCTGCGCGCCGGGCACGTTGGTCGCGATAAAATTGATGCCGGGGGGCGGCAGCGTCAGCATCCGTGCGAGCGCCGGCGCGATGCCGGCCAGGCGTGAGGCGGCGTCGATCGCGTTGGTCGCGATCATCGATACCAGGCCCAGTAGCGCCGGCGCGACAAGATCGTTGCCCGCAAGCATCAGGTCGAGCGCCTGCGGCTCGCCGCCGGCCTTGATCCGCCCGGTCTCGCGCATCACGGCGGCGTGGCGCGCGCGCAAATCCATCGGCTCGGACGAGAGCTCGGGAAACATCATCGAGACCCGGTTGCCGAACGCGCCGCTCTCGCCCGCATGGCGCATGTTGACCGGACAGCCGATGCGCAACGGGGCGAAGTCGGTGCGGACCTCGTGATGCTTGAGATAGCGCGCCGCGGCTTCGGCGAGAATCGTCAGCACGACGTCGTTGACCGTGCCGCCGAACACGTTGCGAATCGCGCGCAGGTCGGCAAACGAGACGATCAGCCAGGCCAGCGATCGCGCCGGGCTGACCAGGCCGGAGTTCCACGGCGCGGCGACGATGCGCCGGCTCATCATCTGCGCCATCTTGCCGGACATATTGGCGAGCGTCGCCGCCTGCTCGGCGGTTTTGCGCGGCGACTCGATCAGCATCGCCGCCTTGCGCAGGTCGTTGACGCGATCCTGAACCAGATCGAGCACCGCGTTGCTGAACGATCGAAACGTACCGGGCGGCGCAGCGGGCTCCCACACCTGCGCGGGCGGATCGGGCGGCGGCGCCTCGGCGCGAAAGTCGAGCGCGACGGTCAGCAGTTCCATCCCCGACACGCCGTCGACCAGCGCATGATGGATCTTCCAGACGATCGCGGAGCGGCCGCCCGCGAGGCCCTGAAACAGATGCATCTCCCACAGCGGTTTGTCGCGATCGAGCACCAGCTCGAAAATGGCCATCGCGGCGCGCAAAAAGCCCGAGTCGTCGGTGCCCTCGGGCAGGCTGTGGCACTTGATATGGTTACGCAGGTCGAAGTCCGGATCGTCGGCCAGCTCGGCGTGAGCAAGATTGAAAGGCACGAAGATCAGCCGCTGCCGATAGCGCGGCAGCAGATGCATCCGCTGCGCCATGTGGTCGATGATTTCGTCGTGGTCGATGGGCGCGTCGAAGATATTGAGCGAGCCGATATGCAGAGGTCCGCTGCGCGACTCGCCGTAGAGAAACGACGCATCCTGGGCGCTCATCCGGCGGGCTAGCCGAAGGGTGGAGTTATCCGGCGCGGCCATCGTGATCTTAGATCCCCCCGTGAGATTGCCGGATGGACAACTCCGACGGCCCAAGAATGCGCCGGAGCGCGCCGCGCCGTCAATCGTCCGCCGCGTGGCGCCGCGCGGTTCCACAAGGGCCAGGGGAGTTGCTATGCTCCGGCCGGTTTCGGCGGATACCCAACCCATTTTCGCGGCGGCCCGGCCCCGCGACGGAGAAGGCGATGGCGAAGGCGCACAAGGTCAACGGTTCATCTGGTTTCCCCAAGGACCTCAAGCTGCCTAATGGCCGTGCGGTGGTCGTGCGCCTGCTGGAGACCGGCGATGCCGCCGGCATCCTGGCCTTCGCCCGATCGCTTCCGCCCAACGATCTGCTCTTTCTGCGCACCGACATCACCGAGTCCGACAACGTCGGCGAATGGATCGCCAACGTCGAAAAGGGCAACACCGCCACTGTGATCGCCGAAGCCGACGGAAAGATCGTCGGCTACGCCAGCGTCCATTCGGACCAGGCGCGCTGGACCCGGCGGGTCGGCGAGATTCGCGTCCAGGTCGGTCCGTCGTTTCGCGGCGCGGGTCTCGGCCGCCATCTGGCGGCGGAGATTTTCCGCCTCGGCCAGATGCGCGGGCTCAAGAAGATGGCCGCTATGATGACGCCCGATCAGGCCGGCGCGCGCGCCGCCTTCGAGAAACTCGGCTTCCAGGTCGAGGCGCTGCTGCAGGACTGGGTCGTCGATCGCGACGGCCGCCCGCGCGACTTGATCATCATGAGCCACGACCTCGAGGGGTTGAGCGATCAGATAAACGCCTGACGAACGCGCGGCGCGAGCTGCCCGAACGGAGGATCGACGATGCCGTCAGCGCATAACGAAGCGGCAAAGGCGGTCAAAAAAGCCGCCACCGGGGCGGGCGCGGCACGCGCCACCGGGCTCGCTGGTAAGGCTACCTCGCGGCTGCTGCCGGGTGCCTACTTTCGCGATCGCGCGGTGCTGATCACCGGCGCCTCCAGCGGCATCGGCCGCGACCTCGCGACCACCTTTGCCCGCATGGGCGCCCACGTCGCGCTGATCGCGCGGCGCAAATCGGTCCTCGAAGATCTTGCGCGGGAAATCGAGGCGGCCGGCGGCACGGCGATCGCGATCGCCGCCGACGTCACGCGCTGCGACGAAGTGCGCAAGGCGGTCGAGCGCACGCTAGCCCAATTTAATCGCCTCGACGTGCTGATCAATTCGGCCGGTATCGCGCTGCCGAGCGCGGTCGAAACCATCCCGCCCGAGGACCTCGAGCGCATGCTGTCGGTCAACCTGATGGGCACGCTGCATGCGATGCAGGCGGTGCTGCCGTCGATGCGCGCGAAGGGCGCCGGCAGCATCGTGAATATCGCGTCGCTGGCCGGCCGGCGCGGGATGCCGCCGCTCGGTGGCTACTGCGCGACCAAGTTCGCGGTGGTCGGCCTGACCGAAGCGCTGCGCGTCGAACTCTACGGCAGCGGCATCCGCGTGTCGCTGGTGATGCCCGGGGTGATTGACACGCCGATGATCACGGAAGCCAGCGGCAAAGACCGCGCGAAGAGCCTGCCCGAATCGATGCCGGCAATGCCCGCGCAATGGGTGACCTGGGCGGTGATCGCGGCGGTGGTGCTCGGCCTGACCGAGGTCGACGTGCCGCCGGGCGCGGTCGTGATGGAAAAGATCGCGGCGCTGTTTCCCAGCCTGACCGACGCGGTGCTCGCGCTCGGCACGCAGCTGTTCGACTGGATGTCCCGGCAATCGTGATCGCGCCCGCCGATCGGCCTCGCTTCGCGCAACCTTCGCACCCGAATCACAGGCGGTTGCAATCGGCGACCGTTCGGTTAGTCCCTCAGGCGGCCGATACGCGATGCACGTGCCGGCGTCATCGTGGCGCTTGAATCTCCGCTTCTCCACCGATCGCATGAAGGGGCACGCGGCGGCCCAGCATTCGCCTCAAGAGCGACAAGGTAGGCACAGGAGTTAGCGGCGAGCATATCCAGCTAAAGCCGCTTCGGCGGGCGCATCGAAGCTCGATTACGTCAGGGTTTCGCTTTTGCGCGCTTTTAATTACACTGGTTAATGGATGGCGCAAGGGGGTATACGCGCTCCGAGGCTTTCGGCATGAGTAACAACGGTGGCGGAAACAACCTCTCCTTTCTGGACCTCCTCCAGGAATTCCGCGTGGTCAGGGAAGTCGCGACCTTCGCGCAGCAGGCGTGGAGCTGGCCGATTGCCCGAACCACCTCGCGCGCGCAATCGATTCTCCTGATACCCGGCTTCATGGCCGGCGACGCGACGCTCTATCCCTTCGCCAACTGGCTGCGCACGCGCGGCCATCAGGTGCATTTCTCCGGGATGCTCGCCAATACCGATTGTCCGCGGCGCGCGGTCGACCGGCTAAGCGGTATCCTGACCAATCTCGCCGCCAAGACCGGCGGCAAGCTGATCATTATCGGGCACAGCCTCGGCGGAATTTATGCCCGCGAGCTTGCGCGGCGCCATCCGGAGTTGGTCGAGCAGGTGATCCTGCTCGGCTCGCCGATCCGCGATCCGCAAAAGAACTCGCATCCATTTGTCAAAATGCTGGCGATGCTAACCTATCGGATGCACGAGTCGGGATGCCACTGTCCGGGTGAGCTGGCCACCGTATGCGGCATCAATGGCGACGCGCCGCCGCCCGGCATCCGCGAAACCCTCATTTATTCCAAGAGCGACGGGGTGGTCGACTGGGCCAGTTGTATCGAGGCCGGCGCGCTGGTCGAAGCGGTCGAAGTGAACTCCACGCATTGCGGAATTCCCTACAATCTCGACACCCTGCGCATCATACGCGAGCGCATCGAAAAGACCGCCGTGATGCGCGAGACGCAGGCGCAGATGCAATCGCCCTGACGGCCAAAGCGCGGCGTTGCGATCGGCTCACGGACAGAACTAGCGCGGGCGGACTCAGGTTGCGATCAGGCCGCCGTCCACCGGCATCGGCAGCCCGGTGACGTATGAAGAGCGGTCGGAACAGAGCCACGCGACCGCCTCGCCAATCTCCTCCGGCTCGCCCATCCGCTTGAGCGGTTCGGCGCGCACGAAGCTCTCCTCGACGCCGGGACGATCCTGCAGCAGGCGGCCCATCATCGGCGTGCGAATCGGTCCCGGGCAGACCGCGTTGACGCGAATGCCCGAGCGGCCGTACTCGATCGCCGCCGCCTTGGTCAGTCCGGCCACGCCATGCTTGGAGGCGACGTACGCCGGCATCCCCTTGACCCCGAGCAGGCCCGCGTCGGAGGAGGTGTTGACGATCGCGCCGCCGCCACCCTGGGCGAGCATCTGGGTGATCTCGGCCTTCATGCAGAGCCATACGCCGGTGAGATTTATCGCGATGACGCGCGCCCAGTTTTCCTCGGTGCATTTGTGCGTCACGCCCGCAGCGCCCTCGATGCCGGCGTTGTTGAACGCGCAATCCAGCCGTCCGTAGGCGGCGACCGCGCGCGCGACGATCCGGTCGGCGTCGGCAGCCTGGGCTACGTCGGCCTTGACGAAAATCGCTTCGGCGCCCAGGTCCTGCAGCAGCTTCAGGGTCTGCTCGCCGGCCGCCTCGACCAGGTCGGCGATCACCAGTTTGGCGCCTTCGCGCGCGAAAATCCGCGACGTTGCGCGTCCGATACCGGAACCGGCGCCGGTTATCAGCGCGACCTTGCCTTCAAGAATTCCAGCCATCCAAATGCCTCCAGCAAATGCTTTCAGGTTGATCCGCGGATCGTCGCTGCGCGATTCCCGACGCGCCCGGCGGATACGCCGCGCATCCTGTTACATAGGCGAGTAGGCGCCGCCCGCACAAGCGCCGGGCGCCCGCGGCAATCGCCGCTCGAGTTCGATTGGCGGGGCGGAGTGTCAGACGGCGGTCGCGTTGACCGTCGTCGCGAAGCGCGCGAGGAACTCCTCGGCCGGGAGCTTGGTGTAGACCGCAATGCGTGAGAGCGCCGGCTCCCGCAGGTCGCGCGGCTCGAGCCGAATCATGTACGAGCGGGCGACATGGTAGGACTCGGTGGTCACGTCGACCATGCGAATACTGATGCGCCCGGTCTTAGGGTCAAGCAATTGCGCAAGATCGACCGGCGTCACGCGCCCGCCGGAAATCGCGATTAGCGCCCCCGATCCGCCGTCGAGCAGATAGCGCACCGCGCCGTAGCCGAGCGTGCGCGTGTACTCGGTGTCGAACGGCACCGGCTTGGCGCAGCGCAACTCGTAGCCGATATCCTTGGCGACCACATTGGCGGCCACGCCGACTTCCTTGAGCGCGCCGCGCACGCGATCGCGCAGCAACAGGCCCAGCGGGATGTCGGCGATATGCACATGGCCGTACGCGTCGCGCTCGGAGCCCGGCGCGGCCGGCAGGGTCGCCGGGTCGATGCGCTCGGCGATACCCTCGGCGATTACCGCGACGCCGTTGTCATGGCCCATCGAATGGCGTTTGACGATCGCGCCGACGATGGTATCGACGACCAGCGCGAGGTCGAACTTTTCGCCGCGGAATTCCTCCGGGATGATCGCCAGGGTCGCGCCCGCCGACTTGCACATGCTGAGCGCGAGCGATCCCGACTTGCGGCCCATCGAGACCGCCAGGTACCAGCGCCCGGTGGTGCGCGCGTCCTCCATCAGCGACTCGATAATCGCCGCGCCGGTCGCGCGCGCGGTCTCGAAGCCGAAAGTCGGCGCGTTGTCGGGCAGAGGGATGTCGTTGTCGATGGTCTTGGGCACCGTGGCGACGCCGATACGGCCGCGGGAGCGCTCGGCGATCATCGCGGCGCCGTAGGTCGTGTCATCGCCGCCGATACAGACCAGGTAACGCACGCGCAGCCGGATCAGCGTATCGATCACGCGCTGCAGGGTCGCCTCATCGCGCGCCGGATTGGTCCGCGAGGTGCGCAGAATCGATCCGCCGGTAAAGTGGATCCGGCTCACGTCGGGGATGCGCAGTTCGACCGTGTGGGTGGTGTCGCCTTCGATCAGCCAGCGAAAACCTTCGCGCAAGCCGATCACGCGCAGACCGTTGTTGATCGCCTCGATCGCGGCCGACGCGATTACGCCGTTGATACCGGGAGCCGGGCCGCCTCCGACCAGAATCGCAAGGGTTGCCTGCGCGTCGCTCATGGGGACCTCATTCGCTCCCTTCAACTAGCACGCCCGGCCGGGCGAGCGAATATGCCCGACCCCGCATAGGCCCATTGCCTAATGCACTAATGGTGAGGATTCGGCGGCAATCGCCGCGGCGGCGAATCGGCCCGGCACGGGCGAGTCCGGCAGGCGACATTTGCAGAATCAGGACCCATTCGGTCGAAACGAGCAATGCGGCGGCCGCCGCTCAGTTATCTCGAACCGCGATCACTTGCCGGCGCGTCAGGCGCGGCGGCGCGGACCGGCGCCCCGGCCCAGCGCCTCGACCTGCTCCTCGAGTTGCGCGCGCAGCCGCGAGCAGACGATGTCGCACAGCTCGAAGACCATCGGATCGGCGATCGAATAATGCGCCGCGCTGCCCTCCTGCCGGCGATTGACCAGACCCACGTCCTGCAGCACCTTGAGATGCTTGCTGATGTTGGGCTGCGTCGAGCCGATCGCTTCGGTCAGCGCCGAGACGCTCTGCTCGCCGCGCTCGAGCGCGCGCAGCATGCGCAGCCGGATCGGCTCGCCCATCGCGCGAAAGCGCGTGGCGACCAGCGCCAGCGCGGCGTCGCTCAGTTCGCCGTGGTTCGCATTTGGACGATGCGCGGCTCTTGCATTCATAACTATATAGTTATATCCTCATCGACGTACCAACGCAAGGGACGCCGCGGCCGGCGGCGGCCCGCGCACGCAAGGTATTCAGATGGAAAACTTCACCCCCATAGCCTCGCTGATCGGCGGCCTGATGATCGGGCTCGCCGCCGCCGGTCTGCTGCTGAGCACTGGCCAGGTCGCCGGCGTCAGCGGCATCGTGGCGGGCGTGCTGCGCCCGGTAAAGACCGAAGTCGCATGGCGCCTGTGTTTCCTCGCCGGAATGCTGGCGGGCGGCGGCGCACTGCGCATCTATCTGCCGCACGCCTTTACCTTCACCGTGGCGCGATCGGCCGGCGCGATCGCGCTGGCGGGCCTGCTGGTCGGCTTCGGCACGCGCCTGGGCAACGGATGCACCAGCGGGCACGGCGTATGCGGGGTGAGCCGGCTTGCGCCGCGCTCGCTCTGCGCGACGCTGACCTTCATCGCCGCGGGCGCGGCGGTCGTCTACATCGTCAATCATCTGTTCGGAGGTTACGTATGAAGCGGCTCGCGGCGGCTTTCGTCTCGGGATGCGTCTTCGCGCTCGGCCTCGGGATTTCGGGCATGACCCAGCCGAGCAAGGTGGTGGGCTTTCTCGATTTTTTCGGCCATTGGGATCCGAGCCTGGCGTTGGTGATGATCGGGGCGATCGCAGTCTACTTCGTTGCCTGGCGGCTAATCGTCCGACGACCGGCGCCGCTTTTCACTCCGCGCTTTGTGCTGCCCGGACGCACCGCGATCGATCGCCCGCTGCTCGCCGGCGCGGCGATCTTTGGTGCCGGATGGGGCCTCGGCGGATTCTGCCCCGGTCCCGCGATCGTGTCGCTCGCGTCCGGCTCCGGCACCGTCATACTGTTCGTGCTCGCGATGGTAACCGGGATGTATCTGCACAGCCTGATTGCTCATCCGATTGGCCATCCCCGGGCAGCGCTGCGGGTCGATCTGGCGGTCCCGGCGGGCGACAGTTGAGATGCGGGGCGCCGCGCGGCTCACGTCGTCGATGCGCCGGAGCGTGCACCAATCGATGTGCATAATTGTCGCCTGGGCCGATTAATGCTCAGGCCGTTTTCCTGCTAAAACTCGGCGCGTCAGCCGGCGCGCCGCCCAAGGCTCAATAATGAATCAGGCTCCCGCACCGCCCCCCGAATCGAATCCCGACGGCATGATCGCCGCTTCGGCGCCGCGCAATCTCGCCGGCCGCATCGCCTTTCCGCTCGCCGCGATCGCCGTGATGTTCCCGTTCGTCTCGCCCGGCCTCGCCCTGCTGATCGGGATCGTGCTGGCGATCGCGGTTGGCAATCCGTACGTGGCCACGACCCGGCGCTTCGTCTCGATCCTGCTGCAACTGTCGGTGATCGGGCTTGGCGCCGGCATGAACCTGGCCGTGGTCGGCCGCGTCGGCATGCACGGCTTCTTCTACACGGTCATCGGGATCTCGCTGACGATGGCCGCTGGGCTCAGCCTGGGCCGTCTGCTGCGCACGCAGAGCGACACTTCGTTGCTGATCACGGTCGGCACCGCGATTTGCGGCGGCAGCGCGATCGCCGCCGTCGCGCCAACCATTCACGCCAAACATCACGACGTTTCGGTCGCGATGGCGACGGTCTTCTCGCTCAACGCGGTCGCGCTTTTTCTGTTTCCGCCGGTGGGCCATCTGCTCGGCCTGACCCAGACCCAGTTCGGATTATGGTGCGCGCTGGCGATTCACGACACCAGCTCGGTGGTCGGCGCGAGCATGCAATACGGCGCCAAGGCGCTCGAAATCGGCACGACCGTCAAACTCACGCGCGCTTTGTGGATCGTTCCGGTCACGCTGGTCATCGGGATGCTCTGGACCGTCGGCGCGGCCGACGCGCCGACGCAAAAGGCCAAGCGTCCGTGGTTCATCCTGGGCTTTATCGCGATGGCCGGCCTGATGACCTGGGTGCCCAGCCTCAAACCGGCCGGTCACGTGATCTTCATGGGCGCGCAGCGCGCGCTGGTCTTCACGCTGTTTTTGATTGGCGGCGGATTGAGCCGCGAATCGCTCCAGGCGGTCGGCCGGCGTCCGCTGATCCAGGGCTTCGTGCTGTGGGCGATTATGGGTAGCGTGACGCTCGGCGCGATCCTGCTGAAGTGGATCCACTAAGGCGCGTCGCGGCGGCCGCAAGGAATCAAGGCCGAAAGGAATCACGATGGATACGAAGCGTGACAACGCACCGAACCTGAACGATCTCGACCGGCGAAATTTCCTGCGGCTCGCCGCGATGGCCGGACTCAGTACCGGATTCGGCGCGAGTCTCGGCGGCGGCGCACTCTCCGCCCTGGCCAGCGATCTGATTACCATGCCCTTCGCCAACGGCGATCGGCGCATGGCGGCCTTTCCGCAAAAGCGCGATCTGATTCTGCTGCGCACCCGTCCGCCGTTGCTCGAGACCCCGATGGCGATCTTCGATCAGGGCGCGTTTACGCCCAACGACGCCTTTTACGTGCGCTGGCATCTGCCGATCGTACCGACGGATATCAACGTCGACACGTTTCGCGTGCGCATCCACGGCCACGTGCGCCAGCCGATCGAGTTGACCCTCAAGCAGATTCTCCACGGCTTCGATCCGGTCGAACTCGCCGCGGTCAACCAATGCTCGGGCAACAGCCGCGGCTTCTTCGCGCCGCGCGTGGCCGGCGGCGAATGGGGCAACGGCGCGATGGGCAATGCGCGCTGGACCGGCGTGCGCCTGAAGGACCTGCTCGACCGCGCGGGCGTGCTGCCCGGCGCCGTGCAGGTGCGCTTCAACGGCGCCGACGGACCCGAGGTTCCCGAGACTCCCGACTTCATGAAATCGCTCGCTATCGATCACGCCCGCGACGGGGAAGTGATGGTCGCCTACGGCATGAACGGGATCGAACTGCCGGTGCTCAACGGCTTCCCGATCCGGCTGGTGGTGCCCGGATGGTTCGCGACCTACTGGGTCAAGATGCTCAACGATATTGAGGTGCTCGACCATCCCGATGACAACTTCTGGATGAAGTCTGCCTATCTCGTGCCCGACAATCCGGCCGGCAATCTCAAGCCGGGCGAGACCGGCGTCAAGATGGTTCCGATCAGCCGCCTGCTGCCGCGCTCGTTCATCACCAATATCCAGGCCGGCGCGACCGTGCATGCGGGCCGTCCGGTGGCGCTGCGCGGGATCGCCTTCGGCGGCGACACGGGTGTCGCCCAGGTGATGGTTTCCTGCGACGGCGGCGCGCAATGGCATCCGGCGCGTCTCGGCCGCGACTACGGCAAATACAGCTTTCGCCAATGGGCATCCGCCTTCACCCCGGCCGCGCCCGGGCCCTGCGTCCTGATGGTCAAGACCATCAATAGCAACGGTCTCAGTCAGCCGCTCGAACCCAACTGGAACCCGGGCGGCTTCATGCGCAACGTGATCGAGCGCACCCCGGTGAACGTCATATGAAAGCGCCACGCCTTCGCACTCGCGCCTGCGGCGATCGCTCGAACCTGATCGCCGCCGCGATCGCCACCGCACTGATCACTGTCGCCGGCGGCTTGACGCTGGTGATTGCGGGCGCCGCGCCGGCCGACGCCCATAGCGCGCCGATCAAGCTGGAGTCGCAGAAGATCACCCTGCCCTTCGGTGCCGGTCAATTCCCCGCCGGGCCGACCGCCAAAATCGCCAACGAGCACTGCCTGCTTTGTCATTCGGCGGGCATGGTCTACACCCAGCCGCCGCTCAGCCAGGCGGCCTGGGTGAGCGAGGTCACCAAGATGGCCAAGGTCTACGGCTGTCCGCTGCGCGACGATCAGATAGTGCCGCTGGCGACCTTCATGCACGACCAGGAGGGGCATTCGAATCCGTCGCTGAAGTAGGCCCGTCCGATCGCCGGGCGCCACGATCGATTTGCTGGCAAGCGGCGCGGCAAGCGGCTAATCTCCGATGCTGAGTGAGGTGCGATCCTAATGTCCACTACGATAATTTATGCCGGCGAGGCGACGACCATCGCCGACGCCCACGCCGAAGGCGATCAACTCTGGTTGTCGCCCGCCGATCTGCGCCGGGCGACCGGATGGGAACTGAAGCCCGAGGGGGTCTGCCGCGGCGAAGTTTGCATCCCGATTCCGCCCGGCCGGCAGAGCGAATTCGTCCGCGCCGGCGGCGCGCTCAACCTGGCCGCCTTCGCGCGCCATCTCGGACAGCCGGTGGTCCACAATGATCGCCATGCGACCTGGTTCTTCGGCGAATCGGCCGCCGCCCGCACCGCTACGCTGCGCTCGCTGAAGGCGCCCGACTTCACCCTGCCCGACCTCGACGGCAACCTCCATTCGCTCTCCGACTATCGCGGGCGCAAGGTTCTGCTGCTCTCCTGGGCGTCCTGGTGAGGATGCCGCTTCGACCTGCCAGTCTGGCAGGGCATTTACGAAGAGCTGAAGGATAAGAATTTCACGCTGGTCTCGGTCGCCTTCGATAGCGGCGGACCGGCCGCCGTGCGCGATTTCATCCGCCCCGCCGCGCCCGCCGAAATGATCCCCGAGATGCGCGACCTCATGGGCTGGGACACCGAGTTGTTCAGCCGGGCGGGCGCGCCGGCCTATCCGAACCTGATCGATGAGAAACACGTCGTAGCCGAACTCTACAACATGACCAACGTGCCGATGGCGGTGTGGATCGACGAAGCCGGCCGCATCGTGCGGCCCGCCGAGGCGGCCGGCGCCAGCGACAGCTTTCGCTCGATGGACCGCGCCACCTTCAAGATGACTCCTGACGGAGCCACCCGCAGCAAGGCTTCGCGCACCGCGTACGTCAACGCTCTGCGCGATTGGGTTGCCAAGGGTGATCAGAGCGCCTACGCGCTGGCACCGGCCGAGGCCGCCGCGCGCGTCGCCGGGCCGTCACCCACTGATGCGCTCTCGTCAGCCAATTTCCGCCTCGCCCAGTACCTGCACGAACGCGGGCATACCGCCGAGGCGATGCCGTACTTTCTCGAGGCGCGCCGCCTATGCCCCGAGCGCTGGCACTATCTGCGCCAGACGCTCGAGATCGAGGAGCCGGGCAAAGGCTCCGGACCGGAATTTTTCGCCGCGATCGACGCCCTCGGCGAGCGATCGTTTTATCATCCCGTCGATCTGAAGGCGTCGCCGAAATAATCCCGCGCCGTTCCGTCCGCGCCGGATCGCATTCCGGCCGGGCGGAGCGCCCCGGCGTTCGACGCGCGACATTCAACTCAACACCCTCTCGAGCAGAATCGAAACGCGCCGCCGCGCGCTCAAAGATTTTCGCGCATGCTCTCGATTCGCGCGAACCGATGATCCCGCGGCAGGCGCAAAATCGCCCGCGCGTCCTCGAGCGCCGCGTCACGGCTGATGTCCAGCGTGCGATATCCGCACCATAACCAGATCTGATCGCCCTCGGCCTCGTAGATGCAAATCGGCCAGGTATGCACGTCGGTGGTCCAGCCGTGCATGAAGGCCGCGGCCTGGTCGTAATCGTCGAACTTTTCGAGATGCGGTACGTGGTGCGACTCAAACGCCGCAACGTACCTCCGCTTGCCATCACTCATGCGCTAGCTCTAATGCGCCATTTCGCCATTGTCGAGTCCCGGGCGCGCCGCGCGCGACGCGCTTGACATCGCCGCGCACGGGGATTACGATGAGTCTTTACTCAGTGAGTTATTGCTTAGCCATTGTTACATCCGATGCAGCCAGCCACTCGACAGGAGCAGAAAGCGGCCACGCGCAACCGCCTCGTCAACGCCGCGATGAATCTGTTCGCGCGCCATGGGATCGCGCAGACCACTACCGCCGACGTCGCGCGCTCGATCCGCATGTCGCATGGCACGGTCTTTCTGCATTTCGCCCGGCGCGACGACCTGGTGATCGCGGTGATCGACGAGTTCGGCCGCCGCCTCGCGGTCGAGTTCCGCCAGGCGCTCGAACGCGACCTGGGCCTGCGCGCCGTCCTCCAGGCCCATCTGCGCGTACTCGCCGCAATCGAGCCTTTTTACGCGCGCCTGGTAATTGAGGCGCCGCAGCTTCCGCCCAAGGTGCGCAGCACGCTCCTGATGCTTCATGCGGCGGTGTCGCATCGCCTGTTCATCGCCTTCGAGCGTGAACGCAAAGCCGGCCGCGCGCGCAAGATCGAACGGCCATTGCTGTTCAATACCTGGATCGGCCTGGTGCATCATTACCTGGTCAATCGCGACGTCTTCGCCACCGGCGATTCAGTTATCGCCGAAATGGGCGGCACCCTTGTGCAGCATTTTATGACGCTGATTAAGGCGTAAAAGGAGAAGCCATGGCCGACAAATGTCCATCGTGTGATTCATGCGGGATGCCGCTCGAGAAACCTGCGGACTACGCCCTGGGCGATGTCACGCGCCCTTACTGTAGCTACTGCACCGATGCCCGCGGCCGACTGCTGTCGTACGCACAGGTGCTCGAAACCAATACTCGCTACTACGTGGAATCCCAGGGTATCTCAGCGGCGGCGGCGCAGCGGATGGCCGAGGCGTTGTTAGCGGACAAGCCGGCGTGGCGCGGCCGGCATTGATATGCAATGACTACCGGAAAGCCGACTGAGACACGGGGCAATACCCAGTTCATTCGGCTCACTTTGGCACATCGTTGAATTGACCGACTCATCAGGAGGAAGGACCATGTTTGACCATCTCGGAATCAAGGTAGCGAAACTGGAATCCAGCAAGCGTTTCTACACCGCCGCGCTGGCCCCGCTCGGGTTTGCGGTGCAATACGAGGACCAAGCCGCCATTGGCTTCGGGCCTAAGGACGCACCCACGCTCTGGCTGGGTGAAGGCGCCTCGCGCAGCTCGGCCCATTTCGCCTTCAGCGCAAAGGATCGCTCGGCAGTGAACTCGTTCCATGCCGCGGCGATCGCCGCCGGCGGCCACGACAACGGCAAGCCCGGCCTGCGTCCCGACTACGGCGCAAACTATTACGCCGCATTCGTGATCGATCCGGACGGCAACAACGTCGAAGCCGTCTGTCACCAGGCATAGGAACTCATGGGCCGCCCCGCACGTGACTCACGCCGCCGGGGCGGCCCGCTATCAAACTACAATTGGCTATTTGTGAACCGGTTATCCGCACGCTCGGTCTGAACAATCCCGCTGATCGCGGATACCGCACGATCACTTGTGAGACGATTATGAAGCTCAAAGGTGGATGTTCTTGCGCGGCCGTGCGCTATCAGTTGACCTCGCCTCCGCTCATCGTTCACGCCTGTCACTGCCGGGATTGTCAGCGCATCAGCGGCAGCGCGTTCGTCATCAATCTTTGGATCGAAAGACGCTTCGTAAAAGCCGATACCAGCGCCGTTAAGTCATTCACCCTCAAGGGCGGCACCGGCAAACGGCACGACGTCTTCTTCTGCGGCATCTGCGGCACGTATCTGTGGAGCCGGTATCACCTGGTGCGCGGGGAATGCCTGTTCGTTCGCGGCGGAACGCTCGACACCCCCGACGCAATCAAACCCGACGTCCATATATTCACGCGGACCAAGGTCCCCTGGCTGAAGCTGCCCGACGACGCGCGCGCCTTCAAGACTGGCTACAGCCTCGACAAGGTCTGGTCTCCCAAGAGCCTGGCGCGGCTCGCACAAAATGCATCACTCCACGTTGAATAGTCAGTCGCGAATCTGCCGCTACGACGTCCGCCGCGACGACTGTGCGGTTCGGCGTGCGGTGTCCGGATGGCCTTCGACTAGCTATTGCGCAGGGCCGGCATCACCTCAACAGCGAAGCGCTTGAGCGATCGCATCGCCTTGGCCGGCTCGAGCCCCGGATGCTGCATCGAGATTGCGAGTTCCGTCACCGGGAGCCGCCCGAGCAAATCCTTGAGCTGTTCGATCACGCGTTTGGGCGGACCCAGTATCGCACTCTTGCGCAGCGCCGCCGCATCGGGCCGATACTGCCCAGAGGTCTCGATCTCCCCTTCCGACAGCCACTTTCCATATAGTTCCATCTGATACATCACCGCGCCCTCGATCTCTTCCCACGCCTGATCCTCGCTGTCGGCGACATGCACCATCCGCGTATTCACTACGCTATAGGCCGAAGGGTCCTTGCCTAATTCGCGCAACGCTTCGTGATAGCTCGCGATTTCTTTCGCGCCCAGGTTGCAGGCGAAGCCCAGGTCGAGCCGCGCGCTGCGCCGAATCGAGGCCGGCGCCATTCCGCCCCATAGCAACTCGGGATAGGGTTTGCTAATCGGCCGGGGCAGCACCCGCGCATCATTGAAATTGAAATACTTGCCCGCAAAGCTGAAGCGCTCGCCGGTCCACGCGCGCTTCATGATCTCGATCGTCTCGAGCGCCCGCCCCGCGCGCTCCTTGCGCGGAATTTTGAATATGTCGAATTCCTCAAGCCGATAACCCACGCCAATTCCCAGCCGCAGCCGGCCATTTGAAATGACATCGATCAGCGCGGCGTCCTCCGCCAGGCGCAGCGGATGATAGAATGGCGCGAGGATCACGAAGCTGCCGATCTTGATACGCCTGGTGCGCGCCGCCATCGCCGCCAGCATCGGCATCGCCGCCGCCAGATACCCGTCATCGACGAAGTGATGCTCGGTGATCCAGATGGTATCGAAGCCGGCCTGATCGAGAAATTCAATCTGCTCGAACATCGCCGCATAGAATTCCGCCGAGCCCAGCTTTGACAGCTCAGGCGGATTGCGAAACGCCATCAGGTAGCCGATTTTGATCATGTTCGTCCCTCGTCCGGCGCGATCTTTTGGCCGCGGCCCATTCCGCCACAAGCCCGTACCCGCGTGACAAGCCGGGACTCTAGCCGGACTGCTGCGATGCGCCTAGTGAACCTCTGCACAGGTGGTTGTGCTGAAAGATTGGCTGAAAGTGGTCATGACAAT
>JADMIL010000032.1 GCA_015478645.1 Candidatus Binataceae bacterium
GGCCGGTATGGTGCTCGCGATCGCGGCTGGAGTGGCGATTGCGACCGCATCGCCCGCGCACGCGCAGGCCAGCGCGCCGGCAGGCAACGGGCTCTCGGCTAATGGAATCGGCGCGGCCTCGGCGGCGGCGCCGGCCAGCGGCCTCGACGGCGTTGGCGGAGTGGCGGCGGGCGGCGTGCCGCACGCGCAGGTCGCCGAGCCGAATTACGATTTCGGCACTGCGATCAGCGGCACTACGGTGGCCCACGTTTTCAAGATTCGCAACCGCGGCACCGGCACATTGATTATCGGCGGCGTGCAGACCTCATGCGGATGCACGGCGGCAACGCCGAGCAAGTCCACGCTGGCGCCGGGCGAGGAATCGGCGATCGCGGTTTCGTTCGATACGCGCTTCGACAAGGGCGCGGCGACGCGGACCATCACGGTCTTCACCAACGACCCCAAGGCGCAGAAAATCCTGATGACGCTCAAGGGCGTGATCAAGATTGAAGTCGACGCCACGCCCGAGCAGATCGCCTTTGGCGAGGTCAAGCGCGGCACCGTGCAGAGCCGGCAAGTGCTGATTAACGACCTGATGGCGGGCGGAGATTTCAAGGTGACTGGCGTGGCCAACGCGAGCCCGGCGATCCGCACCGCGATCGTGCCGCGGACCGACGGCCGGCCCGGCGTGGCGCTCAACGTCACGCTGCTCGGCACGATGCCGGTGGGTGAGTTCGACGACACGATCAAGGTCACCACCAGCCTGGCGCCGGTCGAGGTGACGGCTTTCGGCACGGTCACCGGCGACCTTACCGTGAAGCCGGGCGAGGTCTCCTTCGGCATCGTGCCGCATCGCCAGGGCGTGATGCGGGTTGCGCGGATGGTCAATGCGGGCGATCGCGCGGTCAACGTGCTGGGCATCACCAGCACCAATCAGAGCGTGAGCGCGGCGGTCGAGCCGGTGCGGCCCGGCCACGAATACAAGATCACGATCGAGTTGCGGCCCGACACCCCCGAAGGCACGGTGCGCGGACGGCTGGCGATCCGCACCGACGATCCGGAGCAGCAGACGGTCGAGATCCCGTTCTCGGCGATCGTCGGTTCGTTCAAGGGCTGAGCCGTCAAGGCGATTGCCTTCGCGCTATCGTAGCCGGGCCGAGCGCGGCCGAGCCGCCCCGAAGGCGCGAATCCGCCCCGCGAAAAGCCGGTTGTTTTACGCGCGGGAGCGCCCGTATAGTCAATTCCAGAGCCGGTGAGAGCGGCTGCTGACTGCGGGGGCGTCGAGGTAATTGTGGCGAAACTCGCGCGGCTCAATCCCATCCCCTATATCTTGCGCCGGATGACCGACGCCGCGATTGGTCTGCTGACCAAGCCGGTCGCGCGCTACGCGCTGACCATTCCGAACGATCTCATGCGGCTCAAGCAGCACGTGCGCAAGGGCGACGTGATTCTGGTCGAGGGCAACGAGCGGATCAGCGAGGTGATCAAGTACCTGACGCAGAGCAGTTGGTCGCATGCGGCGCTTTACGTCGGTGACGAACCGCTGCGGCGCGACCCCGAGGTCCGGCAGGCGCTGATCGAGCGCTGGGGCGAGGAGGCCAGCCATCTGGTGGTCGAGGCGCTGGTCGAGAGCGGCGTGGTGCTGTCGCCGATCGCAAAATACCGCGATTTCAACATGCGCATCTGCCGCCCCTACAATCTGACGGCGGCCGATCAGGCGGCGGTGATCGATCACGCGGTGCGCACGGTCGGGCGGCAGTACGACTTCAAGAATATGTTCGATCTGGCGCGCTACTTTCTGCCGGTGAGCATGGTGCCAGCGCGGCTGCGGCGGCGCGCGTTGCAGTTCGGCAGCACCGACCCGACGCGGGTGATCTGCTCGAGCCTGATCGCCGAGAGCTTTGCGCAGGTGCGCTTTCCGATCGTGCCGCAGTACGAGCCGATCCCGCCCGGACAGGACGCGGACGCGCCGCGCGGCGGATTGCGCCTGCTGGGACGCTTTGCGCGGCGCGTGCGGATGCCGGATCGGCTGCTGCGGATGGTCGCGCCGACCCTGATCACGCCGCGCGATTTCGATTTGTCGCCCTATTTCGCGATTATCAAGTACAACATAATCGAGGGATCGAAGTTCGATTATCATAAGCTGATGTGGGTGCAAGAGGCGGAGGCGCTGGCCGACAAGCTGGAAAAATCGGCCTGAGCATGGGTTGGAGCAGTGGCGCGAATGCGCTAGCTTCAAAGTGATGCGCGGATCGGGCCGATGGGCGCGACCGGCCGGAGGATCGCAAGTTGGCACAGAACGAAGAACGGACCGTCAACCAGCGCGAGTCGCTCGAAAAGACGATCGCCAAGATTCTTCATCGATACTGCAATTTCGGCTGGGCCAATTACTATATTCCGGGCGAGAAATTTCCCAGCCTGATCGAGGAGCTGGTCGAGGTCGCGAGTCCCGCGGGCGAGGCCGGGCACGGCGAGATCGTGCAGTTCCTGCTGCGCACGCAGCGGCTCGTGTCGGCCCAGGATCGCGCGACCAGGCTGCAGGACGAATTCGCGATCTATCGCAAGGAGTGAGCGGGGCCGGCCGCACCTGAAGGGGCCGCGCCACGGCCGCCGGGAAGAGCCGCATGCAGCGCAATTCGATCCGCCGGACCACGCAGGGACGGCGGATTTTGTTTACCCGGCGCCGGTGCGGCGTTCATAATGGAGCCACGGCGGCACGCCGTCGGCACGCGATCGCGGTCAAGACGGCGAACCGGCGCGAAGCCCGCGTTGAGCGGGCGAAAAGCTAACTGAGGGAACAGCGAAATGGCGATCAAGCAGATCGAACCGCCGCAAGCCTACGCGACTTTGCAGGAGCATCCCGGCGCGATCTATCTCGACGTGCGCACCGAAGGCGAGTTCGCCCAGGGCCATCCGGCGGGAGCGATCAATATACCGGTCGTATTCATCAAAGGGCCCGGCCAGATGGAGCCGAATCCGGACTTCGTTGCGGTGGCCGCGCAGGCGCTGGCCAAATCGGCCAAGCTGGTCGTCGGCTGCATGGCCGGCGGACGATCGCAGCGCGCGTGCGAATTGCTCGAGGCCGAGGGCTACGCCGATCTGAGCAACGTGCGCGGCGGCTTCGGCGGCGCGCGCGACGCGGGCGGCGCGGTGATGGTCCCCGGATGGCGCGACGCGGGCCTGCCGGTGACCACCGAACTGGGCGACGCGGCCTATGCGGCGTTGCGCAAGAAGGCGGGCTTCTGATGGCGATA
Source organism: Candidatus Binataceae bacterium (assembly GCA_015478645.1). Taxonomy (GTDB): domain Bacteria; phylum Desulfobacterota; class Binatia; order Binatales; family Binataceae; genus JADMIL01. Next base: position 3,234 of record JADMIL010000032.1, read on the forward strand.
CGGCTGACGCGAATCTATACGCGCACTGGCGACAAGGGGCTGACGGCGCTGGTGGGCGGCGCGCGCGTGCCCAAGGAGAGCGGCCGGCTCGAGGCCTACGGCACGATCGACGAGCTCAATTCGATCGTCGGGATCGTGCGCACCTACCTGCCCGAATATCGCGAGCGCTTCGGCGCCGAGTTCACCTGGTACGCCGAGATGCTGCGGCGGATTCAGAACGAACTGTTCGACGTGGGCAGCGAACTGGCCACGCCCGACGACGCCGAATACGCCGGGATGCATCGCATGGGCGACGGCGAAATCAAGCTGCTCGAGCAGGAGATGGATCGGATGCAGAAAGAGCTGCAGCCGCTCAATTCGTTCACCCTGCCGGGCGGCGGCGTGCTCAACGCCTTCCTGCATCAGGCGCGCACGGTCTGCCGGCGGGCCGAGCGCGTGGGCTGGCAGCTGGCGCGCAGCGAACGGCTCAACGATCGCCTGCTCAAGTACGTCAACCGCCTGAGCGACCATCTGTTCGTGCAGTCGCGATGGGTCGCCAGGCGCCTGGACGAGCCGGAATACCTATGGGATCGCGGCCTGCGGATCGATCCGCGCGCGGCCCATGCGGCGCAGCGCAAGAGCGCGACCGGGGGCGATTCGCCGGCGAGCGGCAAAAACTGAGACTGGCGCGCGACGACGGAAATCGATTGATGCGGCGGGAATCAGGCGCGCCGGAAAACAGCGATCCCCGGAGCGCGAACTGGACTGGCTAGCGCGAATTCGACTGAGTATCGAGGAGCAAGATGGCGATCGAGAAAATATATTTGCGCCAGGCGCAAATCGGTCCGATGGCGAATTTCGTCTATCTGATCGGCAACCCCGCGACGCATAAGGCGGCGGCCGTCGACCCGGCGTGGGACGTCGACGCGATTATCAATTTCGCCCGCAATGAAGGCTACGAGATCGAGCAGATCCTGATTACCCATTACCATCAGGACCATCTGGGCGGATCGATGATGGGGCAGAATATCCAGGGCGCGGCCGATATGATCGGAAAGATCAAGGCCAAGGTCTACGTCAACGAGAAAGAGGCCGAGGGCGTGAAAAAGGTCGCCGGCCTCAGCGATTCGGACCTGGTCAAGGTGGCGGCGGGCGACGTGCTCAAGATTGGCGACGTGCCGATCAAGTTTCTGCATACGCCGGGCCATACGCCGGGTTCGCAATGCTTCCTGGTCGAGGGCAACCTGATCTCCGGCGATACGCTGTTCGTCAATGCGTGCGGGCGGGTCGATCTGCCGGGGTCGGATCCGGCGGCGATGTATCACAGCCTGAACACGACGCTCAAGAACCTCGACGACGCGACCGTGGTCTATCCGGGACACGCCTATTCGTCGGAATCGTCGACCACGATCGGCAATCAGAAACGGCATAATATGTATATGCGGTTTCCCACGCTCGATGATTTCCTCGACGCGATGGGCCACAGCCGGAGCTGATCGCGCCGGGAGTGGCTATTCACTGACTATTGCCGAATCGGCGCGGAACTCCGCGCGGCGGCTCCATGCCTAAAGCCTCGACCAAAATTCAAGCGGAAGCGGAGCGGTTGCGCGCGCAGATCGACCGCCACAACTATCGCTACTACGTACTCGACGATCCCGAAGTCGGCGACGCCGAATACGATCTTCTGATGCGCCGGCTCGAAGCGCTCGAGCGCGATTATCCCGAGCTGGCGACGCCCGATTCGCCAACCCAGCGGGTGGGCACGGCGCCGAGCGAGAAATTCGGCGTCGTGGCGCATCGGCGGATGATGCTCTCGCTGGCCAACGCGATGGACGCCGAAGAGATGACCGAGTTCGATCGGCGGATCAAGCGGTTTCTGAAGGATGAGGCCGAGGTCGAGTACGCCGCGGAGGTCAAGCTCGACGGCCTGGCGATCGAACTGGTCTACGAGGACGGGCGGCTGACGGCCGGATCGACGCGCGGCGACGGGATCAACGGCGAAGACGTCACGGCGAATATCCGGACGATTCGCAGTATCCCATTGAAGTTAACCAAGCCCGCGCGCGGCGCGCTGCCCAAACTGCTCGAGGTGCGCGGGGAAGTGATCTTTCCGCGCCACGCGTTCGAGCGGCTCAACGCGGAGCGCGCGCGCGCCGGCGAGCCGGCCTTTGCGAATCCGCGCAACGCCGCGGCGGGCTCGCTGCGCCAGCTCGATCCGAAAATTACGGCGGCGCGTCCGCTGGATATTTTTTGCCATTCGCCGGGCGTGATCGAGGGCCTCGAGTACTCGTCGCAGTGGGAATTCCTGCAGGGTATCAAGGCGCTCGGACTGCGGATCAATCCGCTCACGCGAATCTGCGCCGGCGTGGCTGAGGTGATTGCGTACTGGAACGATCTGACCGCGCGCCGCCATGAGCTCGACTATGAGGCCGACGGTGTGGTCGCAAAGGTCAATTCGTTCGCCCTGCAGAACCAGCTCGGCGAGGTCTCGCGATCGCCGCGCTGGGCGATTGCCTATAAGTTCAAGGCGCAGCAGGCCGAGACGGTGGTGCGTGAAATCGCCGTGCAGGTTGGGCGGATCGGATCGTTAACGCCGGTGGCCAAGCTCGCGCCGGTGGCGCTGGCGGGCGTCACAATCGCCAACGCGTCGCTGCATAACCTGGACGAAATCCGGCGCAAGGACGTGCGCGTCGGCGACACCGTATTGATCGAGCGGGCCGGCGACGTAATTCCCTATGTCGTGCGTGTGACCAGACCGGATGCGCCGCGTAAGCCGGAGTTCATCATGCCGGCGCAATGCCCGGTGTGCGGCGCCGCGATCGTCCATGAGGAGGGCGAGGTCGGCTACTTCTGCGTCAACGCCAACTGCCCGGCGCGGATGCGCGAGTCGATTCGCCATTTCGCGTCCAAGGCCGGCGTCGATATCGATGGATTGGGCGACAAGCTGGTGGCGCAACTGGTCGAGCGCGGAATCGTGCTCGAGCTGGATGATCTCTACCGATTGAGCCGCGAGCAGTTAGCCGGACTCGAGCGGATGGCCGACAAGAGCGCGCAGAATCTGATCGACGCGATCGAGCGGTCGCGCTCGACAACCCTCGATCGGGTGATCAACGGACTCGGTATCCGGCACGTCGGGGAGCATACGGCGCGCCAGCTCGCGATCCGTTTTCGTACCATCGAGGCGCTGATGGCGGCGGTCGAGGACGAGTTGCGCGGCGTGCGCGATATCGGCGACGAGGTCGCGCGCAGTATCGCCGAATATTTCGCCGAGCCACGCAATCGCCAGGCGGTCGTGCGGCTGGCCGCACAGCTCAAGATCGAACCACCGCCGGAACCGGCCGCCGGGCGCGCCGGATTGCGCGGCAAGAGCTTCGTGCTGACCGGTATGCTGGCCGCGCTGAGCCGCGACGAGGCCGAGCGCAAAATCCTGGCCGCCGGCGCGCGGGTGACCGGCGCGATCAGCCGCAAGACCGACTATCTGGTGGCCGGTGCCGAGGCCGGATCGAAGCTGCGCAAGGCGGGCGAACTGGGCGTCAAGATGCTGGACGAAGAGGCCTTTCTAAAACTCCTCGACGGCGGTGAGCTATGAGCGATCCGCCCGATCGATCGGGCCGTGGCGGAGCCGGCGAGGTCCACGCGGATCGCAAGCGATCGGATCAAGCGTCGCCCGCGAGTGGCGCGGCCGATTGGGCGCGCGTGCGATTGATCGTGGCGGGCCGCGTGCAGGGAGTGTGCTATCGCGCGGCGGCGGCGGATCAGGCTCGGGCGCTGGCGCTTGGCGGATGGGCGCGCAACCTGGCCGACGGCACGGTCGAGATCGTCGCCGAGGGCCGGCGCGTCGGCCTCGCGCAGTTCGCGGCGTGGGCGCGCCACGGACCGCCGCATGCGCGGGTCGACCACGTGAGCGAGGAGCGAGGCGAATTCGCTGATGAATTTCGCGAATTCAAGGTGCGTTGAGGGGTCGCGGAAGGCCGCTGCGACCCTTTCACTTATCGGGCTCATTGGCTATAGTTTTCTATTGACATCACGTTTATTCGTCCTTGATAGCGAAGCATGTCGCTCGCTACCAAGGATTTTTCGCGCATAGGGAGCATTGATCGACCATGGCTCTACCACCTGAGGCGGCCGGACACGCCGCCGAGTCCTCCGGCCTGGGCGGGGGCGGATCCGCTGCCAAACCGGGTCTCCGGCGCGACAGCGTCGTAATCAGGTTCGCCGGAGATTCGGGCGACGGCATGCAGTTGGCGGGGATGCAGTTTACCGCTGAATCCGCGATGGCCGGCAACGACATCGCGACGCTGCCGGATTTTCCGGCCGAGATCCGGGCGCCTGCGGGCACTCTGGCCGGCGTCAGCGGATTTCAACTGAACTTTTCGAGCCGCGAGGTCTTTACCGCCGGCGACGAGCCGAACGTGCTGGTCGCGATGAATCCGGCGGCGCTCAAGGCCAATCTGGACGACCTGCCGCCCAACGGCGTGCTGATCGTCGATCGCGAGGCCTTCAGCGAGGCCAACCTCAAGCGCGCCGGCTACGCCAAAAATCCGCTGACCGACCATTCGCTGGACAAGTACCAGCTCTTTCAGGTTGACGTCAGCAAGCTGACCAACAACGCGCTGCATTCGACCGGCCTGAACAATCGCGCGGTCTTTCGCTGCCGCAACCTGTTCGTGCTCGGGATGCTCTCGTGGCTCTTTCAGCGGCCGGTGGCGAGCACCGAACGCTGGCTCGAGGGGCGCTTCAAGAAGACTCCGGAGCTGCTCAACGCCAACCTGCTGGCGCTCAAGGCCGGGTACAATTACGGCGAGACCACCGAGATGTTCGCGAGCTCGTATGAAGTCGGGCCGGCGCGAATTGTGCCGGGGCTCTATCGCAATATCACCGGCAACAGCGCGACGGCGCTGGGCTTCGTCGCGGCGGCGGTCAAGTCGGGGCGCCCGCTGTTCCTGGGGTCGTATCCGATCACGCCGGCCAGCGACGTGCTGCACGATCTGGCGGGCTTTAAGAATTTTCCGGTATATACGTTCCAGGCCGAAGACGAGATCGCCGGCGTGACCTCGGCGATCGGCGCGGCATTTGGCGGCGCGATCGCGATCACGACGACGTCGGGGCCGGGGATGAATCTCAAGGCCGAAGCGGTCGGCTTGGCGGTCAAGACCGAACTGCCGCTGGTGATTACCGATATCCAGCGCGCCGGGCCGTCGACCGGGATGCCGACCAAGCCCGAACAAGCCGATCTGCTGACGGCGATGTACGGACGGCACGGCGAATCGCCGATTCCGGTGATCGCGGCGTCGACGCCGGCCGATTGTTTCGACTGCGCGTACGAGGCGGTGCGGATCGCGGTGACCTACATGACGCCGGTGATCCTGCTGACCGACGGCCAGCTCGCCAACGGCTCCGAGCCGTGGCTACTGCCCGACCCCGACAAGCTCGCGCCGATCAAGGTTGAGCTGGCGACCGATCCCAACGGCTTCATGCCCTACACGCGCGACAGCGAAACGCTCGCGCGGCCGTGGGCGGTGCCCGGCACGCCCGGCCTGGAGCATCGCATTGGCGGACTCTCGACCGAGGATGTGACCGGCAATATCAGCTACTCGCCGGCCAACAACGAACTGATGGTGCGCACGCGGGCGCGCAAGGTAGCGGGAATCGCGCGCGACATCCCGCCGACGTCGATCTATGGCGACGCGAACGGCGGCGATCTGGTGGTGCTCGGCTGGGGTTCGACCTACGGATCGCTGCGCGAGGCGGTGACCCAGATGCGCGACAAGGGCAAGAGCGTGTCGCATATCCATCTGCGCTATCTCAATCCGCTGCCGAGCGATCTCGGCGCGCAATTGCGCAAATTCAAAAAGGTCATGATCGCTGAAATGAACATGGGGCAACTGCTCAAGCTGGTGCGCGCCGACTATCTGATAGACGCGATCGGCTGTAACAAGATCCAGGGCCGCCCGTTTAAGGTGAGCGAGCTGACCAACCGGATCACGCGGGCACTGGAGGGCTGAGAGAGCAATGGCTACCGCTCTGACACGCAAGGATTTCGTCTCCGACCAGGAAGTGCGCTGGTGTCCGGGATGCGGCGATTACGCGATCCTGTCCCAGGTGCAGAAGATAATGCCGGAGTTCGGCATCCCGCGCGAGAATATCGTTTTCATTTCCGGGATCGGCTGTTCGAGCCGCTTTCCCTATTACATGAACACCTACGGCTTCCATACGATCCACGGCCGCGCGCCGGCCGTGGCGACGGGGCTCAAGGTCACCCGTCCGGACCTCGACGTATGGGTGGTGACGGGCGACGGCGACGGTCTCTCGATCGGCGGCAATCATCTGATCCACGCGCTGCGCCGCAACGTCGACCTGAACATCCTGCTTTTCAACAACCGCATCTACGGGTTGACCAAGGGGCAGTATTCACCGACCTCGGAAGTCGGCAAGGTGACCAAGTCGACGCCGGCCGGGTCGATCGACTTTCCTTTCAATCCGATCACGGTTGCGCTCGGCGCCAGTGCGACTTTTGTCGCGCGCACGGTCGACGTCGAGCAGAAACACCTCGGCGATATGCTCAAACGCACCCATGCGCATCGCGGCGCGGCCTTCCTGGAGATTTTGCAGAACTGCAATATCTTCAATGACGGCGCGTTCAACGATCTGAGCGACAAGGCGATCAAGGCGGACCATCAACTGGTGCTCGAGCATGGCAAGCCGCTGATCTTCGGCAAAAATCGCGACAAGGGCGTCCGCATGAACGGCCAGCGGGCCGAAGTCGTGGCGCTCGGCAACGGCGTGACGGCCGACGATCTGGTGGTGCATGACGAGACCAACCTGGCGCTGGCCTTCATGCTGGCGAACTTCGAGGCGCCGCTGCCGACGCCGATCGGGGTGTTCTACGCAACCTCGCGGCCGACCTTCGACGGCGCGATCAACCAGCAGTTGCAGGACGCGCGCACCAAGCAGGGACCGGGCGATCTGGCGGCACTGCTCAAGCGCGGCGACACCTGGAGCGTTGGCTAGCCCGGCGCGCTACGATTGAAACCAAAGGCCCGCAGGCATCCGCCCGCGGGCCTTTTTTATTTGCCGCGCGTTACGGCCGCGATCGACGCCGCTCCGCGCGATCGCGTGCCCTATCCGGCGATGTTGTAGGCACGCCTGACGTTATCGCCGAGCATCTTCGCCCGCGCCGGTTCGGGCAGCTTGTCGGCCAATTCCTCGAGCTCCTCCATGTAGTCACCCGTATGGTCCGGATGGGGAAAATCGGAGGCCCAGAAGAAGCGGTCCTCGCCGCACAGTTGCATCATCGCGGGCAGCGAATGTTCGTCGGGATCGGCCGAGATCCAGACGTTGCGCCTGAAATACTCGCTCGGCTTGCGCTTGATCGGCAGCGTGCGCCCGATCACCGTGTCGTAGACCGCGTCCATCCGATCGAGCCAGTAACTCGCCCATCCGGCGCCGACTTCGAGGATGATGATCTTGAGCTTGGGGAATTTCTCGAACGTGCCGTACTCCATGAAGCTGACCAGCGCGTGGCGGATCGAGTCGGAGGCCGTGACGTTGAGAAAGAACGGCTGCTTGCGGACGTAGTCGAGCTTGTAGCGGCCGGGCAGCGCCCATTGCGGTTCGAGCGACGGATGGATCCCGATCGGCACGCCGAGCTCCTCGGCCTTGGCGAACAGCACGTCGTGGTCAGGATGCGCGTGGGGCTTGCCGTTCATGACGAACTGCACGACCCATCCGCCCATGCATCCGGCCTTGACCGCGCGTTCGAGTTCCGCCGCCGCGGCGACCGGATCGCCCAGCGACAGATGCGCGACCGGAATCAGCCGGCCACCGGTGTCCGCGCACCAATCGATGAGCCAGCGGTTATAGGCCCGCGTCATCGCCTGCGCATAGGCGGCGTCGTCGCATTCGGTTTCCCAGCTCAGCCCCAGACTCGGATAGATGATCGCGGCGTCGAGTCCCTCGAGGTCGAGCCGGCGCACGCGATCTTTCGCATCCATCGCACCGAGCGGAAGCTCGTCGCCGTACTTGAGGCGCAGGTTGACCGTGCCGTGCTCGCGCGTCACCTTGCCCATGTTGCCGATCGTGCTGAAGGGCTGGCCGCGCCGCGAGACCCGCGACGGGGTGCCGTTAATCTCGAAGTACTGGTAGCCCTCGGCGTCGGTCTTAACCCGGATCGCCGTGGGCTTGTACTTCGCCTCGCAGTATTGCTCCCAGCAATCGGCGGCTTCCAGAATATGGCCGTCCGCGTCGACTGCCCCGCGATACTTGATCTTGTAAATACGCTCCTGAAGTTGTGCCATTGCGATGCCTCGATTCAAATTGGATCTTGTCACCCGGGTTTGTAACCTGGCCGAGTTTCACAAGTAGTGCGCATCGCCGCGCGCCGTCAAGCGCGCTGCACCTCGACAACCATTGGGCAACGCACAGTCCGGCGGCGCGGCAGGTTGATCCGAGGATGCCAGCGGCGCACGGCGATCGCGGCGGTGGATCGCGGCGCGTCAGAATTTGAGCTGTTTGAAGAAACGCTCGGGAATCGCTTTGATTACGCCCATGATGAAACGCCAGAAAAACGGCACGTAAACCACCTCGGCGCGGCGGCGCCACGCCTTATGAATCAGCGCGGCGGCGCGCTCGGGTGCGACGGTCAGGAAGGCGCTTTCGCGGCCCCAGGTCATCCGCGTGTCGACTGTGCCGAGAATCACCGTCATCACGTGAATTGGCGTGCGGGCGAAGCGCGCGCGCATCCCTTGCGTGAAGAGTGCGAGCGCGCCCTTGGCCGAGCCGTAAATGTAATTGCGCGAGCGTCCACGTTCGCCGGCGACCGATCCGATCACGATGATGAAGCCGGACTGCTGAGCTTCGAGATGATCGGCGGCGAACGTCAGGATGGAAACGGCGCCGGTATAGTTGTCGGCGATGATTTTGCGCGCGGCGGTGGCGTCGTGATGCGCCGCCGGTTCGTCGCCGAGCGCGCCGAAGCACAGCGCGACGCCGTCGAGACCGCCAAGCGCCGCCGCCGCGCGGCTGATCAACTCAGGATGCGCGGCGTAATCACCCGCCTCGAACGGCCCGGCATGTGCTGCGACTCCTGTGCGCACGGCGAGATCCTGCGCGATGCGCGCGGCCTCGGCGGTATCGCGCGCGGCCAAATACAGCGATGCGCCGCCATGCGCATATTCCAGCGCGAGTGCGCGGGCGATCGGCGAGGTCGCGCCGAGGATCAGCACGCGCGGCGCGCCGCCCGGCGCTATCCGATGAGCCGCCGCGGCCATCAGGCCGGCACCATTTCGAGCCGGCGCGAGAGGCTCGACGAGAAGTGGTTGTTGGGATCGACGGCGGCCTTGACCGCGCGCCATTCGGCGAGCCGCGGATAGCCGGCGTGGAACATCGCGGGGCTCATTCGCGCGTCCTTGGCCAGATAGAGCCGCCCGCCGCGCTGGAGCACCATCGCGTCGAGTTGATCGAGAAACGGCAGCAGTCCGGGGCGCATCGGAAAGTCCAGCGAGAGCGTATAGCCGGGCATCGGGAACGACAGCAGGCCGTCCTGCGCGCCGAATTTTTTGACCACGGCCAGGAACGAGGCGCGGCGGCTCCGCGCGATCGCTTCGAGCGTCTCGACCAGGCCGGCACGGCTCTCGGCCATCGGCCACGCGCATTGATACTGCACGAAGCCGCTGGCGCCATAGATGCGATTCCAGTCGCGGATCGAATCGAGCGGGTAGAAAAAGCGCTCGCAATCGACCAGCGCTCGCGGCGTGTCGCGATGCGTCCGGAAGTAGAGTTCGTTGAACGCCGTGACCGTGAACGGTCCGAGCGCGAAGCCCGGGAAATCGATCGGCACGCTGAGCGAACGGCGCGGCTTGAGGCTGAGCGGCGCGGCGCGGCGCTGGCCGTCGAGCTGATCGAGCGTCGCGAAGTTGCCGAAGTTGACGATCGAACGGCCGAGCGCGCTGGCCGCACTGGCGCAATCGATCCATCCGACCGAGTAGTCGTAGAGCCGATCGGTTCGCTCGAAGATTTCGATCGCGTGGTCGATATTGGCGGCGCGCACCGTCTCGCTTTCGATCCATGCGGTGGCGATGCGCCGCAGCTTGAGCTCCGCCTCGACGATCACGCCGGTCAGTCCCATGCCGCCGGCGGTGGCGTGAAACAGGTCGGCGTTCTGGTCCGGTGAGCAGCGCCGGATCTCGCCCGACGCGAGCATCACGTCGATGCTGGCGAGATGCGCCGCGATCGACGAGTCGCGATGATGGTTCTTGCCGTGGACGTCGGCCGCGATCGCCCCACCCACCGTGATAAAGCGCGTGCCGGGCGTGACCACGGGAAAAAAGCCGCGTGGCCTGAACGTGTCGATGATGTCGCCGAGCGTCACGCCCGCCTCGCAGCGCAGGATGCCGGTGGCGTCGTCGAACGCCAGCATCCGGTTGAAGCGGGTCACGTCGATCACGCGGCCGGGAGCGTTGAGCGCCGCGTCGCCGTAAGCCCGGCCCGCGCCGCGCGCGACCAGCGCATGCGGGTCGGCGGTGATTAGCTCGGCCAGCTCGGCGAATTTTTCCGGGCGGTAGATGTCGGTAAGGCAGCGCGGATAGCGGCCCCATCCGCTGAGCGGCGCGCGCTTGAGCGGCGCGGCGATCCGCCGATCGCCCGCGAACTGCGCGGAGCGCTGCCCGGTCTCTTCCAACTCCCGCCCTCCCTGATGCGCCGCAAGGCTAACAGGATGGCGCTGATGTGGAAATGCGTTTCGACGCGCCGCCCGCTCAGCAATCGTATTTTCAGGACCGACTACCCAGCAGTCAGATATACGACACCACGTTCACCGAGCGGTTCCTTCTGCCCGGTGAGTGCCACCATTTGCAGACCCAGCGCATCCAGCAACGACGCGGCCGTCATGTTGTAACCAACATACAGGGGCATCCGTCGGGCAAAGCGGCAATCCTTCAGATAATAAGTGCATGCCAGACGCGCTGCGCTATTCGCTGACCACGTTATCGGTTTTGGCAACGTATGGCCGCTCACGCATCGTGATTGGATCCCACGCGCTGCGATCGATCTTGAGCACGTTGCGCCCATACACGTGCAGCGCGATCAGATCGTCGCTGCGCGGATTCGCAATCCGATGGATCGCGTCGGTGCCCAGCGTCAGAATCTCGCCCTCGCCGACGCTGCGTCCGCCCGCCGGTTCGATCGCCCGCGAGTCACCGATCAATTTGTAGAAACTATTGTCTTCCTGTCCGTGGTACACGCCGATCACCGCCCAGGTGCGATGGTCGTGCGGGGGCGAGATGAAGCCCGCGCGCACCACCACGTGCAGCAGGGTCAGTCCGGGTTCGTCGTGCAGCACCTGGAAACGGCCCGGATCGGTGACGATCGGCGGCTCGGCGACCGCCCGGCGCACGATCTCCTCGACCGCGCCCGCGACGCCCGCGCGGCGCGCCTCGCGCAGTTCGCGCACCAGTTCATCGATTGTGTACATGCGCCCTCTCCTCAACGTCCTATGGCGGAAGCCATCGCGAAACTCCTAGAGCCACCTCGCGCCGCCCCCAGCGGCGGTTTACCGCCGCATCATCGCACGGACTCTCGCAATCCCGCAAAGCCGTTTACCTAGCTCGCGCGGCGCTTTAGCGGATGGCGTCCGCCAAAATTGCACTTTCCTCGAACATCACGTGCGATCGCCACGCGCCGCAAATGCGGCGCAGTTGATACGCAGAGTCAGTTCAATTAGCGTTTCGCCACATGGCGAAGAACGTCCTCTACTATGGCGACAATCTGGCGGTGCTGAGGGAAAGCATCAAAGATGAGAGCATCGATCTCGTCTATCTCGATCCGCCCTTCAACAGCCAAGCGACCTACAACGTCTTGTTCAAAGCGCCGACTGGCGAGCAGTCTCACGCCCAGATTGAGGCGTTCGAGGATACCTGGCACTGGGGGGAATCGGCGGAGCAGGCGTTCGATGAAGTAATTAAATCCGGCAATACGAATGCCGCTGAATTGCTTCGCGCCGTGCGCGGCTTCTTGGGAGAGAATGACATGATGGCCTATCTCGCGATGATGGCCGTCCGACTGCTAGAACTACATCGCGCACTCAAGCCGGAAGGTTCCCTGTATTTGCACTGCGATCCCACCGCAAGCCATTACCTCAAGGTTCTGCTCGATGGTATTTTTGATCATTCCAATTATCGAAATGAAATAATCTGGAAACGTCGTGTCGGCATGAGCAGCGCAGTCCATGGCTCAAATCGGTTTGGAATCTGTACCGACACAATTCTCTTTTATGCGAAGACCGACGATGCCGAATTTCGTCCGCAGTACAATGTTTCCGATCCGGATTATCAACAATACATCGAAGAGCGGTTCACGATGATCGATGAAAAGGGCGAACGATTTCAGCCCACGAGTCTGGTAAATCCAGCTTACCGACCGAATTTAATCTACGAGTACAAGGGCTATAAACCGCCGCCAAACGGCTGGATGATCACCAGGGAAAAGATGGCGCGGTGGGACGAAGAAGGGAAAATCTATTTCCCCAAAAATACCACCGGACGGCTTCGGCGAAAGAGCTACGCGAAGGAGCTCAAAGGCATGCCTATTCAGAATCTCTGGACCGACATTCCTGAAATCAATTCGCAGGCTCAAGAAAGGCTAGGCTATCCAACTCAGAAGCCCCTCGCGTTATTGGAGCGAATGATCAGGGCGTCCTCGAACGAAGACGACACGGTGCTCGATCCGTTCTGTGGATGCGGCACGACCATTCATGCAGCGCAGAAACTCAATCGTCGATGGGTTGGAATCGACATAACGCACCTCGCAATTTCGCTTATCGAAAAACGCCTCAGTGACGCCTTCCCTGGAATTAAGTACGAAGTTCAAGGTACGCCAAAAGACCTTGATGGCGCGAAAGACTTGGCGTCGCGCGACAAGTACCAGTTCCAATGGTGGGCCGTGTCGTTAGTTAATGCTGTTCCCTTCGGCGGAAAGAAAAAAGGCGCGGACACGGGTATCGACGGTCTGATTTATTTCTACGACTTCGACCCGAAAGGCAAAGTGCTCACAGAAAAGATTATCGTCTCCGTGAAGGGTGGAGAGAACGTGAGCGTTGCAATGATTCGGGACCTTGCGCACGTTGTGACTCGCGAGAAAGCACGCATGGGTCTGTTCATCACATTAGCCGAGCCGACCGAACCGATGCGAAAGGAGGCATTAAAAGAGGGCTACTGTGAGACGAGCATTGGGGGCAAGTATCTAAAGCTTCAGATCGCGACGATTGGAGATTTGCTCGCCGCGAAGCGCCCAGATCTGCCGCTAGTGCAGCCGCTAGCATTCAGCAAAGCCGCCCTCGAACCAAATGAACAGGGGAAGTTGCTCTAATCTTTTAGGCCGCTGTCCGAAGTCGGCATCAAATACCAGCTTACGAGCGCTAGCGGCGCGCCTCAATGTGCGGGGACGAATCCGCGGGTGGCGTCCGCCCACGAATCGCGCTTTCATAGGAGGCGAAAAATACGCGAGGGCATAAGAATTCGGGAACCGACGACGCGCTCGCGTGTTTGCCCCATGCCGGCCATCGCGGCCCGGGAAGTAGGTAGTAGACGATGCCCGTAAGTCACGATCCAAGATTCAAGGGACGCCCCGAGCAGCCCCTCGCCATCCGCCTCGTCCATTGGTGCAACGCGGTTTTCATTGTGCTGATGGCCGGCAGCGGCTTGCAGATTCTCGCCGCCTATCCGTCGCTCGGACCGCGCGGCGCGCAGTACTGGTGGTATCCGCTTCAAGGGATGTCGCCGCCGTCGTGGATGCGGCTCGGCGGCTGGCTCGGCGGCGGACGGCATTGGCATTTCGCGATCGCGTGGTTCTTCGCGATCAACGGCGCGATCTACCTGGGCTATTTTTTTGCCAGCGGCGAATGGCGCCGGCGGATGTTCCTCCCGTGGCGCGACGCCGGCGGCGCGTTTTTGCAATTCATGTATTACTTGAGGTTGCGCAAGACTCCGCCGCCCGAGGATTTCTACAACGGCCTGCAGCGCCTGGCCTATACCTCGGTAGTGTTCTTCGGCCTCGTGATGGTGCTGTCGGGACTCGCCATTTACAAGCCGGTGCAACTGCATTTCCTGACCCTGCTGTTCGGCGGCTACGACGGCGCGCGCGTGGTCCATCTGGGGGGCCTCGCGCTTATCGCGATGTTCGTCGCGTCGCATCTGGTGCTGGTCGCGATGCATCCGCGGGAGATTGTCACGATGGTGACGGGAGGGCGGCGTGAGTAAATTGCTGACCCGGCGCAAGTTCATCGCGGGCGCGGCGGCGGCGTCGCTCCTGGCCGGCTGCGACAGCCATCCGATTACCGGCTTTCTCGGTGCGATGAAGGACTGGAACCAGGGCTTCGAGGGCGCGATCTTCTCGCCCGCGCGGATGGCGCCCGAGCTGCCGCCGTCGGCGGCGACGCCCGAGGCGGCCTTTCCCGCCTACTTCATTTCCGACGAGATGCCCGACGTGCCCGACAACTGGTCGCTCACCGTCGGCGGACTCGTCGACCATCCGATGACGCTGACGCTCGACCAGTTGCGCGAGTTGCCGGGCACCGCGATGTGCGTGCGGCATCATTGCGTCGAGGGCTGGTCGGCGGTCGCCGCGTGGCACGGCGTGCGGCTGAGCGACGTGGCGAAGCTCGCCGGCCCGCGGGCGGGCGTGCGCTATGTCGAATTCAAATCGTTCGACGAGGGCTACTGGTCGTCGTGGGATCTGGGCAGCGCGATGCATCCGCAGACCCTGCTCGCGTACGGCATGAACGGGCACGACCTGGCGGTCGGGCACGGCGCGCCGCTGCGCGTCTACTCGGCGGTCAAGTTAGGCTACAAAATGGTGAAATATCTGACCGAAGTAAACTTCCTGGCGGCTAACACCGGCGGCTATTGGGAAAATCAGGGCTACGACTGGTTCGGCGGCGTCTAGCCACTCCTTAGCGCCGGCGTGTGGATTGTGCATTTCACTTTGTCATAACTGAGCGCAGTGAAGAATCCCGGGATTCTTCACTGCGCGGACTCCATTCAAAAAAATGTTTCGCGTGAATCCGCCTCGCGATTGTGGCGCGCGCGTCAGCCCTTGGGTAATCCCAGTACGCGCTCGCCGATGATATTGTGCTGAATCTCGCTGGTGCCGCCGGCGATAGTCAGTGCGCGCGCCGAGAGCATCCGGTATGACCAGCGGCCGTTATCGAGCGAGCGATCGGCGCCATGCTCGAACTGGCTATACGGTCCGAGCATTTCCATCGCATATTTCGCCATCCGGAGGTTCAGGTCGCTGGCGGCCAGCTTGCCCGCCGACCCTTCGGGGCCGGGCGGCAGACCCTTAAGCCGGCGCGTCAACTGGCGCAGATTGTTGTAGCGCAACGCCGCCGCCTCACAGGCAAATCCTGCTACCTTCTGGCGCACGGCGCTGTCGTCCCACGCCTTGCCGCCATTGCGCGGCAGGCTCTTCGCGAGCGCGGCGAGGTCGCGCACCGGGCTCATCATATCGCGCATCGCGGCAATCGAGCTGCGCTCGAACATCAGGGTGGTGACGGCGACCTGCCAGCCCTGGTTCTTCTCGCCGACGAGATTTTTCTTTGGCACCCGCACGTCCTCGAAGAAGACTTCGTTGAAGCCCTTGCCGCCGGTCATCTGGACCAGCGGCCGGACGGTCACGCCGGGGCTGTGCATGTCGACCAGCAGGTAGCTGATGCCCTTGTGCTTGGGCGCCTCGGGATCGGTGCGGACCAGCAGGATGCACCAGTCGGCGCGGTCGGCGCCCGAGGTCCAGACCTTCTGGCCGTTGACCACGAAGTAGTCGCCGTCTTCGATCGCGCGGGTGTTGAGCGAGGCGACGTCGGAGCCCGAGCCGGGCTCGGAGTAGCCCTGGCACCAGATCTCTTCGGCCGAAAGAATTTTCGGGACGTAGCGTTTTTTCTGTTCCTCGGTCCCCCAATGCATCAGGGTGGGACCGACTAGCATGGTGCCGAGGCCGTTGACGATGCCGGGGGCATGCGCGCGCATCATCTCTTCGTTGAAGACCACCATCTGTTCGAGGGTGGCGCCGCGGCCGCCATATTCTTTGGGCCAGTTGACGCCGACCCAACCGCCCGCATGCATCTTGCGATGCCAGGCGAGGCTGGAATTCCAGTCGTCATCGTTGGTCCGCACGAAGTCGCTTTCCATCGAGTCGTCGGCGCGATTGCGGTTGGGCATGTTGGCCACGAGCCAATTGCGAATCTCGAGGCGAAAGGCTTCGGCCTCGGCGCTGTAGGTAAAGTCCATCTGCATCTCCCCGACCCGGGATGCCCGGCGCGGCGGATGCGCGCGCCGCGACGGCCCGGTCCGCCGCTCGACATAGTACAAGCCCTACTATAGCGGCGCGGCGTGCCGGCGGAAAACCGCCGCGCGGATTAGGTATGCGGCTTTGCGCGGACGCCCGAGTATGCGAAGATTTACCCCTGACACCGTGCAAATCAGGCTCGACATTCCTGCCGGCCTCTTCGACGATCAATTCCCGGCCGACCAGTTCGAGGCGCGCGTGCGCGAATTTGCGCTGCTCGAACTGATCCGAGCCAGGCGCCTGCATGAGCATGAGGCGGCGGCGATTTTAGGCCTCGAGCGCTGGGAGCTGGTCGCGCGGATGGAGCGCGCCGGGATCGTGCCGACCGAGCGGGAGTTCGAGGCGATTTGCACGGCGCTGACGGCGGCGATCGCGGCGCGCGGCAATAGATCCGGCGGCGCCGACGGCGGATCGCGGAGTTGAACGCATATCATTCTTTGGGGAGTACAAAATGAATCGTTTGCTGCACACCATGATTCGCGTGAACGACCTCGACCAGTCGCTTAAGTTTTACTGCGACGCGCTGGGCATGAAGCTGCTACGCAAGCATGACTATCCGGCCGGCGAGTTCACCCTGGCCTTCGTCGGTTACGAGGACGAGCGCGCCCATACGGTGATCGAACTCACGCATAACTGGAGTACCAAGAGCTACGACCAAGGCAGCGCCTTCGGCCATCTGGCGGTCGGCGTCGACGATATCTACGCGACTTGCGCCGCGCTCAAGCAGCAGGGGGTCAAGGTGGTGCGCGACGCGGGACCGATGAAGTTCGGCGGCGCGGTGATCGCTTTCATCGAAGACCCCAACGGCTACAAAGTCGAGCTGATTCAGAACGGCACGGTGATCCAGGCCTGAGGCGCGGATGCGGCGCCGTCGGACGCGATCGCCGCGCGGCGCGTCCGGCAACGCCGCATCGTCCGGCAATGCCGCATCGTCCGGCGTCGCTGCGCGCGATCGCGGCGCGCGCGGCGTATCTCAACGGGCGAGAAACTCGCTAATCGCGGCGATCGAGGCAGGCTCCGTCAGGGTCGGCGCGTGGCCCACGCCGGCAATCTCGACCAGCCGCGTATCGGGCAGCACGCGGCACATCCGCTGGGCCGTATCGGCCGCCAGGATATCGCTCTCGCCGCCGCGCACGATCAGCACCTTGGCCTCGATCCGCGCGAATGGCACCCACAGGTCCATCGGCCGCGCGGCGGTGCCGGTGCGCGGGATATTGCGCACCGCCGGATCGATCTTCCAGACCAGCCGGCCGTTGTCGCCGGGCTTGACCGCCCAGCGCACGAACTCGATCAGCTCGGGCTCCGGGGTGCGCGCCATGAACGGATAGTTGGCGCGATAGTAGGCAGCGACGGCGGCGAGGTCGGCGAAGTCGGTCGGTGAGGCGGTGAAGTAGTCGGTGATGCGTTTGAGGCCCGCCGGATTGACCTCGGGGCCGATATCGTTGAGCACCAGCCGCGCGACCCGCGCGGGATAGCCGCCGGCGAAGATCATCGAGATGATCCCGCCCATCGAGGTGCCGATCAGCGTGACGCGATCGATCTTGAGCGCGTCGAGCATCGCGGCCAGATCACTCACATAGGTGGGTGGCAGGTATTCGCCCGCCGGACCCCACGCGCTATCGCCGCGGCCGCGCACGTCGACCGACATCACGTGCCAGGCGTCGCGCAGATGCGGCGCGAGGCCGTCAAAATTATGCGCGTTGCCGCTGAGTCCGTGGATACAGACCAGCGGCGGCATGGCCGGGTTGCCGTAGTCGAGGTAATGCAGCCTGAGGCCGTTGGCGTCAAAATATCTGCTTTCGGCTGACAATCTATGCTCCTTGCGCGCGGCCCGCGCCGGTCGCGTGCGATGGCGCGATCGATCCGTATATTCCATCGGCCGCGGTGGTGGCGGCAGACTACTCGATGCTCTGCGCTTGCACCAACTCACGCAAACGATCGAGCACGATTATCAGGCGGCGGCCGTCGCGCAGGATGATATGTTCGCTCTCGAATTCGCTGAGCTGCTCGGTGGTGCGCTGGCGCGAGGCGCCGACCAGCTCGGCCAGATCCGAATGGGTGAGCTTGAGCGTCAGCAGGATGCCGCGCGAATCCTCCACGCCAAACTTCATGGCGAGTTCGAGCAGCGCGCCGGCCAGCCGTTCGCGCACGCTCAGCCCGACGAAATTGGTATACCGCTGGAGCATCATCCACCAACGCCCGACGGTGATATCGAGGGTATGGCTCAAGCGTTCGAGCGGCACGCCGAGGACCAATCCGACGAAGGTCTCGGGGCGCACCACGCCAACCACCGCGTCGCTGAACGCGTCACAGCGAAAGGGGCGCGTCGCATGCGGCAGCAGCGACGACACGCCAAAGATTTCGCCCGGACCGACCAGCCCGACCAGCACCCGCTCGTCGCGACTGATAAATGAGAGCTTGGCCACGCCCGAGATCAGGATAAAGACCCGGTTGGAGCTCTCGCCCTCGAAGAAAATTGTATCGCGGCGCTTTACGCTCTGCAGGGCTAAGCTTTGCGCAAGTCCCTGCAACTGGTCCTGACTGAGCCACGCCAGCGTTCGGAGCCGCCCTAACGCTCTCCCGTCGATTGCCGCTTTCGACACCACGCAAGATTCGTAGCACAGCCGATGGTAATGTCGCCAAGACGACCAATCGGCCCGATTGCAGCGGTCAATCGGTGAGATTGGTCGCCGATACGACCGAGCCAAGCCTAACTAATTGTTGATACGGCGGAGATATTAAATAAACTTTCCTACCGTAGAGTGCAGGTGAATCACGGACAGTGGTCTGCACAACCGGGTGGGGGGTAATCAGATGAGCAATCAAAAATCACCGCTAATGGACGATCTGGGGAAGCTGTTCGAAGCCACCTGGATCGACCTGCCGACCGCCGCCGTGCGCCGCCTGACCGCGGGTGACGATCAAGGGGCCGTCCGCGAGGCCGGCTGGAAGGCCTACGACGCGCTCGTGCGGATCTCGAACGAAGCCTCCAACGCGCTCTACACCAATCGCGCCTTCGGCGAGGTGGCGGGCCGCGGAATCGGCCTCGCGCTGCGCCTGCAGCGGGTCGGTGACGCGGTCGCCTCGGCGGTCTTCGGCAACCTGTGGCCGGCGATCGGACTGCCCACCGGCAGCGAGATCCAGGCCCTGCGCAACGACGTCCGCGCACTGAGCGGTGACGTTGAAGCGCTGCGCGAGGAAGTCCGCACAGCCAGCCTCCAGGCGGGCGAGCGGATCGAGGAGCGCGAACGAAGCGAAGACCGCGCGACGATCGATCGCGGCTACGCGGCGGTGCGCTCGGCTGAGTCACAAAGTGCGACCCCGGCGATGGTCTGGAACGGCTTTACGCCGGCCGCGCCGCGCAAGTCACGGAGGGGCAAAAACAGTGTCGCTCTTTAACGATATCGCAGGCCATTGGATCGACGGTGCGGTCCGTACCCTGGGCGCTATCGGCCGCGGCTTCGGCTCGGACCTCTCGGCCGACCCGGCACCGGTCACGCCCTACGACATAATCTATAAAGGCGGCAAGGTCAGCCTGCGCCATTACCGGGCGCGCAACCGGATTCATGCCACGCCGATCGTGCTGGTCTATGCGCTTATCAAGCGTCCCTATATTCTCGACTTGCAGCCGGGCAAGAGCGTCATCGAGACGCTGCTCAAGCAGGGCTTCGACGTCTACCTGACGGACTGGATTCCGCCGACCAAGGAAGATGCGTGGCGCGGCTTTGAGGCCTACGTCAATCAGGATCTCGCCAACGCGATCCGCGCCGTGCAGACGGCCGAGAAGGTCGCGCAGGTCCATCTGATCGGCTATTGCCTAGGCGCGCTGCTCAGCCTGATCTACACCTCGCTCCATCAGGAGAACGTCCGTAACCTGATCACGGTGGCGGCGCCGTTCGACATGGGCGGACGCGACTTGCCGATCTACCATCTGATGGACCGCATCGATCAGAGCGCGATCGAATTGATTACCAAGATTCATGGCAACTGCCCGGCCTGGATGGTGAACTCGATGTTCACCGCGATGTCGCCGACCCATCATGCGCTCGACAAGTTCGTCGGGCTCTATCGCAACGCCGAGCGCGACGGCTACGCCGAGATGTTCGATCTGTTCGAGCGCTGGATGTCGAGCGACGTGCCGCTGGCGGGACGGCTGTTCACCGAACTGACCGGCGACATCTTCAAGCGCAACCTGATGGCCAAAGGCGAATTCAAGGTCGGCGGCCGGGTCGCCGATGTGAAACAGATCACCTGTCCGCTGCTCAACGTGATCGGCGAGATGGACGATGTTGTGCATCCGAACTCGAGCCTGCCACTGAGCGGAAAGGTGGGCAGCGCCGATCGCCGCAACCTGATTTTTCCGACCGGTCATATCGGCGTCGCGGTCAGTGCCGGAGCGCTGAAGAAAATGTGGCCGGAGATGGGTGCGTGGCTCGCGGATCGCGGCCCGGTTGGGAATTGACAGGATTATCTGGAAAAACGGCCTTTCTGGTCGTCTCGGTGACAATTCCGGGCAGCTTCGAGGGCTTATCGTGGTTAATTTGAAAGGTAACCGGAATCGCGGGAACGGCCCGCGCAATAAATCTCCCCGAAACGGGGCTGGAGGATTCAAAGTGAAGGAAAAAGAAACTCGCGAAGGAATGTTCGAGGCGTTCAGCAAGCTCGGGGAATCGTTCTACTCGATGGAAGGGGCCAAGAAGGCGGTGGCCTGGTACATCGACACCAGTGAGCGGCTGGCGACCCAGGCGCTCGAATTGCAGGAAAAGGCCACCGGCTGGGCCAAGGAGACGCCGCTGGCGCCACTGTTCGAGGCGCAGCAGAATCTCGCCCGCAAGCTGATCACGAAGTCGACGGCCGCGGCCCGTAACCTTTGGCAACTGGAAGCCGCGAACTAATAGATCCGCATCGCCGATCGCATTGCACCGCGCGCGGTCTCCTGCCGAGGCCGCGCGTTTTTTTTGCGGCGAATCGAATCCACGCGCGATCCGCTTTGCTTGCGCCCGATTCATGGCTACTATCCGGCGACTGTAATTTTTCCGTGCACGCGACCGTCGATGGCGCGGGCCGGGGGCGGTGACACAATCGATCGTGCTGAAGGGCCGGCGGCCGCGATACGCCGCATCGATCGATTGCGCAGGATGTGGAGGCACGGGATCCGGTGTTGCTTGATCTGACGGCTGCGTCCCTCGATTACTTCGATCAGCTTGCCGCGCTGCTGCGCGACCCGGTGCTCTATGGGCGGGAGGTGCCGCGCGGCGACGGGGCGCCGGTGCTGCTGGTGCCGGGCTACTTCGCCGGCGACCTTGCGATGCTGCCGATGAGGCGCTGGCTGAAGCGCATCGGCTATCAGCCATATCCATCGGGCATCGACCTGAACCTCGGCTGCCCGCGCGATCGGGTCGAGCAACTCGGCCGGCGGACGGCCGGGATTGCGCGCGAGTCGGGGCGCCGCGTCGCAATCATCGGCCATAGCCTGGGCGGGGTGCTGGCGCGCGCGGTCGGGCGTCAACGCCCGGCCGTGGTCAGCCGGGTGATTGCCCTGGGCGCGCCGATCGATCATGAGTGGGACTCGCTCCATCGGCGCGTCGCGCCAATCATGCGCAGCCTGGCCGGCGTGTGGCAGACGCTCGCCGGCGCACCTCCCGATTGTGGTACGGCGAGTTGCGCCTGCGGCTTTGCGCGCAGCCTGATGCCGGGTCCGATTCGCGCGGGCGTTTTCAGTTCGATCTACACGCGCCAGGACGACGTGGTCGACTGGCGCGCATGCCGCGACCCGCACGGTGGCAATCACGAGGTGCGCGGGCGCCATCTGGGACTGCCAGTCAATCGCGAAGTCTACCGGCTGCTCGCAGCGCTCCTGGCCGGTCGCGCGGGGCTGGGAGCGCTTGACGCCACGACCGAATTGGTCGCGTGATCGCATGATTCGTGATCGGGTGCTCCGATGACGCGGACCGGCGCAAGGGCCGCCGCCGCGCAAAAATCTTTGCCGAGGGCGTGCCGATGGCCGACGTGAGATTTTGCTCCGCTCGTGACGGGATAAGACTGCGCTACGAAATCCGTGGCACCGGCGCACCGCTAGTTTTGGTGATGGGCTTCAGCGGCTCGTCACGCACCTGGGGCGAGCCCTTCGTGCAGGAAATCGCGCGGCGCTTTCAGACTGTCCTGATCGACAATCGCGGAACCGGTGAGAGCGATCAGCCCGATCAACCCTGGACCATCGCCGACATGGCGGCCGACGTCGCCGCGGTCCTTGACCATGCGCGCATCGCCCGCGCCCATCTATACGGCATCTCGATGGGCGGGATGATCGCGCAGGAGTTCGCGCTCAACTCTCCCGATCGCCTCGATCGGCTAGTCCTCGGCTGCACCAACTGCGGCCTGCACGACGCGGTGATTGGTCCGCCCGAATCGACTGGCGCGCTGCGTCCGACTCCCGGGATTACGCCGGCTGCGCAGACCCGGCGCCTGATGGAGGCGTGTTGCAGCCGGGCCTTCGCCGCGTCGCCGCAGGGCCAGGTCTTCATCGAGGCTCGTATCGCCGAGATGGCGAATTATCCGGTCACGCCAATGCATACGTACAAGCGGCAATGGGCAGCGATCGAGGGTTTCGGCACGCTCGGCCGGCTCGCCATGATCAAGGCGCCCACGATGGTAATCACCGGCAGCGAGGATCCGATCGTGCCGGCGGCCAACGCGGATATCCTGCAGCGCCACATCCCGGGCGCCAAGGCCCACGTGATTGAAGGCGCGGGCCATCTGTTTTTCTGGGAGGCGCCCGAAGAGAGTGCGGAGGTGCCGGGCGATTTTTTGCTCCGCGCATGAGTCGTAGTCGCGGCCGCGCCGCCCTGACCCGCGGGCGTGCGGTCGCCCAGCAATGGAGGAGTCAACGATGGCGACGTATGAAACCGTAAGCTTTGAAAAGGTCGAAGAAAAAATCTTCCGCCTGACACTCAACCGGCCCGAGAAACTCAACGCCCTCTCGCCCCAACTGCTGGCCGAATTCGACCAGGTGCTCGACGCCTTCGAGGCCGATCGCGAGGCCAGCGTGCTGATTATCCGCGGCGCCGGCCGGGCCTTTTGCGCCGGCTACGATTTGCAGGGCACCCAGCAGCCCGGGTCGCGCTTCACGGTGAGCAGCGACCGCGTGAACCTGCAGAAGCTGGTCGAACGCTGGCAGCGCCTGTGGGCGATCGGCAAGCCGACTATCGCGCAGGTCCATGGTTATTGCCTGGCCGGCGCGACCGAACTCGCCGGTCATTGCGACCTCGTATTTGCCAGCGAAGACGCTCAGTTCGGCCATCCGGCCGGCCGCACGCTGGGCATTCTGCCGACGCTCTCGATGTGGCCAATCCTGATGGGGCCGCGCAAGAGCAAGGAATTCTTTTTTACCGGCGACCTGATGAGCGCTGCCGAAGCGCTCGAGGCCCATCTGGTCAACCGGGTCTATCCCAGGGACCGGCTCGACACTGAGACTTTGGCCTACGCCCGGCGCGTGGCGCTCGTGCCGGTGGAATTGCTCGCGCTGCACAAGGCGGCCGTCAATCGATGGCTGGAGGTCCAGGGGATACGCGCGCTGGAGCAGTCGGCGGCCGATCTTGACTGCATCGCCCATCAGACCGACACGGTGAAAAACTGGATGCAGGCGAGCCGCGAACGCGGTCTGAAAGAGGCCCTGAGCGAGCGCGATCGCCCCTTTGCCGTAAAGCAATAGCGTCGCGCGGACCGCGCTAGTCAATGGCCCGTGTTGCAAGGCGGTTCACATTCGTGAACACGGTAATTCCCACTTGTCGCACGTGCGAAACTACTTCCGATCAGTTCAGAATCAGGGAAAAGCTATGGCGATAATTGATGAGAATAGCCCAATGACTAGCTAGTGGCATGCTGTGTGCAGTCTGCAATTACCTCGTGGGGTGGCAGGAGGCGCGGTGGAGTTCTCCCCAAAAGGGATTACAGGGTGGGCATCGCGATGAGCACAATCACCAGAACGATCGTCCGTGAAGGCGAAATGGATATGCGGCATCACTTGCATCACGGGTCCGCCGGGCGCGTGCGCCAGTTGCTCGTCGCGCTCTGGTCGCGAACCAGTGGCGGCAACGTGATCAGCAAGCCGCGCCGATCGGTCGATCGCGAGCAACAGGAATATACTCCGTTCTACGAGTAGCTCTGCGCGGCTGGCCGCCGGGCTATCCGGCTCGCGGGACGCGGCGCCAGCCAGCCAATTTTCGGCCTGCACCGCCGATTCATTAGCGGCGCTCTAGGTCAACCGCCTGACCCGTTCATCGAGGCGCGCCACTTCAACACCACGCGGACCGCGCGGCGGTTAACGCAGAGATCGCTCTTAAACCCCAATCATCGAGACCGCCATCGCCCTTAAAGGGTGGATTTGCGATAGCCGAAAGCGGCCGATGCGTGCCGGCGGCACGCCGCATCGCGCCTCGGAGTGGCATAATTCGAGCGCCGCAATTTTGTCACCTCGCCGCCTGAATGGGTTTTGCGACGAACTCCACGCGCGCCTGGTGCAGGTGGCGGATCGGGAATGCGACATGTAGCAAAAGGGGAATTCGGTGCGGATAGCGGATTATCCACGCTACGCTCCGCGTTGGCATCCAACTTGGAAATCAGCTTCGTCACGGCGGACGGCGGCGGCCGTCAATCCGGCCTGACGGAGCTTTCCCTTGTCACAGCGAATTACTCAGGCGATAGCGATTGCGGTCGTGCTGGTTGGCGCGATCGCGATCGATCTTCCGGCGAGCCATGCACAGTCGATCGAGGATCGCATCGCCGGCCTCGACAGTTCGATCGCTAATCTCCAAACTCTCGAACAGAATCCGAATTTCCGGCGCGATCGGCTATTCGGTGTCGCCCGCAATCTTGCCGCCCTGAGCGACCGCTGGGCCGAGCTGCGTCCGCGCCTGGTGCAAATCGCGAGCGCCTCGCCGATCGTGACCGACGCCACCGCGCCGGACGCGGCCCTGGCGGTGGTCTTTGGGGCTGGCGCAATCTCGAATCCGACCTTGGGGGCGAGTCGCTTCACCGGATTCACCCAGAGCGAAACCGCCAGTGCCTGGTGCGGATCAAACGTTCTGATCGGCTTCAACGATACGGGCAGCGAAATCAAAACCCTGATCGCTAACACCGGCGTGAGTGCGCTCGGCCTGTCCACCTCGGCCAACAAGGGCGCCATCTTTTCCTACGACGGCACGCCCACGCCGACCGGTTCGTTCAGCCAGGCGATCATGGGTAATCCGTCGATAGCCTGCGCCGACGCCGAAAAGTTCTATTATGCGTCAATCTGGAGCGACACGCTCAACAATGCGAGCGGAGTCGCGATCGCGCAATCCAGCGACGGGGGAAAGAGCTTTCCGCCGCCAGCGCTCGCCGTGTCCAAGAGCTCGCTTACCCACTTGATCGTTCGCGATTGGCTCGCGATCGATCATGCGAACCCGTCGCTGCTCTATATCAGCTATGTCGATATCGATTACTCGGGCGAGATTTGCGGCAACGACCAATTCGGGCAGGCGATCCCGCGCTACGCGATCGAAGTGGTTGCCTCCAACAATGGCGGAGCAAACTGGAGCGCGCAGCCCACGGTGGTCGA
Organism: Candidatus Binataceae bacterium; assembly: GCA_015478645.1. GTDB lineage: Bacteria > Desulfobacterota > Binatia > Binatales > Binataceae > JADMIL01. Next base: position 29,146 of record JADMIL010000032.1, read on the forward strand.
ACAGGTCTGCGCCGACGCCAACCATCCGAATCTCGCGGTGACCGCGCCGCAGATCGCGATCGGTCCCGAAGCGCAAGTATATATCGCCTACGAAGCGATGGGCGAGAACAGCGGCGCACTGACCGATCGCGAAGTCCGCATCGCCAAATCCGTCGATGGTGCAGCGTCCTTTGCCGCGCCGGTGACCGTCGCACCGGTCGATCCGCTTGGTGATGGAGCCGACCTGCAGGGCTTCGTGCGTTCCGGCGAATATCCCGGCATCGCGATTGGCAAAGGGAAAACCAACACCGGCTTCATCTATCTCACGTGGGCGACGGCTGCCTTCAGTGTACCGGACAGCCTTTCGACCACCGGCCTCTACGGTTTCGGCGATATCATGTTCGTGCAGTCCCAGGACGGCGGCGCGAGCTGGTCGGCGCCATTGCGCATCAACAATGATCCCGAGGGTGGCGCGAATCCGCTCTCGGATCAGTTCGCGCCGGCCATCGGCAGCGACAAGAAGGGGAGGATTGGAATCTGCTTTTACGATCGGCGGCGCGACCCCAACAATTTCCTCATCGATCGCTACTGCGCCACCTCCATCAATAACGGCAAGTCGTGGAGGAACACCAAAATCACTCGAACTAACTTCGCTTCGCTGGTCGGTCAGGACTTGCTGGTGGCACCGGATTATATGGGCGAATACGACTCAATCGCGACCGACGGTACCGGACAAAGCGCTGGCTTTATCGACTCCTACTCGATTAACGCCGCCGGTAATCCCAACATCGCCACGAACCACTTCTGACCACCAGGATGGCGCGGCGGCCTGCGCCACGAGGCGGCCAACGCCGCGGCGAGCATCGCCAGGCGCAGGCCGTCTAATCCATCAAGGCTATTCCTCAGCGCTCATTGCGTGACGTGTACGAAAGTCATCTACACGTTTCATCTTGATACATCGGGTAGTCCGTGATTGAGGCACTCTTTCTCAATCAGGGATAGATCGCCAGAAAAGCTAAGAATATGCGGTCGTGCTCGATGGCATAGTCCGTGCTGTAAGCATTATGGCGAGATTGAACAGCATTGGTAGACGGACATTAGCTTGTCGAGTCCGCTTACTAAGTAATGCAGAGCTACTTCGCGCAGGAAGGCGGGTTTATGAGAGAGCGCGAGATAACAATTTGTGTTGATGACGGACAGGCGGTGACCAAGCAGATAGAGAAGCGACCGACCGATAATAGTCAGTAAGTGTCATCGGGCGGCTATTCATAAGCCTGACGAAGCCAGCGAAGAGTTAGAAGTAGTAATTAGAAATTGGGCTCTAAGGAGACCATTGAGGCGTAAAGCCAGCTAAAGGAGGAACGGGAAATGGTTATGGTAGTGAAGTGGTTAAACAAGGTACGCGAGTTGCAGAAAGGACAGACGATGACCGAATACGCGCTGATTCTGGCGGCGATTGCGGTGGTGGTCTTCGTGACCTACGAGGTGATGGGCCAGGATATCGGATCGATGGTCAACAAGGTGAACTCAGCCCTTACGAGTTCCTGAACAGGCCAGCGATTGCTCCGGTCGGCCATCATGGACCGTGCACGACGGCGAGGGCGAAAGCCTTCGCCGTCGGTTTGCACTGGCATGCCGGAGACCCGGCCGGCGGGTGCGTGGGTGACGATGGGAACGGAGCCGCAGGCGTGCGGCTCCGCGCGATGACGCGAATTCAAACCGTCGATCCGGGTGCGTGAAGAACTAAGGGCGAGGCGAACGTGGCAGGACTAGGGGCGAAACCAACCGAGCGGCGCTACACGTTGCTAGTGCATCTGGTCGGCGAGACCGAAGAGCAGCGGGCCGAAGTGCGCAAGGTCCTCGAGGAGGTGAGCGATCCACCGTTGGAAATCACCGAGGACGGAGCCCACACGCAAGTCGAAGGGTCGGGCGATCCCGATATCGCGATGGTTATTTTTGACGGTAACGAAGCGGTGCCGTTGGGTTATCTGCAGGCTCACGCGGAACGCTCGCCGCGGCCGCTGATCTTTGCCCTGCTGCGCGATCAGTCGCCGATGCTGATGCGGCGCGTGCTGCATGCGGGCGCCGACGAGATGCTGTTTCTGCCGCTGGATATCGGCGCGGTGACACGCGCGTTGCTCAAGCTCAGTGAGAAACGCCGCCGCTCCGAGCGGATTGAAGGCGGCGTAATCTATTCCGTGACCGGCCTCTCCGGCGGCGTCGGGCTGACGACGCTGAGCGCCAATCTGGCGCTCGCGCTATGCCATGCGTTTGATCGGCGTGCCGCGCTGGTCGACCTCGATCTGCAAAAGGGCGGGCAGGGAGTCTTTCTGCATGTCGAGCCGGAAGAGTCGATCGCCTCGCTGATCGATTTTATCCGCAAGCTCGACTCGATCCGCCTGGAATCCGCCTTGACCAAGCATCCTTCGGGCATCTATCTGCTCGCCGCGCCCAACAGTATCGAGGACGCCGAACGCGTCACCGATATTACGGTCGGAGTGGTGCTCGACCTGATACGCCAGTTGTTCGACTTCGTCCTGATTGACAGCGGACGCCATGTCAATGAGAACGCGGTCGCCGCGTGGGAACGTTCGGAAGAGGTACTCTATGTACTCGACCAGTCGCTGGTCGCGGCGCACAGTGCGCTGCGTTTTATCGATCTGTTCGGGCGCCTGGGGCTGCGCTGCGAAGAGCCGCGCTTTATCCTGAATCGCTACGACTCGACCAATCCAGTCACTGAGGAGGCAATCGTCAAGGTCCTTGGCAGGCCGATCTTTGCCCGGATTCCGCGTGACGACCGGACGATCGAGAAGGTTCATCTGCGCTCGCACGATCTCTGGCAGAGCGCGCCCAATTCGTCGTTGGCGCGATCGGTCGAGACCCTCGCGCGACGGCTCAACGCACGGCGCGAGGCGACTCCCGAGGTGGTTCCAGGTTGGTTTGCGCGCCTGCTTGGCGCGGTGGGTGCGCGGGCCTGATCCGGCTCGCCGCCGCGGCGGTTAAATAGCTAATGCGCCACTACAAAACGCATATAGCTGTCCATATGGAAGCAATTAGCCAATCGATTAGTACAACCGGGAGCGCGGCTTGGAATGATTACCGGACCGTCACTCGGATAGTGAATACTTATTCGCGCGACTGATAATTACCAAGACTGATAATTTAAGCAGAATGATAATTACGACGATTGATGATTCGCATGAACAATGCATGGCATGGCCGGAATGGCATGGCAGGGCCGAAAAGGAAGGATTCACCCGATGAGACTCGCAGACCGTCTTTCGCAAAATAGCGCCAACGCCATCAAGCCCGCAGAGCCCAGCGGCTCGATCCTCGGTGGCGGTCAGGCGCGCCGGCGTGACGATATCGGAGACGGGTCGCGCCGGCTCAAGCTTCGCGTCCATAACCGCCTGCTCGAGACCCTCGACGTCTCCAAGCTCGACGCCCTCGAACCGAGCATGGTCTCGGCCAAGGTAACCTCGGCGATCAATGACACGCTCGACGAAGAGGGGCGTCTGCTGACGGATATCGATCGCGCACGCCTGGTCAGCGAGATCAAGAATGAGCTGCTGGGCCTGGGCCCGCTCGAGCCGCTGCTCCACGACGGTGACATCACCGATATCCTGGTCAATGGCCATTCCCAGGTCTACATCGAGAAATTTGGCAAGCTGCATCGCGCCGACGTGACCTTTCAGGACGATCATCACCTGATGCTGATCATCGATCGAATTGTCTCGCAGGTCGGCCGGCGGGTCGATGAAGCGTCGCCGATGGTCGACGCCCGTCTGCGCGACGGCTCGCGTATCAATGCAATTATTCCGCCGCTCGCGATCGACGGACCGTCGTTGTCGATCCGGCGTTTCGGCAAGAAGCGCCACGATATCGAGGCACTGGTCGATAAGGGCAGCCTGACCCGCGAGATGGTCGATTTTCTGCGCGCGCTGGTCCGCGCCCGCCTCAATATCATTGTCTGCGGCGGTACCGGCTCGGGCAAAACCACGATGCTCAATTGTCTGTCGGCCTTCGTCCCCGAGGACGAGCGTATCGTGACGATCGAGGATTCGGCCGAGCTCTCGCTCCAGCAGCCGCATGTGGTCCGGCTCGAGACCCGGCCGAGCAATCTCGAGGGCAAGGGCGAGGTCACGCAGCGCGACCTGGTCAAGAATACTCTGCGCATGCGTCCCGATCGCATAATCGTCGGCGAGGTCCGCAGCGCCGAGGTCTACGACATGTTGCAGGCGATGTCGACCGGCCACGACGGCTCGATCGCGACGATCCATGCCAACAGCCCGCGTGAGTCGATCGGCCGGCTCGAGATGATGATGCTGCTCGGCGGCTTTTCGATTCCGCAGCGCGCGATGCGCCAGCAGATCGCCTCGGCCGTCAATATCGTGCTGCACGTCAGCCGCCTCTCCGACGGTACGCGCAAAGTGATGAAAATTTCCGAGATCAGCGGCATGGAGGGCGAGACCATCATGATGCAGGATCTCTACGAGTTCGTGCGTACGGATGTCGGCGCCGACGGCAAGATTAACGGGATCTATCGGTCGACCGGCATCCGTTCGTTTTACGCCGGCCAAATCGAGGCGGCCGGCTTCAAGCTCGATACCTCGGCGCGTCCGCTGCGCGCCGTCGCTCATTGATCAGCGCTTCAAAAGAGGATGCGCCCCCGGAGCGAGGACGCGTCCCGCGCCGGTATTTGCACGGAGAGAGCTTCGCACGGAGATAAATTATGGACCTGTTGATCTCGACCGGCGTCTTCGCGCTGGTACTGGTGATTGCCGTAGTACTGATGCTCGGCCATGGCGACGAGCGCGACCGCGCCGCCGAACTCCTCGAAGAGGTCACGCGGGAACGCGCCGATCCCGACGAATTCGGCCTGATGCGCACTCGCGGGCGCCATCGCGCGCCGATCTCGGCCAGCAGCCGGCAGGAAGTCCTCGCGTTTATCTATCGCCTCAACCTGATGCGCCGGTTCGAGGAGAGCATGTGGCAGGCAGGCATCTACATGCGGGTCTCGGAAATCCTGCTGGTGGTGGTCCTGCTGGCCGGCGCGGGCATCGGTGCCGGCGAAATCTTCTGGCATAGCACGCTCTTCGCTCTGGCCACGGGTGCCGGACTCTGCGCCATTCCGATCTTCTATGTCAGGATCCGGCGCAAGCGCCGGATGAAGTCTTTTGCGATGCAATTGCCGTTCGCGCTCGATCTGATCAAGTCGTCGCTCGAAGCGGGCCATTCGCTGCTGCGCGGATTGCAGGTCCTGGTGCAGGAATTTGCCGATCCGCTCGGTGGCGAATTCCGCACGGTACTCGAGCAGGCGCGGCTCGGGATGCCGCTCGGGCAGGCCTTCGACGAGCTGCTGACCCGCGTGCCCGAAGAGGATTTGCGCCTGCTGGTCGTCGCCATCAAAGTACAGAGCGAGGTCGGCAGCAGTCTCGCCCAGATCGTCGGGCGGCTGTCGGAAATTGTCCGTACCCGCCAGCGCCTGCAGCAGCAGATTCATGCGATGACCGCGCAATCGCGGATGAGCGGGATGATCGTCGGCCTGCTGCCCGCGATCGTGCTGGCCGCCTTCAGCGTGGTGCAGCCGAGCTATGCGCATGTCCTGTTTCTGGATCCGATGGGGCAGAAGGCGCTCAAGGCCGCGATCGTGCTCGACACCATGGCCTTTTTTACTATTCGCAAAATACTCCAGGTCAATTACTAGGCGGAAGCTCCCGCGCTGAGTAATGGCGTTCGCGATGGTTTAGTGAGAGCCACCGCGCATCACTAGATATTCAAAAGATGCCCAGTCGATTAAGCAAGATGCGCAGTCGCTTGATCAGAGACAGAAATAGTTAATGGAATACGCACAGGAGTATCGCTGAGATGAGCACTACGCTCGTGAGCTTCGTTATATTCTGCCTGGTTGGCATCGTCGCAACCGGCCTCTACGTCGCGCTCTACGGCAGCCATCGCGTATTCCAGGAGCGCTTCTCCGAGATGGCATTGAAGTTGCGCATGGAAAAGGGTGCCGGCCAATTCGGCGACAGCCCGATGCCGGACGGGCTCGCGCGCTCGATGTTCGGCTGGGCGTTGAAGCGGATGCCGGCGGCGAAGGGCACGCCGTCGGTCGAGAAGCTCGCGCAGACCCTCGTACGCGCCGGCTTTATGCGCTCAGCCGCGGTGCCGATTTTCCAGTTGATTCGACTGATCTCGGCGGTCGCCGGCGGCGTACTCGGTGCGGTCGCCGCCCTGGTGCTCGGCGGATCGGCCGGCCGTATGCTGCTCTTCGTCATGATCGGCGTGTTGCTCGGAACCATCGGGCCGATCTATTACCTGCGCCGGCGTTCGCGTAAACGCCAGGCCGATATTTCCCGCCAGCTCTCGGATGTCCTCGATCTGCTCGTGGTCTGTGTCGAGGCCGGTCTAGGACTGTTCGAAGCGATCAAGATCGTGGGCGACGAGACCGAACGCCAGGGCCAGGCGATTGGCGGCGAACTGGCGCTGGTCTCGGGTGAAGTTGCCGCCGGCGCGTCGCTCGGGCAGGCCTTGCGCAGCCTCGCGGATCGCACCTCGGTCGAGGACGTGAAGCCGTTGGCGGCGACCCTGATCCAGAGCGAACAGCTCGGTGCGCAGATCGGTCCCGCATTGCGTTCGAGTTCCGATTCGATGCGCAACAAGCGCCGCTTTCGCGCCGAAGAGGCGGCGCAGAAGAGCGTGATCAAAATCCTTTTCCCGCTCGTGCTGTTCGTGCTGCCCGCGATGTTGATCGTCATATTGGCGCCCGCGATGATCCAGGCGATCCGCACGCTCAGTCAGTAGGCCGGCGCTTCTCGCGCCCTGAGGCGTCGCGCCGCGGCCGGCGCCGCCCTTGACCTGCCGGCCGCCGGACCGTAACGCTCGTGGCATGGATCAATCGGCGCTTCGGCTGCGTGCCATGGAACTGTGGAACGAGGGCGTGACCTGCCATATGCGCGGCGATTTCCACCACGCGATCACGCTCTACGGAAAATCCATCGACGTGTTGCCCACCGCCGAGGCCTATACTTTTCGCGGCTGGGCCTTGCGCATGCTCGGGCGGCTCGATGACGCGATTGCCGAATGTATGAAAGCGATCGAGGTCGATCCCACCTTCGGCAATCCATATAACGATATCGGCTCTTATCTGATGTCGCGCGGTGACCTCGACGAGGCGGTTGAATGGTTCGTGAAGGCCAAGGCCGCGCCGCGCTACGAACCGCGCCATTACCCATTCATGAATCTCGGCCGCCTGTATGCCGCCAAGGGGATGGTGCAGTGGGCGATACGCGAGTTCGACGGCGCGCTGGCGATCGAGCCGGGCGAGCCCACCTGCCTCGAAATGCTCGCGCGGCTGCGCACGATGCTCAATTAGCCGCACTATACCGCGCGCGGAGGTTTGCCCGATGATGCCAAAGGTTGGAGAGCAGGCGCCCGACTTCACACTGATTAGCCACGAAGGCTTGCAAGTCGCGCTCGCGCGCCTGCGCGGGCGCAAAGTGATCCTCTGGTTCTTTCCCGAGGCCGCTACCCCGGGCTGCACACTCGAGGGTTGTTCCTTCCGCGATCAAATGAACTATTTCGACGAGAACAATATCGTCGTGCTCGGTATCAGCTTCAACGACGTCGAGCGCAACGACGAATTTGCCGCCCAATACCAATTTCCCTTCCCGCTGCTCTGCGATACCGATCGGACGGTCGGAATGGCCTACGGCGCGTGCGACGATCCGAGGGCCCGCAATGCTAACCGGATCAGCTTTCTGATCGACGAGGACGGTCAGATCGCGCGGGTCTACGACAGCGTGAATCCGCGCGACCATGCGGCGCAGGTGCTCGCCGACGTGCTGGGCGTGTGATTCGGCCAACGCGTCAGGCCGCGTGATAAAGGCCGTGGGCGCGCGGGATCCGATTCCCATTTTGGTACAATTTTCCGTCATTACGATGGCGTCGCGCCATTAATTGGTCGCTCGAGGCGGGCCGTCTTCCAATGAACCACGCGATCATTTTAACTCGCCGTCGCGTTGCCGATGGCCTGTCGCTTGCTTGATGGACTGTTGTGGGGGCGATGTCACGCGCATCGCGCCTGCGGCAATGGTGATGGCGATTTTGCAATGGAACACAGCTTGACGGACGGCTCGGTACTCGTCACCGCCGCAGAGACGGGGGGCGATGCGGGCGAATGGATCGATGTCGATAGCCTCGCGCTGGGGTGCGAGAATATCGGCGGGATGGTGGTGCAATCGGCGCACATGCGGCGGGTGTTGAAGACGATCGCGCG
>JADMIL010000033.1 GCA_015478645.1 Candidatus Binataceae bacterium
GGGATTCTTCGCTGCGCTCAGAATGACAACCTAACTTGCGCAGAGGTTCCCTAGCTCGTGCCGACGCCATTCGCGCGCCTGCGGATCACCCGCGATCGCCTTTACAACTCGATCCAGAAGGTGTCTTTGATCCCGTTGGCGTATGAAATCCGCTTGGGCGCCACCCGCACCATGCGCAGCGTGTCGTTGGCGAAAAACGGCGCCTCGAACGGATTCTTCTTAAGGAAGACGTTCTTGAATTCGCTCCATGCGGGCGTGTCGCGCGGCACTTCGCTCGCGACCCCCTGGACCGCCGCCCGCGTGATCTCGAACGTCGCCACCGATCCGACGTCGCGCGTGTCGACCAGCACCGTGACGTGCGGATGCGCGATCAGGTTCTGAAATTTCTCGGCGCTGAAGCGCATGATAAACAGCAGTTCGAGCTGATCGGTCTCGGCAAACGCCTGCATCGTGCCGGTCGGCCATTGCGCGCCCTGCGTGATCAGCACGGCAAGGTTTTCCTGGGCAAACAAATCGGACAATTTCTGCTTCTGCTCAGCGTTCACGGATTCCGCCTTATTCGCCAATGCGGCTTGCGGCGTGATCGTAGTTGGTGCGCGCCGCTGAGTCGAATCGCGCCGCGCGGTCCGCGCCTGTCCGCGCGCTACCTTTCGATCGTGAGCCGCCACAGCGCGCCGTCGGCCCGCACCTCGGTCACCGCATAGCCCTCGGCCTCGGCCGCCCGCGGTATATCGCGCACGCCGCGCGGGTCGTCGATCAAAAGCTCGATCACCTCGCCGCGGCGCATCGCCTCGAGGCGCACCTTGGCATGCGCCCAGTTGAGCGGGCATTTCACGCCGCGCAGGTCGAGCCGCACTCCGCCGCCGTCGCGCTCAATCGTCAAATGCTTACCGTGCGCATCGGGTTGCGCGCCCTATTGCAGCACGGCACGCCGCTCGCTCGCCCGTTGCAGCAGCATACGCATGACGTCTTCGCTCTGCGCCCCGACCATCGGGAACTCGCCGACGTAAAAGGTCGGCACGCCGCTGACCCCGCGCTCATGCGCCTCATGGGTATTTTCGTGCAGGCGGTCGCGATAGCGATTGCTCTCGAGCGCGACGTTCAGGTCGTCGGGCTTGAGGCCGACTTCCGCCGCCAGATCGCCGAGCACCGCCGCGCTCCCGATATTGCGCCCCTCGCTGAAGTAGGCGCGAAACACCCGCTCCTCGAACGCTTCGCCGGCTCCCGCCTCGATCGCGAACTGCGCCGCCTCCAGCGCCAGGCGCGAATTGGTCAGGATCGCCGGCGCCTTCATGCTGAGACCCGCCGCCGCGCCCATCGCACCGATCCGCTCCCACACGGTACGCCGCGTGGCCGCGTCCATGCCGTTGTGCCATTCGGCCGCCGGCATCCCTTCGGCCGGCCATTCCGGATGAATCTGGAAGCCGCGCCAATCCAGCTCGAGGTCGAATTCCGCTTTGAGCTTGCGCACCACGGCAAAGCCCACGTAACAGAACGGGCAGATAAAATCCGAATACATCACGAGTTTTAGCGCCATGGCGATCCGCGACCTCGCTATAAGGATACAACGCGCCGCCGCGGACGGTCAAAAGCGTCCCGCGCCGCGATGTGCGACGGTTTCCCGCGCGCCCGCGACCTGTGTAAGTTAGCCTCTCGCGCCGCCGCGGACGCCGCAATGCGCGCCGCCGCGGGCCCGGAGGTCGCATGATTCTCGACAGCTTCAAGCTCGACGGCAAAGTCGCCGTCATCACCGGCGGCGGACGCGGCCTGGGCCGTGCGATGGCCGTGCGGTTCGCCAACTGCGGCGCCGATATCGTCGCCGCCGCGCGCACCGTCGCCCAGCTTGACGAGACCGCCGCGCTGATCGCGCCGACCGGCCGCAAATGCCTCACCGTGCCGACCGACGTCGGCGACTCCGCCGCGGTCAACGCGCTCATCGCCGCGGCGATCGCGGAGTTCGGCCGGGTCGACGTGATGATCAACAACGCCGGCATCGGCGAGGACTCCTTCGGCAAGCCGATCGAGGCGATCACCGACGCCGAATGGCATCGCGGCATCGACGTCAACCTCTCGAGCCAGTTCTTTTGCGCGCGCGCCGCGATCCCCCACATGGTCAAGGCCGGCCGCGGCAAGATTGTCAACGTCGCCTCGGGCTACGGCCTGCGTGGCGGCAAACATAACTATATGTATGCTTGCGCCAAGGGCGCGGTGCTCCAGCTCACCCGCTCGCTCGCCCTGACCTACGCCGAGAACAATATCCAGACCAACTGCATCGTGCCCGGCATCTTTCCGCATAACGAGGCCATGATGAAGTTCTTCAAGGGCGGCAAGTTTATCCCGATCGGCCGCCCCGGCGACGACGAGGACGTCGGCCCCCTGGCGGTCTTCCTCGCCTCCGAAGCCTCCAATCACGTCAACGGTGAAATGATCATCATCGACGGCGGCGGACTCGCCGGCGGCATCGTGCCGACCGGCGTCGCCCCGGGTAATCCCGCGCCGGCCCCCGCGCGCGATGGCAACGGCTGAGGCTCACATGGCTGACGCGAAAATGGCTGACACGAAGACGGCTGAGGTGAAGACCGCGGGCGCGAAAGCGCTCCCCGCCGGCCTCAAGGAATTCTCGCTCGCCGGCAAGTCCGCGATCGTCATCGGCGCCGAGCATCCGCTCGGCCGCGCCGCCGCCGTCACGCTGGCCGAGGCGGGCGCCAAGGTGCTGCTCGCCTCGCAGGAGCCGGGCACCGGCGATCGGCTCAAGGAGGTCGCCAAGGCCATCCAGGCCGCCGGCGCGACGGCGGTCGTCCAGGTCCAGCGCGCCGCCATCCGCGCCGATCTCAGCGCGACTGCCGACCTCGCCGTGAGTCAACTCGGCGGCCTCGATATCCTCGTCACCGCGCTCGACGCGCCGTTCTACGCGACGGTCGAGGCGACCGACGATTCGGCCTACGACCGCGTGATGGAAGATAACTTCAAGACCGTCTGGATGGCTTTTCAGGAGATCGGCCGCGTGATGCTCCAGCGCGGCGGCGGCGTCATCGTCAACATCAGCACCGTGATGGCCGAGCGCGGCGTGCCCAATGCGGCGCTCTACTGCGCGGCCAAGGGCGCCGTGCGCAATCTGGTCCGCGCGCTGGCGCTGGAATGGGCGCGGCGCGGCGTGCGTATCAACCTGCTCGAATGCGGATGGACCGAAGAGGCCGGCAGTCCCGCGCTCGAGCCCGGCGACTTCGCCGACAAGCTGATCCGCTATCTGCCCTACCGTCGCCTGCTCAAGCCCGAGGAGATCGCTGGCGCGCTGCTCTACCTGGTCTCGCCGGCGGCCGGCTTCGTCACCGGCGAGGCGATCGCGGTCGACGGCGGCCTGCTCTGCCGCGTGTAACGCAGCGGCGTAATACCGCGCGGACCACTCTAGCACGCGGATTCGATCGTCGGCTGTGATCTTCGCTTATCCATTAGGCGGGATGACGATCGTCCAACCCCATCCGTCGCCCGTTGCTGGTGGCGGAGTGGGATCGCCGCTCATAGGCAAGTCTACCGCGGTACCCGTCCACGGACCGTACGTTCCGCTCGACGGTAAAAGTACCTGCCAAAGGGAATTGAAATCGGTCGGAAAATCAAGAATCATCGCCGGGTCCGACGGCTGAAACCCGACCCAAGCCCCGTATTTATCTTCATAATTCTCCGGGTTGAGTCCACCAGGCGATTTCATAAACGCATTATCGGAGAACCATTGCAGGGCTATCCCATCGTGACTGGAGAAGGTAATTTGCGGTGCGGTGAATGCGGTCCCCGAACTAGCTACATAGGCTTCAGGCACGTTGTCGATTAACGAGGCTGAAGCTCCGCTAAAAGCCGCGGTGAGACTTTCACTCTCGTAGAGATAGAAATCGCCGGCTACCTCAAATTTCTGGTAACCCGATGCCGGTACGGGCAATTGTGGAGTGAGCTCCCATTCAAACACCCAACCCGTTACTCCGTAAGCTTTGAAGTTGCCGCACGTTGACACCGCATACGACTCGGTCGTGCCAATCTGGTTCCAACCTGATCCAGCAGGAGGAACGATGCTTCCCGCTCCTGAGTAGCAACCTGGGTACAGGACCATTGCAATCAATCGATCGCCTGGAACGATATTCGACGGGTAGAAGACTTTGACGTAGCCAGAGCCCGCTTCATATTGCTCGGCTTCGGTGGCGACGCTCCTTAATATAACGGGCGGCGCCAGCCGATACGCGCCGCGACCATGGGTACCGACAACGATTTCGTACTGATCGTTTTGAGTGATATCGAAAACCGGAACATTCGGGATCGCGCTGACCGTAGTCCACGTGGCTCCGCCGTCGAGGCTCTGAAAGAGTCCGGAGTCGGTACCGGCGAGCAGGTTCATCCCGGTGGGATCGCTCTTATCGATTAGCAACTTTAGCACTGGAATGTCGGGTAGATTGCCATCCGCTTCGGTCCAGGTCGTGCCGTGATTTGTCGTTACATAGATATGTCCAATTCCGGTGTTCGCGCGGAATCCGGCGAAGGTCACATATTCAGTTCCCGTCATATTTTGGGAATTGTAGAATGGTGAAATAGCGATCGATGTGGGTTGAACGTTGCCCACACTTCATTCTGGAACGGCGAGCTCGAGAACTCGATATCCTGAAGTGCGTACAGGCTCGAAGTGCCGCATCCCGCGCCGGTCATGGTTGAGGTGGTCTGCTGCGACCAGCTTTGCATCCCGTCGGTCGACGAATAGACCGAGTGCGCGCCGAAAAGAATTCGATGCGCATTGAACGGATCGACGGCGAAGGGCGGATAAAATATAGCGCCGGCATCGTTCGCGGATTTCATCGTATTATAAAGCGCTGTGGTCGGTCCGCTCGAATTCCAGGTATTTCCTCCATCCTCGGACATCGAAATATCGGGATACTGCCCGCCATATTGGCTGTAGCCGCTCGCGAACGTGTGGTAGGCCCAAAATACAGTATTTTTCTTCGGATCTGGCAGATGATCAAAAAGAGTTACCCCACCGTCGCCTCCCTCGACCGCCGGCCAGCCCGCGCTCCCGGAGTACATTTGCGTGCCGTTGTCCTGAAAGCCGGCCAGCACCGTGCTGGGGCTGGACCAGTTCGAGCCGAGCCCCTGTATCTGTCCCGCCGCAATCGACTGATTCGCCGTGCTGGCGGCGAAAACAGACTGTGACTGTAGATTAGCAGTAAAGAGTCCACCGTCGGTGCCCGTATAGATGGTATTCGTCGTGCAGGGGTTGTTTCCGGTGCATGGGGCGAATTGCGCGGCATGCTGGTCCGGATGGGTTCCGCCTCGGGCGGCCAAAGCCGTCCAGGTCATACCGGAGTCATTCGAGATATATGGCGCCACACCGCCGAAATAGATCGTCGATGGATTGACTGGAGAGACCGCCAGTATCTGGTCGTAATGGCCAAATGCATATTGCGTGAAAGAGGTGGTGCAACCCGTCACCTCGTTCTTCAGGTTGAAGTCGCCGTCGATCTCGTAACAGCTTGGTGCGCCGACTATTTGCTGGTGTGGCACGGTCTGCTGCGCCCAGGTAACGCCGTTGTTCGTCGATTCATACAATCCGACGTATGCGTCGTTGTTTTGGCCGAGCGGGGAAGCATAAATCGCATAGACCGTGCCCTTTCCAGTAGTTCCGGTCTCCGTGGCGAGGCTGATGCGGCCCACATTGAGACCGCATTGGGGATTCGATTGCGAACACACCGCAGTCCAGGTCGAGCCCGAATCAGTGGAATAGTAAACACCGATCGTGTCAACCGCTGCATAGACAATGTTTGGTGCATTCGGATCAACGGCAACGTCATCAACGTCACAATTTGGTGTGCATGCCGCGCCGGCGAAAGAGGCTGTGCGAGACCATGTGGCGCCGCCATCAGTCGACTCGAACAGACCTCTATCGGTCGGCCCGGATTCGCGATAACCGGCGCCCGCCCGGTTGCTGCTGTTGCCGAGACCAACGCCCGCGGCGTACAGGTATGGCGATTTACCCGTACCTTGGGACACTATGACGATTCGAGTAAACGATGGATGGCCGAACGTGCCCCCGGGCGTCAAGGACATCCCCGGATAAAGCAGCCAGTCGATCGTCTTGCCCAGATCCGCCGACTTGAAGATTCCGATCCCATAGTAACTGTCGCCGGACTGATTGCCCTCGCCGGTGGCGGCATACACGGTCGTCGGAGTGCTCGTTGGATCGATCGCTACCGCGCCGATCGCCTGGCTGGGACCGTAAACCGGCGTACCTCCGGATTGCGGCAGCGAGTCGGTAAATGAACTGAAGGTGTTTGCCCCATCCGTGCTTACCCACACGCCACCACCCGCCGTGCCGACGATAATCGGGGTACCTTGCTCGGTCGTGCCGACGGCGACGGACGTTACCCGGCCGGTCGCGTAGCTCAATGGAGACCCTCCAAGGATTGTCGCCTCATTCGTCATCGGCTGCGGACCGATGGAGGTCCACGCAAAAGACGAAGTCAAGGCGGTGCCGGCGGCGCTTGTGCTCGCGGCGTTGAGCAGCAGCAGCGCGATAGGGAGACAGATCATTCCGATCAGCGAGAAAACAAGTCGCGTATAGATGCTACGAATCACGATTCCCCCATTTGCTCCAATTCGCGTTACGGCAGGCACCAGGGCGGCGAGCAGACTCCAGGAGTGCCGACGGCTCCGCCGACACACCCGCCTGTAGTCGGGTCTTGGCTGCCGGTCGTAAGGCACTTCATTCCCGGGTCGCATTCCTTGGTCGAATGGCAAGCTCGCGGCGTTGGTACATCAGCCGGATTGGGATCACCCACAGGACCGTGCGGGGGAGATTCACAGGACTTAGAGCCGTTGGACCAAATGAAGCAGACTAGTCCCGAATCGCAGTCTTTGTCTGATTTGCAGACGTTTCCACTTCTGAATGCTGATGCAGGTCGGGCGAATGCCGCCAAACCGAGCGCACCAATCAGCACCATAAAAACCACGGCTCTGATCCATTTCATTGGAACCCCCTCCTAGAAACTCGCTGCCGCCGAGCGCTTGCCCTGACAACAGGATAGCCACGCCGGGATCGCAGGGACGACCGCCCCTTTTGCTTACCGGAACCTAATAATTCCGACCGACGCGCAGTTACATATGGTTAACTTTAGTGCGTATCAAGTAGAAGGGAAATCTCTAAAGAACCTCGCGCAAGATCCATTGCGTCATTCTGAGCACCAGCTGCGCAATCATCGCGAGATGTCTCCAGTTTCAGGGCAGGCAATCCGGTGGAATGCAGACGCCCGGCGTGCCTATCGCTCCGCCAGTGCAAATGCCAAAAGACTTGTCCGTGGTTCCAGTCGACATGCATTTCATCCCCGGGTAGCATTCCCTGGTCGAATGGCAAACTTGCGGTGTCGGCCCGTCAGAAGACGGAGGGAAATCATGTCCAGGGTTCTGGACTGGAGACTCACAGGTTCTGACTCGGTCGGAAAAGGGATAGCAAACGTATCCGGGATCACAGTCTTTGTCTGATTTGCATGGGTTTCCGTACCGTGCCGCGAGCACTGGAGCCCCCCCCAGACAATCCCGAGTCCACCGATCAGCACCATAAAAACCACGGCTCTGATCCATTTCATTGGAACCCCCTCCTAGAAACTCGCTGCCGCCGAGCGCTTGCCCTGACAACAGGATAGCCACGCCGGGATCGCAGGGACGACCGCCCCTTTTGCTTACCGGAACCTAATAATTCCGACCGACGCGCAGTTACATATGGTTAACTTTAGTGCGTATCAAGTAGAAGGGAAATCTCTAAAGAACCTCGCGCAAGATCCATTGCGTCATTCTGAGCACCAGCGAAGAATCCCGGGATTCTTCACCTCGCAGACTCCGTTCAGAATGACAACCTGATCTGTGCAGAGGTTCCTTCAGTGTAAGTTGGATTGGGATGACCTGCCCGGCATTGGAAAGGCCATGCCGCGCGCCGCCAGATCAATTCAGCGGTCGCTTGATTCAAGTATAGGCGCGGATGGCTTACTCGGCGAGCGGCGAGGCCAGCGTCAGCCCTGCATCGACCATAATCGTCTGCGCGGTGAGGTAGCCGGCCTCCGGCGCGCAGAGCAGGCAGGCGACCGCCGCGACCTCGTCGAGCTCGGGCGCCCGGCCAAGCGCGCTGCGCTCCGCCGTCGCCCGCATCACGCGCGCAAAGTCGTCGCCGAAATAGAGCCGCGACGAGTCGCTGTCGATCATCCCGAAGTTCACCCCATTGACCGTAATCGCGCGCGGCCCCAACTCGAAGGCGAAGTCGCGCACCAGCGCCTCGAGCGCCGCCTTGGCCGCGCCGAGCACGCCATGGCCGGGCAGGTAGCGCATCGAGTCGATCCCCGAGATCATCAGGATGCGCCCGCCGTCGCTCATCACTTTGCTCGCCGCCTGCACGGTCGCGACGAAGCCGCCCACGCTCAGGTTGAAGGTCCGCGTCAGGTTGTGCGGCTTGGCCGCGAGCAGCGGTTTGAAGGCGGTGGCGGCGGCGTTGAAGACAAGGATATCGAGCCGGCCCAGCGCGTCCGCCGTGCGCTCGATCAGGACGCGCGCCTCGGCGTCGATCTCCATGTCGGCCTTGACCAGGATCGATCGCGGGGCGAATGCGCGAATCTCTTCGAGCGTGGCCTGCGCGCTCGCCTCGTCGCGCCGGTAGTTGAGCGCGATGGTCGCGCCGCCGCGCGCCATCCGCATCGCGATCGCGCGGCCCAGTCCGCGTGTGCCGCCGGTGATTATCGCCACCTTGTCGTGAAAATCGATCATGTCTTTGTGTCCCGCCCGCGGTGCTTTGTGCCCGAGCTTAGGCCAGTGCCCGCCCCGCGATCAATTCCGCCCGGTCTTTCTTACGGCACATCCCGAAGCGACATCATTAAGGTGACATCGGCAGGTCGACCAGCGACGTCACCTTGATCCAGCCGCCGGGCGGAATTTCGATCGGCTTGACCCCGCCCGGGCCGTGCAACATGTAACGGCCGGGCTTCAGCGCGATGCGGAACTGGCCCGCGTGGGGCTCGACGCATTCGCCCTTGGCCACCTGCCGGCGATCGTTGGCGTCGTAGATCCAGACGCATTCGCCGACCACGCCCTCCGGGGCGCCACCCGCCACCCGCGCGCCCGACATCCCATAGACTCCCGAACCGCCGGATGCGGCGTTGGCCGGAATCGCCGGTGCCGATGCGGTCGCCGGAGGCGCCTTCGGCCCGCATCCGCAGACTACAATCATCGCCGCGGCAGCCGCGATCGCGAGATATTTTCGGCGCATTGCAATGGCCTCCATTCCCCTGTGGCATGCAACGATTACTCAAGGCTAACTGGCTGCAACGCGATTGGTTCCGGCCGCGGATCGCCGCCTGCGGCATCGATTGCCCCACGCCGGATTTCCGGTCATCATCGTCGCTCAAATCCAGATGGGGTGGGGGTTCAATGGCTGTTCTCGACGATAGCGCTTTTCAGTCCCGCATCGGTAAAGGTACCAAGATTTCGGGCAAGATCACCTTCAAAGCGCCGGCCAAAATCGAAGGCGAGGCCGAAGGCGAAATCAGCGGCGATGAGATCGTTATCGCGCAGGGCGCGGTCGTCACCGCGCGCATCGCCGCGACCCGCGTCACGATCGCCGGTGCGGTCAGCGGCGAGATCATCGCGCGCGAACGCGTCGAGGTGCTCGCCACCGCGCGCCTGCGATGCACCATCAGCACGCCGAGCCTGATCCTCAACGAGGGCGCGGTCTTCGACGGCGACTGCAAGATGCCGCGCGAGAAGGTCGCGGCCTGACCCGCGCGATCGGCGCGGCGTGCGCTTACGCGGCGCGCGGTGCGTCAAACCCGCTCAGGATCTTTTCCACGCCCCAGCCGTCGCGCACGCGCGTGATCCGTCCGTCGGCGTCGAGGTCAATTTCCTCCGTATCGCCCATCCGCGCTTCGTAAACCCAGCGCAGGCCCTGCTCGTCGCTCTGCCGGACGCTCTGCTTGAGCGCCGCGGCGACCAGGGTGTTCGGATCGATCATCGCGATGCGCCCGGTCCAGCGCGATTGTCCGCGCGCGCGGATATGTGCGATGAGCAGCGCGCGGAACAGGATCAGGTCCGCGTCGATCTCGCGAAACCGTCCGAGCTTGACCACCACTTCATTGTGACCCGCGACCGCGCTGACCCGGCCGCGCAACGCCTCGCCGTCGGCCTCGTAGGTGGCCGTGCGCGAAAACATCCCGCGGTGGTAGCGCACCGTCACGCGCGCGACCACGCCCGCCGTATCGAGCGCGGCGTCGACCTCGTGGCGATTGTCGCCGGTGGCCGTGCGGCGCACCCCGGTAATCAAGTCGGCGGTGCAGTTATCCTCCTCGATCGCGATCGCCGCACCCGCGCGCCGGATTTCGTAGCGATAACTGCCCGCCGCGATTAGCATCCGCATTCCCGAACGTGTTTATCGCCCAACGCGACGGCGGCACCCGCTAGCCGCATCAAGGTCGCGTCCGCGGCCGCGTGCGATCCCGATTTTCCGCACACCATCATGATGACCCGCAAGCTAGTCGCCCAAGCGGATTGCGACAAGGTCATCCGCCGGGCGAATGCTCGCGGGTCGGCGAGTGGGTTGAATTGAGAACGCGACTATGCTTGACAGAGAGATTATTGATCGCTTAAAGATAATCATAGGGAGTCAAGATAATAGATCTGCCAATAAATAGTTCAGCTTGAATAGGAATTTTCGAGTTTGAATAATTGCCGCGCCCAGCGCGTCAAAACCCGTAGCTGACGGCTATGGATGGCTTCAGCCGGTGTCTCGCCAAACCGCGTAGAGCAGTCACGCTGACCCGCTGGAGCGTGAAGCGGAACGAGGTAAAGGTCGCTATCGCTTGAATAGTCAAAATGATGATTAGTCACGTAGCGATAGTATAAGGGTTGCGCGAAAAGGCATCGGATGGTTTTCATTAACTGAACTGATCCGAACGGCTCTCTTAGATGTTCGGGAATCCAAAAAGGAACAAATTTGAAATGTTGGCCGACGCCAAAGTCCTCACCGTAAGCGAGCTCTCGGACTACCTCCGCGTGCATCGCTCAACCATCTATCGTCTGCTCAAGAAAGGCCAGCTCCCGGGCTTCAAGATCGGTAGCGATTGGCGCTTCAACGTCGAGGCGATCGACGAATGGCGGTTGCATCAGGGGGCCGCCCAGCTCGAAGAGCTGCGCAACGCCAACTGAGTCAGCGCCGTGGCATGTGTCGCCGATCGCGCCCCCGGCGCATCGGCGGCGCGTGCCGCAGCGCCCCGTCGCGCCGGGGCGGGTACCAAAGCCGGTACGCCCGGTTAATCGCCGAGCATTCGGCGGCGCACCAGGACCTCACCCAGAATCAGCAGAATCACGATCGGCAGCAAAGTCGAATCGATCGACCGGTAGGTGACGATCGCGGCGCCCGTGCGCCGCAGCATCCGCGCAATCGGAGCGTCGAACGCGCCACCGGTATCGTTGGCGATTGCGCTCAGCAGGGCGACGTTGGGTGGGCGAATCCTGAGCTCGGCGGCCTGCGGCGATTCGAGCCCCGGCACCGCTATGCGATGCTCCAGAATCACCCGTTCGGTATCGCCCGCCTTGATCATCAGTACCACGCTGTACTTTCCGCGCGGCAGCGGCGCCGATTCGCCGCGATAGAGGGTCGCTCCGACCTGGGTCATCGCGACGTCCACGGCATGCCCATGGCCGCCGATCCGCGCAAACAGGTTGTTGACCGGGAACGAGTCGGCGGCGTCGGCTTCGATCGTCACTGAGCCGTCGGCGGCCTGGCTGGCCGCCAGCGTGAACGGTCCGGCGTCACCCGTGCGCGCGACCCAGCTCACCAGTTGCGACCAGAACTCGGCGTAGCGATCCCAGCGGATCCAGGCGATCGCGCCAATCGAATCCGGATCGGCGACGAACACCGCGCTGCGCCCCAGCGCGTATTGCCAGGTCGCGAGCAGCGGCGTGGTCCGGGCGGGATTGTGAATCGTCAGCGGCACCGCGGCGTCATCCTTGAGCGCGGTCTCGGCGAAAAAATCGATCGGCGGCAGCTCGGCCGGCCCGATCCCGTTGAGGATCGAGCTATGGGTGCCGAGGTCGACGCTGGAATGCTCGTGGCGCTTGAAGTTCTGCGCTTCGTGGGTCAGATGGACGAGCAGTTGCGGCAGCTTGGTGATGTCCTCGACGCGGTAGAAAATACCGCCGGTCGAGCTGGCGAAGTCCTGCAGCAGGCGCAGGTTCTCGAGGTCGGGGCCAATCCTGATGGTCGAGACGGGAATGCCTTCCCTGGCGTAGTCGGCCATCAATTCGTCGTGATCGTGATATTGGCGGTTGGTGTCGCCGTCGGTCAGCAGGATCACTTCGCGCACCGGCAGTCCGGTGGCCAGGATCTCGCGCTCGGCGGTCTCGAGCGCGTCCTTGAAGTCGGTGCCCCCGCCCGGCTCGATCCGCGCGACGCGATTGACCAGGTCTGCGCGATCCTCCCCCAGCGGACGCATATGGCCGAGGACGTAGGGCTCCGAGTCGAACGCGATCACGCCCGCGTAGTCGGTATCGTCGAGCTGATTGAGCAGGGCGATCGCGGCCTGCTTGGCGTAGTGAATTCGCTCGCCGTCGCGCACCGCCGGGAAGCGCGAGTTGTAGCTCATCGAATTGGATCGATCGATCAGCAGGTAGACCGCGACCGGCTCGCGCGTGGGCGGCGGCGGCTGCGGCACGAAATTGATCGGCAGCGTCCGCTCGAGCGCGCCGCCGTGGAATTGGTCGTCGCGCAGGCTGTCGCCGGTGACGATCAGGCCGCCGCCGTATACGCCGACGTAGGCGTTGAGCGCCTCCTGCACGGCCGGCGCGAGCGCCGCGTTGGCCACGTTGGCGACGATCACCGCCTGGTATTGCAGGTAAGCCAGCGGATTGTCGGGCAGGCCGCGCGGCGCCGCCGTCGCGATATCGTAGCCGCGCAGCGTCAGCGCCTTGACCAGGCTCTCGGGCGGCTTGCTCGAGATCAGCAAGACGCGCGGCGGCGGCGCGACCGTGATACTGGTCTCGGCGCTCTGATCGACGCCGACCAGCGGCGGCGCCACCGCCACCTCGGCGCGCAACAGATAAGCGCCCGGGCGATCGATCCGGTAGGGCAGCTCGAAGCGATTGAGCCCGGGCCTCAGTGTAACCTGCTGCCCGCCGAGCACCGCGCCGTCGGCCAACAGCCGAATATGCGCGTCCACCGGATGGGCCGACTCGCTCTCGATATCGAGCCGCAGCGCGAAGCTGCTCGACGCATGGACCGTCGCGGGTGCGGCGAAGTCGGCCAGCGCGACGCGCGCGTCGGCTGAGGGTGGCGGCGCCGCGGTAAAGACGCGCACGCCGTCCTGATTCAGCGCCGGCACCTCGTCGCGCGCGCTGGCGGTGGTCTCGACGCCGTCGCTCAGGAGCACCAGGCGCTTTTCGTCGCTCTCGGCAAAGACGCCGTCGGCGGTGGTCAGGGCGCTGGCGATATCGGTCGCGCTCGAATCGACGGTGGCCGCGCCGAGCTTGAGCAGGCGGGGATCGTTGAGCGGCGCGAGCAATTGCGCGTCGCGCCCGAAACCAATCACCGCCATCTGGTCGCGATGGTCCATCGCGTGGCGGATTGCCGCGACCTGCCGGATCATCCAGGCCCGCTGATCGGGCGCGATCGACGCCGATTGGTCGAGTGCGACGATCACCGACAGATGCCGCGCCGGCGCCTTGATCGGCACGCGCAGCCCGGCCAGCATCAGCACCAGCGCGGCGAACACGGCGATCCGGATAATCGTCGACAGCGTGCCTGCGAACCGCCGCCCGCCGCGCATCGCGATCAGCCCGGGCGCCGCCACCAGCGGCGCCGCCAACAGCAGCCACAGCAATACCGGCCGTTCAAACATGGCTCACGCCCCAGCGCGCGGCGCGGCGTGCGAGCACGATCGATTCGATCAGCAGGGCGAGCAGCGCCAGCGCGATCAGCGGTATCGCGACCGGCTGCACGCTGAGTGTGTTGAGCACGGCGGGATTGGCCGGCACGGCGGCGGTTTGCGCTGCGTCCGCGGGCGCCGACAGGTCGGATTCGCCCGCGTCGAAATAGTTCGCCATCACGGTCACGTCACCGGCGGCTGTGGCGATCAGGTAGCGCCCCGCCTCGAGCGGCCGCAGTTGCACGCGGCCCCATTGGTCGGGCAGCGCGACGCGCGTGGCGCCGTCGGGCGCCGTGATCCGCGCGCTGGCAAAGGCCGGCACGCTGACCAGCGTGCCGGTCGCGACAATCCGCAGGCCCGGCGGCGCGACGATCTGTTTGAGCGTATCGACCACGGCGACCAGCGCGTCCATCCGATCGGGATCGAGCAGCAGATGGTTGCGCACGTCGAACGCGATCAGGCCGACGGCGCCGTCGGCCATCCGTCCGTTCGCGGCCAAGGCAAAGCTGTCGTGGTCGCCAATCCCGGCGCCGCGCGCCGTCGCCGTCATCCATCCGGGCAGATCGACGATCCGCGCGGGACCGAGCAGGACCGGCGCGCCGAGCGTCCCGGCGCCCGCGCGCTCCTGCATCTCGGCGACCGCGACCGACCCCGTCACCGGCAGCAGTTGCGGAAGGCGCGAGGTGAGCAGGTGCGGTTCGGGAAAGATCAGCAGGCGGGCGGCGGCGTCGATCCCCTCGACGCTGCAATCGTGCAGCACTGCGAGATCGTAATGGATCGCGCGATTGAAGGTTTTGGGTTGTGCCGGATCGCCCGCGGTGACCAGGTAGTTCGGATTGATCGCCAGTACGATACGCGCCAGGTCGTCGCGCGCGGCGGCGTCGGGCGAGAGTACCAGGGCCCGGGCCTGCGCGATACTCGGGGCCAGCGCCCAGCGCTGATTGTCGGCCGCGAGCGCGTCGGGCGTGACGATGCGCGCGTGGACCAGGCCGCCCGCCATCAGCGGCCCGAAGGGCACGACGATCGCGGCGCGCGGCTCGACGATCAAAGTCGAATGGAAGACTTCACGGCCGCCCGCTTCGATCACCAGTTCGCAGGGCTCGGGCCGCGGCGAGAAATTGCGCACCACCGCGCGCCCAACCGTGGAATGCGGCACGCCCGGATCGATCGAGACGATCGCCAGATTGGCGGCCGGCGCGCCGACCTGGTGAAAATCGACCGCCGCGGCGAGTCCGGCCTCGCCGATCAGGCCGGCCGGTGGCGGCCGATCGGCATACAGCGTCACCGCGCCGGCGCCTCGGGCGCGCAGCAGCGCGGCGCGCAGCGCGGCCGGGCGCGTGGCGACGGCCGCCGGCGCGAGCGCGCCGATCGCGGCGCGGACCTCGTCGGGCCGCGCACTCGAGGGGCGCGTCGTCGCCGCTTCGAGCGCGTAGCCGATCACGCTGAAATGCGTGCCGGCGGGTGCCGCCGCGACGAGCGCATCCGCCGCCTGCTGGGCCGCGGCCAGGCGCGATTGGCCGCTCTCGCCGACCGCACCCATCCCGGCGCCGAGGTCAAAGATCAGCGCATGCTCGCGCGCGGTGCTGACCGGCACGCCGCGGCGCATATAGAGCCCGCCGAGCGTCAGCGTGAGCGCGGCCAGCGCGGCCGCCTCGAGCCAGAACATCAGGTCGAGCCGCAGCACGCGGCTTTTGGCGATCGGCGCGGCGACCTCCTCGAACAGCATCAGGCTGGAGACCTCGATAGTCGGGCGCGAACGCGAACGCAGATAGATCGCGACCAGCGCCGCGAGGCTCAGCGCGTAGAGCAGCTTGACTGGATCGAGAAAGCCCACGATGCCTATGCGATCACGCCGAGGCGGGGGAATTCCCGCTTCATGATTTCGTCGAGATGCGAGGCGCCGAACGCGGTCGCGTACATGATGCCGCGCCGCCCGCAAAAGGCGCTGAGCGCGGCGCTGTGGGCCGCCGCGCGGGCCTGGCACGCGGCGCTCTCGCGCGGGCCAAAGCTCACGTCGCGCAGTTCGCCGGTCTCGCAATCGCGCACTCGGTAGACCCCCGCCGGATAGTCGCCGGTGCTCTCGCGATCGCCCATCACGTGCACGATTTTGACCTCGTGATGGGCCGCGAGCAGGCGGCCCAGCGCGTCTTCGTAATCGCCCGGACTGACCAGAAAATCCGACAGCACGATGGTGATGCCCGGCGTGCGACGCTCCTTGAGCAGCTCGCCCACGGCCGCCGTCAGCCGCGTTTCGCCGCCGCATTCGAGCCCGGTCACGAACGGCCGGAAGTCGACGTACGACTCGCGCCGGCGGCGAAACGGAGTGGTCGCCAGATGCGTGCCGCCGCGCCGCGCGGCAAACGCCGCCAGCCGCACCGGATCGGTCTCGCTCATCCCGATGTACGCGAGGCCGGCGCCGAGCAGCAGCGCCAGGCCGAGCTTGTCGTCGTCGCCGGGGATCGCCATTGAGGCGCTGGCGTCGACCATCACGGTGATTTCAATCTGGCGGTCGGCGCGAAAGGTGCGGATGGTTAGCTGATCGTGGCGCGCGAGCGCGTTCCAATCCAAAAAGCGCAGATCGTCGCCCGCCGTATACGCCCGGAAATTCTCCGGCTCGATCCCGCCGCCCTGCGCCCGCCCGATCGTCCGCCGGCCCGCACGCTGCGATCGCGTGCGGCGCGTGCCGAGCATCAAGCCGTCGAGCTGACGCAGAAAATCGGGCTCGAATGCGCGGGTTGCCAGCATCGGAGAAATCCCCTTCAGGCGCGCGCCGCGCGTACCGACTTGACGACCTGCTCGACGATATGGGTCGCATCGACGTTATCCGAATGGGCCGTATAGTTGAGCATGATGCGGTGCTCGAGGGCGGCCGGCGCGCCGCGATCGATATCTTCGTAGGAGATATTCGCGCGCCCGTCGAGCATCGCCCGCACCTTGGCGCCAAGGATCAGCGCCAGCGCCCCGCGCGGGCTCGCGCCGAAGCTGACATAGCGGTTGACCGCTTCGACATGGATCGGCGCGCGCATGTCGCCCAGCACGCGCGAGTTATCGGGCTGCGTCGCGCGCACCATGCGCGCCGCGTACTGCTCGATTGGCGGCGCGACGATCACCTCGCGCACCAGCCGCTTGAGCCCCTCGAGGCGCGCCGCCGCCTCGCCCGCGGCGAACACCGGGATGACGCCGGCCTCGTCGGGACCGGTCGCCGAACTGATGATCCGCACCAGCTCGTCCTCGCCCGGATAGCCCAGGCGGACCTTGAACAGGAAGCGATCGAGCTGCGCCTCGGGCAGCGGATAGGTGCCCTCCATCTCGATCGGGTTGAGCGTCGCCATCACGAAGTAGGGCGGCGCCAGCGGATAGGTCGTGCCGCCGACCGTGACTTGCAGCTCAGCCATCGCCTCGAGCAGTGCCGATTGGGTCTTGGGCGTGGCCCGGTTGATCTCGTCGCCGAGCAGAATATGGCAGAACACCGGTCCCGGCTGAAAGGTGAATTCGCGCCGCCCGTCGGCGCCCGACAGGATCACCCGCGTGCCGGTGATATCGGCGGGCATCAGATCGACCGTGAACTGAATCCGGTTGAAGCTCAAATTCAGTGCCTGCCCCAGCGTCTTGACCAGGGTGGTTTTGCCGGTGCCGGGAACGCCCTCGATCAGCACGTGGCCGCCGGCGAACAGCGCGCTCAGCAATTCCTCGATCGCCTGCTCATGCCCGACGATCACCTTGTGAATTTCGGCTTGAATGCGGCGGAAGGTGCGCGCGAAATCCGAAATCGTCGGTGTCTCGGCGGGATTGGCGGCCACGGCTTCATTCATCGTTCGAATACTCGCTTGATGGTCAACTGGTCGCCCGCCGGCACGGCGGCGCGGGCCAGCGGTTCGTCGGGGTACTGATCCTGGTTTAGAGGTACGCGCACATCGGGCGGCAGATAGCCCGGGCTGCCCGGCGCCGAGGCCTCGGTCGAGGGCTCCGCTTCGATCGCAATCTTGAAGCTGTCGCTGCCCACCGGCTGATTGCTGGCCTCGCCGAACAGATGCTCGGGGTCGCTGCCGCTGCCGCGATTGGCGCCGCCGCCGGCCTCCTGGCCGCCGCCGACCAAGGGGTTGGGCGCACGGCCCGGCGGCGTCGGGCTGACGGCGGGGTTAGCACCGGCGGGATTGTTGCCCGCAAGCTGGTCGGCCTGGTCGGCCGGCAGCGAGGTAATCGGCGGCTGGCCGGGCGACGATCCGGGCCCCTGGGTCGAGGCGTGCTCGCTGCCCGGCAGGCTGCCGGCCATCCCGCCACCCTTGCCGGAGGCGCTGCTCGATGGGCGGCGCGGCCGGTCGTGGTCGCGCACCGTCGTGTCCTGGTTCCGGGCCGTGAGCCGCAGATTTATCGGCGGCCGGTTCACGTCGTTGCGTCCGGTCAATTTATTCTGCACGGCGTCGGCAAATTCGCGCGCACGATTGATCAATTTGCCGAGACCCTGGCCGCTACCGCGATTGGGATTGCCGGCCGCCGAGAGCTTATCCTCAAGCCGCCGCAGCGTCGCCGGGTCGGCGTAAATCTCCGCATTGGGCTGCAGCGCCGGATCGGCCGGCCGAATCTCGAGGCTGTCGATATCGGCCGATACCCGGCCCGGCGGACCCATTGCCGATGCGGGCAGCCGGCGCCGCCCGCCGCGGGCGATCGCCGAAAACGGCATTGCCGCAGCGAACAGCAAGAGCGCCGCGAGCAGGCCGAACACGGCCCGCGAGACGATCCGCGGCTCGATTCGCGCCGGCGCATATTCCTCGCGCAGGCCGTAGGTGTCCTCGACCAGATAGGGCCACAGCACCGACGGTTTGGGCGCGTCGGCGAGCATCAGGACGGTCGTCAGACGGCCCTTGAGACCCGCCCGCTCGTCCGCGATGCGCGCCGCCTTCGCCATACTTGCGCCGGACCGCAGGTCGCTTCGCGCGATCCGGATTAGCGCCGCCAGCGCGAATAATGCCACGATCACCGCGCTGCCGAGGAACATTAGCGGTCCGAGCAACTCGGCCGCCAGGCAAATCAGCGCCGTGGCGCCCAGCGCGATGGCCAGCGTCGCGAACAGCCAATGCTGCAGAACGAGGAAATTCAGGCGCGCCCGCGCCGCCTTGATCTGGAACAGGATCAGCCAGAGTTTTTGTTCGTCACGGCGTGTTTCGGGCACTTGAAATCGGCTTGCGCAGGCGCACGGCGCGGCGCGTATCGATCGACAATAGTTAAGCCATCCGCGGCGTGCAATGACGAAAATGATCCATCAGAGCACCTCTGCACCAGGCTCTGCTGTCACCCTGAGCGCAGCGCATGGGTCCCGGCTCCGGGATTCTTCGCTGCGCTCAGAATGACAACCTAACTTGTGCAGAGGTTCATTAGAGCGCCGCACTTTTAATATCAGTCCCACCTGATATACGGACGGCCGCAACCGGCGGATTACCCTATTAGACGAATTCGATCGCGATTTGATTCCCGCGCCGACCAGCACCGCCGCATTATCGAAATACCGCACCAGTGATCAGATTGTTGGTGCCGAACGATGTCGAGGTGCGCGCGACGTTCGGCGCGGGGGTATGCGATTTCCTGGCGACGAACGCCGCGTGCTGCGGAGATCACTAAAAAATCCAGCCGACCGTCGTCTTGACGAAATCGCCGCTATAGGCGTGCGTCACCCCGACCCCGACCCCCAGGTTTAACTCCAGGGGCGGCGTCAAATAGAGATTCACCGAGGGCACGATGAACTGCTGTTGCTGGTTCAATCCGGCCGGCGCTTGGAGTGGGCCCAGGTCGCCGTAGTATTCAAGCGCCGGTTCGAGCCAGGCGAATCGATCGTGCAGGCGATAGGTAATCTCGCCCGCAGGCCCGAAGCCGACCCCCGCATGCGTACCGGGGCCGCTGAATTGTTTTTCAAAACTCAGATTGGCGACCAGCAGAAAGCCCTTCAGCTCGCCCTGGATAATCGGCATCACTTCGATATTGAACGGGTCGGTGACGGCTTCACGCCGCATATATTGCAGCTCGATATTGACGCCGAACTGGATAGGCCATGGCTCGGTCTGCGGCAGGCTGAAATGGACCTTGGTGCGGCCGCCCGCATATTCATAAGTGCCGGCGTTGAGCCGCGCCGTGCACAGATATTGCCCAACTTCGAGCCATGACAGCAGGCCGTAGGTGAGTTCGAGCGTGTTATGCAACTGGTAGAGCGGGAGTTGGGTCTGGTGATTGTATGCGTCGGTCACCGAGTTGGAATGCAGTTCGAGCATGAAATGGCCGAGCGGTGCGGTCTCGACCGTGTAGATCTGGAGCTCATAGAAGTCGATCGCCTGGGCTTGCGGGCAGGGCGCCGCGACCAATAGCGTTACGGACAGCAACGCACAGCATGCAGCGCAGGCGAGGCGGCGGGACAGCGTCATGGCGCCGCGCCTAACTGAGGCCGGCGTCGTCGAGCACCCCGAGCGCCAGCGCCGACCAGTCCATCGCCTCGCGCCCATGCGCCAGCCCGGCGATCATCCGGTCGCGCACCACCGCCGCAAGCGGCATCGGCACCCGCGCGTCGCCCGCCGTCTTGAGCACCAGTTCGACATCCTTGAGCCCCAGCGGCAGGGTGAAGCCGGCCGGCAGATGGCGCTTGGCGGCGACCATCTCGCCGTAGCGCTGATAGACCGGACAGGCAAACAGCGTCTTGCCCAGCATCTCGGCGACCTTGACCCGATCGAGGCCGTTGCGCTCGGCCATCGTGAAGGCCTCGGCCATCGCCTCGAGCGCCGCCGCGATCAGGAAGTTGCCGGTCAGCTTGGCGACGTTGGCCGCGCCCGGCTCCTCGCCATAGTCGAAGATTGCGCGGCCCATCGCTTCGAGGAGCGGACGCACGCGCTCCTTGGCCGCCGCCGGTCCCGAGGTGCAGACCACCAGTTGGCGCGCGGCCGCATTGTCGGGCCGGCCGAAGACCGGCGCCGCGACGTAGATGCTGCCGCGCTCGGCGTGATAGCGCGCCATCCGCGTGGCGGTCGCCGGCGCAATCGTGCTCATCGAAAGATGGATGCCGCCCGCGCCGAGGCGCGCGGCGAGTCCGTCGGCGCCGGTCGCCACGCTCTCGAGCGCCGCGTCATCGGCCAGCATCGTGATTGCGATACCGCCCGCCGTCGCCGCATCACCCGGCGCTTTCGCCAGCGCGGCGCCCTGCGCGACGATCGGCGCGGCCTTGGCCGCGGTGCGATTGTAAACGATGAGCTTGGCGCCCGCCGCGATCAGGTTGGTCGCCATTGGCAGACCCATCGAACCCAGCCCGATAAATCCCGCTTCCATAGCCATCGATACTTACCTCATGCGAATTGTTGCCGGCCTGATTTTTCCCTGCGGCCCAGGCCATGCGATCGCGTCACGCGCCGCACCGTCTAGCGCGAATGGGTCACGCCGCGGCGCGGGCAATGCCGCGCGACCGGACAGCGCGAGCACCACGGCGACACCGGATGACAGATGGTCTGGCCGAAGGCGACCACCAGGCTGTTGTACTCGATCCAGTAGCGGCGCGGCAGTGCGGCGCGCAATGCACGCTCGGTCTGGTCGGGGGTTTTGGTGGTAACCAACCCCCAGCGATTGGAAATCCGATGCACATGCGTATCCACGCAGATGCCCGGCTTGCGAAACGATTCGGTCACGACCAGGTTGGCGGTCTTGCGGCCGACCCCCTTGAGCGTGGTCAGCGTCTCGATTTCGTCGGGCACCCGGCCCTCGAATTTATCGATCAGGTCGCGGCAGATGCCGAGGATCACGCGCGCCTTGGTCCGGTAGAAGCCGACCGGGAAGATCAGCTCCTCGATTTCGCGAGCCGTCAGCGCGAGCATTTCCGCCGGCGTGCGCGCGCGGGCGAACAGGCGCGGCGCGGCGACGGCGGTAGTCTCGTCCTTGGTTCGCAGGCTCAGGATACATCCGATGAGCGTGAGGAACGGGTCATGCTTCTCGGCCGCCATCAGGGTGAGCACGGGCGCGTTCCATCCGCGCGCCGCGCGCCGCAGGACGCGCAGAATTGCGCCGACCGTCGCGCCGGTCACCGCCGCGGACGCGTCGCCCGCGGCGTCACCGCTCCGGCTTCCGCGCGCCGTCGTCGCCTTCGTCGATGGTTTCGCCGCCGTGCGCATCGCGGCATTCTGAGCGCGCCGCTGGTCTCCGCGCAAACCCGCGCGGCGCTTGCGATGCGCAACTGTTTGACGATCGCCCGTTAATCGGCGCAGATTACCCGCGACCCCTGAGCGACCTTGCGCACGAGGTGACCCGCGATGGATCTCGGCAAAGATATCCTGCTCGATATGTACCGCTCGATGACCCGGATTCGCCTGTTCGAGGCCAAAATCCGCGACCTCGCGACCGCCAACGAGATTCCCGGCTTCGTCCACGTCTCGATCGGCGAGGAGGCCAGCGCGACCGGCGTCTGCGCCGCGCTGCGCAAGACCGATCGCATCACCTCGACCCATCGCGGCCACGGCCATCTGATCGCCAAGGGTGGCCGCCTCGACCGCATGATGGCCGAGATCTTCGGCAAGCGTACGGGCTACTGCAAGGGCAAGGGCGGCTCGATGCATATCGTCGATTTCGCGCTCGGCATCCTCGGCGCCAACGGCATCGTCGGCGCCGGTCTGCCGATCGCCACCGGCTCGGCGCTGGCCGCGGTGGTCGCCGGCAAGGACGACGTCACCGCCTGCTTCTTCGGCGACGGCGCCTCCAACGAAGGCACCTTCCACGAATCGCTTAACCTGGCCGCCGTCTGGAAACTGCCGGTGGTCTTCGTC
Organism: Candidatus Binataceae bacterium; assembly: GCA_015478645.1. Taxonomy (GTDB): domain Bacteria; phylum Desulfobacterota; class Binatia; order Binatales; family Binataceae; genus JADMIL01. The sequence goes on from JADMIL010000033.1 coordinate 22,709, forward strand.
TGCGAGAACAACGGCTTCGGCGAGTTCACTCCCATGAGCACGGTCACTTCGGTCAAGGATATCGCCGTGCGCGCGCAGGCCTACGACATTCCCGGCCATATCGTCGATGGCAACGACGTGCTCGAAGTCTATCGCTACGCCAGCGAAGCAATCGCCCGCGCCCGCGCCGGCCAGGGTCCGACCCTGCTGGAATGCAAGACCTATCGCTGGGAGGGCCACGTGGTTGGCGAGCAGGCCTTCCTCGGCGCGGCGTCGTATCGCACCGAGCAGGAGGTCAGCGAATGGAAGCTGCGCTGCCCGTTGATCCGCTTCGACAAGTTCGCCGCCGAGTCGGGTAAAATCAGCGCCGCCGAACTGGCCAGGATCAAGACCGAGACCGAGGCCGAACTCGAGGCCGCGATCAAGTTCGCGCGCGAAAGCCCGCTGCCCGACGCCGCCGAAGTGACCGACGACGTCTTTACCGAATAGACATGGTTGCCTGAGGGCCCATAGCGGCGCGATTTTTCCGATCCGGCCAAGGAGCTGATGCGATGGCGGTTACCACCTATATCCAGGCGATCAATCAGGCGCTCAGCGAAGAGATGGAGCGCGATCCGCTGACTTTCGTGATGGGCGAGGACGTGGTGCTGAGCGCGTTCGGCGCGACCAAGGGGCTGATCGACAAATTCGGTCCCACCCGCGTGCGCAACACGCCGATCGCGGAAGCCGGCTTCGTTGGCGCGGCGGTGGGTGCCGCGATGGCCGGGACGCGGCCGATTTGCGAAGTCGAATTCGCGAGCTTCTTCTATTGTGCTTTCGACCAGGTCTGCAACCAGGCGGCCAAGCTCCGCTACATGTCCGGCGGGCAGGCCAAACTGCCGATCACCTTCCGCGCGGTCTACGGCGCGATGGGCGGGGCGGCGGCGCAGCATTCCGAGACCGTCTATGCGCAGTTTTTGAGTGTCGCCGGACTCAAGCTGGTCGTGCCGTCATGCGCCTCCGACATGAAGGGGCTGCTCAAGAGCGCGATTCGCGACGACAATCCGGTCATCGTCTTCGAGCACGGCGCGCTCGGCGGACGGCGCGAGGAGATTCCCGCGGGCGACTATCTGGTGCCGCTCGGCAAGGGCGCGATCAAGCGCCCCGGCGAGAACGTGACGGTCGTGGCGATCGGTGCGATGGTGCCGCAGGCGATCCGCGTCGCCGATCGGCTGGCCAAAGACAACATCAGCGTCGAAGTGATCGATCCGCGCACGCTGATTCCGCTCGACGAGGAGATGATCCTGTCGTCGGTCGAGAAAACCAATCGCGCCGTGGTCTATGACGAGGGCCATCTGCGCGGCGGCGCCGCCACCGATATCGCCGCGCTGATCGGCGAAAAGGGCTTCGATTTTCTCGACGGTCCGGTGCGCCGCGTGACTTCGCTCGACGTGCCGATTCCCTTCAGCCCGCCGCTCGAAAAGGCCGCCCTGGCGAGCGAGGTGCGTTTGGAAGCGGCGATCCGCGAACTGGTCGGCCGCTGAGCGCGCGTTGCGTGTCAGCCGATCGATGACTATCGCTGGGCGCGCCGCATTGGCATTCTGAGCGCAGCGAAGAATCCCGCGATCGGGAAACCCGTCAATCTGTCGAACGAGCATCACACTCTGCGCCGCGCCGGAATGAATCCGCAAATGGCCGTCGAAGTGACCATGCCCAAGTTCGGGCTCACGATGCATGAGGGCACGCTCCAGCGCTTCTTCAAGGCCGCGGGCGAGAATGTCGCGCTGGGCGAACCGCTCTACGAAGTCGAAACCGAAAAAGTGCTCTACGTGGTCGAGGCGCCGGCCGCCGGCACGCTCGCCGCGTGGCTGCATGGCGAGGGCGCGATCGTCGAATGCGGACGCGCGGTCGCGTTGATCGCCGAGGCCGGCGAGGACGCCGCCGCGCTCGCCGCCACCGCTCCAGCGGTCGCCGCGGCACCGCACGCCGCCGCGCCCGACAATCATAATGCGTCCGCCCACAATGCTTCGGCCGCCAATGCATCGGGCAGTGACACGCCCGCGGGGGCGCCCGCGGCGGCCGGCCGGCGCGCGATCAGTCCGGTTGCGCGCAAGCTCGCCGCCGAGCTCAAGGTCGATCTCGATCGCGTGACCGGCACCGGCCCCGGCGGGCGCATCACGCGCGAGGATATCGAGCACGCCGCGTCCGGCGCCGGATCGACGACTGGCGCGCCAGCGGCGGCCATCGCGGCGGCACCATCGGCGTCGCCCGCCGTCTCCGCCGCGGCCGATTCGTCGTCGAAGCCGCAGATGCGGACACTCGCGATGCGCGGGATGCGCCGCACGATCGCCACCCGGATGCATCAGAGTCTGCGCGACACCGCGCAACTCACCATCACCACCGAAGCCGACGTGACCGCCGCCACCGAATTGCGCGCGCGCCTCGTCCGCGAATTCGATTTCACCTACACCGACCTGCTGATCCATGCCGTCGCGCGCGCGCTGGTGCGGCATCCGCGGATGAACTCGCGGCTCGCCGAAGAAGTTATCCTGATGCTTCCCGAGGTCAACGTCGGGATGGCGGTCGCGCTCGACGAGGGGCTGATCGTGCCGGTGATCGCGCACGCCGATCGGCGCACGCTGCGCGAAATCGCCGCCGCGACCAAAGATCTCGGCGCGCGCGCGCGCACCGGCCAACTCAAGCTCGGCGACGTGAGCGGCGGCACCTTCACGATTACCAACCTCGGCACCTTCGGCGTCGACGCCTTCACCCCGATTCTCAACACCGGCGAGACCGGCATCCTGGGCGTCGGCCGCATCGTCGAGAAGCCGGCCGTCCATCGCGGCGCGATCGCGCCGCGCTCGATGATCACGCTGAGCCTCACCTTCGACCATCGCGTGATCGACGGCGCGCCGGCGGCGATCTTCCTGCAATCGGTGATCGATATTTTCAACTACGGAGAGCGCTGAATATGCGTCGCGGCGCGCGGCAGATGACCCGCCTGCGCGCGGCCGCCGCGGGCCTTGCCCTCGCGCTGGCCGCGACGTTCAGCATCGCGATGCGCCCGGTGGCGCGCGCCGATGATCGGCAACTGGTCGATCCGGCGCCGCGGCCCAAAGCGATCGACTACGGCCGGCTCACCCAGGAAGCCACCGCGCTGCTCCAGACCTACATCCGCCTCGACACCACCAATCCGCCCGGCGACGAACTCGAGGCCGCCCGGATGCTCAAGCAGAAGTTCCTCGCCGACGGCATCCCGGCGACGGTCTGGGAGCCCGCGCCCGGCCGCGGCGTCGTGGCGGCGCGCCTGCACGGTAGCGGCCGCCATCAAAAGGCGATCGTCCTGCTGAGCCATATGGACGTGGTGCCGGCCAATCCCAAGGAATGGCAGGTGCCGCCCTTTGCCGCGCAAATCAAGGACGGCGATATCTGGGGACGCGGCGCGCTCGACGACAAAGGTCCCGGCGTCATCGAGTTGATGGCGATGCTCGCGATCAAGCGCGCCGGCATCCTGCTCGATCGCGACGTCGTCTTTATCGCCACCGGCGACGAGGAGGAGGGCGGCAAGCTCGGCGCGGGCTGGATGGTCGATCATCATGCCGACGTCTTCGCCGACGCCGGCGCGCTGCTTAACGAAGGCGGCGGCATCGACACGCGGCCCAACGGCCGCCGCTACTTCGACATTTCGCTCAGTGAAAAGACCCCGCTATGGCTGCGCCTGACGGCCACCGGCGACGCCGGCCACGCCGCCGTGCCGCCCGCCGCGACCGCCGTCACGCGGCTGATCCGCGCGCTCGGCCAGATCGCCGCCTACCAGCCGCCGATGCGCATCGTTGCGCCGGTGCGCGACTACTTCCGCGCGATCGGCGAACTCGACGGCGGCCCGCCGCAGTTCGCCAATCTGGCGGTTGCGCTGCGTGATCCGGACTTCGCCAAAAAATTCGTCGCCGTGCCGCGCCAGAATGCGCTGGTGCGCGATACCTTTACGCCGACCGTGCTGACCGGCAGCCCCAAGACCAACATTATCCCGGCCAGCGCCTCGGCGGAAATCGACGGACGGCTGCTGCCCGGCGAAGACCCGCAGGCGATCGTCGCGGGCCTGCGCAAGGTGATCGGCGATCCCGGCATCAAGGTCGACGTGACGCTCAACTTCCCGGCCGAATCCTCGCCGCGCAAGTCCGCGATGATGACCGCGCTCGGCCAGCTCGCTGACAGCGAACATTGCGCGCTGATCCCATCGATGATCGCGGGATTCACCGACAGTCACTATTTCCGTCAAAAAGGCATCGATTGCTACGGCTTCGTCCCGATCGAAGTGCCGGCCGCCGCGCTGCGCGGGGTGCATGGCATCAACGAGCGCATCCCGGTCAAGGAGCTCGGCGCGGGCATCCGGCGGATGGTCGCGCTGCTCGAAATTATCGGCCGGCGGCCGCCGCGCGCCGCCAGAGGCAAGCGATGATCCGTGCAGGCACCGGCTATTCGACCGCCACCAACCCGCACACCGCCGCCCTCGAGGCGACCGCCGCGGCGCTCGCCCAGGCGGGCCTGCGCGTCGCCGACGCCGCGCTCTGCTTCGCCGCCAGCGCGCACGCCGCCGCCTGGCCGCTGATCATGCGCAGCGTGGCCGCGGCGGCCGGCACCGGGCAGGTCGCCGGATGCGGTACGGTCGGCGCGATCGCCGGCGGCCGCGAATTCGAAAGCGGACCGTCGATCGCGGTCGCCGTGATCGGCGGCGGCACGATCACGCCCACCCGGCTGTTCGTCCCCCAGTTGCGCGGACGCGCGCGTGAGGCCGCCCTCGAAATCGCCGCGCACGTGCGCCCGCATCTCGGCCCGACCAATCTGCTCTGCCTCTTCCCCGACAGCTACAACCTCGAACCCGACGCCTTTCTCGCGACACTCGCGCGCGAATTGCCCGGCGTCACCATTGTCGGCGGCGGCGCCAGCGAAGACGGCTCCGCCGGCGAGACGTTTCAATTCTGCGGCGACGTGGTCAGCAGCAATGCGGTGGCGGGGATGCTGCTCGCAGGCGATTTCGCGATCACGCTCGGCACCGCCAACGCCTGCGCGCCGCTCGGCGTGGCCCATCGCGTGACCGCCGTGCGCGACAACGTGATCATGGAACTCGACGGGCGCCCTGCGTGGGACGTGTTTGCCGAGGCCGCCGGGCCGCTCGCCGCCGATCTGCCGCGCGCGCTGGGCTTCGTCTTTCTCGCCGTGCCGCTCAAGGCCGGCGCCGATCGCATCGAGCGCGGCAACTTCTTCGTGCGCAATATCGTCGGCGCCAGCGCCGAGCAGGGCGCGATCGCCGTGGCTCATCGCGCGCAGGCCGGCGACATGGTCGGCTTTGTGCTGCGCGACGCCGAACGCTCGCGCACGGAGCTCAAGGCGATGCTCGCGGAGGTCGTGGCGCGGCGCGCGGCGCCGGCCGCGCTCGGACTCTACTTCGATTGTGTCTCGCGCGGCTCAGGACTCTACAATATGGCGGATCATGATTCCGCCTATATCGGCCAGTATCTTGGCCAGACGCCGATCGCCGGCTTCTTCACCGGCTTCGAGATCGGCCCGCTGGGCGACCGCCCGGGCCTGCTCCAGTATTGCGGCGTCCTCGCGCTCATCTCCGACAAGCCCGGCTGAACTCCGATCGCGGCGCCGGCCGCGCGCGCCGCCGGCTTCGTTCAGAGCTTGCGGCAGACCAGTGCGGCGATGCGCTGGATAAAGCGCAGCCCGGCGGCGTCGCTAAACGGGCGCATCCCGCTCAAGTCGCGGCGCAGATCGTCGTCGAGCAGGCGGCGGACTTCGGCGGCCTTGGCGGCCGGGGTCTGTGCGCTGGCCAGCCATGCGGCCGTGTTGACCGTCAGGCGGTCCGAATGGATCCGCTCGAGCTCGAGCCCGGCTTCGGCCGTCATCGCGACCAGTTCGCTCAGCGCCAGCGCCCGCGTATGCGATCCGTCGCGCAGCCGCTCGACCTGATTGTAGTACGCCGCGCGCGCCGGATTCTCGCTGGCGAACAGATCCTCGATCGCGACCGTGCCGCCGACCCGGCAGACCCGGCGCATCTGGGCCAGAATCGCCGCGGGATGCTCGAAGTGATGGAACGCGAAGCGGCAGACCGCGATATCGAACGCGCCGTCGGCGAACGGCAGATGGCTCGCCTCGCCGACCTGGAAGCGCACGTTGGCGAGTCCGCGCTCGCGGCTGGTGCGCTCGGCAATCGCGATCGGCGCGGGCGTCAGGTCGATGCCGACCACCTCGCGGCAACGCGCCGCCAATGCCATTGCGACGTAGCCCGGCCCGGTGGCGATTTCGATCGCCCGATCCGCCGGCTGCGGATCGATCGCGCCGACCAGCCGGGCGATGCGATCGGCGTCGGTGATCACGGGGGCCGCGGCATAGGCGCCGGCCTGGCGCGTGAACTCCTCGCGCACGACCGCCTGATGGGCCTGGGTTTCGCTCTCGGTGGTTGGCGCCATGGGATTAACCTCGTCGGTCGCGCACGCCGGCCGCGCGATCCGTGCTTGCAGGTCCGCAATCGATAATGGTAGGCCAGAACAGACGAAATCAAGCATAATCCCGGTCGCACGCATGATCGATTCCGTCGATCACCCGGCGTGGCGGGCGACGAAGGAGAGCAAGTTGGACTTCGGCTTTTCAGAAGAACAAGAGATGTTGCGGGACGCGGCCAAGCGCTTCCTCACCGACAACTGTTCGACCAAGTTTGTGCGCCAGATGATGGCCCATGAGAGCGCTCACGACGCCGCCTTCTGGGGCAAGCTGGTGGGCCTCGGATGGCCGGGGCTGATGATCCCCGAAACCTACGGCGGCCAGGGCGGTACGTTTCTCGATTTGACGGTAATCGCCGAGGAAGCCGGCAAGGCGCTGATCCCCGGGCCGTTCTTTGCCACCACAATGCTCGGTGCGCCGCTGCTGCTCGAGGGCGGTTCGGAGGCGCAGAAGAAAGATCTGCTGGCCAAAATGGCGGCCGGCAAGATGATCGCGACGGTCGCGATAGCCGAGGCGGCAGGCCGCTTCGACGCGGGCGGCGTCGAGCTCAAAGCGGTGAAAAAGGGCTCCGGCTATACCCTCACCGGCGAGAAATTCTTCGTCCCCGACGCACACGTGGCCGACGTGATTTTTGTCGTCGCGCGCACCGGCGCGGGCACCGGTGAAGAGGGCCTCACGATCCTCTGCATCCCGGCCGGCGAAAAGGGCGTGACGGTCACCCAGCTCAAGACCGTCGATATGACGCGCCGGATGTGCCACGTGAAGTTCGACGACGTCGCCGCCGCCGAAGTGATCGGCAAGGAGGGCGCCGGCGGGCCGATCCTGCGCCGCACGCTCGAGGCCGGCGCCGCGGCGCTCTCGGCCGAACTGGTCGGCACCGCGCAAAAGGCGCTCGATATCGCCGTCGAGTACGCCAAGACGCGGGTGCAGTTCGGCAAGCCGATCGGCTCGTTTCAGGCGGTCAAGCACAAATGCGTCGATATGATGGTCGCGGTGGAAAACGCCCGCTCGCTGACCTACTACGCCTGCTGGACGGTTGACGAACGCGTCGCCGAGTCGGTCAGCGCGGTGCCGATGGCGAAAGCTTACGCCTCGGACATGGGCAAGAACGTCACCTCGGAGGCGATCCAGGTCCACGGCGGCATCGGCTTCACCTGGGAGCACGATATGCATCTGTACCATCGCCGGGCGCTGGCCGGCGAGGCCAACCTGGGCAATGCGCCGATTCATCGCGAGGTGGTCGCCCGCACGCTGCTCGGCTAGGGCTGATTTTTCTACATCGTGTAATCAAGCAGACGCCGTGGATCCGCTGATCCACGGCGCCTTTCTTTGACTGCCCAACGAAGCGCTCTCGTGATACGCGATTCGGTGCTGCATATACCGAGCAACGCGAGCGCGGTTCTAAATCAAGTGGCCATGTAGCCGCCGTCGACCGGCATCGGCAGTCCATGCACATAGGAGGCGCGATCGGAACATAGCCAGGCGACCGCTTCGCCGATTTCCGACGGCTCGCCGAGTCGCTTGAGCGGTTCGGCGCGCGCCATTTTTTCTTCGCTGCCCGGCCGCGAGTTGAGCAGTTTGCCAAGCATCGGGGTACGGATCGGACCGGGGCAGACCGCGTTGACGCGGATATTGTGGCGTCCGTATTCGAGCGCAGCCGCCTTGGTCAGCCCCGCGACGCCGTGTTTGGCGGCGACGTAGGCGGGCATCCCGGCGACCCCGATCAGGCCGGCATCGGACGAGGTGTTGACGATCGCGCCGCCCTGTTTCTGCGCGAGCATCTGGGCGACCTCGGCCTTCATGCAGAGCCATACGCCGGTCAGGTTGATCGCGAGCACGCGGTTCCAGTTTTCTTCGGTGCATTCATGGATACGACCGGCCTTCCCATCGATACCGGCGTTGTTGAAGGCGCAATCGAGCCGGCCGAAACTGGCGACCGCCTGGGCCACCATCGCCGCGGTCTCGGCCGCCTTGGCGACGTCGACTTTGAAGAAGATCGCCTCGGCGCCGGCGTCCCGGACCATTTTGAGAGTTTCGTTGCCGCCTTCGACCTGCATGTCGGCGAGGAGCAGTTTGGCGCCTTCGCGGGCGAAGATTTGTGACGTGGCCCGACCGATTCCCGAAGCTGCGCCAGTGATAATCGCCACTTTGCCGTCCAATATTCCGGCCATAAAATGAACTCCTTTGCCTGGATAAGGTGTGGGATTTGCCGACGCCGATAAGAGGGCGCCACGCGCGAACCGATAAGGCGTTCGGCGCGGGATGCCGATCCCGTCACCTACATAGGCGATTCGCGGCGCTCACGACAAGCCGCGCGAGCATTCTGAATAAGCGGAGAATTTCAGCATAGAGTCCGCGACGCGGTTTGACCACGGGCGGATCGCGAATTGTGGACACCGACGAAAGCATGCCGCGCGATGGCCGCGTGGCATCGAACGGTCACGCCAATCTGCGCGCGATCGCGAACCGACGCGGCGCCCGCGCGTCGGCACGGGAATGCGCCGCTGCTTTGAAGAGACCCCCTCTTCGATACCGGGCGCACCCGCGCGGCCTCCGCAAAGCTGGATTAAATGATCAAGCGAGACCCAGAAACTTCATTACCGAAAGAAAATCAGTGCGCGTTGCCGCGGCGGCGTCGAACACCTGCCGCCACATCTCGTCGGCGCTGGCGACGATCGGCTCACCCTTGGCCGAGGCGAAGAACAAGGGATCGTCGGGCCCGGGGTCGCGGCCGAACTTTTCGTGGAACAATCGATAGCGCAAGCGCGCGATCTTGAGCACGGCCGCCCCGATATCGCTCGAGCGCCGCGCGCCGCGCCGCGATCGCTTGCCCATTACGTGCGCCGATCCTCGCCTCTGAATTTGCGCCTGTCGCATGATCATGAACCCCCCGCTCGATCCGGTCGGAGGATAGTTAAAGCAATCCTGGTGCCATCTACAGAACGCGCCAGGGATTGTTACCAATCCCCTGATTATGCTCGATTATTTGTAGAACAGGTTTACGACGAGCGGGCGACAAAGACCGGTGGTGCAAATCAAAATTGGCAGGGGGTGCCAAGAAATTGCGGCAGCCTCCGCCTAGGGAATCTCTGCACAAGTTAGGTTGTCATTCTGAACGCAGCGAAGAATCCCGGATCCGGGACCCATGCGCTGCGCTCAGGGCGACCGCAGAGCCTGGTGCAGAGGTTCCCTAGCGGAGATGATACGACTTCATTTTTTCCTGCAGCGCCGGCCGCGAGATACCCAGCGCTTCGGCAGTCCGCGAGACGTTGCCATGATGGGCTCCGAGCGCCTCAGCGATATACGCGGCCTCGAACGCGGCGCGCGCCTCGCGCAGTGGCCGGCGCGATTCGCTGACGCTGGAGGCTGGTCGCGACGCGACCAGCACTGGCGCCGTCAATGGCGTGGTCGCCGCAGTCGCGCCGCGCACTGCGGCCGAGAGCAGCGCCGGGCCGATCGTGGCGCCGTCGCGGGCCAAGGCGACCGCCCGATCGATCTCGTTGCGCAACTGGCGGATATTCCCCGGCCAGCCGAATTTGCACAGCAGGTCGAGGGCCGCCGGCTCAATCGCCGAGACCTGCTTGTGCTGCCGCGTGGCCGCCACGCTGATAAAGCGGCTGGTCAGCAACGGGATATCCTCGCGCCGCTCGCGCAGTGGCGGCAGCGGAATCGGAAACGCGGCCAGCCGGTAGTAGAGATCCTCGCGGAAGCCGCCCCGGGCGACCTCGCCCTTCAAGTCGCGATTACTCGCCGACAGGATCCGCACGTCGACCTTGGTGGGAAAGCTCTCGCCGACCGGCAAAACCTCTTCCTGCTCGAGTACGCGCAGCAGCTTGGCCTGCATCGAGAGCGGCATCTCGGCCACTTCATCGAGAAAGACCACGCCGCCAGCGGCCGCCCGGAAGACCCCCGGACTGTCGCGCACCGCGCCGGTAAACGCGCCGCGCCGATGGCCGAACAGTTCGCTTTCGAGCAGGGTCTCGGGCAGCGCCGCGCAATTCACCGCGACGAACGGCCCCTCGCTACGCGCGCCCGCGCGATGGATCCCGCGGGCCACCAACTCCTTGCCGGTGCCGGTCTCGCCCTCGATCAGGACCGCAATCGAGGACGCCGCCGCGCTCTCCATCAGGGCGAAAACCTCCGCCATCGCGGGTCCGCTGGCGACGATTTCGGTGAACAGGCCATCGCGTGCGAGATCGCGGCGCAGCACGCCGACCTGGGTGCGCAGGCTGGCCTCCGAGATGCGCAGTTCGCCACACGTCCGCGCGTTATCGATCGCGATCGTGATACTGCCGGACACGCCCTGCAGGAACGCCAGCTCATCGAGCCCGAACGATCCGCCACCGCACCGGTTAATCACCTCGAGCACCCCGATGGTGCCCTCAGCGGTCTTGAGCGGCACCGCCAGTACGCTATGGGTGACCGCGCCGGTCTGGCGATCAATTCCCGCATAGAAGCGCGGGTCGGTCTGCGCGTCGGCCACGATCAGCGCCTCGCCGCTGCTCAGAGCGGCGCCCGCGATCCCCTGGTCGGCCGGCAGCCGCAGCCCCATCAGCACTTCGGCGACCGAGGCTTGCTGGTCCGAGACGTAGGGAAAATAGAGCTCGTTGCGTTCGCGGTCGAGCAATAGCACCGAGGCCGCTTCGGCATTGAGCGCCTCGCGGCATTTCGCAATTACAAAGGGAATTAATTCGGCCAGATCGGTCCGCGCGGCGAAGGCGCAGCCGAGTTCATAAAGTAGCCGGAATCTATCGGCGTCAGCGGTAGCAATCATGCCGAACGTCAGTATTAGCCACTCGTGCGCTCGGCAACAAGCGTGGCGTACTCATTGATGCGCGACGTGCTGATAACGAATCGATGCTGGCCGGTTGAATCCCGTGTGGGGCTTCGTCGCTCACGCCATTAGCGCGCTCTCCCGATCTTGTCCGCTTTGCAACTCCGCCGTCGGACGACGCAATCGGCGGCTCTCGAAGCGGCGTCGGCGCTCACGTCCCGGACCATCCACTGAGCCCATGTCGTCTACGCCCATGATCGTCCGTCACGCAGAACCGCTTCGCTGCGCTATCCCGCCCGCGGCGCGCATCGCGCCCCCCCGGCGGTTTCGGCTACCTGGCGCTCCGCGCTCGCAGCCCCAACGGATTTGCCGCGCGCGGTCAGCCGCTGCGTTTGCGCCGATCGCCGACCTCGACCGAGGCCTGCTCTTCACCCGAACGCCAGCGATCGATCATATCGATACTGAAGCGCCATTCACTGCCGACCCGGAAGCCGGGCAGTTGCCGCGCCCTCAGCAGTCGATAGACTGTCGTCGGATGCACGCGCAGGTACTCAGACAGCTCGCGAACCGTTAGAACCTTGGGCGGCGTTGCGGAACCGCCGAGTTTGTTTGACCGTGTCTCATCCACAACATCCACTCTAAGCAAGTTTTGCGGCAGGAAACCAGCCCCGTGATACTCTTGGATAGCGATAATTGTCAAAAATGGCGAAATTCATCGATCTGCTATGATTCTCACAGGGCTCTTTGTCGCATCCGCGCGATCGCCGGGTCCGATCCCGACTGTCGCGCGATCGCCCAACGACCTCCCCAGCCCGTCCTGAAGCGATCGCGCCGGTCTGCCGGCGCAGGCTCGCGACAGATGGCGGTCGAACCACGCGATTGCCGCCGGTCACCGACTCATGCGGCGTCCGGCCTGGCGCGATTCTGAATAACGAACGATTTCGTGGATGCGCGAAAATGATTACGTGGTTGCGGGGAGAGGATTTGAACCTCTGACCTCCGGGTTATGAGCCCGGCGAGCTACCAGACTGCTCCACCCCGCCGGCGCATACTACCGGCCCGCTCCGCGGCAGGTCAACACGGCCGGCGCAATCCGCTCGTGCGCGACGCTCTTGCGATGCGCTGACGCACGTGCAATGGACGATTTAATCGCGGCCATGCGACGTCTGCGGATCGAATCGCGCGCGGCGCGCGCGCCCTCCAGTCAATGCGCCGCCGCTAGGAACCTCGGCACAGGGCTCTGCTGTCACCCTGAGCGCAGCGAAGAATCCCGGATCCGGGACCCATGCGCTGCGCTCAGGGTGA
>JADMIL010000034.1 GCA_015478645.1 Candidatus Binataceae bacterium
GGACCCATGCGCTGCGCTCAGGGTGACCGCAGAGCCTTGTGCAGAGGTTCCTTAGCGGACCAATTCGTTTGCTCGCAGCACGCAGAACTTACAGTGTGAGTGGTGCCACTGCGAGCGGGGTTGAATACTCATCGATGGTGAAGAGGGATTAGTGAACTACGCGCCACAATTGCTGCTGGTCGGCGCCGTTGCCGCGGTTGGCGTCCTGCACACTATTGTTCCCGACCACTGGGTGCCGATCGCGCTAATCGCGCGGCAACGTGGCTGGACGAGGGGCGAGACGGCGCGCGCGGCATTCCAGGCCGGCATCGGCCATGTGATGTCGACTTTGCTGATCGCCGTGGTGGTCTGGCTTGCGGGAGTTGCCTTCGCCGCGCGGTTCGGCCACATCATCGACACCGCGACCAGTATCGCTCTCATCGGCTTCGGTGGCTGGATAGCGCTTGGCGCGCTGCGCGAAATGCAGGTCGCCGGTCGGCATAGCCATGCTCATCGACATGGCCACAGTCACGATTTCGCACATACCGGAACCGTAGAGGATCTCCGTCACGGACCGGAGCGGCAACGCTTCGCGACAGATGAAGGCGAACTGACGCTCTCCATTTTCGAAAGCGGTGCGCCGGCTCATTTCCATTTGTCCGGGCTGCCGATCGATATCGCCAGAGTCGAAACACTTCGGGAGGATGGCGGTCGGCAGCTCTTCAGGTTCGCGAAGTGCGATGGCTATTGGCGATCGATTGAGGAAATCCCGGAGCCCCATCAATTCGCCGTCGTCGTCATGATCGATCACCGCACCCATTCTCATTCGTTCGAGGGACAGTTCACCGAACACGCGCACGATCCCGATGGCCATAACCATGGAGAAGAGCACGAAGACGGACCCGAACACGACAAGCTGTATGCGCCGGAGCGAGGCGCGGCGGTTGCTTCAGCGCACTCCCATACGCATCGCCACGGTGCGGGAACGCCCCACGCGCATTGGCACGACCATGACGCGGATACCCTGCATGTGGTGATGGCGGAAATCGGCTCGGCGCCGCCACTCCACGAACATCATCACCGGACTCCGGCCCGCACCGCGCTGCTGCTGATCCTTGGTTCATCGCCAATGGTGGAGGGCATCCCGGCTTTTTTTGCCGCTGGCAAATACGGGTTCGGGCTGATCGCCGCGATGGCTGTGGTGTTCGGCACGAGCACGATCGCAACCTACGTCCTCCTTTGCGTCTATTCGACCGAAGGTTTACGGCGCGTCAGTCTCGGCCGATTTGAACGCTACGGTGAAGTACTGAGCGGAGCCTTCATCGTTCTCGTCGGCGTGATCTTTTGGATCTTTCCGATCCTGTGACGGTGGTTTGCGCTGAATACTCCTCGACCAACGCCGCCATTTTTCCGGCATTCGAAGGAAGCCGTTTTCCGCTCGTTATAGAATAATCCGCCCGTCGCCGCTTGACTGAACAAGGTAAAATCTGAAGAGTTATACTGGGCGGGTGAGAGCGGGCACCGCCTACCTTTGATGCTGTTCCGTCTTCAAATATCAATCGTTTTTATGCTCGCGCTCCTGGTAAACAGCGTCGGGGCGTGCGCCGCCGCTTCGCCCGTATGTCAGACGGCTTCGTGTGCGGCGCATCAGCGGCAGGGCACCTGCCCGATGCACGGCCATCAGCAAAACTCTCGCGGCGGCCATGAATGCTGCCAGGAGGCGGCGTGCAGTAGCCCCGCGGAGGTTAGTTCCGAATCGGATTCCGTCGGGACAAGCCATTTTCTTTTGCAGTTTCCCGCGACTATCGGCGCGCCAATATTTGATCATGTCGAAGGTGCGGCCAGACTCGTCGTGATGACCACCCAGCACTCGCCGCCCTCCGCCGTGCCGCTCTTTCTAGCTATTCGTTCGCTTTTGCTCTGAACCTCCAGAAATCGGCAGGTCCGTTTCGTCCGAACGACTCGCGGTTCGATCGGAACGCCTTTCATGGATCGATTCGGCGTCGCCGCGCGCATTCGATGCTCGTGGAAGATTGCCCGACTGTTTGATCGCCGCTTTGGAGGTTCCGGTATGTCAGCTGATCTTGATCGCGCCAGACGTGCGCCGACGCTCGGCGATAGAGCGCCGCGAGCCTCTGAGGGAATTACCCGACGCCGTTTTGTTCAAGGAGTGATCGCCGGAGGAGTAATCGCCGGCCTCGAACTCTGGAAATTGCCGACGTTACCCGCGGAGGTCGTCGGTGGACTTCCCGCCCTATCGGGCAGTTACTTCGAGTTGGCCATCGGACAGGTTCCGGTGAATTTTACCGGTCGACCCTCTTTCGCGACGGCGGTAAATGGTTCGGTGCCAGGTCCGACGCTACGATGGCGCGAAGGCGACACCGTAACGATAGCGGTGACTAACCATCTGAAGGTGCCGACCTCGATTCATTGGCACGGAATCAGGTCGCCCGCCGATATGGACGGAGTTCCCGGGCTCAGTTTTCCAGGCATCCCCGCCGGCCAGACGTTTACTTACCGAATCCCGGTCAAGCAGCGCGGCACTTATTGGTACCACAGCCACAGCCGTTTCCAGGAACAGACGGGACTTTATGGGCCGCTGGTTATCGAACCGCGCGGCCAGGATCCACTTCAGTACGATCGCGACTACGTAATCATACTGTCTGATTGGACCGACGAGAATCCCGAAACCATCTTCAGTAATCTCAAGCAACAGAGCGGCTACTACAACTATCAAGAGCGGACAGCGGGAACGTTTATCTCAGACGTCAGGAAAAATGGACTCGGGGCCACGGTGTCGGACCGCCTGATGTGGGGGGCGATGAACATGAACCCCACCGACATCCTGGACGTAAGCGGATCGACGTATACGTACCTGATCAACGGCAAGCCTCCGGCCGCCAACTGGACCGCGCTGTTTCATCCGCGCGAGCGGGTCCGGCTGCGCTTCATCAACGGTTCGTCGATGAGCATCTTCGACGTGCGCATCCCGGGGTTGCCGATGAGCGTGGTGCAGACTGACGGCAACGATATCGAGCCGGTCGTTGTCGATGAATTCAGAATATCGGTGGCTGAAACCTACGATGTGATCGTCCAGCCGCAAGACGCTTCCGCATTTACTATCTTCGCGCAATCGGAGGATCGCACCGGCTATGCCCGCGCAACTCTGGCGCCGCGTGGCGGCATGAGCGCGCCGATTCCCCCGATGGATCCACGGCCGATGCTCACGATGGTCGATATGGGAATGGCTATGGGCAAAATGCCTGGAATGAAGATGGGAGGTGCGACTCCGTCGGGCACTCCAACCGCCGGGCCGCAGAGCGTCCCCGGTATGACGATGGACGGCATGCCCGGCATGGAGATGGGCGACGACATGTCGGGGATGGAGATGGGCGACATGCCGGGCATGAAGATGGCCGCGAAGCCGTCGGACGCGCGCGGGCCACTTCCGATACCGTTCCCACAGCCCGGGCCCGCGACTACGGGATTGTCGGCGCCCCCCGCGGCGGGACGGCCGGACCGCGGAAAGCCAATCGCCCTGCGCGAAGGTCCACAGGTGGACAATGTGGCGGATGCTCCTACCAGGCGACTTTCGGAGCCGGGGGTCGGGCTCAACGGCAACGGTCGCCGCGTGCTGACGTATAGCGACTTGCGTGCGCGATATCCGGGCGCCGATCCGCGACCGGCGGGTCGTGACATCGAAATTCATTTGACCGGCAACATGGAGCGATTCATCTGGGGATTCAACGGAATAAAATTCTCCAGCGCCGCGCCGATTGAACTGAAACTCGGCGAGCGCGTGCGGTTCATCCTGGTCAACGACACCATGATGGCGCATCCCATCCATCTGCACGGGCTATGGAGCGAACTCGAGAACGGCAACGGTGTGCGGCGCCCCTACAAGCACACCATCAACGTCAAGCCGGGCGAGCGCTTGAGCTATCTGGTCAGCGCCGATACGCCGGGGCGATGGGCGTATCACTGCCATCTGCTCTACCACATGGAGGCGGGGATGTTTCGCACGGTAATCGTGTCATGAGCGCGACGACTCAGATGCAATGGGGTCTGCGCCGGGCGAGGCTGCTCGCGATGGCGATCGCTCTGGCTTGCGTCGGTTCATCCGTCACGCACGCTCAGTCCTCAACTCCGCCGGCCAGTTGGGAGCCGCCGGTAATGGATAATCAGATCATTGGTCATGTTCTGTTCGATCAGCTCGAGGGACGCACCAACGGTCCCGACAACGAATTTCGCTGGGACGGCCAAGGCTGGATCGGCACCGACATGAATAAACTCTGGTTCAAGTCCGAGGGCTTCGTTGAGAACGGCCAGGCTAGTGACGGCGATACCGAAGCGCTCTACGATCGCCCGCTACCATTTCTCAGATACTTCGACGCGCAGGCCGGAGTCCGCTACGACCTGGACTCCGATCCCGGACGCACATGGGGAGCCATCGGAATCGAAGGGTTGGCTCCCTACTTTTTCGATTTCGAGCCAACCTTCTATTTCAGCGATCGGGGCCGCGTTGCCGGACGCCTGACGGGCTCGTATGACCTGCTGATTACTCAGCGCCTGATACTGCAGCCCCAGATCGAAATGAACTTCTATAGCAAGAGCGACCCGAGCCGCAGTATCGGTTCCGGCCTGTCGGATCTGGATACTGGCTTGCGCCTGCGTTACGAAATCAGCCGAAAATTCGCGCCTTACATCGGCTTCGCTTACACGCAGACGTTCGGAGAGACAGCAACTTTCACGCGGGACAATGGCGGGATTGTTCACGATCCGCGCTTCATCTTCGGCGTTAGGCTCTGGTACTAGCAGCCTGAGTTAGAAGTTCATCGAATAACGACCTATTCAGCTTGTTGAGGGCGCGCCGTCTTCATCATCTTCTCGTGCTGCTCGGTCATCATGCGCATGCGCGATTCGATAGCTGCTTTCTCTTGCGGACTCAGGTGCGCGAGGTGGCGGACCCACAAGATCACTCCCCAGATCTCCTTGGGGTCATGCTTCTTGCCAAAACCTGGCATTCCGGTCATACGGATGCCATTAGCAATTATGAAGTACAACTCGGCGTCCGACCATTTTTGGGTGTCGCCGGTTAGCGCAGCGACGGGCGGATAAAAGTCGGCTTCGATCTGATTTTCACCGTTACCCGTGACTCCATGACAACCGGAGCAGTGCCCATCGAAGTCGACTTGTCCTGCTCGCAAATTCTCCGGAGTCGGACGGAACGGGTTGGATTGTTCGTCGGCGTTGTGGCGGATCCAATTGGACGTGATGTGACGGGCAAGAAAATTCTCGACCGGGCCCGGACGGCGCGTGGCGCTCCAACTCATCGATGGCAGAACGAGAAACGCCACGATCAACCCTCCAATCACTGCGACGACAGTCAGTATCAAGATATCTAAAAATGCTCTTTTCACGTTTTATGTCCCAACCATTGAATGCGGCGGCTAATACCAGCGCCGGACATAAATGAATCTCACTGGCGGCCTGCGCTCGAATCATTTCGCAGTTATCATGCGAGCTGACAGGCCGATCGCAGTCGTGCCGAATTGCGAACATTCGCTGCGGGACAGAGCGTTTCCGTCCCGCGTGCACAAATGCAGCGAATCTTCGACCTGCAGGTCAAATCGATCCGTCGGGCTTATATGTCAGAGCATTCAGATGAGAAGCGTACGTAGCGAGAGAAAAATCGGCACATGCGGAGACGGTGCATTAACCCTGGCAAGAGCCCCCAATCGCGTCGACGATGCGGTCAGGACGATTGACGGGAGCGTAAAGACGACCGGAAGAACCATCGCTAATTCACTCACCGGCGCATTCTTGTCCGCGGATAGCTCGGCACCGTTCAAGCAAATGGGGTCGACACAGCATTCGTGATCGCTCCCCCCTCCGGGATGCCGCGAATGCTGATTGCAAGAGCCATCTTTTTGGTGGGCAGCGCATGCCGACGGCACACAGCCGGTGGTAGCAGCGGCGGAGCATAATCCGAAGCTGTGAATCGCCAGCGCAAATATTGCGACAAGCGCGACGTGCCAACGCTGCTTCACTTCAAACACGATTGAAATAGTTTATCACCCCAACCTCACCGCACAAGCACAGCGCGTGAGGTTGCCGCCGCGCGAGGGCTTTGGTTCTGATCTTCTTATCATCGTCAGGCCAGCGAGACGGCGCTCTTCACGCGCTTTTGCTGAGACCGGACGAATGAGGTATTGCGCACGAACTTTTTTTATTCCCGACCACGTTTGTGGCTCAGCGGCGGGAATTGTTTCGTACCGGGCCCTGATCCATTTGTCGAAGATAAGCGGGATCGACTGCTCGAATTCATTCTTCGCAAGCATTGGAAGAGTGGCGAGGTTAAATGCACGAACTCTTCCCCGGATCGGGCCTTGGCATTCTGATCCCATAGGCGTCGTCTACCATCTTGCGGTCCGGTCCGCGCTCTTCTGACGACCCGCGAAGAGCAACAGCAGGCCGCCTGCAATCGCGATCGCGCCCAACACCAACAACGACAGCTTGACCGCCAGCGCCGCGAGCACTCCGCCGATCAGCCCGGAGAGCGCCTCGGCGCCGACCTGCAGGGCCTGATTGTTGCCCATCACTCGGCCCTGCTCCGATTCGGCGGCCGCGGTGGAAAGAATCGTCGCGCAGGACGGCAGGCAAATCGCGAGCGCCAGAGATGTCAGGAACAGGGTGGCCCACGCAGCCCCTTGGGCGCGCGGCACCACCACAACCATCATGAACGCCCCCGTGAGCACGCCCGACCAGATGGTGAGCTGCCGTGCCGAGAAGCGGCGCGATAGCGCGCCCGTCAGCCAGAGATTGGCCAGCACGATTGGAACGCCGACCCACGCGATGAATTCCGACACTTTCGAGACCCCTAGCCGATATTCGTCGACCAGGTACATCGGATAGCAGCGGAAGAAGCCGAAGATCGCAAGATAGAGCAGGAAGTTGATCAGGTAGAGATGCCGCAGACGCCGATCCCTGAACACCCACGCCAGGTTGGTAAAGGCCTCGAAATAGCTGACTCGCCGGCGCTCCTCGGGCGGCTTTGTCTCCGCAAAGAAAATAAGCGTCGCCACGATCGTCACTACCAGCAGCCCGAACACCGCCCAGAAGGGAGTGGCGTAGCCGAACCACCTCGCGAGCGAGCGGTCGGCAAGCTTGCCGCCGACCAGCGGCCCGACGATGTATGCCGCGCTGACGCTCATGTAAATGTAGCCGAAGTAGCGGTTGCGGTTAGCGGGCGCAATCACGTCCGAGATTGCACTTTGCGCCGTGACGATATTCGCCTCGGAGAGGCCCGCCAGAAACGATCCTGCGCAGAGCAAGCCGAAGCTCGCGACGCCCAGTGCGCCCGCGATGACCGCGTAGCAGATCGTCGTGGCGGCTAGCGAGATCATGAGGACCGGCTTGCGGCCGAACCGATCGGATAATGCGCCCAGAATCGGCGAGGCCAGAAACTGTCCGAGCGGATACAGGCACAGCAGAAAGCCGAGCAGGAAAGTCCGGCGCGCTGCCGGAGTGGCCGCCGGCAGCATGGCGCCATGTCCGTCGAGCAGCATCGGCGTGAACACCGTGATCATCAGGCTGTAGCCGAGGAAGCCGATGAAAATGACGACGTAGAGGACGAACAAAGCGCGCGCACTGGCCGGTGGCGCTGGCGAGCGAGCCGCGGCTGGGCCTGTCATCTGATAAGTCTTCTCATCTTCACTGCGAACCTCCCTCCCGGCTACCGGGATCTCTTACGCGGTCCGCTACGACTCGGTCGAGCGGCTCTGCAATTTCCATTCTTCAAAAATTGGTGGAGCGCTAGCGATCGCTGTCGTAAAATGAGCCATGGCCGCGAGCAATTATCCCATACCCGCATTGAGCCTGCGCTGGCTGTATGTCGATTTCAACAGCTACTTTGCGAGCGTCGAGCAGCAAATGCGTCCCGCGCTGCGGGGCCAACCGGTCGCGGTTGTTCCGGTCGAGACCGATTCCACTTGCGCAATCGCCGCGAGCTATGAGGCCAAAGCCTTCGGCGTAAAAACCGGTACGCCCATTTACGACGCCCGGCGCCTCTGTCCCGGCCTGATTTGCGTATTGGCGCAACATGAGCGCTATGTCGAGTTTCACCACCGCCTTATCGAAGAGATCGAACGGCATATCCCGGTTACCGCCGTCTGCTCCATCGACGAGGTGGCATGTCGTCTTATGGATAATGAAATCTCGGTCGAGCGCTCAACGGAAATCGCCCAGTCGATCAAAAGTGGCATTGCAAAAACCATCGGTCCCTATATGCGCTGCTCGATCGGCATTGCGCCGAACCGTTATCTCGCAAAAGTCGGCACCGAGCTGCAAAAGCCGGACGGCCTGGTGGTCCTGCGCGCGGAGGACTTGCCACAGAGGCTTTTCATCCTGAAGCTGCGCGATCTACCGGGGGTCGGCGCCAATATCGAACGACGAATCAGGACAGCTGGAATCACGGACCTGCCGAGTCTGTTCGCGCTCAATCCGCATAAGATGCGCAAGGTCTGGGGTAGCGTCTGGGGTGAAAAACTGTGGTATCTGCTGCGCGGCATGGAATTGCCGGAAGAGGTAACCGTTCGGCGCAGCGTCGGCCACAGCCATGTGCTGGCGCCTGAACTGCGCGAACCGGCCCAGGCCAAGGATGTGGCCCGGCGCCTGACGCTGAAGGCTGCCAGCCGCCTGCGGCGTATGGAGTATTATGCGAGCGCCATGTCATTTTCCGCCCGGCTGGAAAACGACCTACGCGTCCATGCGGAAGATCGCTGCTACCGGGCGCAGGACAATAAGACCTTCCTTGATCTCCTGAACGGGCTCTGGACGCAAGCGCTCAAACAAAGCCCGGGTGTCAGGATCAGAAAAGTCTCGGTCACGCTGTCAGACTTGGTCGCGGCCACTAATCTGCAGGCGGATTTGTTCGCGAACAGGCCGGACGCCGATCTGGCGGCGCGCGGTAAATCGGAAAACTTGTCCCGCGCTATGGACAAGATTAATCACCGCTTCGGGCGCGATAGCGTCCTGATTGGCATGACGCCCTCACAGGGCCACGCTTTCTCGGGCAGCAAAATCGCCTTCACCCGCATCCCTGATGTTGAGGAGTTCTTGGAATAGAACTATTCCTCGAGGGTCCGCCCTCTGTTTTATGGAGATGATTTCGCTGGATATTCTGGAGGAACTTCGGCGGTCTTCAACGAACTTGATTGGCCTCCATTATATGGCCTATCGTTCTCTTAAAGGCACCCGTCGAGTTCCATCAAACCCAACCAAGGACCAATAAAAATGGCCAAGCTGACCACGAAAAGCCGCAAGAAAGTGCCGGCTAAAGAGTTTGGCGAGCCGGAAAAACGGGCGTACCCAATGCCGGATAAGGCTCACGCCGCCAATGCAAAGGCTCGCGCCGCGCAGATGGTCAAGAAGGGCAAGCTAGCGGAATCGGAAAAAAAGAAGATAGACGCCAAGGCCAACAAAAAGCTGAGCACCAAGGCAAAGTAGTGACGAAAAAACAAATGCCTATGGGTATTCGTTCGGTGGAAAAATTGCCGTCGTAGCGACCTTGACCGGACGGGTGAAATGAATGGATCGGGCTGGCCGAATATCTATTATTAACTCGGCCTGACCACTTGAACTGGTTTTCCGGTCCGGAGTTCAGGTTGGATCGGCATTGCTAATGAACTCGCTGCTGCAAGTCGCTCAGCCGGAGCGCGTCGCGATGGAACTCAGCGGACATAAGACGTGCCGCGTATTCGATCGTTACAACATCGTGAACGATGCGGATCGCGCTCGCGCTAGCGAGCTTCTGGAGAGCCATCTGAGCTCTTCGATCACTCGAAAGATAGTCATCTGTCGGAGCAGAGACACTGAATCCACTGACGCGGAGTCCGAAGAACCGATCGAACGCTTAATAACTAAACGACCTCTACCCGTATCTCCTTGCAGCGGGCAAGTTTTCCATCCCCTGTGACGAAGACGTCCGCGTGTTCCTCGATTCCTGAGGCCAGATGCAATGCGTCTGGCGTTTTGAAACTAGTTCGCGTGTTTTAATCGAAGCCGCGGGATACTGAGACTGCAGTAATTCGGTTACCTCCCGGTCCGGGATCACTCCGTAGATCACGTCCGCCTTCAGCAACTCTGCCAATTTCTGATCGGCGCTCCAGCCATCGTGCTTTCCCAAAGCGTAAATAGCCAGCCTCTTAAGCAATGGGACCTCTGAAATCCAGTCCCCCTATGATGTGTTCCGCTCTTTCGTGGTTCTTTTGCAGCAGCCAGAGAATAACATCCCTTGCGGCATCCACAATCGGCGCAAAATCCCAAAACCCTCCATTTCCGTGCTCGAAATTCTGATACCTGATACTAAACGGGTCCCACAGCTCGTAGTTCTTTTTGACGGATCGGAACAAAAGATGTGCCTGCCGTAGCCGACTCGTCAGTAGGGGCACCAGTTTTTCTGCGAACAGGTGTAGGTTCGGCGCGAAAATGTTCTTCCACGCTTCAGCAAGTTCGTGGGAGGTTGCTGCCCTGATCGGACCTGAAATCAAATCTGGCCCTCTAAGGACCACATCCCAGTCAATCGAGGGTTCGACATCCAGTCGGACAAGCCTCTGCTTGAGCACCAATCTCGGAACCGTGAGATGATCAAAAAGCGTAAGCGGCGTTGCCTCGTCCGCCGACGGATCACAACGGGCCAACAATCTCCATAACCATGTCCGCGTATGACCTGGCGGAGGAG
The DNA here is from genome assembly GCA_015478645.1 of Candidatus Binataceae bacterium. GTDB lineage: Bacteria > Desulfobacterota > Binatia > Binatales > Binataceae > JADMIL01. The sequence continues at coordinate 10,721 of JADMIL010000034.1, forward strand.
GAACCAACGCGCCGACCCATCTTGCGAAGACGCCCGGAGGTGGAGCCGGCTTACGTGACACCAAGCGCATGGCTATCTCATTCCAGAGCATGGCTTGCATCTGGCGACCTTGCTTCTGAACCGTCAGTAATGCGCGGTCCGGAACTGTGAGAGCGAATACCTCGGCGAACCAAGACGCCAATCCCGCAGCTATGTATGTTCTCGGGAGCTCAGGGTCGACGTTCGGGCCTGACTCCGGTCGGAACAGCCATCTGAAATCCTCCTGCTGCTCCACCCATTGAAGCCACTCCTCGCTCGCAGCATAGCGCGTGAAGAATTGCAGCTTGGCTCGGTCTTGTAGAACTCCTCGGATGTAATCACCTTCCTGCGGATCTAACGGCGGCGGTCTGCTCACAATCCTTTTAATTCTCTGCTCGTGGTCAAGGGTCCCCATTTTAGAGAGTTGGGCCCATCTTCGAGACCCTTCGAAAGTGCCGCGTGATCGTCGTCCGCCGAATACACGATCGGCACGACCCCCAAGAAATTCCAGCGAGGGCAGCTCGTTTCGGTAAGAGCGAAACGTCGTTTCGCTTGAGGCGGTAAGCCGCGAGCAAGATAGCTGACGATCACGTCATTGTGGGAATAGCCGACAAACAGTACGGTATATGACTGAAATAGGCCTACAAGGAAGCGAGTCGCCCAATCATCTGTAAGATAGGCTCGACCTAAGTCTTCGTCCGTCAGGACGATGCTATCATCATCGCGTTCCAAGGAGCCGTGGAGATAAACGATGCCCGTGAACTTCGAACCGAGCGGAAGTGCAGGCGCATAGAAAATATCAGGCGACCTAGCGTATACCTCAGAAGACGCGACTGTCGAGAGATGACAATCATAATTCGTTGTGACGATTCGCAGCGGACCGCCGCTCGAGGATAGCTCTATCAGTAATTCATGGAGACGGTTTGGTTTGGACGAGGGGTCGCCGAGGATCTCCTTCGCCTCCGCGTGAACCTTTATGCCCTCTTTCGCTTTCCGTCCCAGGAACTGGTCTTCGGGACCGTCCACGCTCTTGTCGTAGGCGCCGCCGGCAACCTGGCGCGCGAGTTCCTCGAAGGTGGGAAGGCTCGACGGCGCACCCCGAGAAGCTCCGCTTCCCACCAAGAGAACGAGGCGTACGTCTCTGTGTGCGGATATGAGTTCATCCGGGAAATCTATTGCACCGAGTCGCATGTACCGTGACTACCAGCTTAACTGATGCTGCCCTTGCCCAAAAGTCCCATCAGTATGCGGAATACCCGGATGAGGTTCTCTCTCGCTACCTTTTGGAGATTTTAACGAGCCGAGATCGCTGATCTAATCGGCGCTCTTGACAATTCGGACAGATTTCGGACAATGCGCCTGTCCAATGACCGTCCGAAAACAGAAAAGTGCTTGATTTTATTGGTGGAGCTGACGCGGATCGAACGCGCGACCTCCTGAATGCCATTCAGGCGCTCTCCCAGCTGAGCTACAGCCCCACCGCCGACGAAGAGACCCCTCAGCTAAGCTAAACTGGCCGGCAGAGTCAATCCAGCGCCGAGCAATGCGAGGTGCCGGGTACCGCGCTTGGCGTTGCTACCCGGCCGCGCGTGTGCCCGCCCCTTAGGGAACCTCTGCACAAGTTTAGGTTGTCATTCTGAGCGCAGCGAAGCATCCCGGATCCGGGACCCATGCGCTGCGCTCAGGGTGACCGCAGAGCCTTGTGCAGAGGTTCCTTAGGAGGACGAACTCTGCCGCAGTTCGATTACGTTGCCGTCGGGATCCTGAATCCAGAGCTGGCGGCCGACCATCCGCTGCGCCTCGGGCGTCATCCGCGAGACCATCGCGGCGCCGTCGAGATAGGGGATGCCGAGTTCCTCGACCTTGGCCTTGGTCGCGTCGAAATCCTCGACCTCGATCGCCATGTGCGGACCGGTCGGATCGATGCCCGTTGCGCGCGGCTCTCCGCCGATGATGTGCAACTGGTTGTTGCCGATGCCGTACCATTCGCCGGGAATTTTGATCTTGGGCCGCGGGATGGTCTTCAGCCCGATGACTTTCTCGTAGAAGTTCTTCGACTTTTCGACGTCGGTGACCCGGACCGCCACATGGCTGAATTCTGTCGCCTTGATCATGCTCGATGCTCCGCCACGACTGGTTATGGGCCCCGGTGGCTTCACGCCCGGAGCGCGCTGTCCATGGGGATAATCTCTAATGCAGCGGCCGTCGATCAGCAATCGCCGTCCGCGCCCGGCTAATTCACTTCCGCGCCACCGGCGACGTTGAGCGCGATTCCGGTCACGTTGTCGGCGCGCGCCAGGTAGACCACCGCCTCGCCGATATCGGCGGGGGTCTGCTCGCGCCCGAGGAACGTGCCCTGCGTCGCCATGAAGGTGAGATTGTCGCGGCCCTCGCCGGACTCGAAGAGCGGCAGGCGGACCTTGTTGAGCACCTCGGTCCACATCGCGGTGCGCAGGAAGCCAGGGCAGACCGCGTTGACGCGAATGTTGGCGGCGCCCAGCTCCTCGGCCAGCGCTTGGGTCAGCGCGACCACCGCAAACTTGCTCGCGCAGTAGGCCGCGACGCCGGCGCGTCCGCGCTTGCCGGCGATCGAGGCGATATTGACGATCGCGCCCGCGCCGGCGCGTAGCAGATGCGGGATGCAGGCCTGCGCGCACAGAAACGGCCCCTTGGCATTCACCGCCATCACGCGATCCCATTGCTGCTCGGAGAAATCAGCAACCAGGCCGACGGCGATAATGCCAGCGTTGTTGACCAGGATATCGATACTGCCGAGCGCCGCGGCGGTCTCGGCGGCCATCCGCGCGCAGTCGGCGGCGCGCGTCACGTCGGCGAGGATCGGAATCGCCCGGACGCCGTGCGCCTTGACCTCCTCGACCGTGCGCAGCAATTCGGTCTGCGCGGCAAGGTTGTAGGTCAACGCCGCATCGGCCGGATTGCCGAGATCGACCAGCGCAAGATTGGTGCCGGCGCGCGCGAGTTCGAGCGCGATGCCGCGGCCGATGCCGCGCGCCGCGCCGGTGACGATCGCATTCTTGCCCCTGACTTCCATCGGTTCGACCCCCGTCCGCAAGCAGCGAGTAATGTGCACGACCGACAACTAGCACGGGCGGCGCGGCGCTGCCCAACTGCGCGGCGAGGCCGCGAGGGCGCGATATTTGTACCCGCGCAAATACTTTGCTAACGCTGGGCGGCGCCCACTTGAAGTCCGTCCGAGGGAGAATTAGTACCGATGACGAAGCCGCTTCGCCTGATGCTCATATGCTTGCCGTTCCTGCTTGCACCGGCGACCGGTTTCGCCCAGCAACCAGCCTCCGCCGCGGGGACGATTGCGCCCGGCACGACGATCACGATGCAGAACTGGACGCAGTATCGGCCGTTCATGTCCGAGGGACTGGCCGATCTGTTCACCGGGAAATACTACTGGAAGATCCCGGCCGACGTGGCGATCGAAGTCGGCCCGACGATCGTCAATCCGCCGCCGAAGAATTACGCGGCGGCGACCGAAAAATTCTCGAATCAGATCAAGGTCGTCGAACTGCCCGGCGGCGGCCTGACGCTTACCGGCTACCAGGGCGGCCTGCCCTTTCCGGCGCCCGCCGAACCGCATCGCGGCTGGAAGATTCTGGCCAATCTCTGGTACCGCTATGTGCCGCACCTGTCGTTTATCAGCCAGGCGAGCGGTTGCACCCTCAACGCGGACGGCAACACCAATTGCACCACCGGCGACGTGGTCTACCGCCAGCTCAGTTTCAACACCGACCCGGGGGTGGCGGCGAACGCGCCGGAAGCCGAGGGCACCTTCTTTACCCAATGGTTCATGATTTTGCAGCCCGAGCAGATGCGCTATACGGCGTCGCTGACGATCGCCTATAACGATCTCGCGCGGTCGCAGGATCTGTACGCGTTCATCCCCTCGCTGCGCCGTTACCAGTCGGTATCGACCTACGCGCGCTGCGGGCAGAACTCGGGTCTCGATATCAACCAGGATGACTACCGGTCGGGGTTCAATTCGAATATCACGCAACTCAAAGTTGACTATCTGGGCGACCGCAAGATCCTCGCGCTGATCCTCAGCAAGATGCCCGACGGCGGCTTTCCCGACGCCTTCGAGATGCCGCTCGGATGGCCCAAGCCGTCGTGGGGCAAATGGCAAGTGCGGGATGTGGATGTGATCGGCATGAGCAAGCTGCCTGCGCAGAGCGCGGGCTACTGTTACGGCAAGCGGATCATGTACGTCGACAAGGCCGACTCGGCGCCGCTGTGGGAAGAGCTGTACGATTCGAAGATGCAGCTATGGAAGATTGCCGGCCTGTTCATGCATACGGTCGACGTGCCGGGAATCGGCCCGGTCGATTCCTCAGGATCGGTGGTCTACGCGTTCTGGGATATCCAGAACAACCATGCCTCGTTCGTCGGCGATCCGACCGACGGCACTCATCCGTTCTATGTGAACGAACAGGTGCCCAAGGAATATCTGGATTTCACGCGCTACTCGACGCCGAGCGGCCTCAACATGATCATGCGCTAAGCACGCGCCGGCGGGCCGATCAATCGAAGGCGCTGGCGCCCGTGATATCGCGGCCCAGGATCAGCGTATGCACGTCGTAGGTGCCCTCGTAGGTGTTGACGGTCTCGAGATTCAGCATGTGGCGAATCACCGGGTACTCGATCACGATGCCGTTGGCGCCGAGCATGTCGCGCGCGGTGCGGGCGATCTCGAGCGCGGCCTGCACATTGTTGCGCTTGGCGAAGGAGACGTGCTCGGGGCGCATCGTACCGGCGTCCTTCAATTGGCCCAGCCGCAGGCAGACCATCTGTGCCTTGGTGATTTCGGTCAGCATGTTGACCAGCTTCTGCTGCACCAACTGATAGCCGGCCAGCGGGCGCGAGAACTGCTTGCGCGATTTCACGTAATCCAGCGCGCAATGGTAACAACTGCGCGCCGCGCCGATCGCACCCCACGCGATGCCGTAGCGGGCCTGGGTCAGGCAGGCGAGCGGCGCCTTAAGGCCGCGCGCGGTGGGCAGTTGCGCGCTGGCGTCGAGCCGCACGTCGTCGAACATCAGTTCGGAGGTGATCGACGCGCGCATCGAGAACTTGCCGTGGATATCGCGCGTGGTGAAACCGGGGGCGCCCTTTTCGACGATGAAGCCGGTGATGCCCTGATCGATCTTGGCCCACACGATCGCGAGGTCGGCGATTGAGCCATTGGTGATCCAGCGCTTGGTGCCGTTCAGGATCCAGCCCTGGCCGTCCTTGCGCGCGCGCGTCTCCATCCCGCCCGGGTCGGAGCCGTGGTCAGGTTCGGTCAACCCGAAGCATCCGATGAGCTTGCCCTGCGCCATGCCGGGCAGATAGCGGTTCTTCTGCTCCTCCGAGCCCCAGGCGTAGATCGCGTACATCGCGAGCGCGCCCTGGACCGAGGCGAACGAGCGCAGTCCCGAGTCGGCCGCCTCGAGCTCCTGCATGATCAGGCCATAGGCAACGTTGTTCATCCCGGCGCATCCGTAGCCCTTCAAATTGGCGCCGAGGATGCCTAACTCCGCGATTTTCGGGATGATTTCGCGCGGAAAGGTGGCGTTGGCGAAATGACCCTCGATGCCGGGCATGACCTCGCGCTGGACGAACTGGCGGACCGCGTCGCGGGTCATCCGATCTTCGGGGCTGAGCAGTTCATCGAGCTGGAAGAAGTCGAGATCTTTCAACGTAGCGGCCATTGGCGGACTCCTTGGCGATATTCAAACATTATTCTAACAATTTTCGCGCGGCGCGCTCATCGGGCGTCGGTCATATACAACGTCGCACGGCGGTCGGCCAATCCCGCGCCGGCGCGGCAAGTCGTCGGCGATTCCCGTCAGGAACCCCGTTGCGTAAGCTGGGGCCATCAAATACGCTTATATGACAGCGTAGTAATATGCACATCGAAACGCTAAAGGTCTTCTGCGACATTATCGAAAGCGGTAGTGTTTCTTATGCCGCCTCGCAAAATTTCGTCACTCAGTCGGCGGTCAGCCAGCAGGTCCGCAGCCTTGAAGACAAGTACGAATGCCGATTGTTAGAGAGGGCGCGGGCGGGTGTCAAACCGACGCCGGCGGGCCAGATTCTCTACAATTCGAGCAAGGAGATCGTGCGGCGCTTCGTGGAGTTGGAGAATCGCCTGCGCGAGATCGGATCGGTGGTCGCCGGATCGATCCGGGTGGGCACGGTGTATAGCGTCGGGTTGCACGAACTGCCGCCCTATCTGAGCGAGTTTCTGCGCGCCTATCCGCAGGTCAACGTGCATCTCGAGTACCTGCGATCGAACAAAATTTACGACGACCTGGTCGAGGGCAAAATCGACCTCGGCGTAGTCGCCTATCCGGCCAAGCGCAGCCAGATCGTAACGATCGCGTTTCGCCATGACGAACTGGTGCTGGTCGTGCCGCCCGAGGACGCGCTGGCCAAGCTCACGCGGGTCAGCGTCAGTCAGCTAGTGGGAATGCGCTTTGTGGGTTACGAGCGCGACATAGCGACGCGCAAGGCGTCCGACCGAATCCTGCGCGAGCATGGAGTGCGGCCGAACTACACGATGGAGTTCGACAATATCGAGACCATCAAGCGGGCGGTGGAAATCGGCCAGGGCATCGCGATCGTGCCGCGATCGACGGTCGAACTCGAAACCGCGCGCGATTCGCTCAAAATGCTGGAGTTCACCGAAGGGCCGTTCACCCGGCCGCTCGCGATAATCTATAAGCGCGGACGCGAGCTATCACCGGCGGTGCGCAAGTTTATCGAGGTTCTGACCACCAGCAAGCTGCCGGTTCCCGGCGGTCATCAGGTCCGCCATAACGACAAGCCCGAGAAGCCGGAAAAGCCCGAGCGTGCCGAACGCGTGGCCGAGCGCGCGGAAAAAATCGAGAAGATCGAGAAGTCGGCGTAGCGCCTCGAGATCGAACCCGCCCGGATCCCCGAGAATCAGTCAGCCCTATTTCAGCGCAGCGCGCAGCCGCTCGCGATCGAATCCGGCGATTATCGTAGTCCCCGCGATAACCAGCGGACGCTTGAGCAGATTGGGCTCCTCGGCCATCAGCTTGAGCGCCCGTTCGGCGGTGAGCGTCTGGCCCTTGAGGCCGAGCGCCTTGAAGGCGGGACTCTTGGGATTTAAGTAATCGCGCGGATCGACGCCCTTGAACAATTCCTTCAGCTCGGCCAGCGTGAAGGGCTGTTTGGCGTAATCCCGCTCGTCGAGCACCATACCGATTTCGTCGCGCAGGAAACTCCTGGCGTTGCGGCAAGTGCTTCAGGTCGACTTCCAGAGAAATCGTGCATGCTTCATAGCGCTATTCCTATCCCGATGGCACTCATCAGGCGCGTCGTGCTCGCACCGGCTGTGGCAGTGCCGAATACGCGCGCATCGTTAGCCAGGCGTCCGATCAAAAGCCCGACGTTCGCTCAAGTTAGACGCCGCCAACGAGGCGCGCGCCGCGGCTCATTCGATGCTGGTGCTCGGCAGCGGCCCCGCTAGCCCGCTCGCCCCGCCGCGCGGCGATGCGCCGCCGATCGGGCCAGCGCCGCGATCGATCGGATGCGGTCCGACCGCGGTTGCGGCCGGCACTGTGGCGAGCGCGGCGGAACTCGCCGTCATGGTGGAGGAACCGCCCGCGTTAGCGCTCGGATCGAGCGGGGGCGGCGGCACGGCGGTAGTCGTCGGACCGCTGAAATGGATCGGCTCTTTGCCGGCGACCATGTTCGGCGTGAGCACGTAATCGCCGCCGAGCGAACTGCGCCAGATAGTATTCGAGACCTGGGTGTTGCCGCCCGTCAGCGCCCATCCGGCGCCACCGGCGAGACCGCCGAGGATGCCATAGACCAGCTTGGCCGGCATGTAGAGCGCATTGCCGACGACGGTGCCGGCGCCGATGCCGACGCCCTTCCAGTTGACGCCAGGATCCTCTTGCGGCTGCGGCACCTGGGCCTGCGGCGCGCCGGAGGTCCCGGGCAGTTGCATTGGCGATTGCACGGCCGGGCCACTGCCCGCATCCTGCGCCATCGCGGCCACCGGCAACGCGAGCCCCATAGCGATCGCCATCGCGACCATCGAAACGGATTTAGTTTTCATTGTCCTTCCTCCTCCCCCCACCGTTTAAGTAACAGTTCCACCACCAGCGGATCGGACCACCCCATTCCGCGATCGACTCTACTATATTGTTACTCGGTTTTGACCACCGCGTCCCCGGGCAAAAGTCCGATCAGATGATCGAAGGCGCGCGTCAGGTAGTGCTCGTCTTTGGATTCGAGGGTTAATTTCACCCGATATTCGCTATCGCCGACGCGCGGATACGAGCCGAGCAGCAGTTCCGGATAGAGCTTGAGGCAGGCGTTGAGATGCTCGGCAATGATTCCTTCGTTGGCGCTCAAGAAAATTGCGCGCAGAAAATACGGATCGGTCGCGAAGCGGCCGGCAAGCGCCTTGAACTTGGGTTCGAAGATCTGCGGGATGCCGGGCAGGATATAGACGTTTTCGATCTGCACGGTCGGAAAGCGCAGGTCGCCGGCCGCATTGAGCACGGCGCCTTCCGGCACCTCGGCCATCTTGAGCCCGGCGGCGTTGAGGCCACCCTTGAAGTACTCCTCGACGATGCGTCTCAGTTCAGGATGAACCACAAGCTTGCGGCCGAAGGCCACCGCGATCGCCTCGATGGTGATATCGTCGTGCGTCGGACCGACGCCGCCCGAGGTCAGGACGAAGTCAAAGGTCTTCGCGCAGTATGCGACCTCATCGGCGATTGAGCGGATTTCGTCGGGGACCACGGCGATGCGCTGGAGCGTGACGCCGAGCTTGCGCAGTTCGCGTGCGGTGAAGTAGGCATTGCTATCCTGCACCTTGCCGGAGAGGATCTCGTTGCCCACCACCACCATCGCGCAAGTTCGGTCTTGCATAGCGCGCATCACCCTGAGGATACATTATCGCAGTCCGCGGCGCGCCACGACAAGGTGGCCGCGACGGACCCCGCGCGGGAGTTTACGATGCATCGGCGGCAGCTCGGCATAGTCAGCGCGTTGTCGCGCTACCCGGTCAAATCGATGCGCGGTGAGGCGCTCGACCAGGCGCTGATCACTGAGCACGGCGTGGCCGGCGATCGCGAATGGGCGCTGTGTGAAACCACCTATGGCGGTGTGATGAGCGCGCGGGCGTGGCCGGCGATGCTTGATCTGCGCGCGGCGTGGGCGGGCGATTCCGCGCTCGCAGGCGATCCCGTGCTTGCAGACGATGCGGCGCGGGTGCGTATCGCGATGCCCGACGGCGAAATCGTCGAGGCCGGCACGCCGGCGGCGGCGGACCTGCTCTCGGCCTATCTACGGCGCGCGGTGCGCTTCGAGCGTATCCGCCGCGAACCGCTGAGGCCGGCCGAACTCGAGGCGATCATGCGCGGCGCGGCGGTCGCGCCCCGGCGCGACTTTTACGACGAAGAGGTGATCCATCTGCTCGCCAGCGGCACGCTCGAACATCTGCGATCGCTGGCCGGCGGTGCGGCGGACTTCGACCCGCGCCGTTTTCGCGCCAATATCCTGGTCGATACCGGCCGCGACACCGCGCCGGGCTTCGTCGAGGACCAATGGCTCGAAGGCGCGATCGAAATCGGCGGCGCGGTGCGGATGGTCGGGATGCGTCCGGCGTTGCGTTGTGCCATAACCACTCATCCGCAGGCCGAACTGCCGCACGACCCGGCGATATTGCGCACCGCCTGGAGTCATCATCGGGCCTACGTCGGGCTGTTCGCGGCGGTCGGCACGCCGGGTACGATCCGGATTGGCGACGCGGTCGTGCTGACCGATTGACTCCACCGCGCGCGGCGCGGCGATTTCAATCGGTTGGCTGGCGGATAGGGCGGGCAGCGCAGGAGTATTGGAAGATAGCGAAATCTATGGGAACCACCAAAATCGGCGTCGTCAAGGAACTCTACCGCTACCCGGTGAAGTCGATGCTCGGCGAGCGCGTCGGCGAGCTTGCGATCGGCCCCGGCGGCGCGCTTGGCGACCGCGCATGGGCGCTGCGCGAGACCGCCGGCGGGCGAATCGTCAGCGCGAAGAAAATCGCGCGCCTGTTCGAGTATCGTGCGCGCTACGACCGCGTGCCGATCGCCGACGGCGACGCTCCCGTCACGATTATCCTGCCCGACGGCCGCATGCTGCACCCCGATGACGCGGACGCCGCCGCCGTGCTCTCCGTGGCGCTCGGCTTCGACGTCACGCTCGAGCGCGCCGGCGCCGGGCGGCATAGCCGCGCGATTATCGACCCCGACACGATCTTCGGCGACGTGGCGATCGAAGAGGTGATGCCCGGCCTGACCCGCGCGACGATGCCCGACAGCTTCGCGCTGCTGCGCGGCAGTTTCTTCGACTCGGCGACGATCCACGTGCTGGCGACCGGCACGATCGCTCATCTGCGGCGCCTGGCGGGCGACGACGCCCAAGCTGACGCACGGCGCTTTCGGCCCAATATCGTGGTCGAGACCGCGCCCGAGGCGACCGGCTTCGTCGAGGACGGATGGATCGGCAAGACCCTCGAGGCGGGCGCCGCGGTCACGATCGTTGAGATGCAGCCGGCGCTGCGCTGCGTCATGACGACCCATCGCCAGGACGGTCTGCCGCGCGACCTGCGGATTTTGCGCGCCACCGCGCAACATCATCGCGCGACGCTCGGCGTGTTCGCCGCGATCGGCGCGCCGGGGATCGTGCGCGTGGGCGACCCGGTGCGGCTGGCCGAATGACGCGGCGGGGCTTTGCGCCAGCGGATATAATCGCCCTTCGATAATGATCGCGCGGGCCGCTCGCGTCCGCCGGGCGATCGGAATCCGGCGCGCCGTGCGGTCTGTCCACACCCGCGCTGTGGATTGAGCCGCGCGCCCCCTCTTGCTCCGCCGGCCCGCGGCGACAGACGATTAGGCCACGCCGCAGCCGCGCACAATGCCGTCACCCACCACCGCCACGATCGTCTACTCAGCCCGCGCCGGCGAGCGCTTGCGCGCGGCGCGGGAATTTCTCGGCGCGCTGGCGGCCGACGCGGAGGCGATCGTAATCGCGGCGTCGGCGGACGCGGCGAACGATCTGGTGCGCACGCTCGGCGCGGCGCGCGGCGCCCTCTTCGGTCTCCATCGCCTGACGCTGCCTCGGCTGGCCGGATTGCTCGCCGCCGAACGGATCGCCGCGGCCGGACTGGCACCGGCGGCGGCGCTGGCCGCCGAGGCGATCGCGGCGCGCGCGGTCTATCGGTTGCGGCCGAGCGGACGGCTGGCCTATTTCGGCGCGGTGATCGATCGGCCCGGCTTTCCCGGCGCGCTGGTCCGCACGGTCGGCGAACTGCGCCTGGGCGGCGTCACCCCGGCGGAAGTCGCACGGTTGCCGGCGATCGGTCCGCCGCTGGCCGCGCTGCTCGATCAATATGCCGACGAGCTGGCCGCCGCGCGGCTGGCCGATCGCACCGTGATGCTCGACGCGGCGATCGCGGCGCTTGCGTCCGCTGGCGAGGGCAACGGCGCGGCGAGCCGCTTCAGCGGACGGCCGATCGTGATCCTCGACGTGCCGATCGAAAATGCGCGCGAGCGCGATCTGATCGCGGCGCTCGCCGCGCGCGCACCGCATACCTTCGCGACCGTCCCGGCCGGTGACGAGGGTACGCTGGCGCGCCTGGGCGACGCCCTGCGGCTCGACCTCGCGGCCGCGCGCCGTGCTCCGGCGACCGACGACGACGCGCCGTCACTCGAGCGCCTGGCCGAATATCTGTTTCGCGACGCGGCGCCGGCCGAGCGCACGATCGACGCCTCGGTGACGCTGATTTCGGCCGCCGGCGAGATGCAGGAATGCGTCGAGATCGCGCGGCGTATCCAGACCGCGGCGCGCGGCGGCGTCGCCTTCGATCGGATTGCGGTGGCGCTGCATGCGCCCGCGCGCTACGCGCCCTATCTCGAAGAGGCGCTCGATCGGGCCGGCGTCCCGGCCCATTTCGCGCGCGGCGCGGCGCGTCCCGAGCCGGGCGGCCGGGCGCTGCTGGCGCTGCTCGCCTGCGCGGGCGAAAACCTTTCGGCGCGGCGCTTCGCCGAATACCTCTCGCTCGCGCAACTGCCCGCAGCGCCGCCCGCCGCCGGCGCGGACCAGATCGTCGCCGCGTCCGACGCCGAATTTGCGGCCGGCGCCCTGCGCGGCGATCTCGCGACCGCCGCCGAATCGGAGGACCTCGACGAAGCGCCGTCGCCAATCGTCGATCCGGCCGCGCGCGCGCCGTGGCGATGGGAAAAGCTGCTGGTGGAAGCGGCGGTGATCGGCAGCCGCGATCGCTGGGCGCGGCGCCTGGCCGGGCTCGCCGCGGAACTCCGTCTCCAGCGCGCCGAACTCGCAGCCGAAGACGGTGCGCATCTGGCCGCGATCGATCGCCAATTGATCGATCTCGATCATCTGCGCGACGCCGCGCTGCCGCTGATCGACGCGCTCGCCGCGCTGCCGCGGGCCGCGCCATGGAACGACTGGCTGGACCATCTGCGGACGCTCGCCGGACGCGCGATTCGCGATCGCGAGCCTATTCTGGCGGCGCTCGCCGAGCTCGATCCGATGGGCCCGGTCGGACCGGTGACGCTCGACGAAGTGCGCATCGTGCTGGGCGATCGGCTGGGCCAGCTTAATCGCACGCCCGCGCGCCGGCGCTATGGCGCGGTCTTCGTCGGGCCGGCCGCCGCTCTGCGCGGGCTCGAGTTCGACCTGGTGATCGTGCCCGGACTGGTCGAGCGGGTGTTTCCGCGCAAGCTGATCGAAGATCCGATCCTGGCCGACGCGGCGCGCCGCGCGCTCTCGCCGGCGCTGGCCACGCAGGCCGATCGGGTCGCCGCCGAGCGCCTGGCGCTGCGGCTGGCAGTCGGCGCATCGTGCCAACGGGTAGTTTTTTCCTACCCGCGGGTCGACCTCGATCAGGGCCGTCCGCGGGTGCCGTCGTTTTACGCGCTCGAAATTCTGCGCGCGGCCGAGGGCCGCCTGCCGGGCTTCGACGAACTTGCGCGGCGCGCCGCCGGCGAGCATCCGGGACGCCTCGGATGGCCCGCGCCGGCGCGTCCCGCGGACGCAATCGACGAGGCCGAATTCGACCTTGCGGTGCTCGATCAATTGATCGACGCCGACCCCGCGGCGACCGCCGGCGCCGCGCACTATCTGCTCGGCGCCAACCCCCATCTGGGGCGTGCGCTGCGCGCCCGCGCGCGCCGCTGGCTCAAACGCTGGACGGTCAACGACGGGCTGGTCGATCCGACGGCGGACGAACGCGCCGCGCTGGCGCGTCATCAGATCGCCGCGCGGACCTATTCGCCGACCGCGCTGCAGAACTTCGCCGCCTGTCCGTACCGCTTTTTTTTGCAGGCGATCCATCGCCTGGAACCGCGCGAAGAGGCGGCCGCGATCGAGGTGATCGATCCGCTGACCCGCGGCTCGCTGGTTCACGAGGTGCAGTTCGAATTGTTTACCGCGTTGCGCGACGCCGGGCGCCTGCCGGTGACCGACGCGACGCTGGCGGCGGCGCACGCGACGCTCGACGCGACCCTGGACGCGGTCGCCACGGGCTATCACGATCAACTCGCGCCCGCGATCGAGCGCGTATGGCTCGACGGGCTCGATTCGATTCGCGCGGATCTGCGCGAATGGCTGCGGCGCAGCGCCGCCGACGCACCGCGCTGGCGCCCCGATCGCTTCGAGCTGGGCTTCGGTCTCGCCGGCCGCGCGCATGCCGATCCGGCCAGCGCGGCCGCGCCCGCGACGCTCGACCTTGCGCCCGGCGTCGCAATCAGTCTGCGCGGCTCGATCGACCTGGTCGAGCGCGGCGCGGGCGGCGCCCTGCGGATCACCGACTACAAGACCGGTCGCGCGCGCACCGCCAAAGATATCGTGATCGGCGGCGGCAAGACGCTGCAGCCGGTGCTCTATGCGCTGGCCGCGGAGGCGGTGCTGGGCGAACCGGTCAGCGCGGGCCGGCTCTACTATTGCACCGCGGCCGGCGGTTACGAGGAGCGCGTGGTCGCCCTCGACGACGCGTCGCGCAAGGCGATTGCGGCCTTTGCGACGACCCTCGATAGCGCGCTGCGCGAGGGCTTTCTGCCGGCCGCACCGGGCGCCCGCGAATGCGAGTATTGCGACTACCGCCGCGTCTGCGGTCCCTACGAGGATACTCGGGTACAGTATAAGACCGAGGGCGACAACGCCGCCGCCAAACGGCTGGCCGGCCTGCGCCGCCTGCGGGAGATGCCGTGACGGCGGGCGCGGCGATCGGCGCCGCGAGCGCCGCGCCAACGCCTGCGGCGCCCGCCGATGCGCGCGTGCGCGAGCGGATCCGCACCGACCTCGACACCACGCTGATTATCGAAGCGGCGGCCGGCACCGGCAAGACCACCGCGCTGGTCAGCCGGATCGTCGCGGTCATCGCGGCCGGCCGCACCACGCTCGAGCGGATCGTCGCGGTGACCTTTACCGAAAAGGCCGCCGGCGAGCTCAAGCTGCGGCTGCGCGCTGAAATCGAGCGCGCCCGCCAGAGCGCTTCCGATCCGGCCGCGCGCGCGCGCCTGACCGACTCGCTGCCCCGCCTCGAGCAGGCGCATATCGGCACGATTCATTCGTTTTGCGCCGACCTGCTGCGCGAGCGGCCGATCGCAACCGGCGTCGATCCGAGGTTCGAGGTCGCCGCCGAAGAGCTGACCGCGCCGCTGTTCGAGGCGGCCTTCGAGCGCTGGTTCGAGGATGCGCTGGCGAATCCGGGCGAGGCGCTGCGGCGGATCCTGCGCCGGCGCGATCTGGCCGATCGCGAGGGGCCGCGCCCGCTGCTGATCGCGGCCGCGCGCGAGCTGGTCGAATGGCGCGATTTCGACGCGCCGTGGCGCCACGAGCCGTTCGATCGCGATCGCGCGATCGACGCGCTGGTCGAGGAGATCGAGGCGCTCGGCGAGCTGGCCGCCGAGGGCGAGCCGGACGACTGGATGCGCAAGGCGCTCGAGGAGATTCGCCGCCCGATCGGCGAGGCGACGCGCCTGGAGAGCGTGCGCGATCGCGACTACGACGCGCTCGAGGACGCGCTGCTGCGGCTGGTGCGCGGCAATCATGGGCGCTGGCGATGGCGCGGGGCGGGGCGCGCCTTCGGCACGCTGGCGCGCGCCGACGTGATCGCCCGGCGCGACGCGCTCAAGCGCCGCCTCGACGAGTTCCGCGATCTGGCGGGCGCCAACCTGGCGCCGCAACTGCGCGACGAGCTGTGGCCGGTGGTCGAGTACTATCGCGCGGCCAAGGCCCGCGCCGGGCGGCTGGATTTTCTCGACCTGCTGCTCACCGCGCGCGACCTGGTGCGCGACCAGCCCGCCGTGCGCGCCGAATTGCAGGATCGCTTCAGCCATATTTTTATCGACGAATTTCAGGACACCGATCCGCTGCAGGCCGAGATCCTGCTGCTGCTGGCGGCCGACGATCCGATCGCCGGCGACTGGCTCGCCGTGCGCCCGCGGCCGGGCAAGCTGTTTATCGTCGGCGACCCCAAGCAATCGATCTACCGCTTTCGCCGCGCCGACGTCGCGCTCTACCAGAGCGTCAAGCGCCGGTTGCTGGATCGCGGCGCGGCGCTCGAGCAGATCACCGTGAGCTTCCGCGCGACGCCCGAGATCCAGGCGCTGGTCAATGCCGCGTTTGCCCCCCTGATGGCCGCCGAATCGCCGACCCAGCCGGCCTACGCCGCGCTCGAAGCCTATCGCGCCGACTACCCGGCGCAGCCCGCGATCGTCGCGCTGCCGGTGCCCAATCCGTACGGCGACTACGGCCGGATTGTGAAATGGCGGATCGACGATTCACTGCCCGAGGCGATCGCCGCGTTCGTCAAATGGCTGGTCGGCGAGAGCGGCTGGACGGTCACCGAACGCGAGTCGGCGGGGCGCGAGCCGATGCGGCCGCGGCATATCTGTATCCTGTTCCGCCGCTTCAACTCCTACGGCCGCGACGTCACGCGCCCCTACGTGCGCGCGCTCGAAGCGCGGCAGGTCGCCCACGTGCTGGTGCGCGGCGGCTCGCTCCATCGGCGCGAGGAGGCCGAGGCGATCCGCAATGCGCTCGGCGCGATCGAGCGTCCCGACGACGAGCTGGCGGTCTTCGCCACGCTGCACGGTCCGTTCTTCGCGATCGCCGACGGACCGCTGCTGCAATTTCGCGAGACCGTCGGCACGCTCCATCCGTTTCGTCCGCTGGCCGCCGGCCTGGCGCCCGAGCTCGGTCCGATCGCGCTCGCGCTGGGCGTGCTGCGCGAGCTGCATCGCGGACGCAATCGCCGCCCGATCGCCGAGACGATCGCGCGCCTGCTCGCCGCCACCCGCGCCCATGCCGGTGTGGCGATCTGGCCCAACGGCGAACAGGCGCTGGCCAACCTGATGCGCCTGATGGACCTCGCGCGCCGCTACGAATCGCGCGGCGGTGCGACCTCGCTGCGCGGCTTCGTTGACGAGCTCGAGGCGCGCGCCGAGCGCGAGGAGGCGGGCGAAGCGCCGGTGGTCGAAGAGGGCACCGAAGGCGTGCGCATCATGACCGTGCATCGCGCCAAGGGGCTCGAGTTCCCGGTCGTCATCCTGGCCGACCTGACCTGCAACGAGACCGCCGGCGAGGCCCATCGCTTCGTCGACCCCGAGCAGCGGCGATGCGCGCAGCGGCTCGGCGGATGCGCCCCGCGCGAGCTGCTCGACCATGCACCCGACGAGCAGCGCCGCGATACCGAGGAGGCGATCCGCCTGCTCTACGTTGCAACCACCCGCGCGCGCGATCTGATCGTCGCACCGGTGGTCGGGGACGAGCGCCAGGCGGGCTGGCTCGCGCGGCTCGATCCGGTGCTCTATCCCGACCCGCGCAACGCGCGCACGCCACTCGAGCGCGGCGCCCCCGGCGGTCCCGCCTTTGCCGCGGAGCTCGCGGGCGATCGCCCGGCCAACGCGGTCACGCGCAGCGCCGGCGTGACGCCCGGAACGCATCGCCCGGAGGCCGGAGCGCATCGCGTGGTCTGGTGGGATCCGTCGATCCTGACGCTCGACGTGCGCGAGATGATGGGTCTCAGACAGCGCGCCCTGCTCGAGGCCGACGCGGGCACCGATCGATCGGCGCGCGGCCAGCGCGCTTACGACGCATGGCGGGCGGAACGCGCGGCGACGATCGCCGCGGCCAGTGCGCCCACCATGCGGGTGACGACGCCGACCGAGCTTGCCGCCTCAGCCAATCCGCCGGCGCTGCCCGAGGCGGACGCGATCGAGATCGTCGAAGCCGGGCGCCGGGCCGGGCGCCCGCACGGCGCGGCTTTCGGCACGCTGGTGCATGCTATTTTGTCGCGCGTCGCGCTTGATGCGGCACCCGGCGCGATCGACGCCGCGGCGGAGTTTTTCGCGCGCACGCTGGGCGCCGCGCACGACGAAAGCCGCGCGGCGGCCAAGGTGGTGCGCGGCGCGCTCGCTTCACCGCTGATGCGCCGGGCGGCGGCCGCGCCGGCTTTGCGCCGCGAGACGCCGCTAATCCTCACCCTCGCCGACGACGACGCGGATGGCGCGGACCATGCGGACGCCGCGGCGAATCAGGATCGCGATCGCGGCGCGATTGTCGAAGGCGTCGCCGATCTCGCCTTCATCGAAGAATGCGACGGCGTGCGCCGCTGGACCGTGGTCGACTTCAAGACCGATCTTGAGCTGGCCGTGCGCCTGAGCGAATATCGCGTCCAGCTGGCGCTCTATGTGCGCGCGATTCATCGCGCCACCGGGATGCCCGCGCACGGTATCCTGCTCTGGCTTTGAATAACCGGTGCGCGATCGGCGCGCGGGCGGCGTCGACCGGCGCGGCCCGGGCGGCTACAATTTTGCCTGCGAGCGGCGGCCGACTGTGACGGCGCCTCGCCGGAGGCTGGCGGTTTGGTCGTCAATAATACCCTGCTGGTGATCGGCTACGGCTCGCTGCTGAGCGGCTACGGGATGCTCGCGGAACGGCGCGGTGGCGGCAGCCGCCTGGTGGCGCGCGACGCCTTTCCGGTGCGCCTGCGCAACGTACGCCGCGGTCTCGCCAAACCGTCGAGCCACGGCCATTACCTGGCGATGGATCTCGAGCCGATCGATCCGGCGCGGCCGATTGCGGCGCGCGCCCAGGCCGGCGGCGGCCACGGTCACGACGATCGCGGTGACGATGGCGGCGAGATCGGCGGCCTGGGCCTGGTGTTCGATCGCCACTGGGCGCCGTTGATCGCGCGGCGCGAAGAATACAACGAGCACAAATTCGTCGAGCTAATCGATCACGCCGATCGCGCCAAGCTACCGCTCGGCGAATTTCTGCTCGGCCTGGCCGAACGTGCGCAATGGAACCTGCTGGGCTATCGCGCGGCGCTATGCGATCTGGTCGGCTACACTTCCGACGGCTACATCTTCCATCCGCTTCCGCTCGACGACGGCCGCGTCGCGGTCGCCGCGATCGGCTCGGGCTTCGACGGCAGTGGCCACGCCGCCGTGCGCTCCAAGCGCACCGAATACGGGATGGACCGGCTGCTCACGCTCGCCGAGGCGCTGCGCATCGACACCTTCGATCTCGATCGCGAAGGCCAGGTCGGCTACTTCGTCGAATGCCTGCTCGGCGGCTATCACGGGCTGGAGATCGGCGACCTGGCGCGCGGTCTCGACGGCGAGCTTGAGCGCGCGCTCAGGCCGCGCTTCGATCTGATCGCGCCGGGCGAGCGCGCGCGCTTTTTGAGCGCGACCTCGCTCGACGAGCCGCGTTACCAAGGTGCCTTCGGCGCGGCGCCACATCCTGCGCTGGCACCCTTTCTCTCGACCCGGCCGGGTAGTAATGATGGACCGTGAAGCCGCGATTCTCGATTCATGTTACCAAGGAGAATCTGAAATTCTCCGCCGCCCACTTCATCGCCTACCCGGGCTTCCGCGAGCCGCTGCACGGGCATAACTACCAGGTCGGCGTGCGTGTCGCCGGACGGCTGGCCGCGACTGGCTACGTGCTCGACTTCGGCCTGATCAAGCGCCTGACCAAGGCGCTCGCCGATCGGCTCGACGAACGCACCATCCTGCCGGCCAACAGCGATTGCCTGACGATCGCTACCGAAGGCGGGCAGGTGCGCGTGGCTTACGAGCATGATCGTTTTTCGTTTCCGGCGGCCGACGTGGTGCTGCTGCCGATCGCGCATAGCTCGGCCGAGGAACTGGCGCGCTATCTATGGTGCGAGCTGCGCGACGCGCTGGCGGCGCAAGGCGCGCTGGTGCATATCGAATCGATCGAGATTTCGGTCGCCGAGGGTCCCGGCCAGGCGGCGCTCTATCGGGAAGAGATTCCTGACGCAAGGTAGGCGATTGATCTATTCTTTGCTCGAATTATCTTTGACGAGTGGATGGAAGCAAAAGCGATCGGCGCCGTGCGGCGTCCCAGAGCTGGACAGCATGAAGTTTCGCTTGTTTCCCACTGTGGGAATATGACAATAATACGGCTCTTTCCTGGACCGTCTAAAGCGCGCTGTGCTAGCGCGCAAATCGCCCGTGCGATGGGGGAGTCCTGACCGGTGTCATCCGAGCCTAAACTTGCGGACGCGGCGTATCGCTCGCTCGCTGAGCGCGCGCTGATCGGCGACCATCCCACGATCGTAAAATTGCGCGCGCTGGTCGATCGCGTCGCGGTGACCGACGCGACCGTGCTGATCACCGGCGAGAGCGGCAGCGGCAAGGAGGTGGTCGCCGGCGCGATCCATGCGTTGTCGGCCCGCGCCAAGCGCGCCTTTGTGCCGGTCAACTGCGCCGCAATCCCGCACGAGCTACTCGAATCCGAGATGTTCGGGCATGAGCGCGGCGCCTTTACCGGCGCGGCAGCGCCGCGGCACGGACTGTTCAGCACGGCCGACGGCGGGACCATCTTCCTCGACGAAATCGGCGAGATGCCGGCGCAGTTGCAGGCCAAGCTGCTGCGCGTGCTCGAGGACGGTATCGTGCGTCCGGTCGGCTCGGACCGCGCCTCGCGGGTCGACGCGCGGGTGATCGCGGCCAGCAATAACGACCTGGTCGCAGCGGTCAAAAAAGGCGTCTTCCGCGAGGATCTGTTCTATCGCCTGCAGGTCGTACCGATTATCATTCCGCCGCTGCGCGAGCGGCGCTCCGACATCCCGCTGCTAGTGGAATATTTTCTCGACCGGATGCGCCAGCGGATGCCGGGGCGCGAATGGAGCGTGTCGCGCGAGGCGATGGTCAATCTGTGGTCGTACGACTGGCCGGGCAACGTGCGCGAACTCGAGAACATGGTCGAGCGGCTGGTCATCCTGTGCGAGGACTCCGTCATCGACGTCGACGTGCTACCCGCGAATCTGACCGCCAGCACGCGCATGGCCGAAACCCGCATCCCGGCCACGCTCGACGACAAGGGCGTCAATCTCAATCTGCTGGTGCGCGAACTCGAGGGCCGCATGATCAATGAGGCGCTCAAGCACACCGGCGGCAACAAGCAGGCGGCCGCGCGCCTGCTCGGACTCAAACGGACAACATTTTCCGCCAAGCTGCGCCGCTGCGGCGTGATCGCGCCCACGGGTCCCAACGACCGGGACGATTCCTGACGCGCGAGGCGATGGTCAAGAGGACAATATGGATTCATCGAACAGGGTGCCGCAGGTGATGGTCGTGGACGACGATCCCGACACCGTCTCGATCCTCGCGCGCCATCTGCAACGCGAAGGATTTGCCGCGATCGAGGCGATTTCGGGCGCCGAATGCCTGCGCATCGTGCATGAGCATCAGGTCGACGTGATCCTGCTCGATCTGATGATGCCCGACATGGACGGCTTCCAGGTCTGCCGCGCGCTCAAACAGGATCCCCACACCGCCGACATCCCGGTGATCATGATCACCGCGCGCGACGATCTCGACGCCCGCGCCGAAGGCATGCGCCTGGGAGTCAGCGATTTCCTGGCCAAGCCGGTCTTCCGCCGCCAACTCGCCAACCGGATCCGCGCCCAGCTCGACATGCTCGACGCCGGCCGCATCACCGAGGCGGCGCTGAGCAACCTCGCGCATCAACAGAACGGCGGCAAGAAGTAGCCATCCGCCGCGCACGCCTGGCGCGGTACGTCTAGACCTTGAGCTTGAGCGCTCCCGACGGGCAGGCGGCGACCGCCGCACTGACCTGGGCCGCACTCGCCGCGGCCGGATCGATCACGAACTTGCCGTTCTCGACCTTGAAGACCTGCGGCAGAGTCTTCACACATTTCGCCGAATGGATACAAACATCCTTATCCCACGTCACCTGTAGAGCCATCGTCTGAATCCCTCCGTCATCCGCATCGATCGATCGCCAAAGTCGCGCGTCAGTGAAATTCCCGCGCCCGATGAAGCGACGCGCACGGCCGACGCTCGCCAGCCTACAACATCGCATGCGCGGCTGCCCAGCGCCCGCGTGCTCGCCGGCCGTTGCCGTAATCCGCCGCGTCTGATTGACTTGGAATGGCACGCGCGCACGGCGCGATTCATTGCGAAGGAGGATTGCGTGATGGACGGAGAGGCCACCCGGCCGCAGAGCAGGCCGATCGCGGCTCTGACCTATCTGCTGGGCTTCGTTACCGGAGTCATCTTTCTCTACCTCGAGCCCTACGACAAGGACGACTTCGTGCGCTTCCATGCGCGCCAGTCGATCATCTTTTCGATCGCCTGGTTCGTGGTCAACGTAATCCTGGGCGTGTTCATCGCGATCCTGCCGGGCGGGTTGAGCCGCGTGCTCGCGACGATCGAGGGACTGCTCAACTTCGCCTTCGCGATCTTCTGGGTCTTCCTGATGTACAAGGCGTACAGCGGCGAGAAATACCGGATCCCGGAGTTGGCCGACTGGGCCGACAGCATGGGCTTCTAGCGCGCCGCCGAACCGCGCGACGCATGTGACCGCGCGACGCGTGCGACCGCGCGAACGCTTCAGCCCACTTCCAGGCTCTCGACCCGCACGCCGGCCGCGTCGAACGCGATCACCATCTGGCATTGCGCCGTCTTGATCGTAAGCGCATAGGTGCCCGGCGCGCGCGCAATCGCCGTTACATTTTCGATCGGCTGGCCGGCTAGCGACTTGAGCGCGCCGTTGAGCGCCGCGAGCGAATCCGCGATCGCCCGCCCGCGCGGCGTCCGCTGATAGAGCGACCATAGCGCCAGCGCCGCGCCCGGCCCGAACGACGCGCGCACGCGCCCGCTGCTCAGCGCCATTTCGGCCAGCGCGCCGAGCCGCTCGGTCATCTCGGGTGGAACTTCAAGGTTGGCGACCGCAATGCGCATCGCCAGGTACGGCGCGCGCGCGGCGGGGTCGGCGACGGCCGCGAGAAAGGCGTCGATTTGCGGAATGATTACGTCGCGCTGCAACGCGTCGAGCTGGAGCGCCTGTTCGTCGTCCATCGGCGAATCACGCGGCGCCGGCCGGTCAGCCGTTACCGTTCTGATGATGCCCGCCGAGCAGCGCCGCCAGCTCGTGCTCGAAACCGCCGGTTTCGATCGAGCAATGCATGCCGCATTCCTTGGGCGCGCCGGTCTCCCACCACCAGCGTCCCGAGCGCGGGTCGGCGCCGGGCGTGACCGGACGGGTACACGGGCCGCATCCGATCGACGGATAGCCCTTGTCGTAGAGCTCGTTGTAGGGCACGTCGTTGGCGCGGATATAGTCCCAGACCTCGTCCTCGGTCCAGTCCGCCAGCGGCGCGAACTTGACGATCCCGCCGTGGTCGTGGTCGATTTCGATTTTGCGGATATTCGAGCGCGTCGCCCACTGGTCGCGGCGCAGTCCCGTCACCCATCCGTCGAAGCCCATCAGCGCGCGGCGCAGCGGCAGCACCTTGCGTACCTGGCAGCAGAGCAGGCGCAGGTTGACGTCGCGATAGAATAGATTGTTGCCGTGCTTGGTGACCATCTGCTCGACCACCCGCGTGTCGGGCAGCGAGACCTCGGTGCGGATGCCGTACTTGTCGCGGATCCGATCGATCAGTTGATAGGTCTCTTCGGGCTGGCGGCCGGTGTCGATCGTGAACACGCGCACGCCCGGATCGATCCGCCAGGCCATGTCGATCAGCGCACAGCCCTCGGCCTGAAAGCTCGAGCAGATACCGAGGCGGCGGCCGAATTTTTCGATCGCCCAGGCCAGCACCGCCTGCGGCTCCTGGTCGTCCAGTTCAACCGCGGCTTCGCCGGCTTCGAGTTCGTCCATCAGCAGGCGTTCGTTTTCGGCTTCCATCGCTAGCTCCGATCCTTCCTCGCGTAGGTTAATCGCCTCCGGGCAGAGTAATCGCCGCGGTCCGCGCGCCAGTGGTCTCAGGCGCCGGCGGCGGCCGCGATGGTGGTCCCGTGGCCGAGTGCCAGCAGCGCGTCATCGGGTGTGCGTACACAAAAGCGGCTGAACGATTCGCCCGGCTGGCGCAGCTCAAGATAGCCGGCGAACAGCCGCGCGACGGTATCTTCAATCCGCGCCGACGGCACGCGCCGCAGCAGCGGCTTGCCGATCGCCGCGTCACGGCCCAGACCGCCGCGCAGGATCACGTCGAAGGCCTCGAGCGGTTCGCCATTGGGTCCGCGGCCGGTCGTGCCCTGCAGGCCGATATCGCCCGTCCAATGCTGCGCGCAGGCATGCGGGCAGCCGTCGAGATTGACCTTGAGATCCGCCACCGCGTCGCCGAACTGCGTGACCAGCCGATCGATCACCGTGGCCAGCTTCTCCTTGGTCGGAGTTACGGCGTAATTGCAATGCGGATCGCCGATACATCCGATCGATGCCGCGTAGAGTCCGTTGGCGCTGAGCGGAAAGCCGATCTCGCCGACCCGCGCGATCGTCTCGTCGAGGCGCTCCCGCGGAATCCCCGCGACGATAAAATTCTGCCGCCGGGTGAGCCGGATATCGCCGCCAAACGCGCCCGCCACCGCCGCAATCGCGCGCATCTGCCCGCCACTCATCAGGCCCAGCCGCACCGGAAAGCCGACGTAAAAGCGCCCGCCCTGCTTCTGCTCGTGAATCCCCATGTG
>JADMIL010000035.1 GCA_015478645.1 Candidatus Binataceae bacterium
CGGGATTCTTCGCTGCGCTCAGAATGACAACCTAACTTGCGCAGAGGTTCCTTAGCGCGCGGCCAGCTTACTCACCGCGCCTTCGACCACGGTACCTTTGAAGAAATCCGGATTGGCCGCGGTCCAGAATTCGGCCGCGTCGGTAAACACCATTGCGCGGAAATCGTCCGCGCTCATCACGCCGTGCTCGACCATTTCATAGGCTTCTTCAGCCGCTTCGGCCATTTCAGGCACGTCCCAATGGCCCAGGTCGGAGCCGTACAGCACGTGCAGACGCGCGCCGAAGGGCGAGCCCTTGCCGTCGAAGGCGAGCGCGTTAAGCGGGTCGTCGCCCTCGCATCCGAAGTAAAAGCGCCGGGTGAAAATGTCGCGCAGATCTTCGGGCCGGGTGACGCCGCTCGGGCCCCATTCGTCGAGCAGCGCGGGATCCTCGCCGCGGCTCATCAGCCCCTTGAAACTCGCCAGCATCTCGGCCGCGCGGCCGGGGAACTCGCGCGCGCCATAGCGGCCGGCCAGTTCGGCAAAGAGGGAATCGTCGATGCCGGCCGGGTTGTAATTTTCGATCGCGATGCGGTTGCGCTTGTGCCAATGCGAAATCGCGTCGCAGTAGAGATTGCGCGCCCAGGCCACGCCGCCCTCCATGAAGGCAAAGCGCAGCTCCGGAAAGCGCTGCGGCACGCCGCCCATCAGCAGGCCGCGGCAAACCGCGTCGGCGCTCGAGGCGAAGTTGCCCAGATGATTGTGGACGTAGTTCGACGGCGTCGCGCGGCTGCCCCATCCGTAGCCCACCGAATGGAAAGTCGGCGAGACCTTGAGCTCGAGGCATTTCCTCCACACCGGATCGTAGTCGTACTCGCTGTCGAGTCCGTAGGTATCGATCCACGACGAGTAGCGCGCGGCCTCCGGCGAGATGCGCTGCGCGATCCCGACCGGACGGCGCACGTAGCTCGCCATCATCACGGCGCGCAGGCCCAGCTCGCCGACCGCGTACTCGAGTTCCTCGATCGCCTCGCGCGGCGTATGCATCGGGATAGTCGCGACCGGGATCAGCCGGTCGGTCAGCCCGGCAAACATGTCGGCCTTCATCCGGTTGAGCGCGCGGGCGGCGGCGCGGCGCACCTCCTCATCCTCCATGTTCATCGCGAGCAGCCCCAGGGTCGGATAGACCACCGAGACGTCGAGTCCCATCTCGTCCATCCGCTCGTGAAACAACTGCGGCATCAGCGCGGTCGCGAGGTCGCGCGTGTTGCGCGCGGGACAGCCCCACCAGGTCGGCCGGATCACGCGGCGATCATGCCGTTCGGCGGGCGAGAAATCGCGCCACCGCGGATCGAGAAACCCGTCGAAAAATACCGCCTTGAAGCGATCGATAATCCGCGCTCCGGCGACCGCCGCGATGTAATCCTGGAACAGCGCCGGCAGCTCCATCTGATGGCCGTCGGAATCGATAATCGGATGCTTCAGGCGCGCGCGGATCGCGGCCGACTTCGATGGATGAGTGGTTGCCATGTCGCGATCCTCCTGAGGTGTGGCGATGCGCGGGCGCCGGTCTAACGCGAGGGCGGGTCGATCGGCAGTTGAACGATCAGGTTGAGCCCCCAGCCCTCGTCGACCCGCGCCTGGATCTTGCCGCCGTCGGCCTCGACCAGCGCATGCGCAATATAGCGGCCGAGTGCCGACGATCGCGCGCCATCGACGGCCAGGTTGGGCCGCGCGAAAATATGCGCGATTTCGTTAGGCGTCGCCTCCGGACCGGTGTCGCTCACCTCGACGATGATCCAGTCGCCGCGCTGCGTAGTCTGCAAGCGCACCTCGCCGGCCGGTGTGCGCCGGATCGCGCTGGTCAGCAGGTTGGCGATAATCCGTTCGAGATGCAGCGGGTCGAGATTGGCGCGCGGCAGGCCGCCCAGTTCGATCCGCATACGCAGCCCCTTGAGCCGCGCCTCGATATTGCAATGGTCCGCGGTCTCGGCCACCACCGCGTTGGCGTCGACCACGCGCCAGTTCGGCCGCAGCCGCTGCTCTTCGAGCAGGTAGAGGTCGAGCACATTCTTGACCAGCAGATCCATCGAGGTGGTCGTCGACCACACGCGCGAGAGCAGGTTGCTGCGCTCCTTGTCGTCGAGTTCATCCTCGACCAGCAAGGTGACCAGCCCGACCAGCGTCGCCAGCGGATTGCGGATGTCGTGGGTCATGGTCGAGATCTGCGTTTCGCGAAAGGCCGCCGCCTCGGCCAACTGGATTAACTGGCGGCGCAGCCGGCGCCGGTAGCGATCGAGAAACACCGCCGTGAATTGTGACAGCGTCAGCGCGGCCAGCAAGCCGAGCATACGGTGAATCTCGAACGGACGGCCGAGCGGGATCGCGGCTTCGGCAAGCACGAACAGAATGAAACACGCCAGGTTGAGCGCCAACTGCCAGCGCCAGCCCCAGATCACGAATGCCGCCGTCGCGAAGGGACAAAGAATTATTGTGATGTAACGGGTGTTTGGCTCATGCGTGACCTCGCTGATCCGGATCACCAGCGAAATCATCGTGATGCAGGTGAGCAGCGACCACAGGCGCCAATGGGCACGGAAGCCGGGCAGCCAGGTCAGTCCGAAAAAAGCCAGTACGGTCGCCAGCGCAATCCAGTGATAGGGCGAGACCTCGATCGATCCCGCCAACAGATGCGTGCGCGAATCGACCGCGATATATGCGAGCAGAAAGAAAACCCCGATCGGCCCCGACTTCTTGAGAATATCGATCGCTTCGAGGTTGTCGTCGAACTGCTCTTCGATCTGCCGCGGCGTAACGCGCGGCGGACGCGGCTGCGGCGCCGCCGGCGAACCGGCGTTCTTGCGGGCTCCACCGACGCCCGTCCTTGCTGATGCTGTTGCCCCCACGCCTATAATCCCTACGCGCCGCGCCGCAATCCTACAAGTGCATCCGTCATCGCCGCCAGCGCGAAATCGACCTCCGTCTCCGCGATCGTCAACGGCGGCGCCATCCGCACCACCCGATCGGCGTTGAGCGTCCAGTTGATGATCACCCCGCGCGCGATCGTCGCGGCGACAAATCGATGGGCCGTCGCGGCCTGGGCGAATTCAAGCCCGGCCAGCAGGCCGATACCGCGCAGCGCCACGATTTCCGTCCCCACCAGCCCGGCGAGCCGCGCCCGCAACGCGACGCCGACGCGTTCCGCCCGCTCCCAGAGCCGCTCCGCCACGATCACCTCGAGCGCCGCCAGTCCGGCCGCGCACGACAGCGGATGCCCCCCGAAGGTCGTAATATGGCCGAGCGGCGGATCGTGCGCCAGTTTCGCCATCAATTCGTCGCGCCCGGCAAATGCGCCCAGCGGCAGCCCGCCGCCAAGCGCCTTGGCCAGTACGACCAGGTCGGGCACGACCCCGCTATGCTCCATCGCAAAGAGCCGGCCCGTGCGGCCCAGCCCGGTCAGCACTTCGTCGAAGATCAGGATCGCGCCGCTCCGATCGCAGCGCTCGCGCAGCGCCATCATGAACTCGCGCGAGGGTATCCGCACGCCGCCCTCGGCCTGCACCGGCTCGACCACCACCGCCGCGACGCTGTGATCGATCGCCGTGAGCGCTGCGGCGTCATCGTACGGCAGATGGCGCACCGGGCCCGGCAGCGTCCCAAACGGCGCGCGAAATGCCGCGTTGCCCATCAGCGCGAGCGCGCCCATCGTGTCGCCATGATAGGCGCCGTCGAAGGCGACGAAGCCCTCACGTCCGGTATGCTTGCGCGCGGTTTTCAGCGCGCCCTCGATCGCCTCGGCGCCGCTGTTGGTGAAATAAACCCGGCCGAGCGCCGGCGGCAGCAGCTCCGCGATCCGTGCGGCCAGGCGTGCCTGCGCTGCGATCACATACTCGCCGTAGACCATCACGTGCAGATGGCGGCGGGCCTGCTCCGCGATCGCGGCGCGCACCGCCGGATGACCGTGGCCGAGCGCGCTCACGCCGATCCCGGCGATAAAATCGAGATAGCGCCGCCCGTCCGCGGCGTAAATCCACGCGCCCTCGGCACGCACAATTTCAAGTCCGATCGGCGCCGCCGAGGTCTGCGCCAGATGGCGCGTGAAATCCTCGCGCGCGCCGCTCATCGCCCACCGCCCATCAGGCGCAGGAACCCGCCACCGCCGTGCGGCCATCCGATCGGCGGCGATTGCATCGCACCCGGCGCGCAGCACCAGGTCACGCCGCACGCGTCGATCAAGCGGGCGAACTCAGCCGTGCGCTCCGGTGGCGCGGCCAGCGCGATCGCTTCGAGCCGGCCGGCCGCGGGTGCCAGTCGAAGCTTTAGGTCGTCGAGGCCGGTAAACGGCGAAACCGTCACCGTGCGGAATCCCGGCGACGGCGTAAACTTCCCGCCGGCGTCGTGGATCACCGTCCAGCCGAAGCTCTGCCCGGCGAGACCACCCTCGACCAGCTCGACCGCCTCGCCCCCGATCGCCCGCCAGCGGGCGCTTTCGCGCATCCGCCGGATCGCGGCCGCGTCCTCGAGCGCGTAGCGCCGCGGCGGCGGAAACTTCACCGCGAAGCGCTCGAGCGCGGCCGCCAGGATACCTGCGAAATCGCGCGACCCGTCGTGGCCGCCGGCGGCGCGCCCGGTCTCGACGAAGATATGGTGTGGCGAGAGACAGCCCAGTTGCTCACCCAGGCTGACGTCGCGCGCGATTGCGCCGGCGACTTTATCGGCGATCGGTCCGGCGGCAAATTCCGCGCTGACGATCGCGCCGCTCATACGATGGCCAAAACCCAGCGCCGCGCCGCCAATGGTTTTCGCATTCGGCCCGGCGCCTGCGTTAGCGTTGAGTTCGGCGAGGGTCCCGTCGTCGCCATAGGCCACCAGCCAGGCGCACGCTCCGCGCAGCGCGGCATTCGCCGCGGCGTCATCGCGGCTCCAGTTGAAAACCGCGAGGCGCGCGCCGACCTCGGCGTCGGCCAGCGCAATCGAATGCGCAAATTTGGCGAAGAAGACCGGTTCGGCGGTCGCCGTCTTGATGATCAGGCCGCAGCCGGCGACCAGCGCAATCGCGACCTCATGCAGCCCGGCGCCCGGCACATTGCCCGCCATCACCAGCGCGCCGAGTTCGCCGCGCGCGGCCGACGATGCGCCTCGCGCGAGCGCGTCGAGCGCCTCACGCGAGAAAGGCGCAAGCACGGCGTCGATCGATTCGTCGAGCAGCGCCTCGGTGTAGCCCCACGCGGCGGCAATTTCGGCGACGGTCTCGGCCCGCGGCGCAAAATGGCGGTCGCGCCAGCGCTCGCCGGCATCCGCGATCGCCGAGGCGATCCGCGCCGCCGGAATCGGGCGATCGAGCGCCGCCGCGGTACGCTCCGCCGCCGCACAGATTCGTTCGGCGAGTGAGCCCGGCACAAGAGCGATCGGCGCGCGCGGCGCAATCGCCCGAGCTTCGGTTTCGCCGCCTTGGCCGGCGATGTGCGCGCTAGTCGGCGGCTTCATCGCGGTCGCTCCGCCTTGCGGCGCGCCGGAACCTGCGTCATCGCGATGCGCGCGAACTCGTCGATACTCAAGGCGCAGCCGCGCGCGCCACCCGCCGCGGCCCGCCCGATCAGTGCCACCGCGCCGCCGCGCACCGCGCCAAAATCCTCGGTCATAACCGCCGAAATCGAGCCCACGTTGGCGAGGTCGAAGAACGTGATCAAGCCGACCCGCCCGGGGCCGGCGGGCGCGAGCGTCACCGGGTCGAGCGCGACCGCGCGCAGCCACGGCGGCCCGATCTTCATCCTGAAACCCGGCGGCGCGGCGGCCGCGGCCGAGTTAAACGGCGTCGCGTCGTACAGTTGCGAGCACATCTCGGTCATTCCGTATTCGTTAATCACCAGCGCCGGCGCGAGGCCCAGCATGCGGCCGGCCTCGGCGATCACTTCGGCCGCGCTTAGCGGAATCGACTGACCCTTGGCTCCGCCCGTATCCATCAGGCGCGAGCCCGCGGCCAGCCGTAGATTGCGCCGGCGTCCGTCGCTTGCGCGCACCAATGCCGCAAACGCGGCGGTGGTCGCCAGAATACATACCGGCGTGCCCGACGCTTCCGCCGCCGCCAGAAAATCCAGTGCCGCCGCGCCGTCGACCCCGTCGGCCGTCGCCGCGCACAGCGTCGGTTCCGCGCCGAACTCCTCGATACACCAGCTTATCATCGTCGAGAGCGACGATTCGGGCATCCGATCGGCGGTCGGATGCAGCGCCAGCATCGCCATTCGCCGTCCGTCGGCAAAAAGCATTCGCCGCAGATGGGCGATCGCGCTGGCGCGATAAATCTCCGGCCGCGGCACCAGATGCCGTCCGCGTTCGCTGAAACCGATACTCGTGCCGCTCGTCATAAAAGCCCGCCGATTCGCCGCGCCAGCCTCGGCCCGATTCTCGATTCGCGCATGCTTGAAGGCGACCGTGCTGACCGCCGGGATTTCCGCCACGGTGCGCACGGCAGCCGGCGTCACGCCACGGCCGCGGCAATATTCGCGATAGACGGAAACCTCGGAGAACTGATAGCGAAAGACCTCGAGCGCCAACGGTTCGAATTGTTCCGGGCGGGGCTCATGGATGAACGACAGGACTGCGTCGTATATTGACATTTGAACGGGTCGCGCGCGCGATCCAACTGGAGGATGCGATCGGCTACCGCGCTCGATAAGGATGATGGCATCAGGGCGCAGGATCGTACAATGCCACGGCACCGGCGGCAGGTCTGTGAAGCGCAGCGTTTACGACACACAATATGGCCGTATTTAACTCGATTGAGCGATCTGATAAAAAATTAGGCGGGAACGGATGTCGCCTCGGAGGGGCACATCGAATGAGAAAGTTTATTGCGGGTGTGGTGGTGGGATTCCTGGTGAGTTGCGGGATAGGGTTTGCGGCGACGAGTTTCGATCATAACGGGATCTTCTGGAACAAGCTCAATACCTCCGCCAAGACCGGCTACATCAACGGCTACGGTGACGCGATGCAGGTCAGTGTCGGTAAGCTCGACAGCCTCAACATCGCGGGTAAACTCTTCCATTGGAAGGGCTCCAACAAGATTATCCGGCAGCTCTCGCGCGAACTGTCGACCAATGGCCTGAGTACCGACGCCGCCGTCAAGAATCTGGATTCGCTCTACGCCAATCCCAAGTACAGCGAACTCGATCTCGGACAGGCGCTGCAATATCTCGCCGCGCGCAACGGCGGCGATCAGAGCGACCTCGGCGATGCGACCGCGGGTGAGGCGACCGTCAGCCGGCCCGCTGCCAGCAACCCACCGGCATCGCCCAAGCCGTCGACGGCAGCCAAACTCAAATAACGTTTCGCGCTGCGCGCTGAACGGCTTCGACGGGCCTGACTTGGCCGCGACGATGCACTGCGGCGTCTCCGCCCCGTCCCACGATTTTTCGCGTGGCTCGAGGATGCCCACTGATCGCCGATCGCTGCGCGATTGTTGCCCGCGTGATCGGCCGCCCAGGAAACCTCTGCACAAGACAGATTTGTCACCCTGAGCGAAAGCTGCTGTAGCGAATGAGTCCCGGTGCTGGATTTTTTCGGGATTCTTCGCAAGCTCAGAATGACAACTTGGCTTGTGCAGAGGTTCCCTAATGCGATCGATTGACACCCCAGCCGCCGCCGACTTACGGTTCTCCGGTTAGTCCAATGCCTTACCTGCGATTCGCATCCGGCGCGGCATACTATGACGCGGCCGGTGGGAGCTGAACGGCGATGACCCAAACCACCGCGCGCCTGCGCGAGCTTTTGAGCGGTCCCACAATGCTCGTGGCGCCCTTCGTCTTCGACGGCCTGCAGGCCAAAATCGCGGCGAGCACCGGCTTCGACGCGGTCTATATGACCGGCTTCGGCACCGCCGCTGCGCGCGGCCTGCCCGATCTGGGCCTGCTCACGATGAGCGAGATGGTGGAGAACGTCCGCACGATCGCGCACGCGGTCAACGTCCCGGTGATCTGTGACGCCGACACCGGCTACGGCAACGCGGTCAACGTCTGGCGCACCGTGCGCGAATACGAAGAGGCGGGCGCCGCCGCGCTGCATATCGAGGACCAGGTGTTCCCCAAACGCTGCGGCTTCCTGGCCGGCAAACAGGTCATCCCGATCGACCAGATGGTGCCGAAGGTCCGCGCCGCCTGCGATGCCCGCCGCGACAACAAATTCGTCATCATCGCGCGCACCGACGCACTCGCGGTCAACGGGTGGGACGATGTCGGGCGGCGCGCCCGGGCCTATCACGCGGCCGGCGCCGATCTGATTTTCGTCGACGGCATCCGCACGCTCGACGACCTCAATCGCTATGTCTCGGAACTCGGCGACCTGCCGCTGCTCTACAATGGCGCGCTCCTGCCGGTCCCCGAATTGGCGCGCTACGGCTTCAAAGTAACGATTCACACCGGCACCCTGATGGCCGCCTTCGTGCGCTTCCGCGACGCGATGCGCGAGCTCAAGCAGACCGGCACGCTCGACCTCCCGATCACCGGCCATCTGTTCAGCGAACTGATCGAACTGCTCGGCGTACCCGAAATGGAAGCGCTGTCGAAGAAGTACATGGATTGAGCCGCGATGGATGATACGGCCGAAATCAAATTCTACTTTGCTTATACCAGTCCGTTTACCTACCTCGCGTACGATCCGATCTGCGCGCTCGAAGATACGCATCGCGTGCGCGTGCGCTTCATTCCATACGGAGTAAATATCCGGCGGGTTTACGGCGATGTTCCGGTCCGGTCGAATCGCAATCAGCTCAAGGTCCGCTATCTCTACCTCGACGTGCGGCGGTTCGCGCGCGAGCGCGGAATAGTCATTTACCCGCCGAAAAAAATCTACAGCGCCCGCTATGCCTTTTACGCCGGGATGTGCGCGGACGACCAAAACCTGTTCCGCCCCTATGCGCGCATGGTTTTCGAGCGCTTCTGGTCGCGCAACCTCGAGGTTGAAAATGCCGACGCGCTCGCCGCAATTATGCTTGAAGCGGGCGCGGATCCGGCACAGTTCAGACACTATATCGCCAATGAGGATGAAGCAGCCAAGCCCCGCCTGAAGCGCTGCTTCGCCGAAGCGGAGAGCGATCACGTATTCGGCGTGCCGACGTTCGTGATCGACGGTGAACTGTTCTGGGGCTACGACCGGATCGACTGGCTAATCAGAAAACTCGACGCAATGAACTTACGCCGCTAGCAGCGCGAACCCGCCGCGGATTTCCGGTTGACAAATTTGACGGAATTTTTTAGTTACAATCTGAGGCGTATTAGTCAGTCGAGCTGACACTGCGCACTGACCGCTCGAAAAAAAGGGGGATGCGATGGCGCACGTCGGTGCGATGCGCCGTAGAGTGCAATCCGCAAGGCGTTACATTGCATTGTGTGCGGCGCCGGTAACGACGTCCCGTGGCGACCGCGTAACCGGAAATTCACCGATTCGCAATTGGCCAACCACGTCCGAATTCACATCCATTAGCCTACCGTAGCACACGTCAGCTAGTGGCATGCACGTTGCTTCTCACGTTCTGGGAAAAACCCACCTACTCCACCTATGCTCAACCCCCTGGAGGTCAAGACCATGGATATGAGGAAACTCCGGATCGATGCGACTATCGTGGCGCTACTCGCGCTGTCGATGGCGCTGCCGGCGCGCGTGTGGGCGCAAAACTACACGCCGCCCACGTATCCGCCACCAACCGACATGCAGCAGTGGCTCGACGCGACCGCCCATCAGGACGCCATCGCGCCCGGCACGGTTATCACGCCGCAGAACTGGCAAAACTACAAGAAGGAGATGACCTTCGGCCTGACGACGCTGTTCGACGGCCGCTACTTCTGGAAAATTCCGGCCGATGCACAGATTCAAGTCGGCCCAACGGTGGTGCTGCCGCAGCCCAAACCCTATCTCGAGGCCAGCGAGAAGTATGGCGCGCAGACCTCGATCGGCACGACCGGCGCCGGTCATCATTTCGTCAAGAACTATGTCGGTGGCATGCCATTTCCAGACGCCTTCACCTCGAAAAACGATCCCGCCAAAGGCTACAAGATTCTGGCTGACGACTATCTCTCATGGGTGCCCGATCTCTACGCGCAGCCGTTCGATCATCCGGGCGTGAGCTGCACGCAGGACCGCTTCAATAATATCGCCTGCACCACGATCGCCTGGATCTACACCCAGGTCGGCTGGAACACCGACCCCGGCGTGCCGCAGAACTACCCGCAGGCCGGCGACGCGTGGTTCACGCAATGGTTCGAGGTGATCACGCCCGAGCAGTCGAAATACACGACCAATCTGACGGTCTTTTACAAGAATCCTGAACGGGCGCAAGATGACTACGTCTTCGTGCCATCGTTGCGCCGCTCGCTGCGCCTTGCGATCAGTGCACGCTGCGCGCCCGCGGCGGGCAGCGATCTGGTGCTGGACGACTACTTCACGCCGGGCTTCAACGGCGGCCTAGCGCTGTTCGACGCGACCTACCTGGGCCATCGCAAAGTGCTGATCCTCGAAGGCGACTTCACTCACGAGACCGGCAAGATTCCCGACGACTGGGATATGCCGCTAGGGTTTCCCAAGCCGTCGTGGGGCAAATGGCAGTTGCGCGACGTGGATATCATCGACGCGCGCCGCATCCCGTCCGAAAACGCCGGCTACTGCTACGGCAGCCGCATCATGTACGTCGACTCGATCTATCATTATGCCGGTTGGCTCGACATTTTCGACACCAACCTCAAGCACTGGAAGATCCAGTACTGGGGCTCCCGCGCCGAGGATGTGGCCGGCCTGGGCCATGTCAACACCAACTCGGTGACGCTCGGCGTGTGGGACGTGCAGAACGATCACGCAACCTATCTGTCGACCTACGACGCGACCGGCGTCGGACCGAACTTTAACAGCGGCGCGCCTCCGGGCTACTACAATTACACGAAGTATTCCTCGCCCAGCGGCCTGATGCAGGTGATGCAGTAGGCGCTCGCGCTCGATCAACCGCCGGGAGCCCGATTCGCACTGCGGGTCGGGCTCCCCGGCAACCTTTCCGACTCATACCGGCCAGCGAACCTCTGCACAAGTTAGGTAGTCATTCTGAGCGCAGCGCAGAATCCCGGATCCGGGACCCATGGGCTGCGCTCAGGGTGAGCGCAGAACCTGGTGCAGAGGTTCCCTAGCGGGAGGTCCGATCGGACCCCTCGATAGTGGAACCACAGAGTCCGCAGAGGGGTTCCATCGGCAGCGTGTATCCGCTAAAGTTCTTACATTTCACTGTTCGAGGAGAAGAACCACTAATGAACGTGCGTAGACTGGCATTCGTTTTGGCCGTCGCGCTGGCTTGGGGACTTACCGCCCCCATCGTCCGCGCCGACGAAAGCTACGACCCACCCGCTCCGATGCAACAATGGCTGACCGAAACGGCGAACCAGGGAACTCTCGCTCCCGGGACGACCATCACCACCGCCAACTGGCAGCAGTACAAGCAGTTCATGCCCTACGGGATGCAAACCCTGTTCGAGGGCAAGTACTTCTGGAAGATGCCGCCCGACGTCGCGATGACCGTCGGACCGACGGTGGTCCTGCCGCTGCCCAAGACCTACGTCGAAGCGAGCGAGAAGTACGGCGCGCAGACCTCGGTTGGCTCGACTCCGGCGGGCCATCATTTCGTCAACGGCTACGTCGCCGGCGAGCCGTTTCCCAACCCGCAAGACCTTGACAAGGGCTACAAGGTGCTGGCTGACGTATGGTTTTCCTACGTCCCCAATCTGTACGCCCAGCAGTTCGACCATCCCGGTGTGAGCTGCACGCAGGATCGTTTCGGCAGCGTCGCCTGCTCCAAGATCACCTGGATCTACCGGCAGGTCGGCTACAACACCGATCCTGACGTCCCCCAGAACCTGCCCGAGGCCGGCAATGCGTGGTTCACCGAATGGTTCATGGTGATGGAGCCCGAGCAGTCCAAGTACACCACCAACCTGACGGTCTTCAGCAAGGATCCGGAAAAGCCCGAAGACGACTACGTCTTCGTGCCGGCGCTGCGCCGTTCGCTGCGCCTGGCGGTGAGTGCGCGATGCGCGCCCGCGGCGGGCAGCGATTTCGTGCTCGATGATTACAAGACGGTCGGCTTCAACGGCGGTCTCGCGCTCTTTCGCGCGCGCGACCTGGGCGTGCGCAAAGTCCTCGCGCTGGTTGACGATTACACCATGGAGACCGGCAAGTTCCCCGACGACTGGGACATGCCGCTCGGCTTTCCGAAGCCGTCTTGGGGCAAATGGCAGGTGCGTGCCGACGATATCATCGACGTGCGCCGCATCCCGTCGGAGAACGCGGGCTACTGCTACGGCAGCCGCGTCATGTACGTCGATTCGCATTTCCACTATGCGACCTGGATCGATATCTACGACTCGAACCTGGCGCTGTGGAAGATGTTCTGGCTCGGACCGCGCGCGGCCGATGTCACCGGCGTCGGCCACGTGACCACCAACTCGACCAGCGCGTCGGTGTGGGACATCCAGAACGATCATATGACGTTTCTGTCGACGGTTGACGAGCACGGCGTCGGACCCAAGTTCAACAGCGATGCTCCGCCGGAATACCACGACTATACCAAGTACAGCTCGCCCAGCGGCCTGATGGAAATCTTCCGCTAGGAACCGGCGCGCACCGCGGCCCAGCGGGCGCGTCGCGCGACTGACCCGACGGGCGGGGCGGCTTCGGCCGCTCCGCCTTTTTCTTGCAATCGCCAGGCGGTGTTCGCTGACCGACCGTCAGGTCGCGTCGCTGTCCGGACTCGATTCCGCTAGAAATTCTTTCAGGCCCAGGACACGCATTTCGTCCAGCGGCCCGCGCTGCAACGCTTGGCGCAAGCGGGCGTCATCGGTGACGAAGATCTCCGCACTCGCCGCCGCTGACGGAACGTGAAGGAGATCGCTGGAGTCGCCGAGGTGAGACGCCCAGCCCTCAAAAGTCTGTCCGTAGATCAATGACAGCGCGACTCCGATCGCCGCGCGGACACTTCTGACCTTGAGCAAGCCGTCGCGGCCGCGCGCGCGACAGGGCTCCAGCACGCCCGCCCGCTGAGCGAATATATCGGCCGTCGGGACCGCCGCGAGCTGGAAGAAATCTTCAAAACTAAGCCACGAGGAACGTGCCTCGGCCAGCCCTGCGGCCTGCTCCTGGGCAGCCCTCATTACCTGAAGGAAACGTTCCTTGCCCTGTCTGGCAAGCTCAAGGGCTTCGACCATTTCTTCGGAGAACTCTTCGCCGTCGCTTTCGATCAGTTCAGCGATCCCTTGAGTGATCGCGTTCTGGATTTGCGCGCTGACCAGCGGCCGGTCGGGCTGTACGGTCGCCGCGTAGCTCCGGATATCGTCCGCGATTAGCTGATCGCACGGCTTGACCATCCGCCGGATGCTGGCGAGCGACAACGTCAGCTTCAGGCGCGCGACGAGTTCCTGCGGCGACGCCCTGCGGTTGAGCAGAATCTCCTCAAGCACATGGATACCGATCGGGATCGCGAGGCCGCGTCCGTAGATCGCCTTGCGCAATTGCGCGATATCCGCGCTGGTACATCCGCTCTTCTTGTAGAGATTATCGAACGCGTTGGTGTCCAGGTACGCGATCATCGCGCATGCGCCTTCAGATCTCCGGACTGGTCGGCAGAAAGGTCTCGCCGACCAGCCAGGCGTCGACCGCGCGCGCGCATTCGCGCCCTTCCCAGATAGCCCATACGACCAGCGACTGGCCGCGGCGCGAATCGCCCGCCGCAAACACCCCCGGCGCGCTCGCCTGGTAATTGTCGCAGGCGATATTGCCGCGCTGATCGAGCTTGAGGCCTAGCTCGGCGACGATCCCGTCCGGCTCCGGACCGAGAAAGCCCAGCGCCAGCAGCACCAGATCGCATTCGAGCACGAACTCGCTGCCCGCGACCTCTTCCATCGCCATGCGCCCGTTGTCGGGCTTCCAGTTGAGCCGGATGCCGTGGAGCTTTTTCACCTGGCCGTTTTCGCCCGAGAAATACTTGGTGTTGATACTCCAGTCGCGCTTGACGCCCTCTTCATGCGAAGTCGAGGTGCGCAGGATCATCGGCCAGTCCGGCCACGGCATCTCAAAGGTGCGCCGCTCGGGCGGCATCGGCAGCAACTCGAACTGTGCAACCTCGAGCGCGCCCTGGCGATTCGAGGTGCCCAGGCAATCCGAGCCGGTGTCGCCGCCGCCCAGGATGATGACCTTTTTGCCGGTCGCGGTGATCGCGCCGGCTGGCGCGATCGTGTCGCCGGCATTGCGCTTGTTCTGCTGCGGCAGAAAATCCATCGCAAAGTGCACGCCGGCCAGATCGCGTCCCGGCACCGGCAGATCGCGCGGCTTGGTCGAGCCGATCGTCAGCACGATCGCGTCGTGTTTAGCGCGCAGCTCGTCGGCGTGAATAGCGGTGCCGACGGCGCAACTCGTCACGATCTCGACGCCTTCGGCCTTCATCTGCTCGAGCCGCCGGTTGACCTGCCATTTCTCGAGCTTGAAATCCGGAATGCCGTACATCAGCAGGCCGCCCGCGCGATCGGATCGCTCGTAGAGCGTGACCGCGTGGCCGGCACGCGCAAGCTGTTGCGCGCAGGCCAGTCCCGACGGCCCCGAGCCGACCACTGCGACCCGCTTGCCGGTCTTGCGCGGATTGGGCTGCGGCGCGACCCAGCCCTCGGCAAAGGCGTGGTCAATAATGTGCTTTTCGATCTGCTTGATGGTGACCGGGTCGTTGTTGATGTTGAGGACGCAGGCCTCCTCGCACGGCGCCGGACAGACGCGGCCGGTGAACTCAGGGAAATTATTGGTCCAGTGCAGCCGGTCGATCGCCTCGCGCCAGCGTCCGCGGTAGACCAGGTCATTCCAGTCGGGAATGATGTTGCCGAGCGGGCAGCCCTTGTGGCAGAAGGGGATGCCGCAATCCATGCAGCGCGCGCCCTGCTGCGCAAGCTTTTCGTCGGGCAGCTTCAGGTCGTACTCGTGCCAGTCCTTGAGGCGCTCGCCGACCGGCCGGCGCGACGGCGTCTCGCGGTTGATCTCCATGAAGCCCGTGATTTTACCCATCGCAACCCGCTCTCCTGGCTGACTTCGCCGCATCCTGACTCAATCGCAAAAACGAATCCACGGCGTCCGCGCCGGCGCGCGCGCCTGCCATCCCCCCTTGCCACCACGACGCGGAAATCGATCTTCGCCGCCGCCGATCCGCGCGCGCGGACGAGCCTCACGCCCGCCCGCCGCGGCACCCGTCAGACCGCCGCCAGCCGCGCCAGATCGGACTTCATGTTGAGCTGGCGCTCGAGCACCTGCCGATACTCGGTCGGCATCACCTTGACGAACCGGGTGACGTACTCGTCCCAGTTATCGAGCAGCCGCCGCGCCACGCCGCTGCCGGTGTACTGATGATGGCGCACCAGCAGGGCGTGAATGTGGCTCGCCTCGGCCGGGTCGTCGAGCGCGTGGAGTTCGACCATGCCCATGTTGCAGCGCGGCCGGAAGGTCCCGTCCTCATCGAAGACGAAGGCGACTCCACCGCTCATCCCGGCGGCAAAGTTGCGCCCGGTCTTGCCCAGCACGACCACCAGTCCGCGCGTCATGTATTCGCATCCGTGGTCGCCCACGCCCTCGACCACCGCGGTCGCGCCACTGTTGCGCACGGCAAAGCGCTCGCCGGCCATCCCGCGGAAAAACGCCTCGCCGCCGGTCGCGCCGTAGAGCGCGACGTTGCCGATGATGATGTTCTCCTCGGGCGTAAAGGTCGCCTCGCGCGGCGGCCGCACGGCGATGAAGCCGCCCGACAGGCCCTTGCCGCAGTAGTCGTTGGCGTCGCCTTCGAGATAGAGCGCGACGCCCGGCGCGAGCCATGCGCCGAAGCTCTGCCCGGCCGTGCCCTTGAAATGCGCCTGTATCGTGTACGGCGCCAATCCGTGCTCGCCGTGGCGGCGCGAGACTTCGGCCGAGAGCAGCGTGCCGACGGTGCGGTTGACGTTTCTGATCGGCAGGTGAATCTCGACCGGCTTGCGATGCTCGAGCGCTTCCCCGCTGAGCTCGATGAGCTGGCGATCGAGCGCCTTATCGAGTCCG
Source organism: Candidatus Binataceae bacterium (assembly GCA_015478645.1). Lineage (GTDB taxonomy): Bacteria > Desulfobacterota > Binatia > Binatales > Binataceae > JADMIL01. Next base: position 16,069 of record JADMIL010000035.1, read on the forward strand.
TGGTCCTGGTCCTCGACCCGATGCAGCGCCCAGTCGTCCGGCACGTCGGGCCGATGCAGGATCGAGCTGAGATCGATACTGCGCGCCTTCCAATGTGAAATCGCGGCGTTGCTGTCGAGGCAATCGACCCGCCCGACCATCTCGTTGACCGTGCGAAAGCCCAACTGCGCCATGTACTCGCGCAATTCCTGCGCGATGAACATCATCATATTCACCACGTGCTCGGGCTTGCCCTCGAACTTCTTGCGCAGCTCCGGATCCTGCGTCGCCACGCCCACCGGGCAGGTGTTGAGATGGCATACGCGCATCATGATACAGCCCGAGGCGACCAGGGCGGCGCTGGCGAAGCCGAACTCCTCGGCGCCGAGCAGCGCCGCGATCGCCACGTCGCGCCCGGTCTTGAGCTGGCCGTCGGTCTCGACGTAGATGCGCCCGCGCAGGTTGTTCATCACCAGCACCTGCTGGGTTTCGGCGAGGCCCAACTCCCACGGCAGACCCGCGTGCTTGATCGATTGCAGCGGCGACGCGCCGGTGCCGCCGTCGTAGCCGCTGATTAGCACCACGTCGGCCTTGGCCTTGGCGACGCCCGCGGCGATCGTGCCGACGCCGACCTCCGAAACCAGCTTCACGCTGATGCGCGCGCGATCGTTGGAATTCTTGAGGTCGTGGATCAACTGGGCGAGATCCTCGATCGAATAGATATCGTGATGCGGCGGCGGCGAAATCAGCCCGACGCCGGGCGTCGAATAGCGAATCTTGGCGATGAAGTCGTCGACCTTATGGCCCGGCAACTGGCCGCCCTCGCCCGGCTTGGCGCCCTGCGCCATTTTGATCTGCAACTCGTCGGCGTTGACCAGGTAGTTGCTGGTCACGCCGAAGCGCGCCGACGCGACCTGCTTGATCGCGCTGCGCCGCCAATCGCCGTTGGCGTCGCGCTCGAAGCGCGCGGTGTCCTCGCCGCCCTCGCCGGTGTTGCTCTTGCCGCCGATCCGGTTCATCGCGATGGCGAGATTTTCGTGCGCCTCCTTGCTGATCGATCCGAACGACATTGCGCCGGTCTTGAAGCGCTTGACGATCCCGGCCGCCGGCTCGACCTCCTCGATCGGCACTGGCGGACGGTTGGGTTTGAAGCTGAGCAGGCTGCGCAGCGTGGCCAGGCTCCGGCTCTGCTCGTCGACCAGCCGCGTGTAGTCCTTGAAAATCTTGTAGTTGCCCGAACGCACCGAATGCTGCAACTTGGCGATGGTGTTCGGGTTGTACATGTGGAACTCGCCGCGCCGGCGCCATTGGTACTGACCCCCGGCGTCGAGTTCGCCGTCGAGATTGGGATCGGCCGCGAAGGCCAGCCGATGACGATTGGCCGATTCGCGCGCGATCGCGTCGAGCCCGATCCCGCCCACCCGCGACGCCGTCCAACTGAAGTACCGGTCGATAATCTCGCGCGAGAGCCCGACGGCCTCGAAAATCTGCGCGCCCCGATAGCTCTGCACGGTCGAGATGCCCATCTTCGAGGCGACCTTGATGAGGCTCTTGGTGCAGGCCTTGATAAAGTGGTCGACCGCCTCGTCCTCGGTCACGTCCTTGAGCTGCCCGTCCTGGATCATGCCGGCCAGCGTGGCATACGCCAGGTACGGATTGACCGCGCCGGCGCCGTAGCCGATCAGCAGGCAGACGTGCATCACCTCGCGCGGCTCGCCCGATTCGACGACGAGTCCGCAGCGCGTCCGCGTGCCCTCGCGAATCAGATGATGATGCACCGCGCCGGTCGCGAGCAGGCTCGGGATCGGCGCCCATGCCTCGTTCACCCCGCGGTCGGAGAGCACGATTATCGTATAGCCGCGCTCGATCGCGGCCGACGCCTGCCGGCACAGTTCCTCGAGTGCGTGGCGCAGGCCCGCCTCGCCGTCGGCCACGCGATAGAGCGTCGCCAGCGTCGCCGTCGTCAGCCCGGGCTCGCTGATCAGCTTGATCTGTTCGAGCTGCGCGTTGGTGATGATCGGCACCTTCAGGCGCAACTGCCGGCAATGGGCCGGGGTCTCGTCGAACAGGTTCTGCTCGGCGCCGATCGTGGTCTCGGCCGACATCACCATCTCTTCGCGGATCGGATCGACCGGCGGATTGGTCACCTGGGCAAACAACTGCTTGAAGTAGTTAAACAAAAGTGGCGACTTATCCGACAAAACGGCGAGCGGCGTATCGGTGCCCATCGAACCGACCGGCTCCTGCCCGTTGGCCGCCATCGGCGCCAGGATCATCTTGAGTTCTTCGAGCGTGTAGCCGAAGGCCTGCTGCTGCTTGAGCAGATCGAAAGGCTTAAAGCCGCTGATCGGCGGCGCCGCGAGCGGCCGCGGCAGCGCCGCGAGATCGACCAGGTTGGCGGTGAGCCAGGTGCGATAGGGCTTGCGCGCGGCGATGCCCTCCTTGATCTCCTCGTCCTGCACGATCCGCCCTTCGATCGTATCGACGAAGAACATGCGCCCCGGCTGGAGCCGCCCCTTCGACGCGATCTGATCCTGCGGCAGATCGAGCACGCCCGCTTCCGAAGCCATCACGACCAGCCCGTCCTTGGTCACCCAGTAGCGTGACGGGCGCAGGCCGTTGCGATCGAGCACGGCGCCGATGCGCCGCCCGTCGGTAAACGCGATCGACGCCGGGCCGTCCCACGGCTCCATCATGCACGAATGGTACTGGTAGAATGAGCGCTTGGCGTCGCTCATCATGACGTCGTTCTGCCACGCCTCGGGGATCATCATCATCATCGCGTGCGCCAGCGGACGGCCGGTGCGCACCAGCAGTTCGAGGCAGTTGTCGAAGACCGCCGAGTCGCTGCCGTTTTCCTCGACGATCGGCAGGATCTTCTTGAGGTCGTTACCGAACACGGCCGAGGCGAATTGCTGTTCGCGCGCCCGCATCCAGTTGATATTGCCGCGCAGCGTGTTGATCTCGCCGTTGTGCGACAGAAAGCGATAGGGATGCGCGCGGTCCCAGCTCGGAAAGGTGTTGGTCGAGAACCGCTGATGCACCATGGCGAGCGCGCTGACTACCCGCGGATCGAGCAGATCGGGAAAAAAGCCCGGGATCTGGAACGAGATGAGCTGGCCCTTGTAGACGATCGTCGAGCTCGACAGGCTGCAGACGTAGAACATCTCGCCGTCGCCCAGGGCGAGCGCGGCCGCCTCGTTGGTGGCGCGCTTGCGAATCACGTAGAGCTTGCGCTCGAGGCTCTCCTCGTCGGTGACGCCGGTGCCGCGCGCGATGAAGATCTGCCGGATCGACGGCAGCCCCTGGCGCGCGATCTCGCCGCATTGGGTGTCGTCGATCGGCACCGTGCGCCAGCCCAGAATATGCTGGCCCTCTTCGCGCACAATGCGTTCGACCAGCTGCTCGCAGGCGTTGCGCTGCTGGACTTCCCGCGGCATGAAGACCATCCCGACGCCGTACTCGCCCGGCGCGGGCAGCGTGAAGTGCAGCGCCGCCGCCGCCTGCCGGAGAAACTCGTGCGGGATCTGCATCAGGAGGCCGGCGCCGTCGCCGGTCAGCGGATCGCATCCGCAGGCCCCGCGATGCTCCAGGTTGAGCAGCACCTCGAGTCCCTTGAGCACGATGTCGTGCGATTTGGCGCCCTTGATGTTGACCACGAAGCCGACCCCACAGGCGTCGTGCTCGTGCGCGGGATCGTATAGGCCCTGACGCTGGGGAGCGCTGCGATAGTGATGCATGGTCACGTCCTTTTGCCGTCGGCAACTGCAGCTTTGGCGAGACCGTGCCGATGGCGCTTGCCGTTGCCGCCATCCGCCGGCTCTTTGCCGTTACTCACCGAAATCTGCGTGCGCTCCGTATGCGTCGACAGCACCACCATCGTCTCCGTCCGCGCCACCCCGTCGATTGTCCGGATCGTCTTGATCAATTCTTCGAGCGACGCGGTGCTGTGCGTCTTGATCTTCAGCAACACCGTGTGCTCGCCCGTAATGTGATGACATTCCAGCACGTCGTCGATCAGATCGACGGTCTGCTCGAACACGCCAATCGCCCGCGGATGGCCGATCGAGACGCCGATGAAGGCGGTCACGTCCTGGCCCAGGCGCCGCGCGTCCACCGATGCGTGATAGCCGGTGATCACGCCGCCGTCCTCGAGCTTCTTGACCCGCTCGATCACCGACGGCGCCGACAAGCCGACCTGCTCCCCCAGCTTGACCAGCGGAATGCGGCCGTGCTCCTGCAAAATAGAGATTATCTGCAGATCGATCGCGTCGGGCTCGATCGCTTCGCCGCCTAACTTCATGAGGCAAACTCCGTGGTGAGCTCGGCAAAAGTAACCATCGCACCGAAGCGAGTCAAGGGTTTCTAAGGCGAATCAACAATTAGAAAGATGTTTCGGCCAAGTCGAGGGCTCAATCTCCTAAAGCGATTAGGAGATTATAACTCATTTCCTTAAATTAATCCGGTTTGAGCCCGCCACCGTCCGGTCAAAGCAGGTCCGAGGCCCCCCTACCCTTCATTTATTCGGACCCGCGAGTCGCTGTGCGATGCGTGGCTTGGCCGCGTTTTCCGAACGTCGCGGCGTCCCATCCGCGCCTCAATTCGGATATGCGTCGGTGCCCATTTCCAGCGCGTCGAGCCCGCTCCATTCGACCTCCGCGGGGACCCGATTGCCGATCGTCCGTTCGACGATGTAGAAGAACGCCGTCGCCAGCGTGAAGACCACGATCGCGTTGACCGTCACGCCGATCACCTGCGCGGCGAACTGCCCGACGTCGCCGTAAAGCAACCCGCGCACCGGTCCGGCCACTCCGTTCCAGCCGTCGCCATAGCTGCCGTCGGCAAAAATCCCCAGCGCCAGCGCGCCCCACAAGCCGCACACCCCGTGCACCGGGATCGCACCTACCGGGTCGTCGATGTGCAGGTGACGCTCGAGATACAGCACGCTCGACACCACCAGCAGGCCCGCGACCACGCCGATCAGCACCGCCGCCTCCGGCGTGACGAAGGCGCACGGCGCCGTAATCGCGACCAGCCCGCCGAGCAGTCCGTTGCAAGCCATCGACACGTCGGGCTTGTTAAAGCGATGCCACAGGTAGAGCATCGCGGCCAGCGCGCCGCCGGCCGACGAGAGCATCGTGTTCACCGCGATCAGCGCGATGCGCGAATCCGACGCCGCCAGCGTCGATCCCGCGTTGAAGCCGAACCAGCCGAACGCGAGGATCAGCGTGCCCACGATCGCTATCGGGATGTTATGCCCGGGCAGCAGGCCGATCGCGCCGTCGCGGCGGAACTTGCCGATGCGCGGACCCAGCCGCATCACGCCGGCCAGCGCCGCGATACCGCCGGTCATGTGCACCACCGACGATCCGGCGAAATCGACGTGGCCGTGGCCCAGCCCCAGGTTCACGCCGAGTTGCGCGAGCCATCCGCCGCCCCATACCCAATTGCCATAGAGCGGGTAGAGGAACATCGACATGAACAGCCCGTAAACGAAAAATGCCGAGAACTTCCAGCGCTCGGCCATCGCGCCGGTCGGGATCGTCGCCGCCGTGTCCATGAAGACCACCGCGAACAGGAACATCGCGAGGCTCGCTGGATCGTGACTGACGCTGACCAGCGCAAATTTCGCGCAGCCGATCACGCCGTAGGCGTGGCCGCCGAGCGTGATCGACAGCTCCCGATGCACCATCGGCAGCGAGCCCAGCGACGGCCACCGCGAGATCCCGCCCATCATCAGCGCGTAGCCGCAAAACCAGAATCCGATCAGCCCGATCGGATAGATGACGAGATTCATCGCCATCGTGTTGACCGCGTTCTTGGCCCGCGTGAAGCCGGTCTCGAGCATCGCGAAACCGACCTGCATGAACATCACGAGGAAACCGGCGATCAGCACCCAGGCGAGGTTGAGCGACTGCGTCACCTGCAGCCACGAATACGCCACGGTGGCGTCGCCCTGCGCCCAGGCCGGCGTGCGCCCGAGCGCAATCAGCGCCGCGACGGCCACGCCCATCGTCACGGCACCGCGCACGGCGCGCGCACGCGCGGCACCGCGCACGATGCACCTATGCGGGGCGGCCTGCGCGGCCCGTCCGCGCGCGCCGGCGATCGGCTCGATTTGCGGATTCATTTGATCTGCCCCCGATACGAACGCTGACTGGTTTGCGGCGACGCCGGATAGCGATTGGCCAGCCAGATGAGAAAGGCGAGGATGCCTACCAGCGATCCGAAAAACGCCACGGTCCATAGCGCCCGGCGGATCTTCTGGCCGGCCAGGCTACGCGGATGCAGCCGTTCGGCGCGATCGGTTATCACGACCTCGCCCGGACGGTCGAGGTCGTGAAGCATCTCGGCGGCGCCGTCGTAGCGGTTGCGCGGGATGCGCTCGATCGCGTGCAGCACGATCTCTTCGAGGCGCGGATCGAGGTCGGGCCGATAATGCGTCGGACGCTGCGGATCTTCGCTGGTCTTGGCCCGCATCATGTTGTAGACGTTCTCGGCTGCGTAGGGTAGTTCCGCCGTCAGCATCTCGTAGAGCATCGTGCCCAGCGCATAAATATCGGTGCGCGCGTCGCCGCGCTTGCCGCTGACCTGTTCCGGCGCCATGTAGTCGGGCGTCCCGATGGTCGACGAGAGGCCCGACCACGTCAGCCGCCGCGCGGTCTCGTCGAGCGCGATGCCGAAGTCCATTATTTTAAGTCGCCCGCCCTCGGTCACCAGTACGTTCTCGGGCTTCAGATCGCGATGCACCACCTGGTTGCTGTGCAGGTAGACCAGCGCCGCGCAGATCTGGCGCGCGTAGCCGAGCGCCTCATCGATCGGCAGCGGCCGCTTGTCGCGCATCAGGGCGCGCAGCGAGACCCCCTCGACATACTCCATCGCGATGTACATGCGACTCTTGCGCCGCGGCGTGTAGACCTTGATGACATTAGGATGGTCGAGGCGGCGCACCACCTCTTCCTCGCGCTGGAAGCGGCTGTAGAACACTACGTCGCTCTCGAACTGCGAGTAGGGAATTTTGATCGCGACGGTCGCGCCGTTCAGATCGTCGACGGCCTTGAAGATCGAGGCCATCCCGCTGCGCGCAATCAGCTCGGTGAGCCGATACTGGTCGAGCTGGTCGCCGACATTAACTTCGCGCATGAGGTAGACGTGCCGTCCGCTTGCGCGCCGTTAACTCTCTCGCGCGTGGCAGGAATTAAGCATCGCCGCAAAGGCCGTGCAAGATCGTCCGCCCATTGGCTGATCGCTGATGGCATCGAAGCGCGGGGGCGCCCACCGCCTTCAGTCCGCCCGCTTAAACAGCTCCAGAAGGCGCTCGCGCCATCCGCGCCGCCGCGCCATGCTCGCCCCCGCCGCGTGCATCACAAAGACCGCGGCGGTCAGATTGTCGGCCGTGCCGCGCCGGTTCGCCTCCTCGATCAACCGCCGGCAGGCGTCCTCGGCCGGGCCTTCGCGGGCTAGCCGTTCGAGGTCGCGGTCCTCGAGCACCGACCACAATCCGTCGCTGCACAGGAGCAGGCGATCGTTATGCTGCAGCGGCGTGGTGATCCGGTCGATCGACGCGATCAGATCGCGGCCGAGGCTGCGGCTGAGCGCCGATCGGTCCGGATGCTCGCGCCCGCGCGCCGCACTGATCATCCCCATGCGCACCCGCTCGCCGACCACCGTATGGTCGCGCGAGATCTGCTCGATGCGCCGGTTGCGCAACAGGTACAGGCGGCAATCGCCAACGTGTGCCGCATACAGCATCCCCTCGTCGACGTTGATCGCCACCGCTGTGCAGGTCGTCGCCATGCGCCGCAGTTCGGGCACCGTGAGGGCGCGATTGTGGATTTCGATATTGGCCTGCTGCAGCGCGCGATGCAGCCGCTTGGAGGTGCCCCACGCCGGTGGGCTCTCGCGGAAGGCGTTGAGCGTGGTCTCGACCGCCATCGCGCTGGCGACCTCGCCGCCCTCGTAGCCGCCGACGCCGTCCGCCACCACGAAAACCGGCGTGTTGTCGTGCTCGATCAGGTGCCCTTTCGAGTCCTCGTTACCCGGGCGCTCCGTTCCGACGTCGGTAACGATCGCCAGGTCGAAGGCAGGCGCGCTCGCAGACTGCGGGCTCGTCGATTCCATGGATGCAGCTACCGTTTCCAAAGCGTGGTCCTGACGGGCGGCGGCGCCACGGCGCACGCCATCCGGGATTGCACCTGCGACGCCTCAGTCGTCAGCCGGATTGCGCGGATTTTTCCCGGAGCTCGAATTCCGCCGCCAGCCAGTCCGACAATTCGTCGCCGTGGCCAACACCGCGCTGCAAAAAGATTTCGTAGGCGCGTAGCTGAATTGCGGCGAAGGCGACACCATTGGCGCCGTGAGCGGCCGGCGGCGCGGCCGCGTGCACTGTCGCCGCCTCGGCCGGCGGCGGCGGACTGGCGACCGCTGCGACCGTTCCATTGTTCGGCGTCGCGGTCTTTTTCTTGCGCACGCCCGCAGTTCCGGGTTTTCTGGGCGCTGCCATCGCAAAACCTCCTCCTCCACTCGATCCCTGCCGGTCTTCTCAAAGTGAGACCCGATGAAGTGAGACCCGCAAACCAGCTTGCGCTGTCCGCTCGCTGCGATGCAAATCCGGCCGCAATTTAATCTGCCCGCTGCCCTGCGCCGAAATTCCGGTCGAAAGCGCGGGCGGGCCCGATCGCTCGAGCCCGCCGCGCATCGGTTTAGACAACCTCCGTCGTCATCGGCACGCGATCAAAACGAATAGACCACGTCGCCCATCACGGTGTTTTGTCCGGCGATCGTCTGGTACGGCGTGCCGGTGAGCGGATTGATTCCCGCGTTGGTGAAAAACGGCTTGGCACTCGATTCGTCGTGCCGGTACTCGAGCCGCGCCAGCAATCCGGTGACGGCCGGGATCTTATAGTTGACCGTGCCGGTGACCTCGCCCAGCGTCTGGCGCAGCCCCGTCCGCGCGCCATTGGCGTCGCGGAACCATTCGCCGCGCAGCGCGAATTCCAGATTATCGGTGTAATCGTACACGATGTAGCCCGCATCACCCGTCCAGCTCGGGTCCGTCACCGCGAACGGCGAGGGCGCGGCGCCGGCCTGCGACACCGGCAGCGGCGTCACCAGATCGTTGCCATTGTCCTGCCCGTAGACGAACTCGTCGATGAGCTGCAAGCCCGCAATCGGCGTGTGATAGGTCAGGATCGGATCGATGACCCAGCGATGCGTATTGCCGTGGCCCGCATTCTCCGCGCCCCAGATGCCGGACAGCGTGAAGGCCAGCGATTGATTCTCGGACATCAGGCTGCCCGAGTTCAGCGAAAGCTGTCCCTCGATCGACTTGCCGTCGTTGTTGTCGGACACGTCGTCCCAGCCGTTGTTCACTCCCAGCGTCGCGCCGACGTAGCTGTTGAAGCTGTACTGCGCGCGCAGCCCGGTATGGGTAAACGGAATCGCGTAGCCGAAAATGAAGTCGCGTGAAACGTTGAAGTCACCCGCGTTCCAGGTCGGGATAGTCTCCTCGCCAAGCAGCGTCACGAAACGGCCCAGCGAAAAGTTCACGCCTTGACCGACCGGCAGCGTATAGGTCATGAACGCCTGCGTGAGATCGATATTCTGCGTACCGATCGTGAACGCGTTGCTGTAATGCGTGGCCGTGCTCAGTACGTTGGCCACCTCGCCGAAGTTGATGTCGGTGACGAAGCCCACGCCGCCATCGGTCGTGCGATCGATGTGAATGTTGCCCTGTTGGAGGTCAAAGCTGTTCGCGTCGAGGTCGAACACATGCAACTGATTGACCCGGCCGTTCGGCGCGCCGGGCGGCGCTGTCTTCGGCTGGTTGAAATTAAATTCATAGGTCGCGTCGACCAACCCATGAATATGCACGCCCAGATTGGTGCTCAGATTGGTCTTGATATCCCCCAGATCCTTGCCGATGGACCCGACCTGCTCGCCAATGGTGGGCGACTTGGTGCCCGCCGCTGGAACCGCAACGGTCTGTTCCGTCTTGAGTGTCGCGACCTCGCCCTTCAGCTCCTGGACTTCCTGTTGGAGCTGCTGAACCTCGCTGTTGAGGTCGCCGCCGGAATCGCCTCCCGCCCACGCCACCGCGCCCGATGCCATCATGGCCACGGCTAAGGCCGCTGGCGCCGCCAGCTTAAGACTAAGTCGATGAGCGCCTTTTATCCTCATTTCCTCGTTTCCTCCCGGCGAATTGCTTACGCCGCCTCCTGATCCGGTTGATGAACGTTGATGCGTACGATTGGCAAGACTCCTCCTACCATCTGCGCGGAATCGCACCGGTTTACTCAAGTTTCGTGCCTTCACTGAAGCTATGAATTTGCTTTGAAATTGGAACTTTGCGGGTTACTGCCAGCCCAATGCTGCGGCAGTTGCCGCATCAATATGCAATGCGATATTGCGATATGCGGTGCGGCCAAATTGCGGAGAGGGCCGCGAATGCGGCCCTCTCCCGATCGGTGGTGATTACACATCTGCCACATGGACCCGAACGCGGGCTCAGGCCGGCTTGGCGAGCAGCAGCGTATCTTTGCCCTTTTTCTTGGAATTGCGCATGAAGTAGATCGCTCCGTAGATGCCCCACACCGCCGACAGCACCACCGCGATGATCGGCTCCTTCCAACTGCCGAGCCCTTCCAGCGGTCCGATGACGTAGAACGCGAGACAGGCGAAGTTCGCGAGCGCGCCGAAGACCGGCACTACCATGTGCTTGAAGCCACTGAAATCGTTGTGTTCCTTGAACGCCACGATGCACACGATGTTGGTCAGGCCGTAGAGCACGAAGGTGCCGAAGTTCGACAACAGCGTGACCGTTAGCAGACCGTTGGGCAGGGCCGCGAGCGTCGCATTGGAACCCAGGCCGAACGCATACCAGATGTTATGCGGCAGCGTCTTCATGGCGTCGTCGGTCGGCGCCGAGCCACCGGTAAAAAAGGCCAGCGCCGCAATTCCGCCCAAGACTGCCGAGATCGTCGCCAGCGTCCAGATTGCGCGATGGGGCGTCAGGTTGTCGCCGTGGAGCAGGCCGAAGTGCTCCGGCACCTCCTCGTCGCGGCCCATCGCATAGGTCACGCGTGCGCCGGTGTTGATGCAGCTCAGCGTCGTACCGATCAGCGCGAGGAACACCGTGAAGGCCTCGATCAGCATGAAGGCTACGCCGTGGCCGCCCAGCAGCGCGTCGCCGATCAGCGTCATCATATCGCCGATGGGCGCAGCGGAACCGCTGGCCGCATTGAGGCTGTAGGCGCTGCTCATGAAATAGTTGGCCGCGAAGTACTCGAACATGTAGCAGATCAGACCCTGGATCGTCAGGGAGAGCAGCACCGCGCGAGGAATATCCCGCTTGGGATTCTTCGCCTCCTCGCCCATCGCCGTGACCGACTCGAAACCGACCAGCAGCAGGATTGCGATCGTCGCCTGCAGCATGGTCCACGAGAAGGTATGCGGCGAGACCACCGACAGAGCGGTCGGATGCGCCGGGTTATCGCCCGCCAGCGCGTAGTGCAGGGTCATCGAGACCACGTTGCCGTTGGCGTCGAAGCCGAGCCCGGTCGAGCCCTCGGGATGGCCGATGCGGTAGGCGATCGCCAGCGCGCCGAAAAAGACCAGCGCCGTAATCTGAATCGCGTTGATGGCGATATTTACGTTGGTCGCGCCTTGCACGCCACGATACGCGATGTACGAAACCAGATACGAGAAGACGATCGCGACCAGCGCCATGAAGATCGGGCCCGGCACCGTCGAGTTCATCACGCCCGGGAACAGGATGCCGACGATGTAGCCGACCAGCACGCCCATCGTCGCGACCATCACCGCCGGATATATCCAGTAGTAAAGATGGGATGCCCACCCGATGATGAACTTCGAGATGCGCGCGAAGCGGAAGGCCTTGGTCGTATTCAGAAAGGCCTGTTCCGCGAACAGATAAGAGCTGCCGGCGCCGGGGTACAGCTTGGCCAGCTCCGAGTACGAAAGTGCCGTCGCATAGGCCAGCGCCAGGGCGACCAGAATTCCAAACCACATTGATAGCCCTGACGGCTTCACGTAGCCCGCTTGAATGACGAACGTGATCCACAGGAATGCTCCGGGTGCGATCAACGCCATCGCGTTGACCGTAACGCCGGTGAGCCCAAGTGTTGCCTGCATCTTGGGTTTTTCGGGTGTTGCAGCCATCTTTCCTCCTTAGTTAATCCGCGCGGCAGATGCCGAATTTGCCCCCAAGCCCAAGGGACGCGAACGCGCATCGCAACTGAGCAAAATAAATGCCACGAGAAAGCGCAGGAAAGCGCGTGCACGTTGCATTCTTCACTGCCCGCAATGTAGGCAATCAATCGAAGGATGGTTATTTACTGAGCAAGAGAATGGAGTATGGATAGCTGAAAGCAGTAGAATCACTCCATCGTATGATGGAGTGATAAGGTGAACAGATCGTCGCACTGCTTTAATCAGGTGCAGACGACTTATCAGGCAGCGTCAAATCATCAAATTCGCTATGCAGCCGATTTCCGCGCTGCTGGCCGGCTTGAAAATCGCACTACCCGGGGGATTCTTCGTCGGGCGTTGGGCGCCGTCGCGGCATACCCACCGCAACCATCAGCAGCGGGTTTTTCGCCGCTCCATGCGGCGCGAGAAACTTCGCCGTGTCGTCGTCGTAAAAGGTCAGGCCGGTCGCCCCGGCGCCCAATGCATAGGCGGCGAGATAGGCCCGGCCGCCCAATAATCCGGCCTCCAGATGAGCGTCGCGGTAGCCGCGATTGCCATACGCGGCGAGGACCTTTTCGATCGATGCCGTATAGCAGATGAGCACGCTGCAATCGGCGCCCAACGGCTGCTCGAGGCAGAGGTAGCCAGCCTCGCCGCGAAATTCGCCCGACCGGATCAACTCCAGGGCCCCGGTTTCGCGCTGGTAGTAATACAGCCCGGGGGCGACGCCGGTGACCGCGTTGACGATCACGTACGGCTCGACCATCGCGGCGAAGTCGGCGTGCAGGTGATGCCGCGCGGTCGCCATGATTGCCGCCAGGGTGGCGCCGGCGATCGGCTCGCGGGCGAAGCTGCGGGATGAGCCGCGGCGCAGGATGGTCTCGCCAAGTCCGCGCGCGGTGGTGTATCCGGGCGCGTCTAGCGCGATCGATTCGGCGGCGGGCGGCGCGGCGTCGCGTGCGAACTCGGCCGCGGCGATCGCGCGCACTTCGGCCGTGGTCGCGAGGCGCGACCCGCGCTGCATCCGCGCAATGTCCTCGTAGGCGACCTCGCGCGCGGAGAGCGGCAGCGACTCGAGTTCGAGTGCGGGCTGCGCCGCCGCGTGCGCATCGATCACTGCGGCGCGCGGCGCGCGTCCGATCGCGACGAGACCCACCGCGCCCTCGCGATCGCCGTCGGCGCCAATCAGCGCCTCGACCGGTTCGTCGGCAAAGGCGGTGAGCACCTCGGTCGTGAGCCCTTCGGCGTTGGCCGCCGCGACCAGGTTGGCCAGGACCGTACCGGCGTCCCAATAGCAGTAGCGCCAGGCTCGTGCGCGGTACTTCCACGCGCTGCGCCAGAAGATCGCCGACATGACGATGACCGCGCGCGCTTCGAGGATCGACGGCCGCGCCGCCGCTGCCGCAGCCAGATAGCCACGCCAATCGCCGCGCCGCAGTCCGCGCAGTCGCAAGTCGCCGGGTGAGAAATGGTAAAGCCCGGCTTCGAGCCCGTCGACCTCGGCCGCCGCCAGGTAGATTTCGATTGGATACAACGCGCCGGCCGACGCCGCGGCGCGAAAATGATAGGCGTCGCCGTCGACGATTTTGCTGCGTGTAAGTCCGTCGGCACAGAACAGGAGGCGCGTGACGGTCTCGAGGTCGAGCGGTGCCGCGTCCGCGGCGAGCGCCGCGTCGGCCTCCGAAGCCGCGCCCCCGGCGGCGGCCATCGCGTCGCGCACCGCCCCCCGCCCGGCAATCGCCGCGGTCGTCGGCACGCCCGGCAGAATCAGTTCGCGCGGCAGCGCGAGCATCCCGGCCGCCGGATAGATCTTGTACGGCCGCGGCCGAATATCCCAATCCAGGTAATGCGGCGAGCTGCGCACGCTGGTGTACGAATGCTTGGTGATTTCATGATAATCGCGCGCGATCTCGCGATCATCATTAGACGTTTTCCGCTCACGATCGTCAGACACTGCCGCTCACGCTCCCGCACCTCGTTGCGATCACGAGGTCCGGAAATTCCCCGCGCATCTCACCATAGCATTCTGCGCGATGCGGTGGGTTGGCCGCGATGGCCCGGCCCATGCTATACGCGAAACCTCATAGCGGCGCGTATCGGGCGGGACTCGCCGCCCGCGCCACGGTCCACACCACTATGCTCGAAGCGCCACTTGGGGAGGGTGCATTCATGGCCTCGCGATTGACTGTCGAAGAAGTTCAAGCCCTGTACGAAAAGATCAATTATTGGGGTCGCTGGGGCAAAGAGGACGAGCGCGGCGCGCTCAACTTCATCACGCCCGAGATTCGCGCGCGCGCGGCCAAGACCGTGCAGAGCGGCGAGATCATTCCGCTGGCGCTGCCGCTCTCGACCCAGACCACGCCGGATAATCCGCAGCCGGTGCAGCACATGATGTTGCATTCGGGACCGCCGGGAATCGCCGCACTCGATTATTTCGGCATGGCGCCGCACGGCATGGCGTTCACCCATCTCGACGCGCTCTGCCACGTCTTCTGGCAGGGCAAAATGTACAACGGGTTTTCCGATCGCGAGGTCGGCCGCTTTGGCGCGCGCAAATGCGCAATCGACGTAACCCGCGACGGCGTGATGAGCCGCGGCGTGCTGCTCGATATACCGGCGGCGAAAAAGGTTGACTGGCTCGACCCGGGCGACGCGATCTATCCCGAGGATCTCGACGCCGCCGAAAAGCTCGGCCGCATGACGGTCGGCGAGGGCGACGTGCTGCTGCTCCGCACCGGCCGGCATCAGCGGCGCAAGGCCAAGGGCGCGTGGGATCCGCGGCGCGAGGGACTGCCCGGGCTCGACGCCTCGTGCCTGCAATGGATTCACGATCGGCGGGTCGCGGTGATCGGATGCGACGCGGTGAGCGACATCGCGCCGAGTCCTTACGGCGCGGCGATGGGCCTGCCGATTCACGTCGGCACGCTGGTCATGATGGGCATCCATCTGATCGACAACGCCGACTTCGACGCGCTGGCGGCGGCCTGCGCGCGTCATGAGCGCTACAACTTTCTGTTCACGATGGCGCCGCTCATCCTCGAGCATGCGACCGCGTCGCCGGTGAACCCGCTGGCGCTGTTCTAGCCGATCGGGCGATGCATACCGCGGCGGGTGAAGCGCCCGAACGGCCGCACCGGATGATCAATCATGGGGAAGATTCCGATGAAAAATGAAGCACTGGTAATCGACGCCGACGGCCATATTCTCGAGCCGCCCGACCTGTGGGAGAAATATCTCGAAGCGAAATACCGCGATCGGGCGGTGCGTATCCGCGTGGGCGAGGACGGTTACGAATTTCTTGAAGTCGACGGCAAGCGCGCCAAACTGACTCGCCAGGGCCAGCTCGGCACGCTCGGCGGCATGGGCAAGCAGGTCGAGGAGTCACGCCGGCGGCGCGAGGAATTCGTCAACTCCGGCCGCGCCTCCGAATTGCGCTACGAAAAGCCCAAGCCCGAAGAGACCTACTTGAAGGGCGCGGCTTTCGGCACGATGGACATGCGCGAGCGATTGCAACTGCTCGACCGCGAGGGCATGGCCAAGTCGGTGCTCTATCCGACGATCGGTCTTTTGTGGGAATGCGAGACGATGGACGTGGAGCTGTCGGGCGCCTACTGCCGCGCGTACAACCGCTGGATCGCCGATTTTTGCCGCGACTCGGGTGGCCGCCTGGTGCCGATCGCGCACGTCTCGCTCGGCGACCCCGACGAGGCCGCGCGCGAGCTCGAGCGCGCAGTGAAAGAGGGCTGCAAGGGCGCGTTCATCGCGCCGTTTACGATTTCGCGCCGCCCGCACGGCGACCCGGCGCACGATCGGCTGTTCGCCGTCGCGCAGGAGACCGGCGTGCCGGTGGCGATCCATCCGACGCTCGAGCCGCCCGAGTTCGGCGTGCATCGCCGCTACGACAATTTCGGCTGGGCCGCGTGGTACTTCGATCTGTTCGCGGCGCAGGGCGTGCAGCACGCCTTCGCGACCTTTTTCCAGCTCGGCGTGTTCGATCGCTTTCCGCGCCTGAAGGTGGTGGTGCTCGAATCGGGCGCCGGCTGGATCGGCTATTTCCTCGATCGCGCCGACGCGATCTTCAGCGGCACGACGATCGCGCAGACCGTGCGCCTGAAGGAAAAGCCCTCGTTCTACTTCAAGGAGCGATGCTTCATCTCGGCCGATCCCGACGAACGGACCATCGCCGGCATGATGACGCACGTGGGCGAGGAAAAATTCTTCTGGGCCAGCGACTACCCGCATCCCGACCATCCGGGGAACTACCTCGAAGAGCTGGCTGGAATGGTCAAGCCGATGACCGAGAGCGGACGCCGCGGAATCCTGGGCGAGAACGTCGCGCGCGCGTACGGCCTGATCTGAGCGCGCCGCGCGCCAATTCGGTCGCGGCATAATTTCGCGCGTCACGGCGCCGGCGGCGCGTCAGATGGCGCGACGCACCGCCGCGCTCACGAAGGCGGCGCGGCCCGTCAGGCCGCCCGCTCCGCTTTGATCCGCGCGACGGCTTCGGGCAGGAGATTCTTGCGGGCGATTTTGAGCTCGTAGTGCGTTTGAAGGTTCAACCAGAATTCCGGACTGTTGCCGAAATACAAGCCCAAACGCAGCGCCGTATCAGCGGTAATCCGGCGACGGTTGTTGACGATCTCGGCGATCCGGTTCGGAGAAATTCCAAGGGCCTTCGCGAGTTGGTTTTGTGACAGTCCGTATTCGGCCAGAAATTCTTCCTTCAGCATCTCGCCGGGGGTGACCGGTGCAAATTCATCCTTCATCGAAACTCTTCTAAGGAACCTCTGCACAAGGCTCTGCTGTCACCCTGAGCGCAGCGAATGGGCCCCGGATCCGGGATTCTTCGCTGCGCTCAGAATGACAAGATTGGCCGTTATTATTGTCATTCTGAGCGTCGGCTGCCGACAAGAAGAATCCCGTTATGGTCACCTCATAAACTTATTCACGGGACATCACACTAGTTGATCTGGATGGGCAGATCGAAGCGCAGCGCCTGCGGCATCTTGCACATCGAATCGTTGCATTCCTGGAAATTGAGCGTTCCGGCAATCTGGTAATTGCCGGGCTTGAGGTCCTGCTTGAGCGTCAGATGGCCGGCCGCCTTGATGACGCCGGTGTAGACCGGGTAGGTCACGTTCAGAGCCGGGAACTTGAGCGGGGTTGGCGCGGGCATCCGGACCGACTGGCTGGCGAGTACGTCCGGGTCGAAGACGATCGAGGTCGGCGTGAGCCCGTCGCCGTCGGGCAGCGGCAGTCCATAGATATGCCATCCGGGCGCAACGGTGATGGCGGCGGCGACGCCGAGTTGTTCGCCGCTGCGCGCATGGCTCGCCGATAGCGTTACCTGGGCGAAGACGTCCTCGGCCGTGACCTCGACCGGAAGGCCCGCGGCGCAGGCCGCACGAATCGCGATAGTGGCCACGATAAGCGCCGCGGCGATCGCGGCCGCGCCGCGCGCGCATGCGCGGCCAAACTCGATTCGCATGGTTGATCTAATACGCACAACGCAAACTTCAGCCGATTGCCGCTGGGAGCGCAAGCCTCTTGATGGCGTCGTGCGCCTTACGGCAGCATCCGAGGTCGATCGGATTTTTGCGGTAGCTCGACCGTATCGGTCACGCCCGGCTGATACTGGCTGAAGACGTAATAGTGGCCGAGCGCGTGGGCGAAGAATTTGCGCGCGATCAGTGCGTGCTGGTGATGTTGGCCGAGCCCGAGGGCGGCAGCTTGCCGATGCGAATCAGCTCTTCGCGCAGGCTCGCGCGCGACAGCGGCTTGCACAGCACGGCCGAGGCGCCGAGTTCGTAGCTCTGGGCGATATCCTGATCGTAGAGCGAACTGGTGATGACAAAGGCCGGCACCGGCGCGCACGCCTCGCTCGAACGCGCGGCCGTCAGCACCGAAAAGCCGCCATTGTCGGGCAGGCGCAAGTCGACCAGCATCAGGTCGGGACGATCATTCTCGGTGAACTGGCTGATCAGACCAACCGCCTCCTCGGCATTTTCGGCGACGATCACTTCGCTCGCTTCGCCGAGCAATTGGCGAATCACGGTCACGGCAATAAAGGCGTGTTCGGGATTATCTTCAACCAGAAAAACCCGCACGCCGAACTCCGGGATAAACCTGTCGTTGCTGCTATCCATTTTGCCCCTCACCCACCGCCAGTATACACAATTTGCCGTTCATTGAAGACGAATAATTAATCCCGGTCGGTTCGCGGTACGTCGCGGAGCGCGCTACCATCGTTGGCAATTAGGGAACCTCTGCACAAGTTAGGTTGTCATTCTGAGCGCAGCGAAGAATCCC
>JADMIL010000036.1 GCA_015478645.1 Candidatus Binataceae bacterium
TCTGCTTGAGCATCTCGGTCAGCCGCTCGCCGCGATGGAGCAGGCGCTGGCTGGCTGGGTCGAGGTCCGAACCGAACTGCGCAAAGGCCGCCATCTCGCGATACTGCGCCAGATCGAGCTTGAGCGTGCCGCCGACCTGCTTCATCGCCTTGATCGCGGCTGAAAAACCGACTCGCGAGACCGACAGGCCGACGTTCACCGCCGGCCGGATACCCGAGTAGAACAGGTCGGCGTCGAGCACGATCTGACCGTCGGTAATCGAAATCACGTTGGTGGGAATGTAGGCCGAGACGTCGCCCGCCTGGGTCTCGATAATCGGCAGCGCGGTCAACGACCCGCCACCCATTTCATTGCTCAGCTTGGCGGCGCGCTCGAGCAGCCGCGAATGCAGGTAGAAGACGTCGCCCGGATAGGCTTCGCGGCCCGGCGGCCGGCGCAGCAGCAGCGACAATTGCCGGTACGCCACCGCATGCTTGCTCAGATCGTCGTAGACCAGCAGCACGTGGCGTCCGCTATCGCGGAAATACTCGCCCATCGTGCAGCCCGAGTAGGGCGCGATAAACTGCAGCGGCGCCGATTCGGAGGCCGTCGCGGCCACCACGATCGTATAATCCATCGCGCCGTGGCGATTGAGCTTCTCGACCACCTGCGCCACCGTCGAACGCTTTTGTCCGATCGCGACGTAGACGCAGAAGACGTTCTGCCCCTTCTGGTTGATAATCGTGTCGATGCCGATCGCGGTCTTGCCGGTCTGGCGGTCGCCGATGATCAGCTCGCGCTGGCCGCGCCCGATCTGCAGCATCGAGTCGATCGCCTTGATCCCGGTCTGCATCGGCTCCTTGACCGGCTGGCGTTTGATGATCCCCGGCGCCTTGATCTCGATGCGCCGGTTCTCGCTGCTCTTGATCGGCCCCTTGTCGTCGATCGGCTGGCCAAGCGCGTTGACCACCCGGCCGAGCAGCCCCTCGCCGACCGGCACCTCGGCGATCCGCCCGGTGCGCTTGACCTCGTCGCCTTCGCCAATCGCCTGCGGGTCGCCGAACAGCGCCGCGCCGACGTTGTCCTCCTCGAGATTCAGCACGATCCCGAAAACCCCATGGGGAAATTCGAGCAGTTCGCCGGCCGCCGCGTTCTGCAAGCCGTAGATTCGCGCGATCCCGTCGCCGCACGACAGCACGCGGCCGGTTTCACGCACCGAGACGTTGCCCTCAAAGCCCTTGATCTCGTCGCGCAGGATGTCACTGATTTCGGATGGTCTGATTTCCGCCATATAGGTTTCCGGGCGCCGCGCTTAGCCGCTGAGGCGCTGTTCGGCCTCGGCCAGCCGGGTAGCGAGACTGCCGTCGTAAATTTTTCCTTCCAGCTCGGCGACCACGCCGCCCACCAGGGCGCCGTCAATTTTGGTCGTCGGAATTATCTTCTTGTGCACGATCGCTTCGAGCGCCGCAACCACGCGCGCCAACTCTTCGGCCGACGGCTCGCGGGCAAAGCTCAGCGCCGCGCGCGCCCGCCCCAGCAGGTCGTCGAGCATCCGCGCATAACGCTCGGCCATCGCCGCGATATCCTGGACGCGGCCGTGGCGCGCGACCACCACCGCGAACGAACGCAGCGGAAAGCTCAGCTCGAGCCGCTCGGCGATTTTCGCCAGCGCCGCCATCCGCGCCGCATGCGTCACCTCGGGCGATTCCAGCGCCGGCGCCAGCTCCGGCGCTTCGACCATCCGCGCCAGCCGCTCGAGCTCGGCGCCCCAGGCTTCAAGCTGGGCATGGTCGCTCGACAGGCCCATCAGCGCGCGCGCATAGCGCGTGGCGACTTTCGCGCTTCTCAACGCCGGGCCTCCTGATGCAGCTTGGCGACAAAGCCCGCGACCAGCCGCGCCTGATCGTCGGCCACAAAATTGCGCGCGACCAGCTCGAAGGCCAGCCGACCCGCTGCCTGCGCCAGCGCCTCGCGCACCCGCCGTGTGCCGCTTTCGCGCAGGGCCACGATACTCATTTCGCTGTCGCGCTTGATCCGGGCCGCGGCCTCCTGCGCGAGGTCGTAAACCCGCCCAATCTGGAAAACCGTTTCGTCCGCCAGGTCGGACGCAATCTGATTCTTCTCGGCCTCGAGCTTGGCGGTCCGCTCCGCCGCCCGATTAGCCAGCTCCTCGGCTTCGCGAAAGGCGCGGTCGGCCTTGGCCAGCGTCTCGCGGATCGTCACCGCGCGCTGGCGGAAGAAATTGCGCATCGCCGGAATCGCGTACTTCCACAAAATCCCGACGAACAGGCCGAAGTTGATAACGTAAAAGATCAGCGCGCGCCAGGTGCCCGCCGGTTCGCCGCCGCCTGCGGCCGCCAATGCGACCGATGGTATCAAGACCGCGCCCGCGATCGCCGTAATTGTAAGCCTTGCCCTCATTCGCCTGGTCAGTCTGCTCCGTCTCCGCCGCTCAATCAGTTTCGTGCTACCAATCAATTTCGAATATCGCGTTCTAAATCAGTCCCATGCCGGCAGACAGCCGCGCGCTCACCGGTCCAATTGGTCTGGCAGGTGGCCACGCCGGCACTCGCGATTCAATTGTTCGTGGCGCCGCCGTCGACGATTTGACGGCCCAGCACGCGCCCGGCCAGTTCGGCCGCGAGTTTGCGCGCCATCTCCTGGAGTTGGCTGTGAGCCGCCGCGATCTCCTGGTCGAGCGCCGCGCCGACCCGATCGAGTTCCGCGCGCGCCTCGGCCCGCTTCTCCTCGATCATCTTGGCCGCCTCGCCCTCGGCGCGCCGCCGCTCAGTGTCGCGCCGCACCAAGGCGTCGCGCCGCACCGCGGCCAACTGGCGCTCGCGCTCTTCGACCGCAACCTTCGCTTCCTGCAAGAGCCGCTGGGTGCGTTCGTTCAGATCGACGATCCGTCGCTCCCGCTCGCTGAGTAACTTAAGGAATGGACCAAAAAAAAGCCAGCCAAAGATAACCCAAAAGGCAAGGAAGGAGACTAATAGAGTGCCAAAGATACTCCAGTCGGGCGGAATGTGCATATTTCGACGTCAACTCTCCACGAAGAGCAAAATCATCCCCGGACCGCGATGTCAAGCTAATAATGGCCGGCCGCTGACTTTAGGCTTGCTTCTGTGCCCCAACCGGCATCGCACGCTCCGCAGCGGCTTGCGCCGCGCGCTCATCCTTGGGAAATACCGTCACCTTGCCGCTCTGCGCCGCCTCTGGCTGCATCGAGCAATGACCCTCGAACAAGGCGCCCTCATGGACCACCAGCACCGGCGCGGTCAGATTGCCGATCACCTTGGCCGAAGGCCGGATCTCGATCCGCTGCGTCGCCACGATATCGCCGCTGACCTTGCCCGCCACGATTATCGACGCCGCCCGCACCTGCGCCGTAACCACCGCGCTCTCGCCGATCGTGATGCTGTCCTTGCCGATGATTTCGCCGTCGACCTGGCCGTCGATCCGGGTGGCCGCGTCGAACGACAGTTTGCCGGTGATTTTCGATCCGCTATCGAGGTAGGCGTGCGCCTCGCTCGTCACCGGGGCGGCCGCACGCACCGGTGTCGCCGTCTTCTCGTTGGGTCCGGCGCTGGTCGTCACAATCGTGGGCGTGGCAGGGGGCGGCGCTTGCGGCGACGGTTGGGGCTGGACCCGCAGGTTCGGCTCGACCCTGACGTTTTTTTCCGGCTCTTTGCTGAACAGCGCCATGGCTATCGACTCCTCGCGGGGGATTTGCGACGGGCTGGGAACGTCCGCATGTCGGGACCCGCGTCCCTTTCGGCCTTCGCTATTAACGAATAGCATTCGCGGAGTCAAACTTCACGCCGGTTTCGTCGATCCTCAGCAAATAGTTAGCGCAGTTGCCATGTCGGTTGTCACTGGCGTGCTCATGATGTCGCTTCGATGCCGTGATAATCTCAGGCCATCAGTGTATCGCACGGGCCGCCCGCGCGCTCGCCACGCTTCATCTTGCCGCCGTGCCATCACGGCCCGGCCTTGACTCCTAGCCCCGGCGGCGCGAGCGTAACTGCTGTCCGCCAACATTCGGTAGCTGGAGAATCATCGTGGCCATTATTCCCGAAACCCATCTCGATCTGCTCACTGGCAAAAAAGCCTTCGCCAATGTCGCCACCGTTATGAAGGACGGCACGCCGCAGGTCACGCCCATCTGGTTCGACTACGCCAATGGCAAAATCCGCATCAACACCGCGCGCGGCCGGGTCAAGGCGCGGACCCTCAAGCAGAACGGCGCCGTCGCGCTCGCGATCATGGATCCCGATAATCCCTATCGCTACATCCAGGTGCGTGGCCGCGTCATCTCGATCGCCGAGCAGGGCGCCGACGCGCATATCGACGGGCTGGCGAAAAAATATCTCGGCCAGGACAAGTACCCGTTTCGCCAGCCGGGGGAAGTCCGCGTGATGTACGAGATCGAGCCGACCTCCGCGCAGGCGATGGGCTGATCGCATCGCTCGAGCCCGCGGTTCGTCCCGCCGCGGGACGGCGCGCCGGCGCTCAGCGCGCGTCGTGAAATATGATCCCTAGGCTGAAGCGGCGGCCATGGGCGACCGTGCTGACGCCGTGGCGTACGCCGGCCCGCGAGCAGCCGCGCGCGCCGCGATGCGGCCGATAGCGCGTGGCGAAGATTATCGCCTGGCCGCGCTCGAGTGTGATCGCGCAGGCGCGCGATTGCGCCCGCAGCCGCTGCTCGACCAGCATGAACTCGCCGCCCTCGAAATCGACCATGCGCTCGCTCAGCAGGATCGTCGCCTGGATCGGAAAAAAGATTTCGCCGTACAAATCCTGATGCATGCAGTTGTAGCCGCCGGCGTCGTAGCGCAGCATCAGCGGCGTCGGCTTGATCTGCCCGGCGCCGTGGCAGATGGCGATAAATTCGTCGAGCCGCGCCGGCAACTCCTCGCCGAGCCTGAGCGTGCGCATCCACGCCGACGCGGTCGGCGCGAGCCGCTCGTAGAGCGCCGTGCGCATCGCCGTGACGATCGGCGGGAGCGGCGCGGCGAAGTATTTGTACTCGCCCAGCCCGAAGCGCATCCGCGCCATGTCCACGCGGCTGCGGAAGTGCTCGCGATGGTCGTAGAGCCCGATCAGCTCCGCGCATTCGTCGGCCCCCAGGATGGCCGGTGTCACGGCCCAGCCGCGCTCGTCGAGCGCCGCACCGATCGCGATCCAGTCCAGCCGCGCGATTGCGCCGATTACGTCCGTCGCCATGATTGTTGCTCCACCGGAGGCGCGCTCTTGCTTGCGCGATCCGGCACACCCAGCGCATCCCAATGCGATAAAACCCCGCGATGCCGCCGCGTGTGAAGCCGGCCACGTTGTGCCACCGCCACCGCATGACCTATCATTTCAGCCGGCAGACATCTCCATGATTGATAATCCGCATAATGGCGCACCGCTGGTCTGGCTCGAGACCTACGGATGCCAGATGAATATCGCCGACTCGCAATTGATCACCGGCGTGCTGCGCCGCGCCGGCTACGATCTGGCGCCGCGGCCCGAAGACGCCGACGTCGTCCTGCTCAATACCTGTGCGATCCGCGAGCATGCCGAAGAACGCGTGCTCGGCCGCCTGGGCAATCTCGCGCAGCTCAAGCAGGCGCGCCCCGGCGTCAAGATCGGCCTGCTCGGATGCATGGCGCAGCACAACCGCGCGGCGCTGATCGCCAAGGCGCCGTGGCTCGACCTGGTGGCCGGTCCCGACACCTACCGCCGCCTGCCGGAACTGCTCGGCCACGACGGCTTCGACCCGGCGGTCGACGTGCGCCTCAACCGCGCCGAGACCTACGGCGATCTCGCCCCCGCCCACGCCGACGGCGTGCGCGCCTACGTCACCGCGATGCGCGGATGCGACAAATTCTGCGCGTTCTGCGTGGTGCCCTACGTGCGCGGACGCGAACGCAGCGTGCCACCCGCCGATATCCTGCGCGAAGTTGTGGAGCTGGCGGCCCAGGGCGTCAAGGAAATCGTCCTGCTCGGGCAGACCGTCAACGCCTATCGCTGCGGCGCGACCGGCTTCGGCGCGCTGCTCCGGATGGTCGCGGCGGTCAACGGCATCGAGCGCATCCGCTTTACCTCGCCGCATCCCGCCGACATGACCGCCGAAGTGATCGAGGCGATGGCCGCCGAGCCCAAGGTCCAGCCCCATCTGCATCTGCCGGTGCAGTCGGGCTCCGAGCGGATACTCGCCGCGATGGAGCGTGGCTATACCGTGGGAGAGTATCTCGAGCTGGTCGCACGGGTCCGCGCCGCGATTCCCGGCGTCGCGCTCTCGACCGACATCATCGTCGGCTTCCATGGCGAGGCGGAGTCCGACTTCCGCGCGACGATCGATCTGATCCGCGGGGTGGGCTACGACGCGGCCTTTACCTTCAAATATTCGGTGCGCGAGAACACCCGCGCGTTTCGCCTCGGCGACAGCGTCAGCGAAGCCGACAAGACCCGCCGCCTCGAGGAAGTTATCGCGCTGCAGGAGTCGATTGCGCGCGCGCGCAACCGCGCCCTGGTCGGGTATGAATATCCGGTACTGGTGGAGGGACCGGCGCGCCGCGGCGGCGGTCAGATGACCGGCAAGACGCCGCAATTCAAGACCGCCTTCTTCCCTGCGAACGACACTGTCGTGCCGGGCGCCACGGTCGCGGTGCGCGTCGCTTCCGCCACCAGCCATTCGCTGCTCTGCACGCTGATCTGAGCTTCGCGCAAGCTCTCCGATGCGCGGGGACTCGCGCAAAATCCATTTTGGCAGCTCATTGGACGACGCGAGCTTTCGCTGGGGCTATGAAATCTGGAGCTTCGTGGAATTCGTAATTCCGATGGGCGTCGATATGGCCGATGGCGCGGCGTGGGGACATGATCAGATGATCGCCGCGCATCTGGAGCCGCTGCCGCCACCGCGTCCCCGCCGCCTGCGAGCGGCGTGACGACATCCGTTGCTTCGCCGACAGCGACATCTGCGACCGGACATTAATCCGTCAACAGGCGGTACGGCGGCGGGCCGGTGGCGGGCAAGATGCCGCGATTTCGGCGCTGCCCGCTTCGCGATCAGACGTTCGAGCGGCCTTGTGCGCCGTCGACCGGAATCGTCGTGCCGGTGATCCAGCTCGCGCGCGGCGACGCCAGCATCACGACCGCGTATGCCACCTCGTCGGGCCGGCCCAGGCGTCCCGCCGGCAGCTCATGGCCGATGAAATCTTTTTCGAACGCGGGATTCTGCTTGAACAGTCCTTCCCAGGTGCCGCCCGGATAGATGATCGACCCCGGCGCGATCGAGTTGACCCGCACGGCCTTTTTCGCCAGCTCGCGCGCCAGCCCCTTGGTCAGCGCGATCAGCGCGGCCTTGGACGAGTTGTAGGTGATCGGTCCGCCCGCCTCGCGCCCGTAAATCGAACTGATATTGATGATCGATCCGCCGCCGCGCTTTGCCATCTCGGCCGAGCACAGGCGCGCCAGGCGCACGGCGGAAAAGAAATTCAAGTCGAAGGCCTCGCGCCAGGCGTCGTCGTTGAGCTGGTCGAGCGCGCCGACCTTTGCGCCGCCCGCATTGTTGACCAGGATATCGACGCCGCCGAAGGCCTTGACGGTCGCGGCGACCCAGGCCTCCATCGCCGGCGCCTGATTGACGTCGGCGGTCTGCGCGATCGCCTGATGGCCCGCGGCCTTGAGTTCGGCCGCCGCCGCCTCGAGCGCTGCGCCGCCGCGCGCACACAGGCTCAACTTCACGCCCTCGGCGCCGAGCGCCGCCGCCATCGCGCGGCCCAGTCCGCGGCTCGCACCGGTGATCATCGCGACCTTTCCGCTCAATCCCAGGTCCATCGTATCGGTCTCCTTGGCCGTCTGCTGCGATCGTGGACGGCTGCATGGCGCGCCGCCCGCAGATTGAATACACGATTTGGCGAAAAATTACCCGCCCGCCGGCGTGCGCCATCCGCGCACGCTCTCGCGATCGCCGGCCGCGCCGGCGTGCCTCTGGCGGTTGACAGTAGGCAAAGGCGCCCCTATTCTCATCTGTCTATTGCCGACTGCCGCGGAGGATTATGGAAATCAGGGTCGAAGGTTCCCTCGACCAGGCGATGCGGGTGCTCAAGCGCAAGCTCGCCAAGGAGGGCGTATTCAAAGAGATGAAGAAGCGGGCTTTTTACGAAAAGCCCAGTGTCCGCCGCAAACGCAAGCGCTCCGAGGCGCAGCGCAGACGGCGCAAGGAACAGCGTCGGCGGCGCGCGTCGGCAGTCTGAAGCTGCTCCGCGCCGCACGGGCGCGCCCGGGCGCCCGAGGTGCGGTTCGCCGTCCGGCAAGCGTGCGCATCGCGCATCAGCCTTGCTCCAATCGCCGCCAATTCCGTCCGCTGGAATCCCGCCCGACAGTCCGTCGTCGTCTGACCAGCCTATTCCTGAATCGCTAAATTGAGATCGAGGGGCACCGCTCAATGCGGTGTGGTGCGGGCGCCACGGCGTCGGGCCGCGGCAACAGTGGCCTCGGCTGATGCCGGATCAATCGGTCCGAATTAAAAATTTGCTAATGCGAAGGTGCGACCGACGGGCATCGGCGCACGCCGCGCGGCCGCGGCGAGCGGGCCTCATTCAGGAAAGCAGAACTGGCGACGAAGTGCCGTCGACCGGCCGCCATGAGAACATCACGCGCCGGCTCGTCACGTAGCAATCGAGATCGAAGTGCGAGAGACCGAAGGCCGCGCGCAGCGTGCGGAACTCCTCGATCTGGCGCTGCAGACCGTCGGGAATCGGTGACACCGCGGCCTTGGGCGAAGCGGCCTTGGCGATACACGCCCGCCCGAAATCAACCGTGAGGCAGTTGGGCGCGCGATGCGCCGCGGCGGCCTCGTCGCGACCGAACTCGATACTCGCGCAGGTCAGGCAGAGCACGGCCCGTGGGGTGCCGGCGGCGCCCGCCTTCTCGAACTCCGCCACGCTCGTCGCACATTCGGCCCACGCCTCACGCGCGCGGTTGGTCGAGTAGCGGCGGATCGCGCGAGCCACGCGGCTTAGTGTCGCGGCGTCGGCAGTGGCGGCGAGATCGAGGATCGCGTCATTGCCGGAGTCAAGGCCGGCGCCAAATTTTTCCGCCAGGAAATGGCGCAGATTGATCGGCAGTTTGCATTCCACGTGCAGGCACGAGGATTCAATTAACGGGAGCGGGACGGACAATGGGGGACTGGTGAAATTTGACAGTTGCGCGGTGGAGAGCCGGGGTGGCGCTGCGCCGCGCAGAGTGGCTGGCGCGCCCTGCGCGACCCGGGAGGGGACGATCCGCGAGACGTTGGCGCCTCTATGCACCAAAGGTCCGGTCCGCATGCTAAAGCCCTCCTTTGGTGTCGTGCCGGCGGTCGTCGGCGGCGCGCGCCGCACACGTACATCGTCCCATGTTCACCGGATAAGCACCGTCCAGATTTGCGCAATTTAGGGTTCCCGAACTAGCCTTCCGAAACGCGGACCGCGGCGGGCGGCGGCGATGCGGTGGGCGCTTCCCGGCGGTTAACGTGACGGGACCAGATCGTGGAAAAGTGCGCGTCCATTGCAACCACATGTGCGGCTCTTTTCTTCACGCATCGGCCCGCTCGTTCCGGCACAACTCCGTCCCCCAGCCGATCCCCACCGAACGATCCCAAGCAGCAGCGTGATGGTATGGCGCGCGGGCTGAGCAATCCGGTCGGTTCGTACCGGCCCTCAACCTCTGCGCGACGTTGCCTAAACCCTTCTCCGCATACCAACCCGTGACAACGATCATCCTAACTAGCGCGCGCGCCGATCGTCGGCAACGACCCCTGGTGACCGCGTGCCGGCGGCGGGTGCTTGACAGCGACGCGCACCCGTGCCGTTTCGAGGAGGGTTTTAAGCCGCCGTATGCGAAGAATATCAGCCGGGCTTATGGCTACCAAATTACACTGGAGTCGGCCGGCGCGGTGCAGCCTCTGCCGGGACTTAGCGAGTAAATCAAGCTGGCGTAGGGTTTTGCGAATCTAGGACGAGCGCCGCCGGTTTGGCCGGTCCGCCATGCTCGCCTGCAACGCCTCGCGGCTGCCGTCGGCGAATATATTAACGGTATGAATTTTCATCCACAGGCCTGTGGATACGAGGGCCGCCCCGGAGGCGAAAAAAATTTTTTCAGTGAAGTTACTTAAGCAGGTCTATAATGCGGTGACAGCGCCGTTTATGGCTCCAGCCGCTCCATCATTCGCGGAAACGGGATCGCCTCGCGCACGTGATGGATGCCGCAGATCCAGGAAACCGCCCGCTCGATACCCATTCCGAAACCGGCGTGCGGCACCGATCCGTAGCGCCGCAGGTCGAGATACCATTGGAACGGCTCGCTCGGCAGGCCGCTCGCGGCCAGCCGCCGCTTGAGCGTCTCGTAATCGTCTTCGCGCTGGCCGCCGCCGATTATCTCGCCGTAGCCCTCGGGCGCTAGCATATCGACGCAGAGCGCCAGGTCGGGCCGCTCGGGGTCGTGCTTCATGTAGAAGGGCTTGCTCGCGGCGGGGTAGCGATGAACCATCACGGGGGTGGTGAAGTCGGCCGAGAGCGCGGTCTCTTCGTCGCCGCCCAGGTCGTCGCCCCAGTTGACGGCAAAGCCCTTGGCCTTGAGCCGCTCGATCGCCTCGTCATAGGTGATGCGCGGGTAGGGCGTATGCGCCGCCAGCTCGAGCTTCGTGAGATCGCGCTCGAGCACGCGCAGATCCTCGGCCCGGCGCTCGAGCACGCGCCGGACGATAAAGGCGACGAACTCCTCGGCGAGCTGCATGTCCTCGACGAGGGTGAAGTAGGCGACCTCCGGCTCGACCATCCAGAATTCGGTCAGATGGCGGCGAGTTTTGGATTTCTCGGCGCGGAAGGTCGGACCGAAGCAATAGACCTTGCCGAAGGCCAGCGCTCCGGCCTCGGCGTAGAGCTGGCCGCTTTGCGTGAGATAGGCCTTGCGCTCGCCAAAGTAGTCGATTTCAAACAGGTTGGTGGTCCCTTCGCATGAGGTCGGCGTCAGGATCGGCGAATCGAACAGGACGAAGCCGCGCTCGTGGAAAAAATCGCGGCAGGCGGCCTCGACCTCGCTGCGGACGCGCAGGATGGCGTGCTGGCGCGACGAGCGCACCCACAGATGACGCAGGTCGTGCAAAAAGGCGACGCCATGCTCCTTGGGCGTAATCGGATAATCGACCGACGGCGCGCCGACCAGCAGCCGCGTGATCGTCAGTTCGCGGCCGCCCGGCGCGCGCTGGTCCTCGCGCACTACTCCGGTGACTTCGAGCGAAGTCTCCTGGCCCAGATGGTCGGCGGCGGCGAACGCCGCGGCCCCGAGATCATTGATCGACGCGACGCACTGGCAGATGCCGGTGCCGTCGCGAATCAGGAGGAAATGGACCTTGCCGCTCGAGCGCCGGTTGTAAAGCCATCCGCGCAGCGTCACTTCCGCGCCGAGATGCGCCCCCAGATTTTCGATATAGACCCACGCCATGCGCACAAGTTTAGGCGCTTGCGGCGGCATTATCGAGCCTCGGTTCAACCAGCTAGGATAGGTCCGTTATGTTTGCCGGATTGAACGGACTCGACTACGCAATCATCGCGATCGTCGCCCTGAGCGCACTGCACGGTCTGACCCGCGGGGCGCTGCGAATGGCGACCTCGATCTTGTCGCTGGTCCTCGGGATCTTCGCCGCGTCGCTCTACTACGGACGCGCCGCCGCGCTCGCCGAGGGCTATCTCAAGACCAGCCCGACGATGAGTGCGGTGATCGGCTACGTGGCGGTCTTCGCGATCGTCTTCATCGCGGTCGAATTCGTGGGCGGGCGGATGATCAATCTCGTTCGCATCATCCATTTGACCGCGGCCGACCGGCTGGTGGGCGCCGCCTTTGGCGCGGTGATCGGGCTCATCTTGGCCGGCCTCATGGTGGTCGCGATCACCGCCGTGATGCCGGCGACGCCGCCCTTGTTACGCGACTCGAAGCTCGCGCCGCGCGTGCTGCAATACAATCAGGCGCTGCTCGCCTACATGCCGCCGCAGGTCAAAATCTCGTACGAAGAGAAGCGCACGGAAATGGTGCAGTACTGGCAGGCCAAAAGCGAAAGCCCCGACGCCACGCCGTCACCGGCGAAGATATCGGGGCCTCCCTGAGCCCGCGGAGTATCCGCTGCGTGAGCGGCGCGGATTAGACCAACGCGCCCTCGACGGCGCTGACCAGATCTTTCTTCGGCACGGCGCCGACGATCTGCTGCTTGACCTGGCCGCTCTTGACGATCACGAGATTCGGGATGCCGCGGACGCCAAAGCGGGCGGGCGTCTGCGGATTGTCGTCGACATTGATTTTCACGACCTTGAGACGGCCCTCATATTCACCGGCGACTTCCTCGACAAGTGGGGCGATCGCACGGCACGGGGCACACCAGGGCGCCCAGAAATCGATCAATACGGGCGTCGCCGATTCAAGCACTTCCTGCTGGAAGCTCGCGTCGGTGACGTGAGTGACTTTTTCGCTGGCCATCAGAATAACTCCTCTCGCCTACGCACTACAGATTTAACTTAAGGACGCGCCCCCTTACAGTCAAGGCGAACCCGCGCCGCCGCGTCCCGCTCGCCCGCTTGACTTAAGCGGCGCACGCGCCGGGCGATGGCGCAGTATGGGCGTCCGGCGGGCCGCATTCCTTGACAGCGACGGCGGGCGCGTGGTCTACCACGCGTACGCGTGGGACCGACGCCGCGCACGCTGTGAGCGCCTTCCGCGAAGCCTGATTCGCCGAAGCGCGAAGTTTGATTCCACGAAGACCGATGCGAGGAGTATTGCAATGAAAGCCGCCGTTTTTCATGGGCCCAACCAGCCGCTAAAAATCGAAGACGTTACGATCGATAGTCCGCACGAGCGCGAGGTCGTGGTGCGCACGGTGGCCAGCGGCGTATGCCACAGCGACCTGCATTTCGTCGACGGCCTCTATCCGTTTCCGCCGCCCGCCGTGCTCGGCCACGAAGCCGCCGGGATCGTCGAAGAGGTCGGCCGCGGCGTGAGCTACGTCAAGCCGGGCGACCACGTGATCGCGTGCCTGTCGGTGTTCTGCGGCTATTGCACGGACTGCATGTCGGGCCATCCGAACCGCTGCACCAACAAGCAGGCGACTCAGCGCGGCAAGAGCGAGGCGCCGCGGCTGTCGCAGAATGGCGCGCGCATCCGCCAGTTCGCCGATCTCTCGACTTACGCCGAGAAGCTGCTGGTGCATGAGAACGCGCTGGTGAAAATCACCAACGACATCCCGCTCGACCGCGCCGCGCTGATCGGATGCGGCGTGACGACCGGCGTGGGCGCGGTGCTCAACACGGCGCGGATCGAGCCGGGCTCGACGGTCGCGGTGTTCG
Source organism: Candidatus Binataceae bacterium (assembly GCA_015478645.1). Lineage (GTDB taxonomy): Bacteria > Desulfobacterota > Binatia > Binatales > Binataceae > JADMIL01. Next base: position 13,344 of record JADMIL010000036.1, read on the forward strand.
GCTGCGGCGGGGTGGGTCTGTCGGCGATCCAGGGCGCGCGGATTGCCGGGGCGCGCCAGATTATCGCGATCGATCAGTTCGCCAACAAGCTCGCGATGGCGAAAAACCTGGGCGCGACCCATACGGTCGACGCCTCCAAGGGTGACGCGGTCGAGGCGATTCGCGACTTGACCGGCGGCGGCGTGGACTATTCGTTCGAAGCGGTCGGCGTGAAAAAACTCGCCGAGCAATGCTTCGAATGTATCAAGCAGGGCGGCACGGCGACGATCATCGGCATGATCCCGGTCGGCCAGAAGGTTTCGATCGACGGTGCCAAGCTGCTGACCGAGCGCAAGATGCAGGGCTCGAACATGGGCTCGAACCGCTTCCGCATCGACATGCCGCGCTATGTCGATTACTACCTGCAGGGCCGCCTCAACCTCGACGACATGATCAGCCGCCGCGGTAAACTCGAAGACGTCAATGACGCCTTTGCGGCGATGAAGCGGGGCGAAGTCGCGCGCACCGTCTTGATGTTCGAGTGAGCCTGAGGTTCGACTGGCCGCGCCGCGGCCGGCCGGGAAACGCATTACCAATTTTTGCCCAAGGAGCGATCGCATAATGAAAGCCGCCATTTTCCATGGCCCCAATCAACCGCTGACCATCGAACAGGTCGATATCGACGAGCCGCGCGATCATGAGGTGCTGGTGCATACGGCCGCCAGCGGCGTATGCCACAGCGACCTGCATTTCGTCGAAGGACTCTACCCTTATCCCGCCCCCGCGATCCTGGGCCACGAGGCGGCCGGCGTGGTCGAGAAGGTCGGCAAGGCCGTCACCTATCTGAAGGCGGGCGATCACGTGATCTCGTGCCCGTCGGTCTTTTGCGGCTACTGCGACGATTGCATGTCGGGCCATCCCAACCGCTGCTCGAACCGCAAGGCGACGCAGCGGCCCAAGGGCGATACGCCGCGCCTGTCGCAGGGCGGCAAGATGGTGCGCCAGTTCTCGGACCTTTCGACCTACGCCGAGAAGATGCTGCTGCATGAGAACGCACTGGTGAAGATCACCGATGAGATCGCGCTCGACCGCGCCGCGCTAATCGGATGCGGCGTGACCACCGGGGTCGGCGCGGTGCTCAACACGGCCCGCATCGAGCCGGGCTCGACGGTCGCGGTGTTCGGCTGCGGCGGCGTCGGCATCTCGGCGATTCAGGGCGCGCGGCTGGCCGGGGCGCGGCGGATTATCGCGGTCGATCAGTTTGAGGGCAAGCTCGCGATGGCCAAACGCTTCGGCGCGACCGACACGATCGACGCGTCGAGCGCCAACGCGGTCGAGGAGATCGTCAAGATGACCGACGGCGGGGTCGATTATTCGTTCGAGGCGGTCGGACTCAAGAAGCTCGCCGAGCAGTGCTTCGAATGTATCAAGCCCGGCGGCACGGCGACGATCATCGGCATGATCCCGATGGGGCAGAAGGTCGAGCTGGACGGCCCGGCCTTCCTGACCGAGCGTAAAATCCAGGGCTCGATGATGGGCGGCAACCGCTTCCGCATCGATATGCCGCGGTACATCGACTACTACCTGCAAAAACGGCTCAACCTCGACGACATGATCAGCCGCCGGATCAAGCTCGAGCAGGTCAACGAGGCCTTCCACGCGATGAAGAGCGGCGAGGTCGCGCGTTCGGTGATCATGTTCGACTAGCCGTGCGCGCGTCGCGTCCAGGCAGCGCGATCGGGAAATCGAAAGAGCCGGCCCCATTTCGGGACCGGCTCTTTTTCACTTATGCAGCTTATGCACGCGATCAGTTGATCGCGGTATTGCGGCGCTGGAGCAGCCCGTCAACGTCGAAGTTGAAGATGCGCGCCGCGTTGAGGCCCAGGATTTTCGCGCGCTGCGCTTCGCTCAGATGGCCCATCTGGCGTTCGATCGATTCCGCCGAATGCGGCCACACGCCCTCGTGATGCGGATAGTCGTTGGCCCACATGAAGTTGTCGACCAGGTCGTATTTAACCGCGAGATCGAGGCCGACGCGATCTTCCTGAAAGGTCGTTGCGCCGTTGCTGCGGAAGTACTCGCTGGGCATCTTCGGCAGCTTGGGAAAGCTCCACATGTGATGCTTGCGATAGGCCTCGTCCATCGCGTCGAGCGCCCACGGCACCCAGCCGATACCGCATTCGATAGCGGCGAAATGAATCTTCGGATGGCGCTCGATGACGCCCGAGGCGCACAGGTTGGCAATCGGCTCGATAGTCGGCGAGAGCGAATGCGACACGTAGTTGATGACCGCGCCGCCGTCCTTGCGTGCCGCGCGCGGGTCGCGTCCGGTCGAGATATGGAAAGTGATCGGCAGGCCGACCTCGTCGATCGCTTGCCACATCGGCTCGTACATCGCGAGGTTATAATTGGGATGGCGCGAGTCGTAGTTGCCGAAGATCGGCTTGCACGGCAGCGTTAGTCCGCGAAAGCCCATTTTGGCGACGCGCCGGATCTCGGCGATGGCGAGATTGACGTCGGAGGTCATGACCGCGGCCATCGGCGACATGAAGCTATTGTAGGGGCCGAACATCTCCCACGCCCAGTCGTTGTAGACCTTGCATTGCGCCGCGCCGAACTCGGCATCCTGCGTCGCCCACATCAGCAGGCCCTTGTTGGGGAAGATGACCTCGGCGTCGATACCGTCGCGCGCGTGATCGGCGATGCGCTGTTGCGGATCGTAGCCGGCCTTGTTGCGCTCCAGATCCTCGCCTTCGAACTTGAACGCGAAGTCAGGCGCCCGCGACTTCTGCCAACCCTCGGAGATCATCCACTTCACGCCCTTCTCGTCGGTTTCGATATGCGGCAGGCGCTTGCGGTACTTCTCATCCATGCGCTCCGCCCACAAGCCGGACGGTTCGTTGCAATGGCAATCGGTCGAGATCATCAGGTAGCGGTTGGGATCGTCCGGACGGGCGGTGCGCTGCCAGCCCTGATGGCCCGGCGTCGCCGTGCGCCAGCGATTATTTACGTCAACGTTCTGATTGGTTTCCTCGATCATCGCTACCTCCATAAGCCGTGCCGAATCGTAGGATCCGCAACTGGTAAGAACAATCAAACTAATGCGTCGGCCGGTTTTTGTCGAGCGCGCGGGGGTTCAGTCATCCCGGGCGCGGCAAGGAATCCGCCTGGCCGAGGCTCGGCGTCAGGGATCCGTTCGCCGCGTTCGAGGTGACAGATCTAGCGCAGCATCGCGCCGCCGTCAGTCGATCGCGGGGCGTGACGAGCGGCGCTTGAGCAGCAATTCGGCGTCGAATTTGAAAAAGCGGGCGGCGTTCTGCCCTAGGATCTTTGCCCGATCCGCGTCGCTCAGCGTGCCCATCTCGCGCTCGATCGCTTCGGCCGAATGCGGCCAGGTGCCCTCGGCATGCGGATAGTCGTTGGCCCACATGAAGTTGTCGGTCAGCCGCCAGGCCTCCGCCAGCTTCAGGCCGGCCGCGTCTTCCTGAAAGGTCGCCCCGCCATTGCTGCGAAAATACTCGCTCGGCAGTTGCTTGAGCTTGGGGTAGGCCCACAGATGATGCTTGCGGTAGGCCTCGTCCATCGCGTCGAGCGCCCACGGCACCCAGCCGATACCGCATTCGATGGCCGCGAAACGGAGCGCGGGAAAGCGCTCGATCACGCCCGAGGCGCAGAGGTTGGCGATCGGCTCGATGGTCGGCGAGAGCGAATGCGAAACGTAATTGATAATCGCGCCGCCGTCGGCCCGTGCCGCGCGCGGATCGCGGCCGGTCGAAACGTGAAAGGTGACGGGCAGGCCGGTCTCCACGATTACCGACCACAGCGGATCGAACAGCGGCAGATTGTAGTTCGGATGGCGCGCGTCGTGAGCCCCCCAGATCGGCTTGCAGGGCAGCGTGACGCCGCGAAAGCCGAGGGCGGCAACGCGCTTGATCTCGGCGATCGCGAGACCCAGGTCGGCGGTCATAATCGCGGCCATCGGCGACATGAAACTATTGTACGGGCCAAAGGTCTCCCATGCCCAATCGTTCCACACGCGGCATTGCGCGGCGCCGAATTCAGCGTCCTGCGTGGCCCACATCGCAAGGCCCTTGTTGGGAAAGATGACCTCGGCGTCGATGCCGTCGAGGGCGTGGTCGCGAATCCGATCGAGCGGGTCGCGGCCGGCCTCGCCGCGCAAGCGATCCTCGCCGCCCCTGGGCGCGTCGGCGATATTGCGGGTGCGCACGCGCGAGCGCTGGTAGCCCTCGACCACCATCCACTTCTCGCCCTTGTCGTCGACTTCGATATGGGGCAGGCGATCGCGGAATTTGCGGTCGATACGCTCCGCCCAGATTTTGCTTGGCTCGTTGCAATGGCAGTCGGCCGAGATCATCAGGTAGCGGCCGGCGTCGTCGGGACGCGCGGTACGCTGCCAGCCCTGATGGCCAGGGGTTTCCAGGCGCCAGCGGTTCTTCTCGTCAATCTGCCGATTGGTCTCCTCGATCATCGCGTCACTCCATCCAGGCTCGATAGTCTCCGCACAATGCCCACCCCGTCATTCTGAGCGCAGCCAAGATTCCGGGATTCTTCACTTCGTAAACTTCGTTCAGAATGACGACTTGAGTTGCGCCGACACTCCTTTACAGGGCGAAGCCCGCATCTTGACCAAAGGGGAGGTGAAACCTCGTGAGGTTTCACCTCCCGAAAAACCAAAAGTTTTGCGCTCTTCGCCATTAATGAGGCCTGACTCAGATTAGGCGCCGGTCCTTCATCACCGTGCGCAGCTTTTCGGCCGGCCCCGCGGTCATCGGCAGCAGTGGCATGCGCATCTCGTTGGTGCATTTGCCCATCAAGGCACAGGCCTGTTTAACCGGAATCGGGTTGGTCTCGGTAAACAGCGCTCGCATCAGCGGCAGCAGCTTAAAATGGAGCGCGCGGGCCTGGGCGAAATCACCTGCCAGGCCGGCTGCCGCCAGTTCATGCATCTCGCGCGGCATCACGTTGGTCACGACCGATATTACACCCTTGGCGCCCATCGCCATCAGCGGCAGCGTGAGCGGATCGTCGCCCGCGAGCATGGTCAATCGATCGCCGCAGAGCTTAAGGATGTCCGAGCATTGATCCATCGAGCCCGAGGCTTCCTTGACGCCGGCGATATGCTTGATCTCGCACAGCCGCGCAAAGGTCTCGGGTGCGATATTCGAGCCGGTGCGGCCGGGGATGTTGTAGACGATCAGCGGCAGATCGACGGCGTCGGCGATCGCCTTGTAATGGCGGTAGATGCCCTCCTGGGTGGGCTTGTTGTAGTAGGGCGAGATGAGCAATGCGCCGTCGGCGCGAACCTCGCGCGCAAACGCCGTCAGGCGGATCGCCTCGGCGGTCGCGTTCGAGCCGGTGCCGGCGATCACCGGCACGCGCCGCCGCGCCTGATCGACCACCAGCTTGATCACCTGCTCATGCTCGGCATGAGTGAGCGTCGCCGATTCGCCGGTCGATCCGCAGGGTACCAGGCCGTCGACGCCAGACTGGATCTGCCATTCGACCAGATCGCGCAGCGCCATCGTATCGACCGCGCCGTCGCGAAACGGAGTAATAAGCGCCGACAGGGCACCGTTGAACATCTCTATAACCTCCCGGCCACCGCTATAACCTTCCGCCACCGCTAGAACATCGTAGCCTCGGCTATAAACTATGCCACCACCGTTATAACTTCGCAGCCACCGTTATAACTGGCCATCACAGCTATGGCCTGCCGCTGCTTTCCACGGCGACCAGTTCGCCGTCGGCGACTTCGACTTCGCCGGTAAAGACCTCCACCGCGTCACCCGTCATAAAGACGTGATTGGCCGCCGCGCCGCCCTCGCGCCATTCGATTTCGAGCGTGCCACCGCGCAATTCCACCGCCGCGCGCCGATCGGCGCGTCCGGTCAGGACCGCCGCGACAAGCGCCGCGCAGGCGCCCGTACCGCAGGCTAGCGTCTCGCCCGAGCCACGCTCCCACACGCGCATTTTGAGCCGATCGCGCCCGCGCGGCAGGATAAACTCGGTGTTGACGCGGCGCGGGAACAGCGGATGGCGCTCGAACTGCGCGCCCAGCCGGGCGAACTCGGCGTCGTCGAGCGTGAAGATACCGTCATCGGCCACGAACACCACGCAATGCGGATTGCCCATCGAGACCGCCGTGACGCGATATTCGCGGCCCGCGACCTCGAGCGGAAAATCGATCAGCCGCCCGTCGCGATCCACCGGGATGTCGCGCCCCTCGAGAATCGGCTCGCCCATATCGACGGTCGCCGCGACCGCGCGGCCGGCGTCAACGCGCAGGACGATCGATTTGGGCCCGCAATCGGTCTCGACCACGATCGGATTTCTGCCGCTGCCCGAGCGCTCGTAATGCAGCCGCGCGACGCAACGGATCCCGTTACCGCACATCTCGCCGCGACTGCCGTCGGCATTATACATCTCCATCCGCACGTCGGCGGTGGACGACGGGCAGAGCATGATCAGGCCGTCGCCACCGATACCGAAGCGCCGATCGGCGAGGCGCCGCGCGAGCGCGCCCGGATCGGCCGGGCGCAGGCGATCGGCGACGACGTAAACATAGTCGTTGCCGCATCCGTGCATCTTGGTGAAGGCGAGCTTGCGCATGGTTCGCGACCGTGGCCGAGCGCCGGGTCAGGCGTCGGCGCCGCCTTTGAGCGTGACGATATGTTCGTTGCGGACAACGTCCTCGAAGGTGTCGCGATCGCGAATCACGTGCACCTCGGCGCCGTTGACCAGGATTTCGGCCGGGCGCAGACGGCTGTTGTAATTCGACGCCATCACGAAGCCATACGCCCCGGCGCTCATCACGGCGAGCAGGTCGCCCGCCTGCAGCGCCGGCAGGTCGCGTTCGCGCGCGAAGAAATCGCCGCTTTCGCAGACCGGGCCGACCACATCGGCGGTCACGCGCTCGCCGCTGACCCGCGGCACCACCGGTACGATCTCATGATAGGCCTCGTAGAGCACCGGCCGGATCAGGTCGTTCATCGCGCCGTCGATCACCACGAAGCGCTTGACGTCGGTCTCCTTGACATAGAGCACCTTGGTCAGGAAAACCCCGGCGTTGCCGACCAGCACGCGCCCCGGCTCGAGGATAATCTTGAGCCCGATATCGCGCAGCGGTCCAAGGATTGCCGCCGCGTACTGCACGGGCGAGGGCGGCTGCTCCTGGTACGGGATACCGAGACCGCCGCCCAGGTCGAGATATTTGAGCGCGACGCCGGTGGCGCGCAGCTCCTGAACGATCTTCGCGACCTTCACCCCGGCCTCGGCGAACGGCGCGGTCTCAGTGATCTGCGATCCGATATGCGTGCTGAGACCCGCCAGATCGAGATTCTTGAGCGTGCGCGCCTCCGCGTAATATTCATGCACCTGCGACAGCGGAATACCGAACTTGCTGTCGCGATGGCCCGTCGAGATATGCGGATGGGTACCCGGATCGAGATCGGGATTGACCCGCAGGCTGACCGGCGCCTGCACCTTGAGGCGCTGGGCGACCGCCGAGACGCGATGCAGTTCGGGGCGCGACTCGACGTTGATCATCAGGATGCGCGCCATCAGCGCCGCCTCCAGCTCCTCGTCGGTCTTGCCCACGCCCGAAAAGACGATCTTGCCCGGGTCGGCGCCGGCCTTCAGGCAGCGCATCAGCTCGCCCGACGAGACGATATCGAAGCCCGCGCCGAGATCGCTGAAGAGCTTCAAAATGCTCAGGTTCGACAGCGCCTTCATCGCGAAGCAGATCAGGCTGTCGGTGCCGGCAAAGGCCTCGCTCAGGACCCGGAAATGGCGGCGCAGGGTGCGTGCGCTGTAGACATAAAGCGGAGTGCCGTAGCACGCCGCGAGATCGCTTAGCGGCACGTCTTCGGCCAATAGCTGATCGTTATGGTAGTTGAAATAATTCATTCGTGCCTTAAGCGGTACGGGCTAATCGATGCGCGCGTGAAGCCGATCAGCCCCGATAGTAAGCGATCTTTTTAGCACAGCGGGCAGGGAACAAAAAACCGGCCCGCCGGGGCGTCCCGCCCGCCCGTCGCAGTCCGGCGCTCAGTTGGGCGGTAGCGGCGAGGGTAACGGCAGCTTGAAACTGTCGGGATTAGGCGGCGGCGACGGCCTGGTCCGCGTCACCTCGACCTCGTTGGAAGGGTCGCTGCGATAGCCGTCGGTGGTCTCCGCGATCACCGCGTAGCGGTAGCGCGCGCCCATCGTGGTCTCACCGTCGATGTAACTGAATTCGTGCTCGATCTGGAAGCGCTCCTGATCGGTGACCGGGATCTCGAGCAGCGGCGTCATCGGCCCGTCGCCCTCCGCGCGCATCACGACGAAGGCGCTTAAGTCGCGCATCGTATGGCCGCCGGCGTAGCGCGTGGGGCGGCCCCAGCTCAGTGCGATACCGCCGGCGGCCGGGTCGGCGCGCAGATCCAGGATACGCTCGGGCTGCGCCTGCTGAGGCGGCACCGGCGCACTCTTGACGCCGCATCCGCCGATCGATAACGCGGCGATAATCGCGATGGCCGCCGTCGCGATCGCACCGCGCGCGCCCGCGGTCATCTTGAGCCGCCGCGTGCTGATCCGCCTCATCCGCTGGTGCCTCGTCCCGACCTGCCGCGTGTTGATCAAATGCCGAGTTCCCCTTGCGCGCCCGAAGAGTTTATTCGACGCCGTAAAATGTCGCCGGGGCGCGGGCCGGCGCCGCGGCGCATCGCGCTAGCCGCGTCCCAGTTCCTTGAGCCGCCGGCGCACCGTGGAGGGCGCGGGACCGCCGATCAGCTTGCGCGCCGCGATCGATTTTTCCGCCGTCAGCGCGTCGATCGCGTCGGCGCCGAATTCCGCCGAATGGCGGCGCAGGTCGGCCAACGTCAGCTCCTCGAGCGTCAGATTCCGCGCGGCAGTCTCGCGCACCAGCGCGCCGACCGCCTCATGCGCGAGGCGAAACGGCACGCCGCGCGCGACCAGGTATTCGGCCAGATCGGTCGCCAGCGCGAAGCCGCCCGCCGCCGCCCGCAGCGCCGCACGGTTGAAGCGAATCCGCGGCCACAGCTTGGCCAGCAGGTCGAGCGCCGGCTTGAGCGTATCGAGCGCGTCGAAGACCCGCTCCTTGTCCTCCTGCAAATCGGAGTTGTAGGCCAGCGGCAACCCCTTGAGGATCGTCAGCATCGCGACCAGGTCGCCGATTATGCGGCCGCTTTTGCCGCGGATCAGCTCGAGCAGGTCGGGATTTTTCTTCTGCGGCATCATCGAGCTGCCGGTCGCAAACTCGTCGGGCAGCTCGGCAAAAGCAAACTCGCTGCTGGTCCACAGGATCAACTCTTCGGCCATCCGCGACAGATGGACCATCAGGAGCGCCGCGGCGGCAAGGAAATCGACCGCGAAATCGCGATCCGAAACCGCGTCGATACTGTTGGCTGCCACTCGCTTGAAGCCGAGTTCGCGCGCCACCATCCGCCGATCGATCGGCAGCGTACTTCCGGCCATCGCGCCCGCCCCGAGCGGCATCACGGCGACCCGCTCGAGCGCCTGCGCCAGCCGTTCGCGATCGCGTTCGAGCATCTCGCCATAGGCCATCAGATGATGCGCGAGCGAGACCGGCTGCGCGCGCTGCAGATGGGTGTAGCCGGGCATGACGGTCTCGACATGCGCGCGCGCCACGCGCAGCAGCACCGCGCGCAATCCGCGCACCAGCGCGATCGTCGCGCCGATTTCGTCGCGCAGGTAAAGCCGCAGGTCGAGCGCGACCTGGTCGTTGCGCGATCGCGCGGTATGCAGCTTGCGGCCGGCCGCACCGATCTTTTCGATCAGGCGGCGCTCGATCGCCAGGTGAATATCCTCGTCGGCGAGGTCGAAATGAAATCGCCCGGCGGCGATCTCGTGCTCGATCGCCTCGAGCCCGGCGGCGATTGCGCGCGCCTCGCCCGGCTTCAGCAGGCCGACCCGCGCGAGCATCCGCGCATGCGCGATCGATCCCCTGATGTCGTGGCGAAAGAGCCGCCGGTCAAACGGAAGCGACGCGCTGAAGGCCTCGACCTCGGGCAGGCGCGGCGTCTTGAAGCGCCCGCGAATCAGATTCTTCACGGCGCTCGCGCCGGGCGCTTTGGCCGGGGCCGGACCGGCCTTGGCCGGCCGTTCGATAGTGCGACGATGGTTCATCTCGAAAGTCAGGAGGTTGCCGCAAACGCGCCGCGGCGACAAGCCTGCCGCGCCGCGCCGGGGCTCAGCGCCCGGGCTGCAATCGGCAGAGGCATCCGCGCGCCGCACAGGTCAGCACGCCATTGGGATGGGTCACGTGAACGTCCATCTTATGCCCGCAGCGGGGGCATTCGCCGGAGCGTACCCGCGGCACCAGCTTGGGCGCCGGCCGCGGCGGTTTGAACTGGATTACCTTACCCAACGCGCGATCGTCCTTCGCATAGCCGCCACCGTCCTACTTGCCGCGCCGGCGCTCGGCCTCGAGCCGCGCCTGCGCGCGCAAACGCAACGCGCCCAGCCGGATAAAGCCCTCGGCGTCGGCCTGATTATAGCCGCCCGCCTCTTCAAAGCTCGCGATCGCCGGGTCGTACAGCGAATTGGGCGACTTGCGGCCCGCAATCCAGACGCCGCCCTTGAACAGCTTGAGCCGCGCCACGCCGCTCACGTTTTTCTGCGTCTCGTCGATCAACGCCTGTAGCGCCTCACGCTCGGGCGCGAACCAATGCCCGTTGTATACCATCTCGGCGTAGCGCGGAGTTAGTCCGTCCCGCAGATGCATCACTTCGCGATCGAGCGCGAGCTGCTCGACCGCGCGATGGCCGTGGAGCAGGATCGTCGCGCCGGGACTCTCATAGACGCCGCGCGACTTGATTCCGACGTAGCGATTCTCGACCAGGTCGACGCGGCCCACGCCATGGCGTCCGCCGATTTGGTTGGCCCGCTCGATTAGCCGCGCGGGCGTGAGCGCCGCTCCATTGATCGCGATCGGGTCGCCGCCAGCATACTCGACCTCGACGTATTCGGGCGCGGCCGGCGCGTCCTCGGGCGCCACGGTCAGGCGGAACATATCGTTGTAGGGTTCGCGCCACGGATCCTCGAGCACGCCGCCCTCGTAGCTGATATGGACCAGGTTGCGATCCATCGAGTAGGGCTTCTCGGCCGTGACCGGAACTGGAATGCGCTTTTCGGCGGCGTACGCAATCATGTCGGCGCGGCCTTTGAACGGCCATTCGGCCATTCGCCATGGCGCGATTACCGTGAGATTGGGCCCCAGCCGCGCGAAGGTCAGCTCGAAGCGCACCTGGTCGTTGCCCTTGCCGGTCGCGCCATGGGCGACCGCGTCGGCGCCCTCGCGCAGAGCAATTTCGACCTGCTTGCGCGCGATCACCGGCCGCGCGATCGAGGTGCCGAGCAGGTAGTAGCCTTCGTAGGTCGCGTTCGCGCGCATCATCGGAAAGACGAATTCGCGCGCGAACTCCTCGCGCAAGTCCTCGATATAGAGCCGGCTCGCGCCGGTCGCCAGCGCCTTGCGCTCGAGCCCGTCGGTCTCGTCGCCCTGGCCCACGTCGGCGCAATAGGCGATCACTTCGCAGCCGTAATGGTCTTTGATCCAGCGCAGGATCACCGATGTATCGAGGCCGCCCGAGTAGGCGAGCACCACTTTGCGGATCTCTTGGTTACTCATGCTCTTAGTTGCCGCATCGTTGCCTCACAGATTCGCCGACGCCGGCGCCCCCTGATGCGCCAGGATTTCCGGACGCAGCAGCCAGACCATCACCGCCTTCTGCGCATGGAGGCGATTCTCCGCCTGTTCGAGCACCACCGACTGCGGCCCGTCGATCACCTCGTCGGTAATCTCTTCGCCGCGATGAGCCGGCAGGCAATGCATCACGACGGCGCCGGCGCGCGCGTGCTTGAGCAGTGCGCGATTGACCTGGAAGCGCTCGAAGTCCTTGCGCCGCTTGGCTGCCTCGCGCTCCTGGCCCATCGAGGTCCAGGTGTCGGTGTAGACCACGTCGGCATCTTTGACCGCCGCGATCGGATCGTCGGTCAGCAGGCCGCCCTTTTCGCGCGCCAGCCGCACGGCATATTCCTGGCTCGGCTCATAGCCTGGCGGACAGGCGATGCGCAGCTCGAAATGAATCGCGGCGGCCGCTTCGATCCAGCTCTGCGCCAGGTTGAAGCCGTCGCCGACGAACGCCACCTTGAGCCGATGCAGCTCGCCGAAACGCTCGCGCAGCGTCAGCAAGTCGGCCAGCAACTGGCACGGATGGAGCATATCGGTAAGGCCGTTGATCACCGGCACCGTCGCCGCCTGCGCCAGCTCGACGCAGGTCGCATGGGCGAACGTGCGAATCATGATCAGGTCGACCCAGCGCGACAGGTTGCGCGCGACGTCCTTGGCCGATTCGCGCTCGCCAATCCCGATATCCTGCGGCGCCAGGTAGATCGCATGGCCGCCAAGCTGCGCCATCCCGGTCTCGAACGTGATGCGTGTTCGCAGCGACGGCTTCTGGAAGATCATCGCGAGCGTCTTGCCACGCAAATACGGATGCTCAAGGCCGCTCTTGAGCTCGGCCTTGAGCCGCAGGCCGAGCCTGAGCAAGCCATCGAGTTCGGCCGTCGCCAGCGAACTCAGGTCGAGTAAATCACGCTTCATCGGCGTTGCTTCTTCCGCGATGCGTCTTCAGCAAATTATCTTCGGCAATCATGCCTTAATTAAAACCGCGGCTTCGCAGACTCGCCCGCACTCCATGCCCGCTTCGCCCGATTCACCCGTTTAATTTTGCGGGAGGTGTGGAACCTCTCAGAGGTTCCACCTGCTGCTCTGCTCCTTTAATAACCGCGGCTTCGCGGACCAATTTTGAATCGCGCGCTACGCGCGCTGTGCGCACCTCGCAGGCTCGTTTGCTCGCTGCGCCTTCGGCTCCGCCAGGGAACCTCTGCACAAGTTAGGTTGTCATTCTGAGCGCAGCGAAGAATCCCGGATCCGGGACCCATGCGCTGCGCTCAGGGTGACAGCGGAGCCTTGTGCAGAGCTTCCTTAGTGCTGACCGCTTCGCCCGATTAATTAAAACCGCGGCTTCGCAGACTCGCCCGCACCCCATGCCCGCTTCGCCCGATGCGCGCCGCGCTCATCTTAACCTATTTTCGCGCGCGGTCATCTGCCGGCGCCGGCCCGCGCGCCTAATTTCCCGCCCGCCGCGACGCAACGAGCTACCGCGCGGCCGTCAGCGAATGTTCAATCCCGCAGGCGATCGCTCAACCCGATCCGCCGTTACGCCGCGCCGGACGCCTTGGCGGCCTTGGCCGCGGCGGCCGACGAATGCAGCGCGCGCTCGATTATCGCCAGGCCCGCGTCGGCCTCTTCCCGCGTCAGGTTGAGCGGCGGCAGCAGGCGCAGCACGGTGTCCGCCGTGCCGTTAACCAGCAGCCGCTCGGCCACGCAGGCATCGACGACGCTCTTGGCCGGATGGGTCAGCACCGCGCCGATAATCATGCCCTGGCCGCGCACTTCGCGCACGTTGCCCGCCGCCGCGCCGATCGCGCGCAGCCGTTCGATCATATAGCCGCCGACTTCGGCCGCATTAGCCATCACGCCGTCCTGCTCGAGCGCGTCGATCACGGCCAGCGCCGCCGCGCAGGCGATCGGATTGCCGCCGAAGGTCGAGCCGTGCGTGCCGGGCGTCAGCACTGCGGAGATCTCCGCCTTCGCGACCATCGCGCCGATCGGCACTCCGCCGCCTAGCGCCTTGGCCAGCGTGATGATGTCGGGCTTTATCCCGGTTTGCTGAAAGCCGAACATCTTGCCCGTGCGGCCCATCCCGACCTGCACCTCGTCGACGATCAGCAGCAGCCGGGCGCGGTCGCATAGCTCGCGCAGGCGAACGAGGTAATCGGGATGGGGCGTGACGACGCCGCCCTCGCCCTGGATCGGCTCGACCATCACGGCGACCGTCTGCGGGGTAAGCGCCCGCTCGACCGCCGCCACGTCGTCGTAGGGCACCAGCTTGAAGCCCGGCACCAGCGGCTGAAAGCCCTGATGATATTTTTCCTGGCCGGTGGCGCTCAGCGTGCCGAGCGTGCGTCCGTGAAACGATCCGAGCGTCGCAATTATCTCGAAGCGCCCGCCGTCGCCATGGCCCCAGCGGCGCGCCAGCTTAATCGCCGCCTCGTTGGCCTCGGCCCCCGAGTTGCCGAAGAACACCCGCCCGTCGCCGAACAGGTGGTCGAGCTTCGACGCCAGCCGCGCCATCGGCTCGGTATGGAAGACGTTGGAGACGTGGGTCAGCTTCTCGGCCTGCTCCTTGATCGCGCGCACCACCCGTGGATGCCCATGGCCGAGGCTGGTCACCGCCAGGCCGCAGAAAAAATCAAGATAGCGGTTGCCGTCGGCGTCGTAGAGGTAGGCGCCGTGGCCGCGCACAAAGGCCAGCGGCGTGCATCCGTAGGTGTTGATCAGGCTCGCGTGGGCGAGTTCGATGATTTCCGCATTGTTCATCGTGAGCTGACTCCGCTTGATTCGGCCGCAGGGCGCTTGAGCGAATGTTCAAGCAGCCCGCGCGCCTTTGCGCAACCGTGACCTATCAATGACCGCCCGCGATCGAACCGATCCGCCGGCCGGCCTGCTACGTCCGCGCCGGCCGCGAATTTACTTTCACGGCTTTGGCCGGCGCCGGCGCCCGCCGCGTCACCTCGGTGCCGACGCCCGCGTCGGTGAAAATTTCAAGCAGCACCGCGTGGCGCACCCGCCCGTCGATCACGTGGGCACGCACGGCCCCCGCGCCCAGCGCGTCGAGGCAGCATTCGACCTTCGGGATCATGCCTTCGCCGATCGCCCCGCTGGCGATCAATTTTTTCGCGCGCGCGGCGTCGAGCGACGAGAGCAGTTCGCCGCGGTCGTCTTTTACGCCCGCCACGTCGGTCAGCAGGATCAGCTTCTCGGCCTTGAGCGCGCCGGCGATTTCGCCCGCCGCGATGTCGGCGTTGATATTATAGGTGGCGCCGTCGCGCCCGTGGCCGACCGGCGCGATCACCGGGATAAACCCGCCCTCGCGCATCGTCGCGATCACCGCCGGATTGACCTCGGCGACCTCGCCCACCAGGCCGATATCGACCGCCGCGCGCCGCCCGTTGTCGCCCTTGACGATCAGCTTCATGCGGCGCGCGACCATCAGTTCGCCGTCCTTGCCCGAGAGCCCGATCGCGCGGCCGCCCTGGCGCGCGATCAGCGCGACGATCTCCTTGTTGATCTTCTGCAGGACCATCTCGACCGCTTCCATGGTGTCGGTGTCGGTCACCCGCATGCCCCGCACGAAGCTCGATTTGAGGCCGAGGCGCTCGATCAGATGATTGATCTGGGGACCGCCGCCGTGGACCACCACCGGATTTATTCCGACCGCGGCGAGCAGCACGATGTCCTGGGCGAAGCCCTCGCGCAGCTCGTCCGTGAGCATCGCATGGCCGCCGTATTTGATCACGAAGGTCTTGCCGCGAAAGCGCTGGATA
The DNA here is from genome assembly GCA_015478645.1 of Candidatus Binataceae bacterium. GTDB lineage: Bacteria > Desulfobacterota > Binatia > Binatales > Binataceae > JADMIL01. Next base: position 28,818 of record JADMIL010000036.1, read on the forward strand.
TAGGGCAGCGCCTCGATCAGGACCTGGGTTCGTTCGAGCAGATCTTGCAAGCTCTTACTCCGCGGTTAGCGCCGGCGCCGCAGGGCGCGCGACCGGCATTCGCCCGCCGGCCGGCCGTCGCGGGCCGCCCCGCCTCCGGCGCAAGCCCCATGATGCTACAAAATGTAGCGCGAAAGATCTTCGTTCCTGACGATTGGGTCGAGCCGCTGATGGACGTAGGCGGCGTCGATCGGAATCTCCTGGCCGGCCATCTCGGGCGCGTTGAAGGAGAGATCCTCGAGCAGCCGTTCGAGCACCGTATGCAGCCGGCGCGCGCCGATATTCTCCGACCGCGCGTTGACCTCCGCGGCGATTTCGGCCAGCGCCGCAATCGCGTCAGCGGAAAATCCGATACGCACCTTTTCGGTCGCCAGCAGCGCCACGTATTGCTTGGTCAGCGCATTTTCCGGCTCCGTCAATATCCGGATAAAGTCGGCCTGGACCAGCGCGCTCAGCTCGACCCGGATCGGAAAGCGCCCCTGGAACTCCGGGATCAGGTCCGACGGCTTCGAGGTATGGAACGCGCCCGACGCGACGAACAAGATATGGTCGGTGCGCACCGTGCCGTACTTGGTGTTGACCGTCGAGCCCTCGACGATCGGCAGCAGGTCGCGCTGCACGCCCTCGCGCGAGACGTCGGGCCCGTGGGCCGATTCGCGCCCGGCGATCTTGTCGATCTCGTCGATAAACACGATTCCCGACTGCTCGGCGCGCGCGATCGCCTCGCGCGCCACGTTCTCCATATCGACCAGCCGCGCCGCCTCTTCCTGGGCCAGCAGCTCGAGCGCCTCGGGCACCTTGACTTTGCGCGTGCGCGACTTCTTGGGCATGATCTGGCTCAGCAGATCCTTCATGTTCGCGCCCATGTCCTCCATGCCCTGCGGGGTCAGCACCTCGAGCATCGGGGTGGCCGGAGCGGAGGTCTCGATCTCGACTTCGCGATCGTTGAGATAGCCGTCGCGCAATAGCTTGCGCAGCTTCTCGCGGGTCTCGCCATGCGCGTCGGGGCCGCCGGCCGCCACCTGGATCGCGCCGTCGGTGCTCATCGCCGCGGGCCGCCGGGTCTTGCCCGGCGAGGCCGGATACAGGATGTCGAGCAGGCGCTCCTCGGCGCCCTCCTTGGCCTTGACCTTGACCCGCTCGCGCTCTTCGTCGCGCACCATCTTGATCGAAATCTCGGCGAGGTCGCGGATCATCGACTCGACGTCGCGGCCGACGTAGCCGACCTCGGTGTAGCGCGAGGCTTCGACCTTGACGAACGGCGCCTGGGCGAGCTTGGCCAGGCGCCGCGCGATCTCGGTCTTGCCCACGCCGGTCGGCCCGATCATCAGGATATTCTTGGGCGCGATCTCGTCGCGCAGCTCGGGGGCGACGTTCTGGCGCCGCCAGCGGTTGCGCAGTGCGATCGCCACGGCGCGCTTGGCGTCGTGCTGGCCGACGATATAGCGATCCAGCTCGGAGACAATTTCACGCGGCGTCATTACGCTCGGGGAGGCCATGGTTTCACTTCGCTTCGCGCCAGCCGGCGCTTCGGAATTCGGCGCGGCTTTGCGGCGGCCAAAATTTTGCGCCCGTGCGCCAGTCTCCTACAACTCTTCGATCACGAACTGGTCGTTGGTGTAGACGCAGATCTCGGACGCGATCTTCATCGCCGCCTCGGCGATTTCGCGCGCCCCGAGTCCGCCGCCATTGCGCACCAGCGCGCGCGCCGCCGCCAGCGCGTAATTGCCGCCCGATCCGATCGCCACGATTCCGTCGTCGGGCTCGATCACGTCGCCGGCGCCGGTGATCAAAAGCGAGCTTTCGCGATCGGCCACCACCAGCATCGCCTCGAGCCGGCGCAGGATCCGGTCGGTGCGCCAGTCCTTGGCCAGTTCGACGGCCGCGCGGCGCAGCACACCATTGAAGGCCTGCAGCTTGCTCTCGAACTTGTCGAACAGCGTCAGCGCGTCGGCGGTCGATCCGGCAAAGCCCGACAGCACCGCGTCGTTATGCAGCCGGCGCACCTTGCGCGCGCCGCGCTTCATGATCGTCTGGCCGACGCTCACCTGGCCGTCGCCCGCCATCACGACCTTGCCGCCATGGCGCACCGTCAGGATCGTCGTCGAGCGGACGCGTCCGCCCATTTCGCCGGATTCACGCGCGTGGATGGGCACGGCGGTAGACCTCTTTCAAATGTTTCACGCTCACATGAGTATAGCGCTGCGTGGTCTGCAGACTCGAATGGCCAAGCATCTCCTGGATCGATCGCAGGTCGGCGCCCGCGTTGAGCATATGCGTCGCGAAGCAATGGCGCAGGCCGTGCGGCGTAATCGCCGCGGCCAGACCCGCGCTGGCCGTGCGCCGCGCGATGATCTTCTGCACCGATCGCGGGGTGAGCCGCCCGCCGCGCAGGTTCGTCACCACCGGACCGTCCGGCGACCATGCGATCGGCAGCGCCGCGCGCCACGCGATCAGCGCGTCCAGCGCCGGCTCGCCGAGCGGCACCAGCCGATCCTTATTGCCCTTGCCCGCCCGCACCATCACCATCGCGAGTTGCTCGTCGATGTCGCGCCAGCACAGCCCGGTCAGCTCGCTGACCCGCAGGCCCGAGGCGTAAAGCACCTCCAGGATGGCGCGATCGCGGACCGCCGCCGGACCCGCCAGGTCGCCTTCGGCGTCGACCAGGCGCGCCGCGTCCCGTTCGGCCAGCACCTGGGGCAGGCGCTGCTCCAGTTTGGGCGATCGCAGCGTGCGCGCCGGGTTGTCCGCGCCCAGAGTGGCCTCGCGCCAGCGGAAGTAGGCCTTGATCGCGAACAGGCGGCGCTGCACGGTTGCGCGGCTCGCATGCCTCATGACCTCGGCGAGATAGCCGCGCACGTGGTCGGCGTCGATCTTGCCGGGCGCCACCGCGCCGTCGGGCGCATCGATCGTCGCGGCCGCGCGCGCCGCCAGATAGCGCTGAAAATCGTGCAGGTCGCTCCGGTACGCGGCGACCGTATTGGCCGCCGCGCGCGAGGCCTTGCCGATCGCCGCCGCAAACGCTTCGATTTCTTCCGTCACTCTGGAGCCTCGCCCCCGCCGGGGTCTTCGCGATATGCTAGCAGCCGAGATTCGAGGGCAAAAGGCGGCCTCGGCGCGTCGCCTGCCGCGTACGGAAAATTCGATGAACTGCTTTCATTGCGGGCGCGCAGCCGTCATTCAGGAGCGCGTCGGCTTTCGCGATCATTGCCCCGGATGCGACCGGCCGCTGCACGCCTGCCGCAACTGCGGTTTTTTCGATCCGGGCTATAACAATCAATGCCGCGAGAATCAGGCCGAGCTGGTCGCCGACAAGCAGCGACCGAATTTCTGCGAGTATTTCATCCCGGCTAAAAATGCCGCGGCCTGCGCCACCCAACCCGCGGCCAATCCGCGCGCGACGCTCGACGCGCTCTTCCGGAAGAAATCATGAAGCCGCCGCGCGCCCGCGCGGGCGCAATCTGCGGCTCGCGTCCGCTCTAGCCCGATGGATCACGCCACCGCCCGTCCCCTCGCCGCGATCGTGCTCGCCGCCGGTCGCGGTACCCGGATGCGCTCCGATCGCGCCAAGGTGCTGCATGAGCTCGCCGGCGCACCGCTGATCGCGCGGGCGCTCGGCGCGATCGCCAGCCTCGGTCCCGCGCCGATCGTGGTGGTCGTCGGCCATCAGGCGGACGACGTTGCCGCCGCCGCGTCCCGCACACTGCCGCATGCCGATCTGCGCTTCGCGATGCAGGCCGAACAGCGCGGCACCGGCGACGCCGCGCGCCGCGCGCTCGGCGAACTGCCGGCCGATTTCGCTGGCGACGTGCTGATCGCTTACGGCGACATGCCGATCCTCGACCCGGCGACGCTCGGCGCCTTTCGCGAGAGCGTTCGCGCCCGCGGCGACGCGCTCGCCTTCATCAGCGTCGAGCTGGACGATCCCGGCGCCTACGGCCGCGTCACGCGCGACGCCGCTGGCGCGGTAAGCGCGATCGTCGAGGCGCGCGACGCCACGGCCGCCGTGCTCAAGCTCTGCGAGATCAACACCGGCATCTACCTGGCCGCCGCGCCGCTCCTGCGGGCCGCGCTCGGCGAACTGCGCGCCGACAACGCCCAGAGCGAGTATTATCTGACCGATATCGTCGCGATCGCCCGCCGCCACGGCCACCCCGTTAGCGCCTGGCGCGCGCCCAACCCGGCCGAATTTGCCGGCGTCAATTCACGCGAGGAGCTGGCCCGGATGGAAGCGCAAATCCGCGAGGATGTGAACCGCCAACTGATGGCTGCGGGCGTCACCCTGCTCGACCCCGCGACCGCCTACATCGCGCCCGGCGTGACCGTCGGCCGCGACACCGTCATCGGACCCAATGTGCAGATCCTCGGCGCCTGCCGGATCGGCGCGCAGGTGGTGATCGAGGGCACCGCGTGGCTGCGCGACACCGTGGTCGGCGATCGCTGCCATCTCAAGCTCGGCGTGCGCGCCGAGCAATGCGTCATCGGCGACGAATGCGAGATCGGGCCGTTCGCCAATCTGCGCGCCGGCACCGAACTCGAAGGCCACAACCGCGTCGGCAACTTCGTCGAGACCAAAAAGGCGCGGCTGGGCCGCGGCGCCAAGGCCAGCCATCTGAGCTACCTGGGCGACGCCTTCATCGGCCGCGACACCAACGTCGGCTGCGGCGTGATCACCGTCAACTATGACGGCTACGACAAGCACGTCACGCGCATCGGCGACCGCTGCATGGTCGGATGCGACACGCAGCTCGTCGCGCCGGTCACGGTCGGCGACGACGTCTACGTCGCCGCGGGCACCACGATTGTGCGCGACGTGCCTAACGGCGCGCTGGTCATGGCTCACCATCCGCAGCGCGAGCGTCCCGGATGGACTGCGCAATGGCACGCGCGCCACGCCGGTCATCCCAAGGCCGCGCCGCATCCCAAAGCCGAGGGAAAGACCGGCGGCAACGCGGGCGGCACACCCGGCGCCTAGCAAACCTCTGCACCAGTTAGGTTGTCATTCTGAGCGCAGCGAAGAATCCCGGATCCG
>JADMIL010000037.1 GCA_015478645.1 Candidatus Binataceae bacterium
ACCGGCCTGCCGCACCACCAACTCTGATTCTGGTACCACCTCGTCAACATACAAGACTGCGGGGGCGGGTCCCCAGACCGACGGCATCACCGCCGCATCGATGCGGCGTCGTTCACAGGGTCGCGATTGGAGGCGGATCTAGCCGAAAGTGGAAAGCGCGTGGGCGAGCGGCTGCACGCTCCGAATCCATGACGGGCGGTCGCCCTCCGCCAGCGCCGCGGGAGCCGGGCGCGCGAGGGCCGCCGGCAAACCCGTGCGGACCCCCTCGACGGTCGGCGCGATGTAGATGGGTCCTTTGCCGCCAGCCTCGCGCAATTCCGGCATATCGGTCGCGACGACCCGGATACCGCAGGCGCGCGCTTCCATTACGGGAATGCCGAACCCTTCATACAGCGAGGGAAAGACAAAGGCCGCGGCGCCACTATAGAGTGCCGGCAGGTCCTCCTCGGCCACATAGCCGAGCATCTTGATCCGCGCCCGATTGGCTTCAAGCATCGCGGTCAGCCGGCGGTCCTGAGGACGGCCCGGTCCGGCGAACACCAGCGTATAGCCGGCCAGTTCGCCGTCGCGGAGCATGGCGGCGAAGGCTTCAATGAGAACCTCGACATTCTTGCGGCGAACCGAAACGCCGACGCCGAAGATATAGGGCGTGGTGATGCCGTATTTATCGCGGCAGGCCTGGATCTCGGCCGCCGAGCGCGGCCGGAAGTCGTCCGAGACGGCGGGACGGACGATACCGTCGGTATGGCATCGCAGGGTCGCATAAAGACGATCGGCGGTACCCTGCGAATTAGTCAGGATCGCATCCGCGCGCCGGCAATCGCGCGCGAAAAAAAGATACAGTGGCAGATTGAGCCGAAAACTCATCGATTCCGGCGCCACCAGATGCACGATGTCGTGGACGCTGGCGACTTTCTTTACGCGGCTCGAGAGTGTGGGGAAAAAGGTCACCGTGGCCCAGAAAGAATCGAGCCGATCGTTGCGGCAGAGCGACCCCAGACGCGTTTTGAGCCACGCCGCGCCGCGGATTCGGCCACCCAGCGACCAGGGATCGACGCGCGCGATCCAGCGGTCGGACTGAACCGGCAGCTCAACCGGAAAGGGGCTGTAAACGTAAAACTCGGCCTCGGGCAGAGCCACATCGAGGGCTTTGCACAGTTCGACCGTATAGCGAATAAAGCCGGTGCCGTAGCGCTTCAGATTGCGGCCGTCGATCCCGATTCTGAGACGGCGATTAGCAGGCAAGCTGGTTCTCCCTCATTGGCGTTGAATTTGATCTGCTGAATACATCGATCCGCGCGATCGGGATGCGCCGCGCGTGACCACTATCCTTGGTATCCGCCGGTCGGCGCGAAGGCGGCGGCACGGCGTCCCGGCCGCGCGCCGTTGGCGGTCGCGGCGCGGCCTTGGTGCGTCCGCTCGACGAATTGGCGGGCGTGGGCCGGAACGTCCCGGCAGGCGATCATCGTGACCATAAACATCACCGGCATGTAACTGACGGCGCCGGTAAACGAGGTATCCGAGATACCGTCGACCAGCAGAAAAACCAGAAACCCAAGGATCGTTGAACTTGTCCAATCGCCGTTTTCGGGATTCGATCGGTTCAGGCTTACGGCCACGGTGCGGATTAGCGGTAGCCACACCACGACGAAGCCGGCCACGCCGAGATCGAGCAGCGTTTCGGCCAGGGCGTTATGCGCCTCGCCGGCCCAGGGCAGAATCTCCAGCAGCAGGGCGCGCGCGCCGAGATAGCCGTGGCCGAGGATCGGCTGCGCGGTAAACAGCGAAAAAACCGCGCCCCATAAGCCGACGCGCCCGGTCATGGAATAGAACTCGCCCGCGCTCTGGCCGCGCATCAGGAAGAGCATGACCGCATTGGGATTGCCGGCGAGATCGTCGGCCGCCGTCATGAAATTGGTGCCGACGTTCATAATCGCCAGGCCGGCCACGAGCGCGGTGAGCAGGACGGCCCACGAAATGATGCGCATCTGCGAATAGCGGCGCAGCAAAATCACCAGCAGCGCGGCGAGCGTGGCGATCAGCGGGCCGCGGGCGCGGGTCGCGGCGAGGATCACCAACAGCGGAATCAGGTACGCCCAGACCGGCAGGCCGAGCAGGCGCCGCCGCCACCCTCCGCGCGTGGCCAACGCATCGCATGCGAGAAAGACGATCGCGGCGCCGGTCTCGGCGCCGGCGCCAATCGGCTGCATCGCGAACCAGGTAAAGCGCGCCTGGCGATTCCAGGAAAATTCCGTCAGCTCATGGGAGATCCGGGTGCCGCTGGCCCAGGGAAAAACCACCGCCAGTCCGGCGCAGACCAAAACGGTTATCAGCAGCGTACCGCCAAAGGTCTCGAGCAGTACGCGCGGCCCGAGCCGGCGCACCGCGCAGAACACGAACAAATAAAGGATCGCCAATTCGGTCGCGCGCACCAGCGTAAGCTTTGGCGCGTCAGACCAGCCGATCGACAGCACAGCGATCGCGACATACGCCAGCAGCATCCGTTCGTTGAAGCTCGGTTGCAGTTTTTGCTTCAGAATGACGAGGAAATTTATCATCGAGATGCCTGCGACCAGGGCATAGAGGGCGAGTTCGACGGCGACCTGGCTGTCGATGTCCCCGGAGAGCGCCGCAGTGGCGTCGCGCGAGCGGAACTTGATTTGCGCCACCAGCAGCAGGAAAAACGCCCCCTTGAGCGCCAATTCGGGCCGCTGAAAGATGAACCATCCGAGGAGGATCGCGGCGACGAGCGCGGCGAGACCCAGCAGTCCAAACTGGCCGAGCGCGCAGGCGAATCCCACCGCGACGGCGAAGAACGCGGCGGCGCCGATTTCGGCTCGCGAAAGACTCATCGCATGCGCCCCTGGCGGCTCGCGCCAGCGGACGGCGCCGCCGCGGAATCGGCCTCCGCGCCGATGCCCCCGAGGATTTCGTCGTACGCCGCGGCGAGCGCCGCCGCCTTGTGATCGGACAGAAAATCCTGCGCGACCCGGCGCCGTCCGCCCTCGCCAAGGCGCTCGCGCAGACCGGCGTCGCGGGCCAGCGCGAGCATCGCGGCGGTGATCGCGCCGATCGCACGGGCGGGCGTATCCGCGGGAATTTTGCAGCCGGTCTCGGGCGTGACCTGCATGGCCGGTCCGCCGCAATCGAGGCAGATCACCGGACGTCCCGCCGCCATCGCTTCGATACAGACCCATCCGCCGGAGTCGTGCAGGCTCGGATGGACCAGGACGTGGCTGCGGGCGAGTTCGGCGAGGACCTCCGCACGCGGCAGATTTCCGCGAAAGCTTACCTTGCCGGCGACCCCGAGCCGCGCCGCCATCCGTTCGAGGTTGCGCCGCTCCGGTCCGTTCCCGATTAGCACGTAACGGCCCGCGCCGAACTCGCGCTCAAAGCGCGCAAAGGCCTCAAGTCCCAGATGGAAGCCCTTCCAGTGGAGCAGGCGGCCCGTGCTGAGAAATTGCAGCGGGGCTTCGTCATTGCGCGCGATCGCGCCCAGGGCGCGCAACTCCGCGGCCGGCAGGCTGACTTCGGAACAGACCCGCGCCACGCGGCATCCCAGGCGTTCGAGGGTGCGCGCGGTCTCCGCGGTCTTGGCCAGGCCCAGCGCCGATCGCCGCGCGGTCATCCGCACGAACGGATCGAGGTCTTCGGCGGCGCGCCCGATCACGCGCGCGGCCTCATAGGCGCGTCCGCGCCAACTGAAAGTCTTCCAAAAGGACGCGGGCGCCGATTCCGCGCCACCCACCGGACCCCAGACGAAGGGCACGTCGAGCAGGCTGATAAAGCTGGGCACCCAGTATTTGCCGAAGGTCACATGATGGATCAGATCGAAACCGGTTTCACGATGGGCGCGGCGGACCAGCGGAAAAATCGCCGCCTGCCACAAATAATAATAGAGCGCGACGCCGCGTTTGCCGCGCTTCCAAAAGCGCGCCCAGGACGGCAGGTCGTAGTAGATCCAGCGCACCCCGGGCAGTGGCTCACGCGCGATCGCCCGCTCGATCGCCGCGCGATTGTTCGCCCGCGTAAGCGCCCAGACGTCGTGATAGCGCGCGATTTGACGTATCCAATCCCAGCCCACGCCCGGTTCGGAGCCGCTGCCGGGCTCGCACGAATAGGCCGAGACCAGAACCTTGAGGCGCGTCCTCATCGGTCCGCCTCCGGATCGGCCACCGCCAGGTTGATCAGCATCGCCAGCCGCCGCAGCTTGCCCAGGTCGGCGGCCCGTTCGTCGGCATAGGTGGCGAGTTCGCCCGCCAGGTACAACAGGTAAAGCGGTTTGAGCAGGCCGCGATCGAGCTCGACGCGGTCCAGATAGGCGCCGGCCCAGCGCGCCGCCTCGCCGTCCGCGCCGAACTCGCGCCAGACCCGGGCCGGCGAATAGTGGCGCAGCAGGGTCAACGTCTGGGTGAAGAAATGACAGAGATCCCAGCCCGCCGGAGTTTCGCGGCTCGAGTATTCCCAATCGAAGACGTAGAGCTTGCCGTCCAGCCGCCGCACGTTCCACGGGGCAAAGTCGCCATGCGACAGATGGCAGACGATGATCTGCTTGCCCATCCGCTCGGCGAGCCATGCCGCCGCATGGTCGAGCACGCGGCGGAAGTAGGGATGGCGCACGGCGCGGATCCGTCCGGTCAGGCCGCGCCAGAAGCCGCTCTGCTCGAGGGCGCCGCGGGCGCTATCGATCGCGCTCAACTGGCAGATGATGTCGAGGTACTCCGCGCCGAAGGGATCGGGCGCCGCCGCAGCCCGGATGGCGGGTGCGGATTGCAGGCTGAACGGATTGCCGTTCCATTGGCCGGCGGTCAGCAGCCGCGGCAGGTCGAACACCCGCTGGCCGAGTTCGCCGAGGCGCTGGATCGTCGCCACCTCGTTGCGCACGAGCGCGCCGGTCGCCGGATTCGCGGCGACCTTGGCGTAGCCGAGGACCTCGCCCTGCCGGGTCAGCACCTGGATAACGGTCTTGCAATGCGGTCCGGGGGTGCCGGTGGAAACCGCGAAACCCAGGTCGTCGCGGTGCAGAAGCTTCCTGAGGTGGTCGAAGAGCGTCGCCTCGCCCACCGGCGCGACGACCGGACCGGCGGCGCCGGCTATTACCGCCACCGGCACGAGCAGCTGGTCGATCAGTCGCCGGCGGCCGGCCGCGGCCCGCAGCATCGTCTTGACCGCGCGGCCGCGCCTGCTATGGGCGTTGTAGAGTTCCAGCGCCGGGCCCATGAGCGATCGATCGCGCGGGAGCAGGAAGCCGCGGCCGTCGCCCAGCCTGAGCCAGACAAAGGCGTCGGAGGCGTCGCGCGCGGCGTCCGACGGCCCGCGGCCGATCGCAAACCGGCTCTGCCCCGCACGCAGGACCACGGCCGCCAGCCCATCGAGATCACGCGCGCGCGAACCTAGCGGCGATCGCGCGCGGCGCGCCCAATAACGGGTATGCAAATGATCGAGGCAGACCTCGGCGGCCTCGCGCGCCACCTGACCCGGATCGTTCGCGCCGTCCACCACAAAGGCGTTGGGCAATTCGGCGGCGAGATCGCGATAGGCCCGGCGCTGGCGGGTCAATTCCGCGGCCGCAACCTCCTGCTTGCGCGCGAGCAGAGCCGGTTCCGGCACGTCGAGCACGAGCCACAGATCGGGGCGCGGCACGATCCGCCGGGCCATTCGCAACCACCACGCCGGGCCGCCATAGCGATAGCGCCGGGGATCGACGATCAGATCGTCGAAGTAGCGATCCGAAAAAATCAGCGTGGTATGCGCCAGCGCGGGGCGCAGCCGCACGGCATAGCCGAGAATATATTGCGCGACGTAGAGGGCAATTTTGGCCGCCGAAGCGGCGCGCGCGCGCGGCGGCGCGCCATGCGGATCGGTGACCGGCGGTCCGGTGGTGCCGCGCCCCAGCACGGCGGGCCGCAAATGGAACGAACTGGTATGCCTGAAGGCGCCGCCCAGATTGCTCCGCAGGCCCTCGATCAACGTGCTCTTGCCCGCGCCGTCCGGTCCGAGCACGGCCACCAGCAGGCCTGACGGATTACGCCAGCGCCGCCATTGACGGCCGAGTTCGGGCCACCAGTAACGTATCGGCGCGAGCGGATCGCGGCGGATCACGCGCCGCCGCAGCGCCCGCCGCAGGCCGGCGATGTCCGCGTCGAGCGGCTCCCAGCGCCGCGCGTCGATCCATTCGATAAGCCGCGCGCCGGGCACCGCGCCGAACAGATCGCGCGCGATTTCAGCGGCTTCGGCGCCGAGCGTGCCGCGTAGTTCCGCCAGCCGTTCCCGCTGATGCGCCGGGATCGACAGCTTGGAGATTTTCTTGATCAGCAAGTAGGCGAACTCGACTGCCGGGGCGGCCACCCGGAAGCCGTTCCAGTCGCGCGCGCCCGCCAGTAGCCGTGCGGTCGAAAGATAGATGAGGCCATCGCGGCGGTAGTCGGTAGCCGCGTCAACCAGGGTGAAGCCGGGCTCGCCGTCGCAGCGCGCGACGAAGAAAAAGCCGGTGGCCTCGTGCTGCAGCAACTGCACGATGCGGCCCTGGCAATCGGCTTCGAGCGCGGCTTCAATCACCTCGAGGTGGCGCGGATCGATCGCGAGGTCAAAATCGCCGCCGCTCCAGGCTGGTAGCTGGCCCCATCCGTGGAGCACGCAATAGTCCACCTGATCGCGCGCGAAGCGGCGGCCCAGCGCCGCCAGCGCTCCGTCACCACCGCGGTCCGGCGCCGTGGCCGGATTCACGGACGGCTCCGGCGCGAGCGGATGGGCGGCGGCGATGCGCTTGACGGATTCCATGGGGTTTGCATTCGATCGCCGGCGCCGGCGATCAGGAGGATTGCTCCAGCGGCGGGCCGGCAGTCAGATCGCCGCCCGCCGCCGGCCCGGAATTGAGCGCCTCGAGGCCTTTCCAGAGCGCGATCGCCAGGGCGATGAGGTAGCTCAGCGCGAAGACCGCGGCGACCCCGTTCAAACTGCCCGCGAGCAGCACCGGCACCGACAGAAACACCGTCATCAGGCCGGGCACCGCCCAGATTATTGCGATTACGCGAGTTTCGCCCGCCGCCCGAATCACCACGCTCATCACCTGCACGGCGGCCGACGCGGCGTAGGCGAGACCGAACAGCAATACCAGTTCCGCATAGCCGTGATACTTGTTGGCGAAAAAATGGCGCGCGATCTGTTCGTAAAAGACCGTCACGCCGAGGCCGTAAACCAGCGACCCGCCGACGCATGCGCAAAACCATCCGGTCAGGTAGCGGCGCAGTTCGTGGGCCTTTTCCGGCTGATCGAAATGGGCCGAGACATACGGCAGCATCAGCGGCGTGATCGAACGAATCATCGGGAACAACGGGCGCATCAGATTGGCCACGACGCTAATCGCGGCGGCCGCCTTGAGGCCGAGAAAGAGCGGCGTCATGACCAGCAGAATCTGGCTCGACGACCATTGCGCGATGGTCGCGATCGCATTCCAGCTCCCGTATTGCCAATGGTCGCGCAGCACGCTGCGCGGTGAGACCACGTCCGCCCCGGTGGCGCTCCATTGCGGCTTGAGGAACGCGATCGTAACGATCGACCCGAGCATCGCCGCGAGCCCGGTGGCCAGAAACGCGGTCAGCACCGAGAGCATATGATGGCGTTGCAGGAGGCACAGCAGGCTCACGATGGTCAGCGCGTAGACGGCCGAACCCAGCGCCGCCCATTGCGCCTGGCCGCGTACATAACAGGCCGGCCGCACGAACCAGGCGAGTAGCACAAAGGCCGCCGCCGCCGCGATGCCCCATAGCGCCAGCGCCATCTCGGGCGCATGCGCATGGCCGACGATCACCGCTCCGAGCGCGAGCGCGCCCGCCGCCAGCGCCGCCAGCGCCCAGTGAACTTTGAGCAGCAGGCCGACATACTGCGGAAACTGGCGCGCGTACTTGCGCGCACCATAGACCATCATCGGCTCGGTCAGCACCGCGGTATGCAGCGAGGCGGTGAGGAAGAAGACCGAGAGCGCCACCGCATAGGCGCCGTAAGCGGTCGCGTGCAGCCAGCGCGCCAGCAGGATGTTTATGGTGAAATTGGCGCCGTAGAAGAGCGCCTGATCGAGGATGGCGAAGCCGTCGCGGCGCAACCATCGGGTCGCCGCGCCCGACGCTTTCACCGCCGGCGGCGCGATCAGCTTTTCCGCCGCACTACAGGACGCGCTCATGTATGGTTCGGCTGACTAATGCCCGTCATCAGTCAGTATGCGCCTCGCGACGTGAGCACCGCCCAGAACGTGCGCGCCATAATGTAGAGGTCGAGCCACACCGACCAATTGCAGATGTAGTAGGTGTCGAAGCGCCGCTGCGCCTCGAGGTCGCTGTCGCTGCGTACCATCACCTGGCACAGTCCGGTCAGGCCGGGGCGCAACTGGCGCCGCAGCTTGCGATATTCCTCCGGATAGCGCCGCAGATGGTACTCCGGGAACGGCCGCGGCCCGACCAGGCTCATCTCGCCCCGCGCCACGCTCCAGAGCTGCGGCAGTTCGTCGATACTGAAGCGGCGCAGGAGCGATCCGATTACCGGAATCACGCGCGGGTCATGCACCAGCTTGCAGCGCTCGTCCCATTGCTGGCGCAAGGCCGGATCGGCGGCCAGCGCCTCGGCGAGCTTGCGCTCGCTGTCACGACACATGGTGCGCAGCTTCAAGACCTTGATGATACGGCCGGCGCGGCCTTCGCGCTCCTGGCTGTAGAAGATCGGAGCGCCGTCGCAGATCAGGATCAGTCCCGCCGCCAGCGCGATAATCGGCAGCGCGGCGAGCAGCAAGGCGCCCCCGATCAGCGTGTCAAGCGTGCGCTTGATAAGCCAGTTGCGCCGCACCATCAGGTTGTTGGTGAACTGCAAACCCATCATGCTGCCGAAATTCAGCAGGCGCGAGTTCTCGATCGGCAGTCCCTCGAAATCCTCCATCAGGACCATCACGTGGCGGAAACGGCGCACCAGCGTAGCGAGGTCGTGGTTCCCGCGGTCCTGCTGAACGATCACGGCGCAGCGCCCCTGCTCGGCCAGACGCAGCATCGCCGCCGTCGGGGGCGGCATTTCGCATCCGGCAGCGTCGGCGCGCTTGACCAGGCCGCCGACGATTACGCCGATCGGTTTGTAGCCGAAGGCGCGGCGCCGGTTGAGCAGATCGGCGGTCGCCGCCGCCCAGGCGGCCGAGCCGATCAGGATCGCCGGTTTGCGCCACCAGGCCCAGTGGTCGGTGATCGACACCGCCACCAGCCGGCCGGTGGGTACCAGCACCAGGCTCGCGCAAAATGTGATTACGAAGGCCATGCGCGAATAATGCGCCGGCAGCTTAAGCAGAAAGACCAGGTCCGCGATTACCAGGAATGCGCCGGCGTTGCTCAGGCATAAACGGCGAAAGGCCTCCGGCGCGCCGATCCCGAATCCGGGATAGAGGCCGGCGGCCGCATAGCCGATCGGCACCAGCAGGATAAAGGCGAACAGCAGTTTGTAGAGATTGATCGGCTGATCGAGCACCCCGTAGGCCCAAAAACCATAAGCCGCGCCCGCCGACAACACCAGCGCCAGCAGGTCCACCAGCAGCAGAATCGCGACGCGGGCGAAGGTCGGCCAATCGTGCGCGTAGACCCGCACTGCGTCCCATGAAGCGGGAATCACGGCCTGCGCGCCACGCGCTTCGGCGTCGGCGAACAGCGCGGAATATTCGGATTTTTCCCGGTTAATCATTGATGCGGTCTAATAATGAGTACGCGTTCCGATATTTGAGTCCTGAATCGAGTTTCTTTAGTCCGCGGCGATCATTCGGCGTCGGCCTGAGTCCGGGCACGGGCACCGCCGCGCAAGCCCATGAACTGCATCAGCATCAGCCATACGAACATGGAGTTGTAGACCAGGTAGCGGCGCCACAGCCGGCGGGGTTCGCAAGCGAACCGAAACAGCCATTCCAGGCCGCTGCGCATCATCCAGCGCGGCGCCTGCCGCTTGGTGTCGGACAGAAAGTCGAACGCCGCGCCTATCCCAATCAGCACCGCGGCGTCGAGGCGTGCGCGATGGCTGGCCATCCATTGCTCCTGGCGTGGCGCGCCGATTCCCACCCATACGATGTCCGCGCCGGACTCGTTGATGCGCCGCACGTCGGCATCGTCTTCTTGCGCTGTGAGCGGCCGAAACGGCGGACTGATGAGGCCCGCGATCTTCAATTCCGGAAACCGCGCCGTCATCCGCGCCGCCAGCTTCTCCGCCACCCCGGGCGCGCCGCCGTAAAAAAAATGGCTCCAGCCGCGCTCGAGCGAACGGGCCAAGGTCGCGAGCGTGAGGTCGGGACCATAGACCCGTCCGACACCGCCGAAGCCCATCAGGCGGCTGACCCATACCAGCGGCATACCGTCGGGCGTGACCATGCCAGCCTGATTGTAGACCTGGCGGATCGCTTCGTCCCGCTGGCACTCCATCACGGTGTGCACGTTGCATACGCAGACGTAATGCCGCTCGCGCCGGGTAATCCATCCGTCGATCGAATTGACCGCGGTCGGCAGGTCGATCGCGTCGATCGGGACACCCAGGATATTGGCGCGCGGCGGCGCGCTGGCGGACGTCTTCGGTATCGCCGCATCAGGTATTGCCGAATCCAGATTCAAAGCGGACTCCGCTCGGCTCCCGGGCAAAGCGGACTCCGCTCGGCTCCCGGGCAAAGCGGACTCCGCTCGGCTCCGGGCCAGGTGATCGGCCGGGTGGTCATCAGCGGCCCGCGGCCGCCTGACCGCCCGCATGCTCTTCGCTCTCGACGGACTGACGCGCGGCCTGGTACCAGTCGATCGTGCGGCTTAAACCGTCACGGAATTCGGTCGTCGCCTTGAAGCCGAACTCGCGCTCGGCCCGGGTGACCTCAAGGCAGCGGCGCGGCTGTCCGTCGGGTTTGTCGGCGTTCCACACGATCCGCCCCTTGAACCCGCACAAATCCGCAATCAGGCCGACCAGGTCGCGGATTTTGATTTCGCTGCCGGCGCCGAGATTGATCGGATCGGCGCCGTCATAACGTGCGGAGGCCAGCGTGATCGCTTCGGCGCAGTCTTCGACATAAAGAAATTCGCGGCTCGCCGCGCCGGTGCCCCACACTTCGATTTCGTCGGCACCGCGATCGACCGCGTCCACGCATTTTTTGATCAGCGCGGGGATAACGTGGGATTTCGCCGGATCGAACGAGTCGCGCGGACCATAGAGATTGACCGGCAGAAGGTAGATCGCGTTGAAACCGTATTGCTGGCGATAGGCCTGGGCCTGCACCAGCAGCATTTTCTTCGCCAGTCCGTAAGGCGCGTTGGTCTCCTCGGGGTAGCCCGACCAGAGGTCGTCCTCGCGAAAGGGCACGGCGGCAAATTTAGGATAGGCGCAGACCGTACCGACGGCGACGAATTTGGCGACCCCGGCGCGGCGCGCCTGTTCCATCAGTTCGGCGCCCATGATCAGGTTTTCGTAATAAAAACGGCCGGGATTCTCGCGATTGGCGCCGATTCCGCCAACCACCGCCGCCAGATGGATAATGACCTCCGGCCGCGCCTCCTCGAGCATCCGCGCAATCTCGCTCTGGCGGCAAAGGTTGTACTGCGCCGATCGCGGTACGAACAGCTTCCGGCAGCCCTGCGCACGCAGTCGTTCAACCACGTGGCTGCCCAGGAAGCCCGAACCACCGGTGACCACTATCCGTTTCTCGCTCAGCGCAATCATTATCCTTTCCTCCAAAGATCCGAAATCAGCATCGCGGTCTTTCGTCATCCCCGGCAGTTGGGTAAACCCGCCGGCGCCCGGGCCGCTCGTCATTCCGGTCACGCCTCCGGGCGCGAATCTACCTCGTAAGTGGGCGAGTAATAGCGATAAAAGTAGTGGGCGTAATCGCTGGTTTTCAGATCCACCCGATTGAGCACCACGCCGATCATCCAGGCCCGCGCGCGGGTCAGATGGACCACCGCGTCGCGCACCACAGTGCGCGGGGTCTCGCCCGCCCGCACCACGACGACCACGCCGTCGACCAGCGTCGACAGAATCACCGCGTCGCTCATCGGCACCAGCGGACAGGTATCGATCAGCACGTGGTCGAACTGATCGCGCACCTGCTCGATCACTTCCTGCATCCGCCGCGAGCCAATCAGCGCGCCCGGATTCGGTGGCCGCAAGCCCGCGCTGAGCAGCCACACGCCGCCCTTGCCTTGCCCGTCGACCACCCGGCGAATCAGTTGCGCCGGGTCGTTCTGCCCGGTCAGCACTTCAGTCAAGCCGCTGCCGTTTTCGACGCCCAGCACGCGATGGCATTGGGCGCGCCGCAAGTCGGCGTCGATCACAAGCACGCGACGCCCGGCCTGCGCGAACGCCACCGCGGTATTCAGGATCGTCACGGTTTTGCCTTCGCCCTGGCGCGTGCTGGTAAAGACCATCGTGCGCGGCGGCCGGTCCGGCTGCGACAACACGATATTGGTGCACAGCGTGCGATAGGCTTCGGTCGCGGCGGACAGCGGGCGCGACGACAGCGTCGGCAGCCGGTCCGATGAGTCGGTCGGCACGAGCCCTGCGCCGTTGGCCGCCCCGTTGGTCTGCGCGATTGCGGGCGGCAGCTTCTCGCCCCTGGCCAGGGTCGCGAAATCCGGCACCACCGTCAGGTTGGGCAGGCGCAGCACGGCCTCGACCTCACCCGGTGTGGTGAGCGTATTGTCGAGGTATTCATAGGTCAGGGCCAGGCCGACTCCGCCGATCAATCCGACGATCACGCTGAGCATCAGGCTCAGCGCCTTTTTGGGAATCGCGGGCGCGATGGGCGGAATCGCGGGGTCGATCACCGACACGTTCGAGGCCCGCAACTGCGCCTCCATGCCCATTTCCTTCATCCGCTGCAGGACGCCCTGGTAGAGTTCGCGGTTGGTCTCGACCTGGCGCGACAGGATGGCGTCTTCGACGCCGGCATCCTTGAGCTTCATCTCGGTGGTCGTGAGCTTGTCGATGGCGTCCTTGAGGTCCTGCTCTTTGGCCTGCGCCGCCAGATAGGATTCCTGGGTGGCGGTCGCGATATTCTGCATTTCGTGCGTGAGCCGCGTGCGCACCTCTTCGGTCTCCGCATGCGCTTTCATCAGCTTGGGATGGTCGGGCATGTAGGTGCTGGCGAGCGAAGCCTCCTGGCTTTCGAGCGTCGCCAGTTGCTCCTTGAGATTCTGGATCAGCGGGCTCTGCACGACCGCCGGCAGCGCGCCATAGTCGTGGCGCTGCACGAGTTGCGCCTGCGCCTCCTGCGCGATGCGGTCGGCTTCGGCGCCGGCCAGCAGATTGCTCAGGTCGCCGAGCCGCTGAATCGCCTCCGTGCGATGGCCGCCGCCCGCCGCCTGCCCGCTCTCTTCATCGTTGTCGTTGAGATAGATCAGGCCGTTCTGGCGCCGGTAATTATTGAGGCTGATCTCGGATTCCCTGAGCTTCTGCTCGATTTCGGCGAGCTTTTCGTGCAGGAACTGCTCGGCCTCTTCGCCCGGATCGGTGCGCAGCTTCAGGCCTTCCCTGATATAGGCCTGCGCGTGCGCGTCCGCGATCCGCGCCGAGAGCACCGGATCGGGCGTCAGAAACGAGATCAACATCATACGCGAATTGAGCGCCGGCACGATCGTCAGGCGCGCCTGGTAGCGCTTGATCAGCCCGAAATCGACGTGCAGCGGATTGGCCGAATCCGGCGTTTTGGTCACCGGAAACACTTTGTAGTATAATAGTCTGATCTGGTCGGCGACCCATCCGGGCACGCCGCCCAGGTAGGGCTTGAGGAAAGCCTGGTTGTGGCCGAGATCCAGTTCCCTGATCACCTCGGCGGCGAGCACCTGGCTCCCCAGCAGGTCTTCCTGCGTTTTGTAAAAATCGTGCTGGCTGTCGAGGATGTCGGGCGAGAACAGGCCTTCCTGCGCGTCGAGCACCTGCGGCGCGTTGCGCTCGATCAGCACGTCGGTGCTCGCCCGGTACATCGGCCGCAGCAGGAAGAACACGACCACGGCGGTGATCGCGACGGTCGCCAGCGTAAAGCCCGCGATCAGGCGGCGGCGCCGTTTGAGGACCAGCAAAAAATGTCCCAGCGAGGCCGACTCCTGATCATTGCCGAGCCAATGGCCCGACAGCGTCTCGTCTTCGGGACCAAGCAGAAACAGGCCCTTGCGGTTTTCCTGTGGAATATTTCTCACTGTTTTATCAGTAACGACATAGTGTCGTGCTTCCGCCCCCTTGGACTCCAATGACCGGACTATTCGTATGCTCCCCCCCCTCCACCTCGATCATCCGCAACGTCTTTGGAAGTCGCTACGGTACGAAGTACGCTCCCGCGCGGAACATCTGGGTCACGGCCTCAAAGATGCCGTAGGGAACAATCTTGGCGTTCGAGTATGTCACTTCGACCACATCGCCGTCCTGCACCACGACGTCCGGCGCCTCGCCGGCCGACACGCGGTTCAGGTTGACCAGCATGATCTGCTGACCCTGGGCGCTCTTGCGTATGATCTTTACGTCGTCCTCATTGGCCGGATACAACGCGCCGCCGGCGGCGGCGACCGCACCGAGCACCTTCAGATCGCGCGAGATCGGATACGACCCGGGCTTGGCCACCCAGCCGTCAACCATCACCTGGCCGTCGACGGCAACATTGATCACGTCGCCGGGACGCGCCGGCAGTCCCAAAAAGCTGCGGCCGGTGGCGTCGTCAGTATCCACCACGATCGAATTCTGGTAATCGGTCGGCGAAAGCGGCGTTACCACCGGCTCCTGCAGCGGCGACGAGTCAGCGTTCGCGGGGGGCCCCGGTTTGAAGTAAATCCGGGATGAAGCGTCGGTCGCGACTCCGCCCGCGAGCGAGATCATGTTCTGCATCGTGTCGGTGGGACCCGCCAGATCGTAGACCCCGGGCTTCGTCACCGCGCCGAAAACACCAACCTGGCGGCTCCGATAGTCGCCGACCAGCAGATTGACCTGGGGATTGCGCAGATAATGCTTGAGACGATGCTCCAAGTCCGCCTTCAGCGCGTCCTGGGTGAGACCCGCGGCCTTGACCGTGCCCACCAGCGGCAGGCTGATATCGCCCTCGCCGGAAATCCGGTACTGACCGTTGAATTCGTCGTCGTCGGGGCATGAAAGATTGATAAGATCGCCTGGTCCGAGTGCAAAGTCGCCGCTCTTTTCGCGCTCGCGCTGCGCCCAAAGCCTGTTAAGTTCACCTGCGGGGTCTTCTGTATAGCTGGTGATGGCCGCGTTCGCGGCCGCCACGGACTGCGGACTATGCGCAGTATCTGTCGGCTGCGCGGGGGCTTCGGCCGGTTCGGCGCTGGCGCTCATCGTCGCCGGATTGGCCACCGGAAGCGCCGTCGATGGCGCATTGGCGGAGGTGCAGGCGGCCAGCGCAAAAATTGCCAGAACGCTCCAACCCACCCGGTCCGGCGCGAGTAATCCGGCGCGACGCCGCGACGGTACGCGTAGCCGCAGCGATAGATGGGCCGGCGTCGCGCAGCCGCCCATCCGGGTGGGCGCTTTGAACCGGCCATCCGCGCCATCTCTAGGTCTTATCTTTTTGCTATTAACTGACATCGGTTGGAAATCATCGGTCAGGACATTTCCGTCATGAAGCGGCGGAAATGGCGGTACGTCCCGCAACACTGCTGCATTGCAATGTATCGCTAACTTGATATGAGTCAAGTATTAACAAAGGCTTGGATAATAGGTCGATGCGTCAAATCGCGTGAGCATCAATACAGATGGACACGGGCATCCGATGTCCTAACTCAGTACGCGAATGCCTTGTAAAACATAACAATGCTACAATAAGATTAAATTATGAGGTTTGTCAATCATTGGCCCGTCGAAATGATCGGAAGCGCTTTTACGAGCGCGGCGTTTCTGCAATTATCGCACGGTGCACGAGATGGAGTGGCTTTGTGACATCGATAGAGTGGTGTCGCAAGCGATAGCCGGTAATCAGTCTATGAGGAGGGCGTGAGATGACCCCATTGAAGAAGTCAGTTAAATTCGGATGGTCTGCGGTTTTCGCCGGAAGCGTAGCAATCTGGTGTCTCGCGCTGGCCGGCATCGCCAATGCGCAGGGAGTGACGTTGGGGGCCGCGGCCAATTTTGCGTTGCTCTCCGATGCCGGCCCGATGACGCTGGGCAATAGTGCGGTGATCCTCGGGGTGAGTACGAACGTCGGCGCCACCTACAGCAACATCAAAATTGGTGGCAACAACACGAAGATCAATGGCGACGTAATCGCCACGCTGTTCGAGAACGGCCCCGGCGCGACGATTTCGCTGGCCAACTACGCTCATGTGCTGGGGGCGTGTGTAACGGACGGTGGTGCGATCACCCTGGGTAGCGGCGCGACCTGCGGCAGCCAGGACACCACGAATACCAATCCGGATATTACGATGATCGGCAACGCGGTCGATCAGGAGGAGAACTTCGATCAGGCGGTCTCCTGCGAGGCCCCGACGCAGTCGATCGCGGCAATCGCTCCGGCAGCCGGCAAGACCCAGACGATCGCCCTATCCGCCGGCCTTAACGTCATCAGCACGCCCAGCGTCGCGAT
Source organism: Candidatus Binataceae bacterium (assembly GCA_015478645.1). GTDB lineage: Bacteria > Desulfobacterota > Binatia > Binatales > Binataceae > JADMIL01. The sequence goes on from JADMIL010000037.1 coordinate 16,565, forward strand.
GGGAAATTCCTCGGTGTTGATTCTCAAAGGCGGAAGTACCGACAGCGTGATTCTCGAAACTGCGGGAAGCTTCAGCATGGGATTCGGCGCGAAAATCGTTCTGCAGGGCGGGTTGATGGCCCAGAATGTGTTTATCACGACGACCACCGAACCTGCCGGATTTAACCCCCCGGCGTCCCCGCCTTCGGTTTTTATCAACAATTCGAGCGTGATTTACGGCACGGTGCATGGTGGCGACACCTGTACTCTGGGCAGCGGCGTGACGATCAACGGCGCAATGATTTGCGACTATGGTCTCACGACCGGCCCGAACCTGAAGATGAATTTCGCGCCGGCCACCGGCTTATCGTTGCCAGGCTGCGGCGTCTGATGCAGTCAAGCTGCGGCTGATCGCATCGCCCTAATCTACCGTCAGTGCGGCGGCCATCCGGAATTCGGATGGCCGCCGTTTTTGATCGGCGATCGGAAGTCGGGCGCTTCCCCGATCAAGAGGCGCGAGGCGGTGGCGGAGATTGTCACTCCGGCGAGTCGTTGACGTTCGCGGCGGGACGCGCGATCAAGGCCTGATCGTGCGCAGCCTTCGCATTGAAGCTGTGCGGCAGGTAGATGATCTGTCCGACCCTTAATTGATCGATATTGGTCAGTTGTGGATTTGCTTTGATGAGTTCATCCATTCCGGACTTCGATCCGAGATAACGAATGGCAATATCCTCGAGCGTATCACCGAACTTCACAGTGATTTGACTGCGAGGCGCCGGCGCCGCGGCTACTCCAATCTGTTTCTGAATCCCGGCACTGGCGGCGGCCGCGGCCGGTGCGGTTGGCAGGGTCGGCATTCCCGGAGCGGTTGCCGGACCGGCAGGGTCGCCACCGGATGCCGCGAGTGGCACGGCTCCGAGGGCAATCGATGCCTGCGGTTCGACCAGATGGGGCGCGGCATTAGTGACAATTTGAAGCTTCGCGCCGGATCCCGCCTGGTTGACGGCAGCGAAGTGCTGGTCTTTTTTGAGGTGCCTGGCAATCGCGACTGGCTGAGCAGGCAGTTCGTCCGCATCGTCGGTTGCGGCGCTGCGATAGCCAAATAAATCCGACCAGAACTTCGGATAGAGAATGCCCACCGCCAAAAGCGACGCCAGCGCCACAGCCGCGATCAGCGCGGACATCACCAGACGCCGCGCGCCAGCTCTCGGCTTCGTGATTCCGACCGAGTCGTGGTAATCGGCGGCAATTTTCTTTGCGAGCCTGACGGTGATTTTTCGATCCCCCGCATAAAACGCTGCCATCATCGCGCTATGGCAGAGCATATTGATTTTACGCGGGATGCCGTCGCTCCGCTTAAGCAGATGGTTCAAGGCGTGCGGCTCGAAGATTGCCGAGGATTTGCCTCCTTGAACATTGAGCCGGCACTCGACGTACATGATCGCCTCCGCGGTGGTCAACGGCTTGAGCGTCCCGCGGGACGAAATACGCTGATTCAGTTGACGCAGTTCCGGCCTCTTCAAACGCTCGGCGAGTTCCGGCTGGCCAACCAGGATGAGCTGCAGGACCCGGTCCTCGCGCTGCCCGCGATTGGACAGCAGCCGCAACTCCTCCAATACGTCGTCGCTCAGCGCCTGGGCTTCGTCGACCACGATCGCGATCCGTTCCTCCTTGCCGTGCAGGTCCAGCAAATGGTCCAGCACTTTGAGGTAATCGAGTTTGGTCGATCCGGCGGAATAAAGATTGAGCTGCGAAAGAACGACCTGCAGCATCTCCAGGAACGAGAGCTTGGGGTCGTCGATATGCGCGATTCGGGCGCGCTTGAAGTCGCGCTGCAGCAGGGAATAGATCAGCGTGGTTTTGCCGATCCCGGCTTCGCCCGTCAGCAGGGTCAGTCCGCTCAGATCAGTGGTCAGGCCCGATTCGAGCGTGGCGAGGCCCTGAAGATGTGTCGGGCTGAAATAGACCGCGCTATGAGGAGACGCGGGCTGGAAAGGAGGACCGTCAAGGCGAAAGTACTGATAGTACTCCATCAGACTTCAATCTATACCCTAGGTTAAAGAGGAGCGAAATAGGCACGCTAGTAGTTGAATGAGCGAGGTGGCCGCCGCTGCGCGTCCACGACCAGGTAAGCCGGTTGCGGCGAGGCGCCGGAAGCGCTCATGGCGATTCTCACTCATTTGTAACATAGGCCGACTCTAATCTCGCTTACAGAGTCTCACATAGAGATCTGTCCGTGCCGTAGTTTATCGCTTGTTCGAGCGATCGCCAACGCTTTATATGAGTGCGCCGGGACAGGGATGAATATCACGCTGATGCGGAGTTCGCCTTGCGAAAGCGGTAGATAATGGCTGGGAGAATGCGTTTGCGGTCGATGACTATTGCTCGCCGCACTATCGCGATGATGACATCGGCATTATGCAGACTAATGGCGGCCGCTACAGCCTAGAATAGATTAAATACGCCCAGTCGGCTTCGAGCCGTCCGCCAGCATGCAGTGGCATCGGTCTTTCGTGCGATAGCGTATCGGTGCGGGGAAAAGGTCATGCCCGGATTTTAACCGGTGCTCGATTCGTCCGGGTAGTGTCCTAATTTCGGATTAGGACACTACCGTCGAGTGCGGTGGTTTATCACCGGCCAAAAAACATATCGAGACCATGGCTCACGGGTGACTCGTATCTTGGCGAATTATTATATTCATACGGCTCTGGCTCCGAGTAGTAATTCGGCTCCGGCGCGTAATAGTTATTCACTGGCCGTCGCGCATAGCCGCCCCGATAGCCGCGGTTATAGCCGTGATGCTCGTTACCGTGATGTTGATAGTAGCCGTGATGGTCATGGCCGTGTTCGTCGGCGCGGGCCGGCCCGACGGCGAAACTGCCAATCACGAGCGCAAACCCGACGGCCGCAGCGATCCTGACGGCCTTCGAGCGCGAGTTAACTTCGGGCTTTAGTGACACTTCCATATTAATACTTCCTCGCGTAATCGATTTCCGCTTTAGTTGCTCGAAGCGGTCTGTTTTGCGGCCGACGCCTTTTCACGGCGGCGGAACAGCGAGTCGGCGGTCTTCTTCTGCGTGTCCGACATCGTGTTGTACAGGGCCTCAAACGGCGGAACGAATTTCTTCATTCCAGCTTCATGCGCTTCGATTACCGATTCGTAGGATTTAACCACGTCAACCGCGCTCATCGACTGCGCGTTTGCGGTGCGCTGCTTCTGCAGATCGACCATCGCCTGCGCATTAGAGCGCATCACCTGGGTCAGATCGTCCCATTGCGGCTTCTGCGCGGCGGTAATGTGGAGCTTTTCGTGCAAATCCTTGATGCGGGCTTCGACCGCGGTCATTCCGGCAGGTTCCGACGCCATCGGCGACATCGCCATCGCCCGATGCGGCGCGGGCGGTATCGTAACTTCCTGCGAGGCCGCGAACGCAGGGCTCGCGAGGGCTATGGCGCCGAGAAAGGTTACCGCCGCACCCGCCGCGCGCGCGGCTCGATTAGTGAAAAGAACCATGATGTATACTCCTTGTCAATTACGATTGACGAACGGTTCCGATGCTGTCTCGTTCAATACTTCGTCGCCGCGCCGCACTGACTAGTTCACTTCAGAGGCTCTGGCGGCGCCGTTCAATTGCGGGACCATCGCTTCATTAGCGTCTCACTATCATCGCCGAATAGTCCATCAGCATTCGCCTGTGCCCGTGCTCCAGGGCACCAATGGCCTCGGCTAGCCACGTTCTCCACAGCACCATCACGCCTATATTTCTATTTGATATTGCCCGACTGAGATGCGCCGCCGGCTACTTAGCTCCCACGCAACCATAGTCAGTGCGCGATCGCGGGTCGGCCGCGCTAACTGGTGCGCACGATCGCGACGGTATCCGGTGGCAGATCCACGGTCGCGCCGGACAGAGTAATGCGCGGGTCCGACGCCATCACGATCCGCCGCGGCGCGCGATCGCCGAGCGCTACCGGTTGTGTGCGATCGGCGAGATTGCACGCCAGCGTGATCGCGCCGCGGGTGATCGTAAGCCAGCGCGCCGCCTCGTCGAATTGCACCTTGACCAGGTCGAGCCGGCCGTCGCGCAGTTCGGGCGTGGCGGCGCGCAGGCTCAGCAGTTCGCGATACCACGCGAGGATCTCGTTATGCGGCGGGCTCGCGACTTCGGACCATAGGAGTTTGCTGCGGGCGAAAGTCGCGGGTGCCTGCGGATCGGGAACCTCGCCGATCGCCCCGCCCGCTGCCGCAAAGCTGCGCTTGCGGCCCTCGCTGACGGCCCGCGCGAGGTCAGGGTTGTCGTGCCCGGTGAAGTAGAGAAACGGCGTCGACGCGGCCCATTCCTCGCCCGCGAAAATCATCGGAATAAATGGTGCCGTGATGACGATCGCCGCGCCAATCTTGAGCCGCCCGAGACTCATGAGGCGCGCGGTGCGCTCGCCCTGCGCGCGATTACCTACTTGATCGTGGGTCTGCAGGTAGCCGAGAAAGCGATTGCCCGAGATTCCGGCAGGCCAGCGTCCGTGGCGCCGCCCGCGAAAGGCGGAATGGCGGCCATCGTAGACAAACGCCCGGGTAATCGCCTTGGCCAGGTCGGCCACGGTGCCGAAGTCGGCATAGTAGCCGGTGCGCTCTCCGGTCAGCACGCTGTGCAGCGCGTGATGGAGATCGTCGCTCCATTGCGCCCCGATGCCGTAGCCGCCAAGTTCGGGCGGGCGCACGATGCGCGGGTCGTTGGCGTCGCTCTCGGCGATCAGCACGAGGCGGCGGCCGAGCCGCTGTTCGAGCGCGGCGGTCTCCTCGGCGAGTTGCTCGAGCAAATGCCGCGCCGAGTTGTCGCTGATCGCGTGGACCGCGTCGATGCGCAGGCCGTCGGCATGATAGTCGCGCAGCCACATCTGCGCGTTGTCGCAGAAGAACCGCCGCACCTCGTCGCTGCCGCGATCGTCGAAATTGATCGCGTCGCCCCACGGCGTCGAATAGCGGTCCGTCAGATAGGGACCGAAGCGCGGCAGATAGTTGCCGTCGGGACCGAGATGGTTGTAGACCACGTCGATCAGGATCGCCAGGCGATGGGCGTGGCAGGCGTCGGCGAGTCGCTTGAGGCCGTCGGGTCCGCCGTAGCTGTGATGCGGTGCGAAGAGATCGACGCCGTCGTAGCCCCATCCGCGATTGCCGGGAAATTCCGCCACCGGCATCAGTTCCACGTGGGTCACGCCGAGATCGACCAGATGGCGCAGGCGCTCGATCGCCGCGTCGAAGGTGCCGGCCGGCGTAAAGGTGCCGACGTGCAGTTCGTAGATTACCGCCGCCTCCAGAGCCGGCGCGTTCCAGCCCGCGTCGCTCCAGCGAAACGACGCATGGTCGACGAGGCGCGACGGACCATGCACTCCGGCCGGCTGCCAGTTTGATCGCGGGTCGGGAATCGGCGGCTCGGCGCCGTCGAGGAGGAAGGCGTAATCGGCACCAGCCACAGCCGCCGGCGGGTCGGCGAGCCACCATCCGCGGTCGCCGAGGGTCATTGCGATGCGCTCGCTGGCGATCGCCAGTTCAACGCGGCCAGCGTGCGGCGCCCATACCCGGATGACCATCGTGCAAAGCTTACGGCGTGGACGCCTCGCGCGAAAGCAGTCCGACCGGAAATTGCCCGAGCAAGGCCGCGAGCGGAACTTCGCCGGCATAGCTTGCGCCGGTAAATTCGTCGGACCATCGCCCGCCCGGCAATTCGAGCGTGGTCTCTTCCCACTTGCCGGCGAGGCGCAAAGGCAGCCGCGGCACGATCGTGATCGCGCCGTCGCCGCGGCTGAACGCGATCACGTGGTCGGCCCGCGTGCCGCGCGCGCGCAGCGGATGATACGCGGCCGCGGGCCCGAACAGACCGGGGCGACGGCGGCGCAGGGCGAGCGCATTGCGGATCACCCACATTTTCGGCAAACCCTCGTCAGCCCGCGCGAGCACCTGCGCGGCCGTCGCGCAGCGCAATTCGGCGAGCAGGCGGCGGCGCAGTTCGTAATCGATCGGGCGGCGGTTGTCGGGATCGACCAGCGTCAGCGACCACAGTTCGCTGCCCTGGTAGAAATCGGGCACGCCCGGCGCGGTCAGCTTGATCAGGGTCTGGGCGAGCGAGTTGACTCGTCCGGGCCAGATCAGCGGCGCGACGAATTCGCCCAGGTCGGCGACGAACTCGGCGTTGGCCAGCGCGCCCTGGATGAACCCGGCGAGCGAGCGCTCGTATTCCTCGTCGGGCTTGGTCCACGAGGTGTGGACCTTGGCTTCGCGCGCCGCCTTGCGCATGTATTCGAGAATCCGCTCGTGTTCGAGCGGCCATGCGCCGACCAGCGTCTGGTACATCAGGTACTCGGCGTTGCTGTCGGAGAGGCCGCCGCGCCACCACGGCCGATTCATCTCGGACCATCCGCGCACCGCGCGCGCCCAGCGATCGGGAATTTCGGCGATCAGGCTCATTCGCGCGCGCACGTCCTCGCTGCGCTTGGTGTCGTGGGTCGACGTCGCGAGCATCCGCAGCGGCCAGCGCACGTGGCCGTCGGCGCATTCGCGATGGAATTCCTCGACTCCGACGCCGAAGCGCGCCGGGTCGCCGCCGACTTCGTTGAGGCAGACGAAGCGATTGAAGATATAGAAGGCGGTGTCCTCGATCGACTTGGCCATCACCGGTCCGGTGAACTGCTGAAAGCGCATCGCGAGTTCGGTCTCGAGCGCTTCGCGATGGCGCAGCAGCAGGATCTCGCCGAGAAAGTCGAACAGCCGATGATCGATCTCCGGATGATCGAGCTTGGCCGCTGCGATCGCCGCGCCGACGTAGCGCTGGTCGTCGGCGTCGAGCGGTCGGCCGGGCGATTCGCTGACGTAGGTGCGATAGACCGGCAGCCGCGCGACCGCCGCGCACAGCGCCTCGTGCAGTTCATGGCGGGTGAAGTCGCGATGGCGCGGATGGCGCTCGCAGACCTCGACGAACAGCGCGGTCAGGCGGCTCAAATCGCTGCCCAGAATTTCGCGCATCACGAGATTTTTTTTCTCCAGCGCCAGCCGCGTGAAGTCGGTCGGCTCGCCGGTGAATTCCGCATAGAGCCGCGTCAGCGGACGCTCGCCGGCGGGGTCGATGAACAGACCGCCGGTCAGGTTCATGAATTCATAGCCGCTGGTGCCCGCGATCGGCCACGAGGCGCGCAGCGCTTCGCCCGGTTCGAGGATTTTCTCGACCACGATCCACGCCGTCGGACATACCTGAGAGAGCCGGCGCAGATAACGCTCGGGCTCGCGCAGGCCGTCTATATGGTCGATGCGGATACCGTCGAGGGTGCCGTCGCCGAGCCAGCGCAGGATCAGGAAGTGGGTGTCGGCAAAGACCTGTTCGTCTTCCATCCGCAGGCCGACCAGCGTGTTGATATCGAAGAAGCGGCGGTAGCCCAGATCACGCGAGGCGGCGCGCCAGTAGGCCAGCCGATAGTTCTGGCGCTCGAGCAGTTGATGCAGCGCGGCTGGCCGTTCGTTGATCTCGTCGATCACGGCGTCGAGCGATGGCCCGATTTCGCGATGCTCGCGCACCACCTGCGCGAGATGCTTGAGCAGGACGTCCTTGTCGCGATGGCGCCGGCGGGTGCTCTCGAGATCGGTCGCCGTGGCCAGCGGCAGCCGCGCGAAGGTGTCGGCCAGGAAGGCCAGTTCGTCGGATCCGCAGCGCGCGGCGGCCGCCGCCAGGATCGTATCGAGCGATCGCGGCGCGACCGGAAAGCGCTGCTCGTGGTAGCGAATCGTCAGCGCCGCCCCGTCGCGCGCCAGGCGAATCGCGCCCGACTCCAGGATCACGCCATATTGATCCGCGAGCACCGGTATCAGCACCGCATTGCGCAGCCGTTTCTCCGGCGTCTCCCAATCGACGTCGAAGTAGATCGCGTAATTGCTCGCCGGCCCATTTTCGAGCACGTCCCACCACCACGGGTTATAAGGACTGACGATCGCCATGTGGTTGGGCACGACGTCGAGGATCTGGCCGAGACCGTGATGGCGCAGCGCGGTATGCATCCGCGCATGCGCGGCGGCGCCGCCGAGGTCGTCGTTGAGGCGGCGATGATCGACGACGTCGTAGCCGTGGGTGCTGCCGGGCGTCGCCTGCAAGTAGGGCGAGCAATAGAGATGGCTGATGCCGAGTTCCGCCAGGTAGCCGGCGAGCCCCGCCGCATCATCGAAGTTGAAGCCCGAATGCAACTGGATGCGGTAGGTGGCGCGCGGTTCGACCATCGTAGGGACCGCGCGCGATCAGAGGCGCGGAACCTCCAACCATATCACCCCCAGCGGCGGCAGGATCATCGCGATGGAGTAGTCCAGCCCGTGATACGGCGTCGCTTCAGCGGCGATCGCGCCGGCATTGCCCACGTCCGAGCCGCCGAAGGCCGCCGCGTCGGTATTGAGGATCTCGCGGTAGACGCCGCCCACCGGCACGCCCACACGATAGCCCTCACGCACCACCGGCGAGAAGTTGCATACGCAGATGATTCGCCGCCCGCTTTGCGGCGCGATACGCATGAAGGCGATCACGTTGTCGTCGGCGTTGTCGGCGTCGAGGAAGCGGAAGCCCGCCGTGTCGCTGTCGGCTTGCCACAAGGCCGGCTCGGCCAGATACACGCGATTAAGCTCGCGCACCAGCGTCTGCAGCGCGCGATGCTCGTCGTATTGCAGCAGATGCCAGTCGAGGCTCTCGTCGTGATTCCATTCGCGCCATTGGCCGAACTCGCCGCCCATGAAGATCATCTTCTTGCCCGGCCGCGCCCACATGTAGCCGTAGAGCGCACGCAGGTTGGCGAATTGCTGCCAGCGATCGCCCGGCATCCGCGAGAGCATCGCGCCCTTGCCGTGCACGACCTCGTCATGCGACAGCGGCAGCACGAAATTCTCCGTCCACGCGTAGAGAAAGCCGAAGGTCACGTCGCGATGGTGAAAGCGGCGATGGATCGGGTCGCGGGAGAAGTAGTTGAGCGTGTCGTGCATCCAGCCCATGTCCCACTTGAGGCCGAAGCCGAGTCCGCCGAGATAGATCGGCCGGCTGACGGCGGGCCACGAGGTGGACTCCTCGGCGATCATCATGATGCCCGGATGGTTGGCGTAGGCGACGCGATTGAGCGCCTTGATGAACTCCACCGCTTCGAGATTTTCGCGCTCGCCGTACTGATTGGGAATCCATTCGCCCGCGCGCCGCGCGTAGTCGAGATAGAGCATCGAGGCGACCGCGTCGACGCGCAATCCATCGGCGTGGAATTCGCTCAGCCAGTAGAGCGCGCTGGCGATCAGGAAATTGCGCACCTCATTGCGCCCGTAGTTGAAGATGTAGGTGTCCCAGTCCGGATGAAAGCCCTTGCGCGCGTCCAGATGCTCGTACAGCGCGGTCCCGTCGAAGCGCCCGAGCGCGAACTGGTCGGTCGGAAAATGCGCCGGCACCCAGTCCAGGATCACGCCGATGCCGCGCTGATGGAGGTGATCGACCAGGTAGCGGAATTCATCGGGCGTGCCCCAGCGCGCGTTCGGCGCGAAGTAGCCCGTCACCTGGTAGCCCCATGATCCCTCGAACGGATGCTCCATTACGGGCAGCATCTCAACGTGGGTGAAACCCATGTCACAGACGTAATCGGCGAGGATCGGCGCGAGTTCGCGATAGCTCAGCGAGCGATGGTCCTCGGCGGCCACGCGCCGCCACGACCCCAGATGGACTTCGTAGATCGACAGCGGCGAACGCGCGGTCTCGCGCTGGCCGCGCGTCTCCATCCACGCCGCGTCTTCAAAGCGATAGGTCGATCGATCGATGATCGACGCGGTCTGCGGCGCGATTTGGGCGGCGTTCGCAAACGGATCGGCCTTGAGCACCAGGCCGCCGTCGCGCGCGCGAACCTCGTACTTGTAGAGCGCGCCCACCGCGAGCTCGGGAATGAAAATCTCCCACACGCCCGAGGATCCGAGCATGCGCATCGCATGCACGCGCCCGTCCCATTCGTTGAACTCGCCGATCACGCTGACGCCGCGCGCGTTGGGCGCCCAGACGGCAAAAGCCACGCCCGCCACGCCGACCATTGCCAGCGGATGCGCGCCGAGCTTTTCGTAAATCCGTTCGTGGCGCCCTTCGTTCCACAGATGCAGATCGAGATCGCCGACCGTCGGCAGAAAGGCATAGGGGTCGTAAATCGTCACGGCGGCGCGGCCGGGATATGTCACGCGCAAGCGATAGGGGAACACTTCGCGGCGATCGGCGATCAGCACCTCGAACAGTCCGGCCGCATCGATCATGCGCATGAGCCGCGCGGTCTCGCCGTCACCGTCGACGATCACCGCAACGCTCTCGGCGCCGGGACGAAACGCGCGCACGACCACCCCGCCGCGGCGCCGCGGATGGGCGCCGAGGATCCCGTGCGGATTGGGATGGCGCAACTCAATCAGGCGAATCAGGTCGTCGGGCGGGATCGCGGTTGCGCCGGGCTTGCCCGCGCCAGTCGCGCCTGCAGCGATCGGCTTTGCCGCCAGGGCGGTAGCGGATTTCGGATCAGCCGCGCGCGTCATCGTGATCGGCCCCCAAAAATTGCTCGATACCATACAGGGGCACGCCCGAGCGTTCCGGCCGATTGACCAAGTCGGCGCTGAGCTCGAGCAGCATCCGCTCGAGCATAAAGGTGTCGAGCATGATGCGCAATTCGACGCGATCGCGCGGCATGAACGGCGCCGCATCGACCAGCGCGAAATATTCCTTGAGAAAGGCCCACGTCGTCCAGGTCTGCCACAGCTCGAGCCACGGCGCCATCGCGGCGAAATCGCGTGCGCCGAGCGCTCCCGCATGGAGCCGTTCGTTCAGCGTGTCGATCGCGACGCGCTGGAACGAACGCAGCATCCCGGCCACGTCGCGCATCGCCGCGCGCTTGCGCCGCCGCTCGCTCAGCGGGCGCTCCGCCTCGCCCTCGAAATCGATAATGACGAAGTCGGTGCCCGTGTAAAGCATCTGGCTCAGATGCAGATCGCCGTGGCAGCGGATACGCGCCGCCGTGATCCGCTGATGCATGAATGGCGCGAAGCGCGACAGGATACGTTCCGGATGAGCGTGCAGATCGGCCGCGCGCGCCTGCACGGCGGCCGGCAACAGGCTCTGGCGCGCGTGTAGCAGGCGCAGCGTATGGCCCGCCAGATTGCGCATCGACTGATAGACCGAACGCTGCCACGACGGCAAAAACGGCTCGGGCGCGAAGCCCGGATCGTCGCTGCGCGCGGCCAGCGCCAGATGCATCTCGGCCACCCGCCGCCCCATCAGGCGCGCCGCGTCAAGGTACGCGCCGGCCAGATGGACCGCCGCTTCGCCGGGCGTGTCGAGGTCGAGCAGATCGACCAGCGACGGCGCCGGCGGCGTGACGATTGGCGTGCGCACGGCCGCGCGCTCGAAGTAACGGGTGAGTTCGCCGCGCGTATAGTCGGCCGCGTCGCTCTGATTCGAGATGTAGCGGCTGAGCAGCGCGGTGGTGCGCGGCGGCTCTTGCCCGGCGCGATATTCAAGCCAGCCGAGCAGCGGCGCCGCATTGGCGAAGGTCGAGGCCGCCAGGAAGCGTCCGACTTCGAGTTCGGGGGTCAGGCCGGGCTCGATACGCCGCATCAGCTTCACCACATATTGGTCGGCGAAGGCGATCGACGAATTGCTGTGCGTGCCGGTAAGCGGGCGGCCCACCGCGACGTCGATCTGGCCACCGGGCAGTTCGCCGGCGCCGCCGGCAATTAATCCGGTCAATTCGCCGGTGCGTCCCTTGAGCTTGCGTCCGCGCCGGATCGTGTCGAGAATCGCGCGGGCAAAGGCCGCGTCAGTGCTCGCGTCGAACAGCACGCGCCGGCCGTCGCCGTTGTCGCCGGGCAGCGCCAGTTCCGCGACGATCGCGCGCGGCGTGCGCGAGCTCATCTCGGCCGCCTGCTGCGGAGTCGCCAGCGCGAGCGGCAGGGTGACCGTATCCGGTTCGCCTTCGCCGTATTCGACCTCGACAATCGCCAGGCAGGCAGAGTTGTGACGCTCGCCCACCGCAATCAGGTCGACGATGCGCGCGCTGCGGACCAACCCCGCCCGTCCGTTGAGCCATCCGCATTGCCGCAGGTAGCCGGGTAGCGCGCGCTCGAGGCGCTCCTGCCCGGCACCGTGCATTGCGCGCTCCCACGATTCGCCCAGTTCGACGAGCGGCGCCGCATACTCGGCAATCGCCGCCGCACGCGCATCGTCGGCCGGCGCTTCAAGCGCGAACCAGTCGAACATGTGCGGGCCCAGCGTCAGCAGGTAGGGTTGATCGCCGATCGGCGGAAACCGGGTCTGCCCGAACAGCTCGACCGGTGTGGTGCCGTGAAAGCGCGCGAGGTCCAGTTCGACGCATTGCACGAAGCGCGAGAGGTTGGCGACCACCAGGATACGCTCGTTGGCGTACGATCGGATAAAGGCCAGCACGCGCGGATTTTCGGGATGCAAAAACTCGATCGTGCCGCGGCCAAAGGCCTTGAACTGCTTGCGCAGCGCCGTCAGCCGGCGCATCCACCAGAGCAGCGAATGGCGGTTGCGTTGCTGTGCTTCAACGTTGACCGTCTGGTAGTGGTACTCGTGGTCGATGATCACGGGCAGGATCAGGCTCTGCGCATCGGCTTGCGAAAAGCCCGCATTGCGGTCGCCGCTCCATTGCATCGGCGTGCGCACGCCGTCGCGATCGCCCAGATGGATATTATCGCCCATGCCGATTTCGTCGCCGTAGTAGATCACCGGCGTGCCCGGCAGCGACAGCAGCAGGCCATTGACCAGTTCGATCGTGCGCCGGTTGTTGCCGAGCAGCGGCGCCAGGCGCCGCCGGATGCCAAGGTTGATACGCATGCGCGATTCCTGCGCATAGGCGCGAAACATGTAATCGCGCTCCTCGTCAGTCACCGTCTCGAGCGTGAGCTCGTCGTGATTGCGCAGGAACAGCGCCCACTGGCAGGTCTCGTCGATCGCCGGAGTCTGCGCCCAGATGTCGGTCAGCGGAAACCGGTCTTCCATTCGCACCGCGATGAAAATCCGTGGCATCAGCGGAAAATGGAACGCCATCTGGCATTCCTTGCCCTCGGCCAGATAGGTCACCGCGTCCTCGGGCCATTGGTTGGCCTCGGCCAGCAGCATCCGATCGCGAAAGCGGCGATCGATATGCGTGCGCAGCTCGCGCAGAAACGCGTGGGTCTCGGGCAGGTTCTCGCAACTGGTGCCCTCGCGCTCGTACAGGTAGGCCACGGCGTCGAGGCGAAAGCCGTCGATGCCCATGGCGAGCCAGAAATCGAGCACCTTGAAAATTGCCTTGCGCACCGCCGGATTGGCGTAATTCAGATCCGGCTGATGGGCGAAGAAGCGATGCCAATAGTAGGCGTGCGCAATCGGATCCCAGCTCCAGTTCGACGGCTCGAAATCCTGAAAGATGATGCGCGCGTCGCGGTAGCGATCGGTCGTATCGCTCCATACGTAAAAGTCGCGCGCCGGGTCGCCCGGCGGCGCGCGCCGCGCACGCTGGAACCACGGATGCTGATCCGAGGTATGGTTGAGCACCAGTTCGGTCACCACGCGCAGGCCGCGGCGATGCGCCTCGCGCAGGAAAATCTTGAAGTCGTGCAGCGTGCCGCAGTCCGGATGCACCTGCATATAGTCCGAGATGTCGTAGCCGTCGTCACGCAGCGGCGACGGATAGAACGGCAGCAGCCACAGCGCTGTCACGCCCAGGTCGCGCAGGTAGTCGAGCCTGGCCGTCAGGCCGGGGAAATCGCCGACACCGTCGCCCGAGCTATCAAAGAACGAGCGGACGCGGACCTCGTAAAAGATCGCGTCTTTGTACCACGTGGGATCGTCAGCGAGGATGCGGTTGTGATTCATGCATGCCTGCCGGCGGGAATACTTCGCAATGTCCCGATTTCGTCATGGCCCGCCACCTCGCCGCATCGCCGCATGCGACTCGTCGTCAATCTCGAAATTAACTTGAATTGCTGTTTCAAGCCGCCAGAGCGAATGTGGGTGGTCGGACGTTGACGCTCAGCCCAGCTTACCAGCCCGGCGATCCGGTCGCGAGTCCCCTTGCGGCCGCAGTCGATTGATGCACCAGCTGCCTATTTGCGCGGGGCGTGCGGCGCCGGGTCGCCGCCCGGCGTCGCGATGATCGGCACCGGCGGCCGCGCGGCCGCATTGCGCGCCGGCTCGCGGACGTCGAGCTCCGCGACGCGGCGCAGCAACGCCAGCGAACGATCTTCGAGCGGAAACGATTGGCCGGCCGAGTACCGGCGATCGCCGGCTGCATTCCAATCGGCGCGGCTCGTATCGACCATCACCTGCCAGACCGAGGGCGTGGGCAGCGGCGGAATGATGAACGGGATGGGCTCGTGATGGCTGTTGAGCAGCAGAATGAAATCGTCGTCGACGAGCGGCCGGCCGTGATCGTCGTCTTCGGCCATTTCACGGCCGGCCATGAACATGCCGAGGCATCGCGCAAATGACTGGTTCCATTCCTCGTCGGTCATTTCGTCGCCGTCGGGCGTGATCCAGACGATATCCTTAACCGTCGCGCCGCGGATCGCGCGCCCCTGGAAGAAGCTGCCGCGCCGGAACATCGGATGCGCCTTGCGGATTGCGATGAGGTGGCGCACGAAGTCGAGAAATTCGAGCTGGCTCGCGTCGAGCCGCCAGTCGTTCCAACTGAGCTCGCCGTCCTGGCAGTAGGCGTTATTGTTGCCGTCCTGCGTGCGTCCGGCCGGGTCGCCGGCCAGGATCATCGGCACGCCCTGCGAGAGCATCAGGGTCGCCATCAGGTTGCGTTTCTGGCGCGCGCGCAGCGCCAGAATCTTGGCGTCGGTGGTACGGCCTTCGACGCCGCAGTTCCAGCTCTGATTATTGCTCTCGCCGTCGCGATTCTGCTCGAGATTGGCCTCGTTGTGCTTGTCGTTGTAGCTGACCATGTCCTCGAGCGTGAAGCCGTCATGACAGGTGACGAAATTGATGCTCGCGTAGGGGCGGCGCCCGCTCAGTTCGTACAGATCGCTCGAGCCCGTCAGGCGCGAGCCGAGCTCGCCGATGAGCCCGCCGTCGCCGCGCCAGTAAGCGCGCACGGTGTCGCGATATTTGCCGTTCCATTCGGTCCAGCCGACCGGGAAATTGCCGACCTGGTAGCCGCCTTCGCCCAGGTCCCACGGCTCCGCGATCAATTTCACCTGCGACAGCACGGGGTCCTGATGAATCACGTCGAAGAACGCGCTCAGCCGGTTCACGTTGTACAGTTCGCGCGCCAGTGCCGAGGCCAGGTCGAAGCGGAAGCCGTCGACGTGCATCTCGACCACCCAATAGCGCAGGCTGTCCATCAGCAGTTGCAGCACTCGCGGATGCATCATGTTGAGCGTATTGCCGCATCCAGTGAAGTCCATGTAGAGGCGCGGATTGTCGGGCATCAGCCGGTAGTAGGCCGCGTTGTCAATCCCGCGAAAGCACAGCGTCGGCCCCAGATGGTTGCCCTCGGCGGTATGGTTGTAGACCACGTCGAGGATCACCTCGATGTCCGCCGCATGCAGCCGCTTGATCATCGACTTGAACTCGTCGATCAGGCCGGTGGCCGAGTAGCGCATGTCGGGCGCGAAGAACCCGATCGAGTTGTAGCCCCAGTAATTCTTCAAGCCCTGGTCGATCAGCCGCCGCTCGTCGGCGATCACGTGCACCGGCAGCAACTCGACCGCCGTGACGCCGAGCCTTCGCAGATAATCGATCACCGGGTCGGTGCCCAGCCCGGCGTAGGTACCGCGCAGCGGTGCAGGCACCTCCGGATGGCGCATCGTGAGGCCCTTGACGTGGGTCTCGTAAATTATCGTGTCGTTCCACGGAGTGCGCGGATGGCGGTCGCCTTCCCATGGAAACGCGCTCGCCACCACCTGGCTGCGCGGCGTCGCCAGCACGTTGTCGCGCCGATCCATCACCAGGTCCTGCCGCGGCGATCCGACGCGATAGCCGAACAGCGAATCGTTCCAGCGCACGCCGCCGAAAATCTGCTTGGCGTAGGGATCGAGCAGCAGCTTGTGCG
>JADMIL010000038.1 GCA_015478645.1 Candidatus Binataceae bacterium
GCATGTCTCAGGCACGCCGCCAGCGTTCGTTCTGAGCCAGGATCAAACTCTCCATTATAGCTCATATATCTCATTCATCGGGGACGCTGCTAAAACGTCCGCGATGATGGACTGACCGCTAACAAAAACCAAGGAATCGGACGGGCCTTGGATCTCGATCGATCCCCCGCCGCCCGATTAAAGGCTTGCACTACTATTCAGTTTTCAAAGACCCGCGCCCTTGCGGACGAAACAAAAACTCTATCGCTCAGGCCGCCCGCTGTCAATCCGCAGCTTGGTCCGCCGTGGAAGGCTTATCCACAGCTCGGGGCGGTCGTATCGTCTTGCGGATGTTCGGCTTGCAGATTCGCAGAATCAGGCCGCGCGCAGAGACTTCGTCAGTGAAGAAGCAATTTGCCCGAAGCGCGCTTCCATTGCAAGTACCGGCAAGCAAAATTTTCCGGGGGCGCCGGATTTTTCACGCGCGAGTCGCCACAGCGGCCCGCGCGGCTCATGCGCCAAGCCCGCGCAAAGGCGCCGCGGCCGCCGCGCCGCGCGCCGGCGCCGCGCCAAACGCATTGGCGGCCAAGGACTTCAAGCATCAATAACGTAAAGTAGGATTGATTAACTATTCGAACCGGGATGCGACGGATGCCGCGGCGCAGCGGCGGGCGGCCGCACCGCGATCGCGACGCCACTCAGCTCGATCGCGCCGCTCGGCCGCACGACACTGCCCGCCGACGCGCTCGCGCCGCCAGGGGTACTCGGCGCGGACGCCGCCTCGAGCGTCACCGCGGCGCCGGCGATTGTCTCGTCGGGCGCGGGCAGTTCGAGCACCGTCGCGGCCTGGCCCGTCGGATCTGGATACAGCGGCTCGGCGCGCAGCGCCCCGCGCCCGTCCGTCGTCCACCATAACTGGTAGACGCGATCGGCGGGCGGCGTAGGCAGGCCGCTCAGTTCGATCGCCGCGCCCTTAAGCCGTCCGCTCAGTGCAATCACCCCGCCGCCGGCGGTCATCGCGTGGCCGGGCGCGGCGAGCCGAATCAGCCGGGCGTCGGAGGCGGCGAGCAGTTGGCCAAGGCGATCGTGCACCGCCGCCGCCCCGCGCATCACGGCCAACTGCCGATCGGTCGCCGCGACCTCGTCGCGCATCCGGATGAGATTCGCGGAGAGCTGCCGGATACGGGTATGGTCGCGATGGGTGCGGGTGCGCAGTTCGGTGGAGAACTCGGCAGCCACGGCGGCACAGCCGAGCGCGATTGCCACGGCCATCCCGGCGACGGCGCGCCAGAAGGCGACGCGGCGGTACCAGGGCGGTGCGACTGGCGGCGGCACGGCCCCGCCTGGACCGGGCCTGTCGGCAACGGCCGCGTCGTGGGGAATACCCCCGGCGTCGCCGGCGATCACAGAATTCCCGCGCACACGGATCGCTGCGCGACGCTCATCGGTTGCCCAGCAGGTTGCGGATTACGAAGCAAAATCGAGCCCTCGGCCTGTTTTGGAGATATGCTACCCGGATGCGGCGCGCAAGCCGGGGCCGCGCGCCGACCCGGGCCGTGTCCATCGCGTTAGCGATCGCGAAGCGGCTCATCGTGGGAAGAATCCGCGGCGGAGGCCGCCCGGTGGCGATGTTCCCTGGTCCGATGCCATGCCCAGCCAAAATAACCCGGTGGCGCGCGGCGCGATACCACGATCGTCCGTCACGTCGGCGTGGCCGATCGCGGGCAATTATAGGCGGCTTTCGCCGGTGGGTGCGCTTCGGCTAGAATCATGCGGTTGTGCCGATGCGTAAAATTCAGGACCTTCATGTTGTCACGACGACGGAGCTGATCGCTCCGCGCGTCCTCAAGGAAGAGTTGCGCGTGGACGAGGCGATCGCCCAGACCGTGGTCGACGCGCGCCAGACCGTGCGGCGGATTCTGAGCGGGGCCGACCCGCGCCTGCTGTGCATCGTGGGGCCCTGCTCGATTCACGATCCGGCCGCGGCGCTCGAGTATGCCGAGCGGCTGATGCGGCTGCGCAAGGCACTCGGCGAGCGGCTGTTTATCGTGATGCGGGTCTACTTCGAGAAGCCGCGCACGACGGTCGGCTGGAAGGGGCTGATCAACGATCCGCACATGGACGATAGCTGCGACATGGAGGCGGGCCTGCGTATCGCGCGGCGCCTGCTGATCGAGATCAACCGGCTCGGGCTGGCGGCGGGCACCGAGATGCTCGACCCGATCACGCCGCAGTATATCGCGGACCTGATCTCATGGGCGGCGATCGGCGCGCGCACCACCGAGTCGCAGACCCATCGCGAGATGGCCAGCGGGCTCTCGATGCCGGTCGGGTTCAAGAACACCACCGAGGGCAATCTGCAGATTGCGGTCAACGCGATCGAATCGGCGCGCCGGCCGCATTCCTTCCTCGGCATCAACCAGGACGGCGTGACGGCGATTATCCGCACCGCGGGCAATCCCGACACCCATGTGGTGCTGCGCGGCGGGCGCAGTTCGAACTACGACTCCAGCAGTATCGACGAATGCCGCCAGATGCTGGCCAAGGCCGGACTCGAACCGCGCGTGGTGGTCGACTGTTCACACGCGCAAACCGGCAAGGATTATACGCAGCAGCCGGCCGTGATGAGGGCGCTGGTCGAGCAGATTCGCGCGGGCAACCGGTCGATCATGGGCGTGATGATCGAGAGCAACTTAGGCGCCGGCAACCAGCCGCTGGCGGGCGATCGCGGCGCGCTGAAATACGGCGTGTCGGTGACCGACCCATGCATCGACTGGGCGACCACCGAGGCCTGCCTGACAGCGGCCGCGCACGCCCTGGCGTAGCGGCACAAGCCTGCGCCGCGATTGCGGCGGCCGCTTAATCTTCGACCAATCCTCTTCCTGACAGAGCGCCGCCGCGGAGCGGCCGACGCGCCTCACACCTGACGTTTTTCGGCGCGCAGGCGCGCAGTCGTCGCCAGCGCGTTGAGCGCTGCCGTGGTGCGCACCGGATAGATGTCGGGCCGCTCGAGGTCCTTGTACCGGGGGCCCAGCACGGCGAGTGCGCCGAGCAGGCGATCGCGCGATTCGGCCAGCGTCGGGCGCGACGCGACCGGCAGGCCTGCGGCCATCTGCGGCGTGAGCATCGCGGTCACGGTATGCGGCGCGGGCTTGAACTCGTGGGCGACGGTAGTGGTGCCTTCGTCGGCCAGGCCGATCAGATCGGCATAGCATCCGCCGGCTGGATTGAAGGCGCGAAAGAGTTGCTGGCGGCCGGGCAGGCTGGTTTTGCCGGGCGACGTTTTGAGCCGTGGCGCACCGTTGTATTCGCCGAGCTTGTACGCGGCCTCGAGCGTCGGCGCATCGGCGCTCACCGCCATCTCGGTGCCGACGCCGAACGCGTCGATCGGCGCGCCGGCGCGCAGCAGCTCGGCGATGCGCAGTTCGTCGAGATTGCCGCTGGCGAAGATCGCCACGTCGGTGAGCCCGTGCTGATCGAGGATGCGGCGCGCGCGGACGCTCAAGTCGGCCAGGTCGCCGCTGTCGAGACGCACCGCCTGGAGCTTGAAGCCGCGATCCTTGAGCTGGCGCGCGATGCGCGCGGCGTTCTCGACCCCGCGAACGGTATCGTAGGTATCGGCGAGCAGGGTGCTCAATTGCGGAAACATCGTGGCGAAATGGTCGAAGGCCTCGGGCTCGCTCTCGTGCGCCATCACGTAGCTGTGCGCCATGGTGCCGTAGAGCGGAATACCGTAGCGGCGCCCGGCGAGAACGTTGGAGGAGCCGACGAAGCCGGCCAGGTAGCTCGAGCGCGCGGCGATCAGGCCGGCGTCGGCGCCGTGGCTGCGGCGCAATCCGAAATCGACCAGGCGGCGTCCGCGCGCCGCGATCACGCAGCGCGCCGCCTTGCTCGCGGTCATCGAGGCCATCGCGATTTGGTTGATGACGATGGTCTCGAGCAATTGCGCCTCGATCAGCGGGGCGTGGACTTCGAGGATCGGCTCGCCGGCGAAAAAGATCGTCCCCTCGGGCAGCGCATGGACGTCGCCGGTGAAGCGGATCGCGGCGAGAAAGGCCAGGAACTCGGGGCTGAAGAGCTTGAGCGAATCGAGATACTCGATCGCGGCCGGGCCGAAATGGAACTGCTCGAGCGCTTCGAGCACGCGCTCGAGGCCGGCGGCGACCAGAAAGCCGCGGCGCGGCGGGGTGCGGCGCACGCTCAGGCCGAAGCTCGCGGGCCCGTTCATGCCCAGCGCGAAGTAGCTCGCGGCCATCGTGAGTTCGTAGAGGTCGATGAGCAGCGGAACTTCTTCGGCATCCAGGCGCAGATCGATAGGCATCAAGCGGAACCTCGGCGGTTATCGTAGCGGCGCGCGCGGGCGGCGTCACGCGGGTCTCGTGCGCGATGCTGGCGGGCGCCGCCGAAGGATGGCCGGCGACGGAGTCAGCGCGGCGGCATCGGCGGCGCCGGTGGACCGGGCGGCTCGGGCGACGGCGCCGCTTCATGGATCACGCGGGTGTCGGAGGGCGCGCGATCGCGCAGCCGATCGGCCATCTCGCGCAGCCGGCTGGCGACCAGAAAATTGATCGTGCCGGGATCGCCGATCGCGCCCGCGCTGACGCCAGTTAAGATCTCGATGCCGTGGTCGATGCTATCGACCGGGTAGACGTGAAAGCGCCCCTCCTCGACGGCGGCGGCGGTCTCGGCCTCGAGCATCAGGTTGCCGATATTGGCGCGCGGCACGAGCACCCCCTGGCGTCCGGTGAGGCCGACCGCGCGGCATACGCGGTAGAAGCCCTCGACCTTGTCGTTGACGCCGCCAATCGCCTGCACGGCGCCATACTGATCGACCGAACCGGTGACGGCGAGATCCTGGCGAATCGCGACGCCGCTCAGCGCCGAGAGCAGCGCGTAGATCTCGGTCGAGCTGGCGCTGTCGCCGTCGATGCCCGAGTAGGACTGCTCGAAGCAGATGCTCGCGGACATCGCGATCGGCGCCTGCTGGCCGAAGCGGCCGCGCATGAAGCCGCCCAGGATCATGATGCCCTTATCGTGGGTCGAGCCCGACAGGCGCGCCTCGCGCTCGATATTGATTACGCCGGCCTGCCCCAGCGCGACCGACGCGGTGACGCGCGACGGCCGGCCGAAGCTGTAGCCGCCGACGTCGAGCACGGCGAGGCCGTTGATCTGGCCGACGCTCGCGCCGTCGACGTGGACGACCAGGGTGCCGTTGGCGATGAGGCGGCGGATCTCCTCCTCGATAAAGTTGCGGCGCAGCACCCGCTCGCTGAGCGCGCGATCGACGTGCGCGGCGGTGACGATCGCGGCGGCGCCGGCGGCGCGCGCAAAGTAGGCGGCCTCCCGCGCGAGGTCGTCGATCGGCTCGAGCATGCTGACCACGCGCGTGCGATCGCCGGCCAGGCGCATGCCGAATTCCACGATGCGCTGGAGGGCGGGGCCGTCGAATTCGGGCAGATGTTCGCGCCGCGCGAGCGCGCCGACGCGGGCGGCGTAGTGGCCGGCGGCCGCGCGGTCGGCGTCGATCACCGGGCGCATCTCGGCCTTGACCTTGAACAGCGCGGCAAACTCCGGGTCATAAAAATAGAGCATGTTGTAGAGTTGCGCACCGCCCATCACGACCACCTTGGCGCGCACCTCGATCGGCTCGGGCTTGAGCCCGCTGGCGGCGAAAAAGGCGAACGGCTCGAAGGTCTCGGGCGTCATCCGCCCGGTCTTGAGGCTGCGCTTGAGGGTCTTCCAGACGCCCGGCTCGACCACCGCGTCCTCGAGATCAAAGACCAGGAAGCCGCCGTGCGCTTTCATGAAGGAGCCCGGGATGATGCGGGTAAAGTTGGTGCCCGGACGTCCGGTCGGATCGACCCAGCGCTCGATCGTGCCGAAGATGTTGCGATAGGTCGGCGCGTCCTCGCTGACCACCGGAGCGCCGGTGCCCCTGGCATTATCGACGAAGAGATTAACCTGGTAATCGGCGAAGCGCGCAATTTCGTCGGTGGGCGCGGCGGCCGGCGCGCGATCGCCCGCCGCGGGCGGCGCCTCGGGCCCCGCCTCGCGGAAGAGTTCGAGATGGGTCAGCATGTGATCGGCGGCGTCGGCCAGATAGGCGGTCACGGCGGGGTTGTCGAAGCGCTGCTTGAGCGCGTCGACCGCGGGATTGATCAGCCGCGCGGCAAAGGCGCGTTCGATCGCGCGGATATCGCCGATCAGCTCATGCATCAGCTCCTGCTGGCGCGCCATCAGGATGGTGAATTCGTTTTGCAGCTCGGACTGCACACCGCTCAGCCGATCCTTTTCCGCCTCGGGCATCGCCGCCATCTCGCGCTGCAATTCTTCGGGCGATTCGGGCGGCTTGCCCTTGATCAGGGGAAGAAAAATCACCCCGCCGCCCTGCGCGCTCTGCAGGGCGAAGCCGCGCTCGCGGGCCCGCGTCTCGAAAGTGCCAAACAGCTCCTGCGCGCGCTTGTTGTACTTGTCGCGCAACGCCGTGCGCTCCTGCTCGAAGTCTTCGCGGCGAAACGCCTTGGGCAATTGATCGACCACGAAGTCGACCAGCTCGCGCATCCCGGTACGCAGCGCGCCGCCCCGCCCCGCGTCCAGATAGATCGCGATCGGCGCTTCGGGACTGCGGAAATTATTGACGTAAACCCAGTCGCCCGGAGTGGGCATCAGCGCAGCGCGCTCCGCCACCAGGCGCAGGATCGAGTCGCGCTCCTCGCGCGTGCGCAGCCCGGACACGAAGACATTGTAGCCGGGCGCATCGATATTGATCGCGAGGCGAATCGCGTCGAGCGCGCGGGCCTGGCCGAGCAGGTGGCCGGCGGCGGCCTCACGCGCCATGCGCACCAGTTCGTCGGGTCCGAGCGGCGAGGCGGCGCGCAATTCGGCCGCCTTGAGCTCGACCGGAGCCGGCGCGGGCTTGAGCGCGTCCGCGGGCTGCGCGTTTACGGGGGCCACGCCCGCGCGGTCGGCGGCGTCGGCGGGATGATCATGATCGGATTTTTGCGGCATCGTGACTCGATTCGAGGGGTAACTTAAGCGAGGGCTGACTCGGTGCGCAGCGCGACCTTTCGCGCGAGGGACGGCGGAGCGGCCTACTCGACCGCGACGCGGCGGCCGGGTTTCTTCGGCAGCACGATCAGCAACGCGCCGTCGCGCCAGCGCGCGCTGACACCGTCGCATTCGATCGGCTGGGCAAAGTCGAAGGTGCGTTCGGCGAAGCCGGTGGGACCGGGGATGCGCACGACCAGGCGCCGCTCGCTGACTTCGATTTCGACCGCGTTGGGGTCATGGCCAATCACCGCCATTTGCACCGCGTAGTCGGCGCCGCGGTCGATGACCGACGCGCCGTGGCCGACGCGCATACGCGGCTCGCGCCAGCGCGCGATCAGCAGATCGTCGAAGAGTTCATCGACCGCGCGGGTAAAGTCCGCGAACGGGTCGGGCGCTCCGGAAGTTGGGCGTCGTGAAGCCACGGATGGAGTCTAGTCCAGAGCGGGGGCCGCGGTCGAGGATCGCGGCCTGGGGCGAGCGCCTGCGGCCGCCCGGCAGGCTTGGGACGAGCCCCCGCACTTGCCCGAAAGATGCGCCGGGCGTATGTTTCGCAGCGTGCCGACATTCACCAAGATCCTCGCCGCCACCGATTTCTCTGACGACTCGAATCACGCCCTGGCCTATGCCGAAGAGCTGGCGCGCCGCTTCAGCGCCGAGATCGTCGTGATGCACGTCGATCAGCCGCTGGCGCCGGTGATGGTTAGCGAACTCAGCCCGGGACTCGACGTGAGCGCGATGAACCGCATCGCCGAGGAGCAGCGCCTGCTGGCCCAGCGCGAACTCGACCAGTTGACCGCGCGGATGCGCGACGGCGGGCTCAAGTCGCGCGGGATGCTCAAGGTGGGTGCGCCGTTTCTGGAGATCGTCAACGCGGCGCATAACGATGGCGTCGATCTGATCGTGCTCGGCACGCACGGACGCAGCGGTCTCGCGCACGTTTTGCTGGGCAGCGTGGCCGAGCGCGTGGTGCGCAAGGCGCATTGCCCGGTGCTCACGATTCGCCATCCGGGGCGCAAGTTCAAACATCCGCTGGATCGGCCGGAGAAGCCCGAAAAGAGCGAGAAATCAGAGAAGTAGATCGATCGCGCGAGATCGCACCGACGAAAAAAACAGGGAACAATTATACGGTGCCGTCCGCTGCGCGGACGGCACCGTTTTTTATTCGATATTCGATCGGATGGATGGCCGCGCGGGGGGCGCGCCGCCGGCGCCGTTTACTTGCCGGTGAAGCGCGGCGCGCGCTTTTCGGTAAACGCCTTGATGCCTTCCTTGAAATCCTGCGAGCGGGTCATCCGAATCGCGGTCTGGTCTTCATCGATGCAGGCGGTGGTCATATCGGTGAACAGATGCTCGTAGACCATCCGCTTGGCCTCGCCGGCGCCGAGCGGCGAGCATTGCGTGGCGATTTCGATCGCCAGCGCGCGCGCCGCCGGAAGCAGTTCGTCGTGCGCGACGACCTTGCTGACCAGCCCGATGCGATAGGCTTCGGCGCCGTCGACCAGCTTGCCGGTCACCGCCAGCTCGACGGCGTTGGCCAGGCCGACGATCCGCGGCAGCAGCCAGCTTGCGCCGAGCTCGAGCGCCAGGCCGCGGCGCGGAAAGATGGTGCCCATGCGAGCGCGGTCGGAGGCGATGCGGATGTCGTAGTGGAGCGCGTTGGCGAAGCCCATGCCGACGCAGGCGCCGTTGATCGCGCCGATAATCGGCGTCTTCATCGCGAGCAGCCAGGCGAACCGTCCGCGGAAATTCGGATGCAGGCCATCGCCCGCGCGCGCGTGCTCGAGTTCGTCGCCAAGGCCCGCGTCGGAGGCGATTTTGGTCAGCGCACCCATGTCGAGACCCGCGCAAAACGCCTTGCCCGCACCGGTCACGATGATCGCGCCGATCTCGGGGTCGCGCTCGGCGTCGTCCATCGCGGCGCGCATCTCGTGCTCGAGCTGGCCGCGCCAGGCGTTCATGCGCTCGGGGCGGTTGAGCGTAACGGTCGCCACGCGATCGGATTTTTCATAGATGATATCGGTGAAGTTCATCCTGCTGCCTCCTGCGCGAGCCGCGCCGCCGCATTCGTCCGGGTGCTGCCGCCAATCTAACATCGGAGGCGGCGCAGCGGAAACCCCGGCTTTTCTTGGCGCGCCACGGCTGTTAGTAACAGCCCCATGTCCGTAGATTCGACGTTCCGCCTCAATCCGCGCCGGCGCCGCCATCCCGCGCGCTCTGCCGCCGTTTTCCTCTGCTTCGCGGTTGTCGCGATGAGCCCGCCGCGCGCGCGTGCCGCCAGCGCCCCGCGCGAAATGGTCGTCGCCGAGAGCGCGCCGGCCGCGCAGGCCGGCCTTGCGATGCTCAAGCAGGGCGGCAACGCCGTCGATGCGGCGGCCGCGGTATCGCTCGTCCTCGGCGTGACCAACGCCGGATCATGCGGCATCGGCGGCGGCGGCTTCATGCTGATCTACTGGGCCAAGACCCATCAGCTCTACGCGCTCGACTATCGCGAGACGGCGCCCGGCGCGGCGCGCGCCGACATGTATATGCGCAACGGAAAGCCGGACGAAGATCTCGCCCGCACGGGCGCATTGGCGATCGCGGTGCCGGGTGAAGTAGCCGGGCTCGACGCGGCGCTCACGCGCTTCGGCACGATGAAGTTCGCGCAGGTGGCGGCGCCGGCAATCAAGCTCGCGCGCGACGGCTTTGCGCTCAATCCGCATTTGGCCAAGGAAATTGCGTTCGTCGCACCGATGATCCAGGCCGACCCGGCCTTTCGCTCGGTCTACTTCACCACCGACGGCCATCCTGAGCCGGCCGGCGCGATGATTTACAATCGTAATCTCGCCGCGACGCTGACCGCGCTCGGCGACCATCCGGCGGCGAATTTCTATCACGGCACGATCGCCGCACAGCTCGCCGGCTTCGTCAAGGCGCACGGCGGTATCCTGACCGCCGCCGACCTGGCCGGCTACCGCCCGCTTTGGCGCGACCCGATCCATCTGCCCTACGCCGGCTATGAGGTCTATACGATGCCGCCGCCGTCGTCGGGCGGGGTGGTGCTGGAGATTCTCGGCATGATGGCGACCGGCCAGGTGGCGGGCCTCGGCGTCGACTCGCCCCCCTATCTGGCGCGGTTGATCGAGATGATGCGCGAGGGCTTTATCGATCGCGCGCAGTACGCCGACCCGGCCTTCGTCAACGTGCCCGTCGCCGCCTTGCTGTCGCCCGCGCATCTCGCGCAGGCCCGCGACCGCGCGTTGCATCACATGGCCGCGCCGCCGGGCGCCGCCGCGCACGATCATGGCACGTCGAATTTCGCCGTCGCCGATCGCTACGGCAACGTGGTCGACGTCACCACCACGGTCAATACGATCTTCGGCGCCAAACTGGCGGTGCCCGCGCTCGGCGTGGTGCTCAACGACGAGATGGACGACTTCGGCGTCGCGCCGGGCGTGCCCAACGCGTTCAAGCTGGCCGGCGAAAAAAACAATGAAGTCGCGCCCGGCAAGCGGCCGCTGTCGAGCATGTCGCCGCTGATCGCGCTCAAGCACGGAAGGCCCGCGCTGGTCGCCGGCGGCGCCGGCGGACCGACCATCATCAGCGGCGTCACCCAGATTGCGCTCGACGTACTGGCGTTCCATCTCGGTCCCGCCGCCGCGCTGAACCTGCCGCGGATTCATGATCAGGCCGATCCGGATATGGTCTTCGTCGAGGCGAGCATGCCGCCGCAGACCATCGATCAATTGCGCGCGATGGGCTACCGGCTCAAGCTGGTGCCGGAGCTGGGTGCGGTCAACGCGATCACCATCGAGGCGGGTGAGTTGAGCGGCGCGTTCGATCTGCGCAAGGGCGGCGGCGCGGCCGGCGATTGATGGCCGGTGCCAGCCGATCGCCGGCCCCGGCCGCGACCTCCACGGCGCACGACCGTCGCCGAATCGCGATTGCCTTTGCCGGCGTCGGCGGATTCGCCACGCTGCTTTTCTTCTTTCATCTGGGCACCTACGGCCTGTGGGAACCCGACGAGGGCCGCTACGCCGAAATCGCGCGCGAGATGCTCGCGACGCACAACTTTATCGTGCCGCATCTCAACTACGTTCCGTATATCGAGAAACCGCCGCTGCTGTACTGGCTGACCGCGCTCGCGATGAGTCTCGGCGGCGTCAACGAGCTGGCCGCGCGGATGGCCGGTGCGCTCGCCGCGCTGGCCGGCGTCGCGATGACCTTCGGCTTTGCGCTCGCCAACTTCGATCGGCGCCGCGCGACGCTGGCCGGCGTGGTCCTCGCGACCAGTGCGCTCTACGCCGTGATGGCACAGGTGCTGACCACCGACATGCTGCTGACCGCGACCATCGCGGCGGCGCTCTACGCCTTCTTTATGCATTGGCGCGACGGCGGCCGCTGGTGCTGGCTGTTTTACCTCGCGATGGGCTTGGCGATGCTGACCAAGGGGCCGATCGGCGCGGCGCTGCCGGTCGTCATCGGTGCGATCTTCCTGTGGCGCGAGCGCGATCTGGCCGGGGTCATCCGCCGCTTCAGAATCATTCCCGGAGGCGTGCTGACGGCGGCGATCGCGGCGCCGTGGTTCGTCATGATCACGATCCGCGAGCCCGGCTTCTTCGACTTCTATTTTATCGGAGAGCATCTGCGGCGCTTCTTCGAGCCGAGCTACAGTCACGATCAGCCGATTTACTACTTCGTCCCGATCATGCTGGCCGGTCTGATGCCGTGGACGCTCACCCTGCCGTTCGTGCCGTGGCGGCGGCGCGCGCCAAATCCGGCGCGGCGCTTTTGCCTAATCGCGGGCGCGACGATCTTCGTGGTCTTCTCACTTGCCAGCGCGAAACTCGCGCCCTACGTCCTGCCGGCCTTTCCGCCCCTCGCGATCGTGATTGCCGATGGCGTGCTTGCCGCCGCCGATGAAATTGATGCGCGCGGGCGGCGCCGGCTGATTGCGATCGGCCCGCTGCTCGCGCTGGCCGGCGCGTTCGCGATCGCTGTCGGTATATTCGCCGCACGGTTTCGCGCGCCGTATCCGCTGATGGTGCGGCCGGCGATCTATGCCGCGGGTGCGATTCTGATTGCGGGCGGAATCGGCTGCGCGATCGCTTTCGCGCGGCGCCGCAACGCAATCGGACTCACGATCTTTGCCGCCGCGGCCGCTGCCACGCTGATCGCCGTCAGCTACGGGCGCATCCTGGCCGAGCCGCTGCGCTCTTACGCGCAACTCGCCCGCGCGATCGAGCATGCAGCGCCCGACGCACGCCTGGTATGCTTTCCGCGCTACGTGCAGTCGTTGCCGTTTTATACGCGCCGGCGGGTGATCCTGGTCGGTGATCGCACGGAACTCGCCTTTGGCGCCGATCACGTGGCCGACGCCGACCAGTATTTCTTCTATCGCCGCGACGCGCTGATCCGGCTGTGGAAAGATCCGCGTCCAACGGTCTTCGTCGTCGATCGCTTCGTGCTGCACCAGCTCGCGCCCATCCTCGGACCATGGCGGGTGATCGCGTCCGATCGCAAGAAGCTCGCGATCACGCGCGCGGGTGCCGCGCCGTCGCCGCCGGCGCGGTAATGCAATTGCGTTAGTCCGATGAACGACGCGGAACTTTCCTCGAACGCCTCCCCGATCGCCGCGGCGCGCAAGCGGTCCTATGGCGCGTTCGCGCTACGCGCGGGACTCGGCGCCGCGGTGATCGCCGTGATGCTCTGGCGCTTCAACCCGCGCCCGGTTATTCGCGCGCTCGGTCACGAGCGGCCGGATTATTTTGCCGCCGCGATCGCGCTCTATCTCGCCGGCCAGGTGATGTCGTCGTGGCGCTGGCAACTGCTCGCGCGGCTCAATGCGATCGGCGGCCGATGGCGCGAATATCTCGCCTACTATTTCGTCGGCGTCTTCACCAACCTGTTCGTACCGGGCTTGATTGGCGGTGACGCGGCGCGCGCGCTCTACCTGGGACGGCGCCACAATCGCATCGCCGCGGCGATCGCGTCGGTGGTGGCCGATCGCCTGGTCGGGTTGCTCGCGCTGTTCTGGTTTGCCGCCGTCGCGGTGCTTACGCTCGGTGCGGTCGCCCTGCCCCCGGCAATCGTGCGCCCCACCGTAATCGCCGGCGTGGCGGCGCTCGCCGGATGGCTGATGGCGCCGATCGGCGCGCGCCTCGTCCCGCGCCTCAGCGTCCGCGTCGCGGGCTTCGCCGATCCGATCCTGCCGTACTTGCGCCGCCCACTCGCGACCATCCCGGCGATTATCCTGTCGCTTATCCTGCAGGCCTCGCTCGCCGGATGCCAATATCTGCTGGCCCTCGGACTCGGTCTCAAGCTGCCGCTGGCGGCCTTTATGCTCTGCGTGCCGATCGCCAACGTCTTCGCCAGCCTGCCGCTTACGCTCAACGGTCTGGGCGTGCGCGAGGCCGCGTATCTGGTGCTGTTCGGCTATGCCGGCGTGGCCCAACCCGACGCGATCGCGCTTGGCCTGCTGTGGTTCGCCAGCACAATGATCGGCGGACTGAGCGGGATTCTCGCCTTCGTGACGACCAAAATGCCGGTGCCACCGATCGATGCCGACCATCTCATCCCCGGTGTGCCGCAGGTAACAAGCGCTCCCGGCAATCGCCTCATCTGACAAATTGCAACAGGGTTTGAAAGGCCCGCATATGGCTATCATTCTTGCCAAAAAAGTATTGAAAGCAAAGGAATTTTGCCGCTTATCTTGCCTTCACTCGCGAGCCTTTGTATAGTCGCCCTAACCATTCGGACAGGCACCCCCGGAGAGACCCGCGCATGGATGTAATGAAGACCCTTTTCCTCAATCCTCCTTCGTACGACGACTTCGATGGAGGTGCGGGATCACGCTACCAGGCGACGCGCGAGGTCTGGTCGTTCTGGTATCCAACCTGGCTCGCCTATCCGGCCGGGATGGTCCCGGGAGCGCGCCTGCTCGACGCGCCGCCGCATAATTATACCCCGGAGATGACCGTCGCGGAGGCCAAAAATTACGATTTCGTCGTGATCCACACCTCGACGCCGTCGTTGCGGATGGACGCGCGCACCGCCGAAGCGATCAAGGCAGCCAATCCGAATTGCACAATCGCGTTCGTGGGCGGCCATCCGACCGCCCGTCCCGACGAGACGCTGAAGCTCTCGTCGGCGATCGATATCGCCGCGCGCAAGGAATTCGACTTCTCGATGCTCGAGGTCGCGCAAGGCCTCGACTGGTCGAAGATCGGCGGCGTCAGCTATCAAAAGAACGGGGTCATCAGCCATAACCCCGACCGCCCGATTCTCTCCAACGCGGAACTCGACACGCTGCCCTTCGTGTCCGAGGTGTACGAGAAAAATCTCGACTACCTGCGCTACAACAGTCCCTATTGCCAATATCCCTACGTCTCGATGTACACCGGCCGCGGATGCCCCGCACGCTGCACCTTCTGCCTGTGGCCCCAGGTGACCCAGGGACATACCTACCGCGTGCGCAGCCCCGAAAACGTCTACGAAGAGATCGCGACGCTTAAATCCAAGTTCCCTAAGATGAAGGAGCTGTTCTTCGACGACGATACCTTCACCGCCGACCCGATGCGCGCGCGCAAGATCGCCGAGTTGATCAAGCCGCTCGGCATCACCTGGTCGACCAACTCGCGGGCCAACGTCGATTACGAAACGCTCAAGATCCTCAAGGACAGCGGCCTGCGCCTGTTCGTGGTCGGCTACGAGAGCGGCAATTCCGAAATTCTCAAAAATATCAAAAAAGGCGTGCGCATCGACCGCGCGCGCCGCTTTACGCGCGACTGCCACGACATCGGTATCCTGATTCACGGCACGTTTATTCTGGGCCTGCCGGGCGAGACCAAGGACACCATCGAAGAGTCGATGCGCTTTGCCCGCGAGATGGATTGCGAGACCATCCAGGTCTCGCTCGCTTCGCCCTATCCGGGTACCGAGCTGTTCGAGTACGTGACCAAAAACGGCTACCTGGCGGTCGATCCGTTCCTCGACGAATCGGGCTACCAGAAGTGCACCGTGCAGTATCCCGGCCTGACCAACGATGAGATCTACCGGTCGGTCGAGCGCTTCTACCGCAACTTCTATTTTCGCCCAAAGTATATCTTCAAGGCGGTGCGCAAGATGGCTTCGTCGAGCGAGGAGTGCGGACGCCTGCTCAAGGAAGGCATGCAGTTCCTGTCGACGATGCGCGCCCGGCGGGCCCAGTCGCGTGAAGCGCAGCGCGTGCAGGCCGCCTGAAGCCGCTCGCCATGGCGCACACGCAGCGCGGGCGCGCCGCTTTGCCGCGCACCCGATCCTGGGCCGTCCACTGGGCGCGGATCTTCAATCGACCGGGCGTCACGCCCTATCGGGGCGAATAGTCTACCGTGCTCCGTATCGTGACGGGCGTGGCCGGCCTGTGTGTCCTTGCTTCGCTCGGCTACTACGTCGTGGCGTCGATCGCGGCGCTGCGCTTCGCCGTCCGCGCGGCCTCGCCCGCGCCGCCGATACCGAAGATCGCGCCGCGCGTCGCGATCCTTAAGCCGCTGCGCGGCTTGGGCGCCACGCTGCTCGAGAGCCTCATCAGTTATCTCGAACTCGACTATCCGCGCGCCGAATTTTTCTTCGGGGTTGCCGATTATTCCGATCGCGCGGCCGAGGCTCCGGTGGCCCTGCGCGAGCGTTACCACTTCACGCCGATGACGATGGTCATCGGCCAGGAGCCGGGCTGCGCCAATCGCAAGGTCGCCAAGTTGATCAAGCTGGCCGAGCGCGCGCCCAATGCCGAAATCGTGCTGGTCAGTGACGCCGACATCGCCGTCGACCGCGACCATCTGCGGCGCGTGGTCGGCGAGATGTCGAGCGACGCGCGTGTCGCGATCGTCACCTGCCTCTATCGCGCGCGGCCGCTCGGCTCGATCGCTTCACGCCTCGAGGCGCTGGCCGTGAACACCGACTTCGCCCCGCAGGTGATGCTCTCGGCGGCGATCGAGCCGATCCATTACGCGCTCGGCGCGACGATCGCGATCAAACGCACGGTGCTGGAGGAAATTGGCGGCTTCCGCGCAATCAAGGACGTCCTCGCCGACGATTTCTTTCTCGGCCGGCTGGTGGCCGACCGTGGCTACCAGGTCCATCTGTCGAGCTCGCTGGTGACGACCATCGCCTACGAGCGCACTTTCGCCGACTTCTGGAACCATCAGGTGCGCTGGGCGCGCACCTACCGGACGGCGCGGCCCTTGAGCCTCGCGACGATTGTCACTCACGGACCGTTCTGGGCACTGGTCCTGCTCGCGGCGAGCGGCGGCCAGCCCTTCGCGATCAAGGCGCTGATCCTGGTGCTGGCGGCACGTATCGGGATGTCCGCGCTGATGCTGGTGCGGGTACTGCTGGTGCCCGAACTGCTGCGCGATCTGTGGCTGGTGCCGTTCAAGGACCTCTGCATGACCGCCATCTGGTTCGCCAGCCTGCTCAGCAACAAGGTCATCTGGGCCGGTCGCCGGCTCGAAATTCTTCCCGACGGCAGGATGGCCGAAGTCGATGGATAGCCGATCGGCTCTGACCTGGTGCCTGGTCTTCGGCCTGGTCGCGAGCCTGCTGCTGGCGCTCGGACTCTTAATGATGAAAAGCCGCGCGGCGACCCTGCCCACCGCGCGCGGCGCGGGAACATTGCGCTCGATCGGCCGCTGGCTCCGCGATCCGATCTGGCTGGGCGGTCTCGGGGTGCAGGCCGCCGGCTATGCACTCTACCTGGTCGCGCTGAGCAACGCGCCGGTCTCGCTGGTCGCCGTAATGATGCAGGGCGGAATCGCGCTGTTCGTCGTCTTCGCCGTGATCTTTCTGGGCGAACGCGCCGCTCCGCGCGAATGGGCGGGGATCATCGGGATCGTGCTCGCGATGGTAATCCTGGCGTTTTCACTCCAGGCCGGCGTCGCCGAAGCGCCGGCCCGCGTGCGCGCGCTGCTCCTGCTGACCGCGATCGCGGCGGTGGCCGCGGCGCTCCCGGCTATGCTGGAACGGCTGCGCCGCAACGGCGTGGCCGCGGCGATCGCATCGGGCATCGCCTTTGGTATGGCGAGCCTCTATACCAAGGCCCTGACCGATTCCTTTATGGCGGCGGCCGGACAGGCTGTGCTGCTGCGCGTCTTCGCCAACCCGTGGACCTACGCGGCCAGCGCCGCCAATATCACCGGGCTGGTGATGCTGCAGAATTCGTTTTGCGCCGCGCGCGGGATTATCGCGATGCCGTTGTCGTCGGCCTGCTCCAATATCGTGCCGATCGCCGGCGGGATGATCGCCTTCGGCGAGAGCCTGCCCAGCGATCCGCTCGCCGCGGCCCTGCGCCTCGGCGCCTTCGCCCTGACCGTCGCCGCCAGCGCCCTGCTCGCCATTGGCCAGGAAGATCGCGCGCGCTGACTTCAGTTGGTGACGCCGGCCGCGCGCAGCTCGTCCAACTCCGCCGCCGAATAGCCCGCCGCGCTCAGCACTTCCACCGTATGCTCGCCCAGCCGCGGCGGCATCCGCCGCTGGACCGCCCGCTCACCGTCGATCGACACCGGAATATCGACGAACTTGAGCCCCGGGATACGAAAGTCGGGCGCGACCGGCGCGAACATCCCGAGCGTGTTGACCTGCTCGTCGGCGAATACCTGGTCGAGCGTATTGATCGGGCTGACCGGCACGCCCGCCGCGCGCAAAATCGCGATCAGCGCGTCGCGCGAATGGCGCCGGGTCTCGCGCGCCAGAATTTCGTGCAGCTCGGCGCGGCGCGGCACGCGCTCGTGATTGCCGATAAAGCGCGGGTCGGCGGGCAGCTCGGGCAACCCCAGCGCCTCGCACAACTGGCCGAACAGGCGATCGTTGCCCGCCGCGATCAGCACCCAGCTATCGGCCGTCTCAAAGGCCTCGTAGGGCGCCGCCGCCGGCGAACTCGAACCGGCCGGCCCCTGGACCTCGCCGGTCGCCTGGTAGTTCGTCATCATCAGCGCCGTCCAGGTTACGCCCGTCTCAAGCAGGCTGGTGCGCACACGCGCACCCTTGCCGGTGCGTGCCCGATCGATCAGCGCGGCGAGTACGCCGCT
Organism: Candidatus Binataceae bacterium; assembly: GCA_015478645.1. Lineage (GTDB taxonomy): Bacteria > Desulfobacterota > Binatia > Binatales > Binataceae > JADMIL01. The sequence continues at coordinate 18,072 of JADMIL010000038.1, forward strand.
GAACAGCCACAGGCCCGACCCCATATCGATGATCGGCACGACCACCCGCGCCGGCGCGCCCCCCGGATGACCATTCATGCTGACGATGCCGGAATAAGCCTGGCCCAGCGGATCGTAGCCGGGCAGATTACGCATCGGGCCGCGATCGCCAAAGCCGCTGATCGAGGCATAGATGAGCCGCGGATTTTCCGCCGCCAGATCGTCGTAGCCCAGCCCGCGCGCTTCGGTGCTGCCCGGCTTCATCGCATGCACAAAGATGTCGGCGGCGCGGCTCAGGCGCCGCACGATCGCGACGCCGCGCGGGTCGTCGAGATCGATGCAGACGCTCTGCTTGTTGCGGTTATTGGCCAGATGAACGGTCGATTCGCCGTCCCAATGCGGCGCGAAGCGGCGCCCGTCATCGCCGCCGCGCGGCCGTTCGATCTTAATTACCGTCGCGCCGAAATCGCCGAGCAACTGCGTACAGTACGGGCCCGCGATATTCTGCGTCAGATCGACTACCGTGATTCCGTCGAGTATCGAGGGCATCGTAAACCTGGGCCCGCGCCCGCTCTACTTGAACCGCGACTTGGGCACCGGCAGCCCCGGTATCTCCGATCGCGTCTTCCAGATCGTGCCCTTCTTCGGCTTGTCGTCGGTGTTGTCGGCCGTGACAATATAGAGGTCGCGCAGATCGGCCCCGCCAAAAGTCAGGCTGGTGACGAACTTGGCCGGAATCTTGAGCCGAAAGTCGATCGTCCCGTTGGCCTTGAAGCGCACCACCTCGCCCGCTTTGACCGTCGCCACGAACACGCCGCCCTCCGCATCGACCGCCAGTCCGTCGGGCCAGCCGTCCGGCACCTTCGCAAAGATCCGGCGGTCGGCCACCGAACGATCGGGCTTCACGTCGTACGCCCAGACCGCTTGGGTGGTCGAATCGGCGTGGTAGAGCAGCTTGCGGTCGGGACTGAAGCCAAGGCCGTTGGTGACCTCGATACCCTCCCACAGCTTGGTGACTTTGCCGTCGGGATCGACGCGGAACAGGTTGCCCGGTACCGGCTTCTGATCCGACAGCGCGTCGAACTCGAGCGAGCCGACGTAGATGCTGCCGTGGTCGTCGGGCTGCAGATCGTTAAGCCCCTTGAGCGGCTTGCCCTCCCATTCGGTGAACAGGTCACGGCTCACGCCGGTCGCCTCGTTCCAATAGATCAGGCCGCGGCCCGAGCAGACCAGTCCGCCGCCTTCGTTAATCGCGATACCGCCGACGCCCTTGCGTCCCGCGATCAGCGTCTCGATCTTGCCGTCGGGGCTGCGCCGATAGACGCCGCCGTTGGGTATGTCGCTGAAGCAGAGCCGGTTGCGATCGTCGACGCGCGGTCCTTCGAGCAGACCGTAGCCGCTGGCCAGAAGTTCCATTGTCGCCGCCATCTGTAATGCCCTCCAGAGCCGGATTTACCACGATCCGCTACCGCTGAGCCAACGCCGCAGGCGAAATCGCCGCCGGCTATGGCGGTGGCAGCGCGAGCGCCGACACGTCCGCCCGGCGCAGCCGCCGATGGCACAGGTAGATCAACACCGGCTGGAGCAGGCGCGTCACCAGCATGATCGCCAGTGCGCCGCCGATTACCACGATCGCCAGCGGACGCTGCGTCTGCGCGCCAATCCGCGTCGAGAACGCCGCCGGCAGCAGGCCCAGCGCGTCGACCAGGTCGGTCATCATGGTCGCGCGCAGCCGCCGATCCGATCCCATGATGATCGACTCGACGAACGCATGGCCCTCCGTCCAGAGTTGGCGGATGTAGAAGCTCAGCAGGATGCCGTCCATCGTGGCGATGCCGAAAATCGAAATGAAGCCGACCGCCGCCGACACGCTGAACGGCGTGCCGGTCAGATACAATCCCAGGATGCCGCCCATGCAGGCGACCGGGATCTGCGCCATGATCACGAAGGTATCGATTAGCGAAGTGGTCGCGGCGTAAAGCACGCCGGCGATCAGAATCAGCGCGAAGGGCACCACCACCATCAGCCGGCGATTGGCCTGCTGCAATTCGCCGTACTCGCCCGCCCATTCGAGATGCACGCCTTCGGGCAGCTTGACCTGCGCGCCCACCGTGTTCTTCGCGTCCTCCACCGCGCGCTGCAGGTCGCGGCCGCGCACCGCGAAGCGCACCGGCACGTAGCGTTCGAGGCCCTCGCGGTAAATAAATGAGGCGCCCTCCGCGGTTTCGATCCGGGCCACCTGGCCGAGCGGGATCTCGCCGCCATTGGACAACGGAATGCGGATGCCGCGGATCGCCGCCAGGCTCGTGCGATATTGTTTCTGCCAGCGCACCACCAGGTCGAAGCGGCGATCGCCCTCGAGCACCTGCGTCACCGCCTGCCCGCCGATCGCCGCCTGGATCACCGCCGCCACGTCGCCCACGTTGAGCCCGTAGCGCGCGCATTGCGCCCGGTCCGGCGTAATCACCAGGTTCGGCTGGCCGAGCGAACGGTAGACCGCCAGATCGACCAGCCCCCGCACGCCGCCCATCACCTCGACCACCTCGTTGGCGATCCGCTCATCGACGGCTAGGTCGGGACCGAACACCTTGACCGAGTTCGATCCCTTCACGCCCGACAGCGCCTCGTTGATGTTCGCCTCGATATTCTGCGAGAAGTCCCAACTTACCGCGGGAAAGTCGCGGCGCAGGCGGCCGTTGATGCGCCGCACGAGATCGTCCTTGGTCACACCCGCGGGCCATTCGGATGCGGGCTTCAGATCGATCGAAAACTCACAACTGAAGAAGCCCGTGGTCTCGGTGCCATCGTCCGGACGCCCGAGTTGCGAAACGACAGTGGTGACCTCGGGAAACGCATTGAGATCGCGCCGCATACGGTTCACCAGCGTCGCGCCGTGGTCGAGCGAAATCGTGAGTGGCATCGTGGCGGTGAGCCAGATGTTGCCCTCCTCGAGCTTCGGCAGGAACTCGCCGCCCAGCCGCCCGAAGAGCGTGAACACCAGCAGCGCGCCGATCGCGATCACGCTCAGCGTCAGCCGCGGCCAGATCAAAATGCGCACGAAGACGCCGTGGTAAAAGCGGCTGATCAGGCCCCACAGGCGCTGGCGGCGGCGCTTGATCCCGTGCGCAAACGCGAACGAGCTGAGTACCGGCGTTAGCGTTACCGCCAGCAGAATCGCCGCGCCGAGCGCGTAGGCGTAGGTGTGCGACATCGGCGAGAAGATCGCGCCTTCGACCCCGTGCATCGTGAACAGCGGCAGGAACGCGATCATGAAGATCAGTGTCGAGAACAGAATCGGGCCGCCGACCTCTTGCGCCGCAGACAAAATCCGCAGCCGCGCCGGGCGATCGCTCATGCCCGGCTCATCCGTCAGATGGTGATGGATGTTCTCCATCACGATCACCGTCGAGTCGATGATGATGCCGAAGTCGATCGCTCCCAGCGAAATCAGATTGGCCGGCGTATCGCCCAGCCACATCAGCAGGAACGCGCCGCAGAGCGCGAGCGGAATATTGATCGCCGCGATCGAGGCGCTGCGCGTGTCACCGAGGAAGAAAATTAGCACCAGGAAAACCAGCACGATGCCCATCGTCAGGTTCTCGAAGACCGTCCGCAGCGTCGTCTTCACCAGCCCGCGGCGGTCGTAGTACGGCACCACTTTGTAGCCGTGCGGCATCACGCCGGAGCTGTTCAGCCAGTTGACCTTGGCCTCGACGCCGGCGATCGTCTTGAGCGTGTCCCCGTATTTGCGCATCAGCACAATGCCGGTGACGACTTCGTCGCGATGGTTCATCCCGACGATGCCCAGCCGCGGCGCATAGCCGCTGTTTACCTGGGCGACGTTGGCGACCGTGATCGGCGTGCCCTGCGCCGCCGACAGCACGATATTGCGAATGTCATCGAGCGACTTGATGAAGCCGATGCCGCGCACGTCGAAGGCCTGCTCGCCGACCGTCAGATAATTGCCGCCGGCGTTGGTGTTGGAGTTCGCGATGGCGCTGGTCAGGGTGGTCAGCGGCACGTGGTAATAGGTCAGCTTCTGCGGATCGACCTCGACCTGGTATTGTTTCGTCAGCCCGCCGAAGCCGCTGACGTCGATCACCCCCGGCACGGTCTTGATCTGTTTCTCGAGTACCCAGTCCTCGATCTCCTTCTCCTTGAGCAAATCGTGATCCGGACTTTCAACCGTGTAGCGATAAATCTCGCCAATCGGGTTCTCGGGTGAAATTCCCGCGCTGATGCCCGGCGGCAGCGTAACGAAAGTGAGCTGGTTGATGGTCTGGGTGCGGTCAAAGTTGTAGTCGCTGTCCCAATCGAAGTAGCAGCGGATGTCAGAGAGGCCGTAGAGCGAGATCGAACGCGTCGCCTGCAGTCCGAGCATCCCGGATAGCCCGAATTCCAGTGGCACCGTGACCAGCCGCTCGACCTCTTCGGCGCTGAGTCCGTTGGGCAGCGTCAGCACCTCGACCATCGGCTGCACCGGATCGGGATAAGCCTCGATATCGAGCTGGGTGAAGGCGAAAATTCCTACCACCAGCAGGATCAGCGCGGCGCCGGCGACCACGACGCGCTGGCTCAGCGCAATTCGCATCAGTGAACTAATCATCGCGGCGGATCCTCCCGGCTAGGAACTCTCGCCGTTGGCCTGATGCCAAATCGAATTGAGCTGGATCGATTCGGCCACCACCACCCGCTCGCCCGCCGCCAGTCCGGCGATCACCCGCACGGCACCCTGCTCCTTCCACGAACCAATCCGCACGCGCCGGCGCTCGTAGCGGCCACCGCCCAGCGCCACATAGACAAAATAATCGTTGGTGTCGAAGACCAGCGCCTCGATCGGCGCAACGATCGCCTCGCCCGGGTTGGTCACGACACGCACCCGCGCGAGCATCTGCGGCTTGAGCCGCGCGCCCGGATTGCGCACCGCGCAGCGGACTTGCAGCGTATGGGTGGTCGGGTCGAGGTCGGGGCTGATACGCGATATCACGCCCGTGAAGACCGCGTCGGGATAGGCGGTGGTGGTCGCCCGCATCTGCTGCCCGACGTGGATCCGCGCCAGATCGTCCTCGTAAATGTCGGCGACGATCCAGACGTCGTCGAGCGTGCCGAGCGCGTAGAGCGGGTCGCCGGCCGCCACCGCCGCGCCGCGCATCGCCTTGTTCTCAATCACCGTGCCGCTGATCGGCGCGCGCATCCAGACCGTCGGGTTCGGCTCGCGGATCGCCGCGATATCGGCGCTGTCCATGCCGAGCAGTTCGAGTTTGCGCCGCGCCGCCATGACCATCGCACCCGCCAGGTTGCCCTCGACCGCAACCGGCGCGCCGAAGTCGGCGCCCGCAGCTTGGGTCGCGGCCGGCGCCACGCTCAGGCGCGCGGTGATCTTCGCTTGGATATATTCGGCCTCGGCGGTCATGAAGTCCGGACTGTAGAGCGCGACGATCGGTTGACCCCGGCGCACGTTGTCCCATTGCGAGACGCGCGTCGCGTCGATCCGGCCGGCCACGCGCGATACGATCGTCGCGACGCGCCGATCGTCAAAGGCCACCTGCCCGTTGGCTTCGAGCACGCCCGGCAGTTCGATTTGCCGCACCACGGCGGTCGTCAGCCCGGGCACCGGCGGACCGGGGATCTCAAGGATCGTGCGGCCGTCGGCCTGCGCCACCAGCCGCGGGGCGGCCGGCGTGGGCGTGGTGGCCGCGGCCGGGCCCGGCACGGTTCCGGTGCAGCCGCCGATCGCAAATGCGATTGCGGCGATCGCCGCGGCGATGCGCCATCCGCGCATTCCGATCACGCACGCGCGGCCGCCTGCCAATCTGCGGCGCATCACTTGGAGACCGGCCCGCCAATCGCTTGCTCGAGCGCGATTTCAGTCGCCAGGAATTGATTGATCGCCCGCAAGTAGCCAATCCTTGCATTGAAGGCGCGTTGCAAGGCCCCCACCAGCGTCACGAAATCGATTTTACCCGACTGATACGCGACCAGCGCGACCTGGAAATCCTGACGCGACAGCGGAATGAGCGTCTCATGATAGACCGTCGCCGAACGATAGCTAATCTGCGCGGTGCGGTAGAGCGTGGTGACGCTGGCCGCCGTCTGGCTGCGAATCAGCGCGGCATTGTCGCGCGCCGCGTCCAGATCGTAATTCGCCCGAGTCACATCCTCGCGCTGCTTGATCCAGAAAAAGATCGGTACGCTGAGCGAAAAGAAAAGCGAATGATCCTGCAGCGCGGTCGCCGTGGGACCCGCCGATGATACTAAGAAATGGTCAAATTCATAACCGATGGTATAGTTCGGCAAATACTCCATCTTCGCCAGCGTCAGCGCGGTCGCGTTGTTCTTTTCGGTCAGCGCCGTTGCGAGAATTTCCTGCCGCATCTGGGTGGCGCGTTCCACCAGCTCATCGAGCGGCGCCGTCAACGGCTCCAGCTTGAGCGTCTCATCGAGATTCAAGGCCTCGTCGGGCCGGCGATAAATTAGTTGGTTCAGAGTTGTGCGGTCATTGGCGCGCGCGACCTGCTGCTGATCCTGCACCAACTGTTGATTGGTCAGATCAAATTCGGCGCTGATGAAATCGGTCTGCGTGACCTGATTGGCCGAATAGGCCACCTGCGTGACCTTCAGCACCTGCGTCAGGCTGGCAATCATCTCCTGATTAACCTGCCCCAGCGCGTCGTCGAGCAACGATTGGTAGTACGTCGTCTCGACCTGCGCCCGCAGATCGCGCAGCGCGGCTTCATAGGTCAGCCTCGCAATCTCGGCCGTACGCCGGGACTGATCGGCCTGCAGCAGCGCCTCGCCCGGGAACTGCAATGATTGCGATACGGCGAAGCTCTGATCGGTCGCTCCAACGAAGGGATTTTTCGGACTGTCAACGTTCAGGAAAGAAAATATCGGATCGGCCGGCGCATAATTCTGCCGGATCGAATGGACCGCCGCCATCCATTGCGCCCGCATGGCTTTGATTTGCGGATTCATCTCGACCGCGATTTCAATCAGTTGCGCTGCGCTTAGCGCCGGATCGGCCGCCGCCGACGCCGGGCTTGCCGCCGCGATCATCACGGCCATAATCACGATGGCTATTGCCGCACGCATCATCATATTCATCCGACCTCAATGCCCTCGCCGCGTCCCGCGCGTAAATGCCCGGTTGCCGGTCGCGAATCGCTTGCGCACGGATGAATCGACCTTATGGCATTGTCGCGTTGCGGTATTATTAAAGCGACATCGTGGGGCACGCGAAACCGTTTGGCTCACGACGATACACAGCGCGCTTGGTTTCACGGCATTGCGTAACGCAATCTCGCCGCTCGCCACCGGCGACTCGCGGCGCTCATGGCAAAAAAAACCGGCGCCCCGTTGAGTTCGAAGCACCGGCTGTAAAATCCTCGTTCGCACGCGCCATCCGCCACGACCGCGGGTAAGCGGCGAACGGCTAATGCGCCATGGTCATGCCCGACGATGCGGGCGCGTCCGCGCCATTCGCCGCGCCCGATGCCGACGCGTCGGCGGGTGCCGCGCCGGCCTGCTCCGGATGATAGTTCTGTTCGAGGTCGCGCAGATACATCACGACCTGCCAGCGCTCGGTCGAGTTCATCGCGTCGTCGTATGCAGGCATCCAGATACCGCCGTTGCGGATATATCCGTAGATATAGCCGTCGGGCAGGTTCTTGCTCACCCCGGTCATCAGGTTGGCCGGCTTATGCGCCAGCAGATGCACCACCGATCCGTTACCTTCGCCGGCCACGCCGTGGCACGGCGCGCAGTTGGCCAGGAACAATTCGCGGCCGTGCGCGAGGTTGAGCGGCGTCGGCTGCAGCGGATTGTGCAGCTTGACCGTCATGGTCTCGAGCTTCATCTCGGGCAGCGCCTGCTCATTGATGCCGGGCAGATTGGCCGGCTGGCCCGGATGAATGTTGTAGTGAATACCGTCAACTGGTAGCACGCCCGCGGGCATCACGCGCGGCGGGACCGAGAGCGGCTGCACCGCCGCGCCGCGAAACATATCGATGCTCCACGGGAAGGCGTGCGCCGGCGCCGCGCCGGCCACGATCGACGCGGCGAGCGCAAATGCGCCGGCCGCGAGCGCGCCGCAAGCGCTGGCGCGGTTGCCGCGTATATCAGGAGAAATCTTTGAGCTGCGCTTCATTTCAATCCGTATTCCGCTCCCGCTCCAGCTTTTTGCGCCGACCCGCTGCGACCCGCGTTAAGGTCCGTCCACCTCTTCGTGACTTCGCTTACCGGCGGCGCGACAGGCACCATAGCCTGCCGGCCGCGCCGCGATCAAATCGCGCCATCGCTTTGTCCGGCATGCGCGGCTAGCCCCGTCCGCCGGCTGCGTCGGCACGCGCGATCAGCGCGAACCCGCACCGTGCGGCCGGGTCACTTGGTGACCACCAGGTATCCGATCATGCCGTCCTTTTCGTGGGGCAGGCAGAGATATTTGTAGGTCCCGGCGACCTTAAACGTATAATCGAAAGTCGCGCCGGGCTGCATGAAGCCCGAATCGAACGGCTGCGCGCCCGGTGGCAGCGAGACATCGCCCGGCTTCTGCGCGCTGTCGGGATCCGCGGTCACCGAATGCAGCGTCTTGGCGTCATTGACCCATTCGACGGTATCCCCGACTTTCACGGTCGCCTTGGTCGGCTCGTACATCGGCGGCTTGTCGGTCATCTTGATAACCAGCGCCGGTGCGGCCAGGGCCGCCGTGGCGCTCATCGCAGCCGCCAACCCCACCAGGCTCACGCCAGCCAGCGCCACACGCTTCATCCAAATCGCCTTGCGCGTCGGGCGGGTGCCCTTGCTCGTCGGGAATTCAGCTAAACTCTTATCCATCGCTTTAACTTTTCGCGGCGCCGATTCAGGCCCAAGAACCTCGCGAAGCCGCGCTAAACGTCCTCCATTGACCCTTGTTTCCCGGACCGGCCCCACTTGATCGTGGCGCCCGCGTCCGTCTGCGAGATCCAGAATACTGTTAGCCAGTGTAATTCGTCAACTGTCGTTAATGTAGCTTAGCTTCTATCTCGAGACTAAACCGCACGCGCCCGCGAGAGCACCCGGCCGGGCGGCCGGGCGCATCGATTACCGGTGCCTCGATAGCGATGACGGGCGGTCCGCGGCCCCGCCCCCACGCCGTCGCGCTTAGGCGGCGGCGTGCTCGATCAACTGCGAGGTCAGCTCCAGGCCGCGCGCGTTTGCTCCGACCGTGACGCGCGAGCCGTCGCGAATCTCGCCCAGCAGCAGCTTGCGGCCGAGCGCGGTTTCCAGTTCGCGCTGGATCATGCGCCGCAGCGGACGCGCGCCGTACACCGGATCGTAACCGTGCTCGGCGAAGTAGTCGCGCGCCTGGTCGGTCAACTCGAGTTCGATCTTGCGATCGGCGAGCCGCTTGCGCAGCCGTTCGAGCTGGATATCGACAATCTGGCGCAACTGCTCCTTCGACAGCGGATGGAACACCACGATCTCGTCGACGCGGTTGAGAAACTCGGGCCGGAAGCTCTGGCGCAGCACGGCCAGGCATTCGGTCTTCATCTTCTCATAGTCGCGGCCCTTGTAACCCAGGATGGTCTGGCTCGCGATATTCGACGTCATGATCACGACCGCGTTCTTGAAATCGACCGTGCGCCCCTGCCCGTCCGTCAAACGGCCGTCGTCGAGCAATTGCAAAAGGATATTGAAGACGTCGGCGTGCGCCTTTTCGATCTCGTCGAACAGGATCACCGCATACGGCCGCCGCCGCACCGCTTCGGTCAACTGCCCGCCCTCGTCATAGCCGACGTAGCCCGGCGGCGCGCCGACCAGCCGCGACACCGAATGCTTTTCCATGTACTCCGACATGTCGATGCGGATCATCGCGGACTCGTCGTCGAACAGGAACTCAGCCAGCGCCCGCGCCAGTTCGGTCTTGCCCACGCCGGTCGGTCCCAGAAAGATAAACGACCCGATTGGACGATTCGGATCCTGCAGGCCGGCCCGCGCGCGCACCACCGCGTCGGCCACCGCCGAGACTGCCTCGTCCTGCCCGATCACGCGCTTGTGCAGATGCTCCTCGAGATGCGCGAGCTTCTGCACCTCGCCCTCCATCAGGCGCGACACCGGGATACCGGTCCAGCGCGCGACCACCTCGGCAATATCCTCCTCGTCGACCTCTTCCTTGATCAGCCGCGACCCGGTGCCGTGGTCGGCCGCCTGCTCGGCCGCGGCGAGCTCCTTTTCGAGGCTCGCGAGCTTGCCGTATTGAAGCTCGGCGACCTTGTTGAGATCGTAGTCGCGCTTGGCCTTGTCGATCTCGTGGCGAGTCTGCTCAATCGCGCTCTTGTATTTGGCCAACTGCTCGATCCCGCCCTTTTCCTTTTGCCATTGCGCCTGCAGCGCCGTGCGCCGCTCGTGGGCCTCGGCGAGCTCTTTTTCGAGCTTGCCCAGCCGCTCCTTCGACGCGGCGTCGGTCTCGCGCTTGAGCGCCTCGCGCTCGATTTCGAGCTGCATCACCCGCCGATTGGCCTCGTCGAGCTCGACCGGCATCGATTCCTTTTCCGTGCGCAGCTTGGCCGCCGCCTCGTCGACCAGATCGATCGCCTTGTCGGGCATGAAGCGGTCGGCGATGTAGCGATTGGACAGGATCGCCGCGCTGACCAGCGCGGAGTCCTTGATACGAATGCCGTGATGAACCTCGTAGCGCTCCTTGAGCCCGCGCAGGATCGAAATCGTGTCCTCGACGCTCGGCTCGTCAACCTTGACCGGCTGAAAGCGCCGCTCGAGCGCCGCGTCCTTCTCGATATATTTGCGGTACTCGTTGAGCGTGGTCGCGCCGATACAATGCAGCTCGCCGCGCGCCAGCATCGGCTTGAGCAGATTCGACGCGTCCATCGCGCCCTCGGCCGCGCCCGCGCCGACCACCGTATGCAGCTCGTCGATGAACAGGATGATCTCGCCGTCGGCCTCCTGCACCTCCTTGAGCACCGCCTTCAGACGCTCTTCGAACTCGCCGCGAAACTTGGCCCCCGCCACCAGCGCGCCCATGTCGAGCGCGACCAGCCGGCGGTTCTTGAGCCCCTCGGGCACGTCGCCCGAGACGATCCGCTGGGCCAGCCCTTCGGCGATTGCGGTCTTGCCGACACCCGGCTCGCCGATCAGGACGGGATTGTTCTTGGTGCGCCGCGAGAGCACCTGGATTACGCGGCGGATCTCTTCGTCGCGGCCGATTACCGGATCGACCTTGCCCGCCGCGGCCAGCTTGGTCAGATCGCGCCCATAGCGTTCGAGCGACTGGTAGGTCGCCTCGGGATTGCTCGAGGTCACGCGCTGGTTGCCGCGCACCTGCTTGAGCACCGTCATCAGCTTGTCGTGGGTCACGCCGGCGTCGCGCAAAATCCGCGCGGCCGCGCCTGGCTCGGCCAGCATCGCGATGATCACATGCTCGATCGATACGTACTCATCCTTAAGCTTGCCAGCTTCCTGCTCGGCGCTGGTCAGCAGACGGTTGAGGCGCTGCGTGACGTAGACTTGTCCGCCGTCGGCGCCGCTGCCGGTAATCGCGGGCAGCTTGCGCAATTCGTCGGCGAGTTTGCCGCGCACCGCCGCCAGGTCGGCGCCCGCCAGTTTCAGGATCGAGGCGGCCAACCCCTCGCCGTCATCGAACAGCGCCGACGCCAGATGCTCGACGTCGACGGCCTGATGATGTGCGGCGACTGCGGCGTTTTGCGCACGGCTCAGCGCTTCCTGAAGTTTTTCGGTCAGGCGGTTAGCATTCATAATGGTTTTTTCGCTTCCTCGTGAATAAAAAATAACCACTAATGCTTGCGCGGCAAGCGTATTATCAGCCCCGCACACATCATTAAGGCGGTCCAGAATGCGGCGGCAAAGATGCGCTCGGCCAGCCGCAGCTGAGCCGATCGCACGCCCGATCGAACGTCCTACGGCGCGTGGGCGCATGGCGCGGGCCGGATATTCCGGTGCTCGGCTAGGGAACCTCTGACAAGGCTCTGCTGTCACCCTGAGCGCAGCGCATGGGTCCCGGATCCGGGATTCTTCGCTGCGCTCAGAATGACAACCTAACTTTGTGCAGAGGTTCCATCGCTGTTGCAAAATCTCTAGCGGGCGCGTTCCGCCTGCTCGCTCGGAAGCGCGGTTTCCGCAACGCGCACCGCGATCAGCGGCTCAGAAGCACCGACCACCTTGTACAGCATCGAGGCGATTGCCGCGCCGATCAGTGGGGCCACGATGAATAGCCAAAGTTGGCCCAATGCCCATCCGCCGACGAACACTGCGGGTCCGATACTGCGGGCCGGGTTGACCGAAGTGTTGGTCACCGGAATTCCCACCAGATGGATCAGTACGAGCACGATCCCGATCGGGATTCCGGCGAAACCCACCGGCGCTTTAATATCGGTCGAGCCGAGCACGGTAAAGACCAGGAAAAACGTCAGCACCACTTCGGTGACGAATGCTGCCGTCAGATTATAGCCACCAGGTGAATGTGTCCCGTAACCGTTAGCTGCGAATCCCGCGGTGGAGGGATCGTAGCCGGCGCTGGTCCCACTTGCGATGATCAAGAGCACGCCAGCCGCGATAATCGCGCCCGCGATCTGCGCAATGACGTACCCGGGAACATCCTTAGCATCAAATTTACCGCTGAGCAGCAAACCAAACGTCACGGCAGGATTGATATGGCATCCGGATATCGGTCCGATTGCATAAGCCATCACTAGCAGTGAAAAGCCAAAGGCAAACGCCACGCCCGCGAAGCCAATGTGGCTGCCGGCAAGGACCGCAGCGCCGCATCCACCGAAGACCAGTACGAAAGTGCCTATCAGCTCGGCTAGATATCTTTTCATGCCCCGCTCCTCCTGGGCAGCGGAAGATTCGTGCTGCCTGCGAATGACGAAGCCGCGGTCGACATCACGGCCGGGTCAATCAATGCGGACGGACTGATAGACGCAGCGTTCGTCGGGTCCGCCGCCATAATGTTCCGACTCTTTCCGCGATTCAACATCAGACGCCAGTTTGTCCCACTTCTTCCGCAAATCAGGTGCGGCTAACGAAAATTTTTAACTGACGAGGTTCGGCACCGCGAAATAGCTATAGCGCTCCTCATGGAGACCGACCAACCTTCGGACGAGCCTTGGAAAATCTTTGTGATTTTGAAATGACGACAGCCGGTGCACAGCATAGATATTTTGGGTAATCATCTTTCTCAGCTTCGGTCTTTTTGCGCCACCGAATGCGGATCGATCGCGCGAGTATGTTGGAATGTTCATTCCAGCAGATGGCTGAGCATGCGGCCAACTGGCTGCATGTATCAATCGGATTGGATGAAGCTATAGCGGATGCGTCGGTCTGTTTCTTGACGGTTCGTTCCAGAATCACTATGGTCTATTGCTTGAGCCGACCGAATACCGGATGCCGTTGCGCCGGCCGCGCCATCGGCGCCGCCATAAGGAAAATCAACCATGAGTACGCCCCAGATCGACCTGTACACCGCGTCCACCCCCAACGGCTGGAAAGTGTCCGTTTTTCTCGAAGAGGTCGGGATGCCTTACACTGTGCATCCGATCAGCTTCAGCAAGAGCGAGCAGAAGAAGCCCGAGTTTACGCGCTTTAGCCCCAACGGCCGGATTCCGGCGATCGTCGACCGCGGCAATGGCGACTTCCCGATCTTCGAGAGCGGCGCGATCCTGCTCTACCTCGCGCGCAAAGCCGGCAAGCTGATGCCCAAGGACGAAAAAGGCCAGTCGCGGGTCACGCAATGGCTAATGTTCCAGATGGCCGGGATCGGACCGATGATGGGCCAGGCCAACGTCTTCTACCGTTATTTCCCGGAGAAGCTGCCGTCCGCGATTGAGCGCTATCACAACGAATGCCGGCGCCTGTTCGAAGTGCTCGAAGGACAACTCGCCGGACGCGAATTCCTTTGCGACGACTATAGCATCGCCGATATCGCCAACTGGTGCTGGGTGCGCATCTACAAATGGAGCGGCGTCAAGATTGACGGCCTGACCAACCTGCAGGCCTGGATCGCCCGGATGGAGGCGCGCCCGGCCTGCCAACGCGGTATCGCGGTGCCCGAGCCACTGGTCCTGGGCGACGATGAAAACACCGAAAAGCTGATCAAGGCGGCGCAGACGATGGTGACCCGCTAGGGAACCTCTGCACCAGGCTCTGCTGTTACCCTGAGCGCAGCGCATGGGTCCCGGATCCGGGATTCTTCGCTGCGCTCAGAA
>JADMIL010000039.1 GCA_015478645.1 Candidatus Binataceae bacterium
GAAGAATCCCGGATCCGGGACCCATGCGCTTCGCTCAGGGTGACAGCAGAGCCTTTTGCGGAGGTTCCCTCTAGCGGATAGCGATCGCAAGCGCCGGGCCGTCCGCTCAAATCGCGATCTTCATGCCGTCCTGCGCCAGTTCCAGCTTGACCTCGCTCGTCCGCTCGAGCACCTCGCGCCCAACGTGCGTGAGAACCATCCGCCCGACGTCGAAGCGTGCCCGATTCGCCGCGAGCCCCGGGTAGTTCATGTGGAAGTCGAGCTGCGTGCTCTCGAAGTAGGTGCATTCGCACAGAAACAGGTCCGCGCCGGCGACGAACGGGATCATCGCGTCGGTCCATCCGCTGTCGCCCGAAAATGCGATCGTCCGCCCGTCCTGCTCGACCCTGAGCGCCAGCGACACATCGCGCTTCATATGCGGCGTGCGCATCGCGCGGACCCGCGCCGGCCCGATTCGCACGTCCGCGCCAGGTTCGAGCACGACGAATTTGAGCTTGCTGGCAAGGCGCGCGAGCTCCTGCCTGGGCCCCGGAAACATCGTGCGGAACAGCCGCCAGGTGCGCTCCTCCAGCCGCCGCGGTCCCGCGATCGTGAGCGTCGTGCGCCGCGGACTTTCGTAGATATACTCGAGCAGAAAGAACGGCAGGCCGCCGAAATGGTCGCCATGCGCATGGCTCACCAGGATCACATCGATATCCGCCGGCTTGAACTTCAGCCGCTTGAGCGCGCACAGCGCCGTCGGCCCCGCCTCCATCAGGATGCGCTGGCTCGCGCCCTCGATGAAGTACCCGGACTGGAACCGCCCATGGCTGGCGAACGCATCTCCAGTGCCCAAAATCGTCAACTCAAGGCCCGATGGCCCCAATGGCGATTTACGCATATACATTGTAAATATCACCGTGGCGGGGCATTACCTAGACAGGAGCAGCAGCATGAAGCAGGTTAAAGTCGGCGTCGGTTTTGGACTCTTCCGGCTCGGGATGCCCTCGGCTCCCGCCGTCATCAATGTCGCCGAACGGGCCGAGGAATGGGGCCTCGACTCTTTCTGGCTCTCCGACCATCTGCTCTCGCCTTCGCCCGAACTCGATATCGTCGCGACCCTGGCCCTGCTTGCCTCGCGCACCTCGCGTATCAAGCTCGGACCGAGCGTCCTGCTGCTCAACCTGCGCCATCCGCTGATGGCCGCGAAATCCTTCGCCACGCTCGACTATCTGTCCAACGGGCGCATCGTGATGGCGGTTGGGACGGGCGCCAACCTTGCCGATTACGCCGCCTGCGGCATCCCGACCGAAGGCCGCGGCCGGCGCCTCGACGAGGGCATCATCGTACTGCGCAAGGCCTGGACCGAGGCCAGCGCGAGCTTCCACGGCAAATTTTTCAACTTCGACAACGTCACGATCGAGCCGCGCCCGGTCCGCCGGACCAACAACGATTCCGGCACCATCGATATCTGGGTCGGCGGACGCTCCGACGCCGCCCTCAAACGCACCGCGCGCCTCGCCGACGGCTACTTCGCGTCGTTCCAGGCGCCCGACGAATTCGCCCGCAGCATGGCCACGATCCATCGCTACGCCGCCGAGGCGGGCCGCGCCAACGCGCGCATCGAGTCCGGCCTGATCCTGCTCTGCCGCCTCGCCCCGACCCGCCAGCAGGCGGTCGATCAGATGAAGCCGATGCTTGACGCGATGGGCCGCGGCGGCGAAGCCTTCCTCCAGCGCACGGTCTACGGCTCGCCCGATGACATCATCGCGCGGCTCGAGGAATACGTCGCAGTGGGACTCGACAAGTTCGTGCTGTGGCCGGTGGCCGAGCCCGCCGCATGGGCCGGGCAGGTCGAAATGATCGGGCGCGAAGTCGCGGCGCATTACGCACGCGCCGCCAAAGCCGCATAACAAGTTCGAAGTCTCCGCCAAAACCGCTATGGCTAATACCGAACAGCGTCAAATTCTCGACGGTCAGACTGAGCAGCAGAAAATGCCCGCGTATGATCGGATGATGTGGCCAACACTTCAAGCGCTGAGGGAAATTGGAGGGTCCGCGTCAAAACAGGAAGTCCTAGCGCGCGTTACTCAGATTATGCGATTACCGGAAGAGATCCAGAACGTGCCGCATAACGATGGCTCTCAGACTGAGGTCGAATACCGTCTGTCTTGGGCGAGATATTATCTTAGAAAGGTTGACGCGATAGGGGACAGCGAGCGCGGGGTTTGGACAGTTACTCCGAAGGGCCGCAATCTTACTGAAGAAGAGGTAGCGAAGATCCCGGCTCAAGTAAAAAAAATGTTCCCAAAAAAACCTGTCGCCGCAAAACAGGGCCAGCCAGAGTCAGAAGCTGGAGAAGACGATGAAAGCTGGCAAGAGCAGTTGTTATCTATTCTTCAATCTTTGGCGCCGGCTTCCTTCGAGCGCCTATCGCAGCGCATATTGCGGGAATCAGGATTTGTGAAAGTCGAAGTAACGGGAAAATCTGGCGACGGCGGAATCGACGGCATCGGCGTACTTCGCTTGAATCTTTTGTCCTTTCAAGTGTTCTTTCAATGTAAGCGTTACCGCGGTTCCGTTGGCTCTGCGGACATTAGGAACTTTCGCGGAGCCATGGTCGGACGCACGGACAAGGGTCTGCTTATAACGACCGGGCGCTTCACACCGGATGCGCAAATAGAGTCCACCCGCGATGGAGCACCGCCGATTGACTTGATTGATGGCTTACGGTTGTGCGAGCTTTTGAAAGATCTTCAACTTGGAGTTGAAACTAAAAAGATCGAGCAAGTTACCATCCGCCCTGAAGCTTTTAACGAATTTTAGGTACGACGCTACGGATGTTCCAACGCTCGCTATTCAGTCCGGCTCTTCTTCCTGCACCAGCGCCGTCGGCAATACCGCCGCGTCGAGCTCCTCCAGAAACCGCGACGGCCGCCCCATCACGTAGCCCATCGCGCGGTCGAACATATATATCGGATACGAGAGATATAGCTCGTCGCGCGCCCGCGTGCTCGCCACGTACATCAGCCGCCGCTCCTCCTCGATCTCCTCGGCGCCCACGCTCATCGGACCCGGAAAGCGTCCGTCCGCCGCCCAGATTACGAACACCGCATGCCATTCCAGCCCCTTGGCCGAATGGATCGTGCTGAGCGTCACGTAACCCTCTTCCGGCGCGGTCGCCAGCACGTCGCCAATCGAATCGTTCGGCGGCTCCAGCGCCATATCGGCCAGCATCGACTCGAGGCTGCGATAGCGCTCGGCGATATTCTGGAAATGCTCGAGGTCGCGCTCGCGCTTCGGATAATCGTCGGGATAGGCCTCGCGCAGGATCGGCCCGTAATAGTCCATCACTTCGGCCAGTTGATCGGCCGGCCGGCGCCCCTCGCCGCGAAGCGCGCCGATCAGCGCCGCCAGCCGCGCGCATCCCTCGACCGCCGCCGCGGCCCGCATCCCGGCCTTCGCCGCCGCCGCGCCGAGCGCCCGTTCCGGCGCCGCCGCGCCCGCCATCTCCTCGATCATCCGCTCGGCCCGCCGATGGCCGACGCCCTTGGCCAGCATCAGCATCCTGAGCCACGAGACCGCGTCGCTCGGATTAGCCACCACCCGCAGATGCGCCAATACGTCCTTGATATGCGCCGTCTCGATAAACTTGAAGCCGCCGCGCTTGACGAATGGAATATCGCGCCGCTGCAGCTCGAGTTCGAGGTCGAACGCGTGAAAGCTCGAGCGGAACAGCACCGCGATCTCGCCCAGCTCCACGCCCTCCTCGCGCAGCTCCAGGATCCGCTGGGCGACAAAGCGCGACTGCGTATGCTCGTCGGCCGTGCGCACCAGCAGCGGCCGCAGGTCGCCCGCGCGCCGCGTGAACAGCGCCTTGGTATATTTCTCCGGCGCCCGCGCGATGACCTCGTTGGCCAGGTCCAGGATACCCTGCAGCGAGCGGTAATTCTCCTCCAGCTTGAGCACCTTGGCGCCCTCGAACAGCTTGGGAAAATCCATGATATTGCGGAAGTTCGCCCCGCGGAACGAATAGATCGACTGCGCGTCGTCGCCCACCGCCATCACGTTGCGGTGGGTCGCGGCGAGCAACCGCACCAGCTCGGCCTGGATCGCGTTGGTGTCCTGGTATTCGTCGATCATAATGTAGCGAAAGGTGTCCGCCAGGCGCTGACGGGTCGGCGCGTGATGCTTGATCAGCTCGGCCAGCCGATGCAGCAGGTCGTCGTAATCGAGCAGCCCGCGCTCACGCTTGTAGCTGTCGTAATTCGCCGCCAGCGCCAGAATCTCCGCGCGATACTCGGCCAGATGCGCGAAGTCGGCCTCGAGCTCCGCGTCCAGCGCGCGATTCTTGTTGCGCGCCATGCTGATCGCTTCGGCCAGCGTCCCCTTTTTCGGAAAGCGCCGCTCCTTCGACCCCAGCCCCATCCGCGTGCGGATCAGGTTGATCACATCTTCCATATCGCCGCGATCGAGGATCGTGAAGTTGGGCTGGAGCCCGATCGGCCCGCCATGCCCGCGCAGGATCGTGTTGGCAAACGAATGGAACGTGCCGCCCGCCACTTCGCCGCCGCGATCGCCGACCAGTTGCCCGACCCGCCGCAGCATCTCCTGCGCCGCCCGCCGCGTGAACGTCAGCAGCAGGATCGCGCCCGGCGGCACGCCGCTCTCGATCAGCCGCGCCACCCGGTAGATCAGCGTGCGGGTCTTGCCCGACCCGGCGCCCGCGATCACCAGGATCGGTCCGCCGCGATGAGTCACGGCGGTCAATTGCGCCGCATTGAGCAGCTCGGCGTATTTGATCCGGTAGCGGCTCTCGTCGGGCGCCGCCTCGACGGTCTTTTTGAGCTGGATTATGCGGTCGGCCACGGCATCGCGGATTGTAGCACGCGCATCCGCCGCGCCGGGCCCTATCCGGCGCAACCGAACCTTACGGATTGCCGATCGTGCCGGCGGCGGGATTCTGATCGTCGGGCGGACTCTTCACCCCGTAGCGCCCAATCGCGTCGATGATCTGGTCGAAGCTCACCCCGCCGGTACCCGCCGCGCCCGCCCCGGCATAATCGCCCGCCGAACCGACCGCCGCGTCGCCCGCTCCGCCCGTACCGCTCGCGCCGCCGTTAGGCATATTCGCGATCTCCGGCTGCAGCACGATGCGATCGACGATCTGCGGCGCCGGTGCCCCCAGAAACGCGGTCGCCTTGTGCTCCGCGTCGCGCTGGCCCTGCGGCGTCGCCACGTAGCCGAAGAGCACCACGCGCCGATCGCCCGCCGGATCTTTGCCGACCTGCGCGCCGACCAGTGGCAGGCGATTGCGCTTGAAGTAATCGGTCAGCGAGGTGCTCACGGCGGCGTCCACCGTATAGTTCTGCGCGGCCGCCGCCGGCCCTTGCGCGTTCGCCAACGGCATCCGCGCGAACGTGGCGATTACCGCGCCGATCGCGATCCCGATCGCGACGCCGAACATCCGTCTCGCGTGCAATCGCCTGGCGCATCGCTCGGTCGCGCCCGGCGCGGCGATTTTTTTCGCCTCGGCGCGCTTGCCCGCGAGCCCGGCCATTTCCCCAACGCCCATGACGGCTATCTTATTCCCGCCATCGCGATCGCTCCACCGTCCCGATGGTCGCGATTCGGGTGCCGCACCGCGCTGGCGTTGCCGCCGCTCGCTCCGTATAAATCTTGCCATGCGCTCAACTATTCGCCTGGCCTGCGCGCTCGCGCTCTGCGCCACCACTGCCCTCGGATGCGCCGCGCAGCCGGAAACCCCGATCCAGCGCGCCCAGCGCATCGAGCCGTTGCTCTCCGCCGCCGGCTTCCATATGCATCCGGCCGACACGCCGGCGCGCCAGAATCAGCTCCATACGCTTACCCCGCTCAAGGTGCGCTTCTATCCCTACAACGGCAAAATGCACTACTGGTTCGCCGACCCGGACTATTGCAATTGCATCTTCGCCGGCAATGCGACCGCCTACGACACCTATCAGCGCGAAAAGCTCCAGCAGCAGATGGCCAATCAGCAGGAGCTGTCCGCGCAGATGAACGAGGATGCCGCGCAGCAGGAGAATATGAATTTCATGGCGTGGCCGCCCGACCCGTTTTTCTATTAGCCGTCCGAGGGCGCGCCGCCACTCTTGATCCGATCCCGATTGTTGCGATTATAGCGCCATGGCTTCAGCCCTCGACGGCGTCACCGTAGTCGAATTTACCGCTCATCTGGCCGCCGCCTATGCCGCGATGCTGCTCGCGGAGCATGGCGCGCGCGTGGTCAAGGTCGAACCGCCCGGCGGCGATCCGGCGCGCGGCACGCCGCATTTCCAGGTGCTCAATCGCGGCAAACGCGCCGTCAGTGCCGACCTCGAAACGCCCGCCGGCCGCGCCGCCGCCGCCCGGCTGATCCGCCGCGCCGATATCGTCGTGACGGGTTGGACGCCATCGCGCGCGCGGGAACTCGGCCTCGATCGCGCCGCGATCGCCGTGCTCAATCCGCGCGCTATCGCCCTCGCACTGCCGCCCCTCGGCAGCCGCGGTCCCGACGCCGATTTCGACGCCAGCGAGGAGCTGGCCGCCGCCCTGGGCGGTATCGCCGGCGCGCAATGGGCGCGCAGCGGCAATCCGGCCCCGCTGACCTTTCCCGCCGCCAGCTACTCCGCCGGCGTCCTCGGCGCGACCGCCGCCGCCGCCGCCCTGCTCGCCCGTGGCGACGGTCCCGGGCAGGCCGTCGAGACCTCAATTCTGGCCGGCGCCTTCTCGCTGCAGACCGGCGGCATCATGCGCCACGAGAAGATGACTTCGCTCTATCACGGTCCGCAGAACCCGCTCGGACCGATCCCCTGCTATCGCCTGTTCGAGGCCGCCGACGGCCAATATCTCTTCATCGCCTGCGGCAACATGACCTTCTGGAACAAGTTCGCTCTCGCCATCGAACGGCCCGACCTGGTCGCCGACGAACGCTTCGAGGGCGCGCCCTGGGGTATTCCCAAGCAGAACTGGCAGACCCTCGTCGAGATCCTCGAACCGATCATCCGCACCCGGCCGCGCGACCAATGGCTCACCCTGCTGCGCGCCGCCGACGTCCCCAGCGCCCCCGTCCTCACCCGCCACGAGTTCATCGATCATCCGCAGACCCGCGCGCTCGCGATGCGCCATGAACTCGCCGACCCGGCGCTGGGCGCCACCATCCAGCCCGGCGTCTCGATCAACCTGGGCGCCACGCCCGGCGCGATCGCCGGTCCCGCACCCGCCGTCACCGCCGACGACATCGACGGCGCCGCTCAATGGCTCGCCGGCGCGCCCCGCGCTCCCGCCGCGGCGTCTCCGCTGCGCGCTATCTCGCGCGGCCCGCTCACCGGTGTGGTCGTGCTCGATTTCTGCTCCTACATCGCCGGCTCTTACGGCCCCATGATCCTCGCCCAGATGGGTGCCGACGTGATCAAGGTCGAAAGCCTCGAGGGCGACGCCTTTCGCCATTTCGGCTTCGGCTTTCTCGGCTGGAACGAGGGCAAACGCGGCCTCGCGCTCGACTTCACTCAGCCCGAAGGGCGCGACATCATCCTCGGCCTCGCCGGCCGCGCCGACATCATCGTGGAAAATCTGCGCCCCGGCCGGATGGCGCGCTACGGCTTCGATTACGCCACGCTCGCCGCGCGCAACCCGCGCCTCATCTATATGTCGGTTACCGCCTTCGGCAATCGTGGGCCCGATCACAACCAGCCCGGCTTCGATCCGCTGCTCCAGGCGCGCTCGGGCGTGATGGCCGCGCAGGGCGGCCCCCACGGCCATCCGGTCTACCTGACCTGCGCCATCTGCGACTACGGCGCCGCGATGCTCTCCGCGTTGGGCTGCGTGCTCGCGCTCAACGCGCGCGAACGCACTGGCCACGGCCAGATGTGCGAGACCTCGCTGCTGCAAGCCGCGATGGCTTTCCAGGCCGGCGAGTTCTGCTTCTACGACGGGCGCCCCGCGATGGAAAACGGCGACGCCGAATACCGCGGCGCCGCGGCGCTCTCGCGCGCTTACGAAACCGGCGATTCCAAATGGCTTTTCGTCGACGTCAAGACGCCTGCCCAATGGCGCGCGCTGGCCAACCTGTGCGGCCACGCCGCCGGCCTCGACTTCGCCGCCGCCGCCCGCCAGCCGGCCGCGGGTCCGCTCGCCGCCGCACTCAGTGAGTATTTCCGCACGCGCGATCGCTCCGCCGCGCTCGCCGCGCTGCGCGCCGCCGCGATTCCCGCCACTCCCGTCCATCGCTTCAACGATCTCTTCGACGATCCGCAAGTGCTGGCCAACGATCTATTGCTCGAACTCGAGCATTCGCAGTTCGGCAAGCTGACCCAGACCGGCATCCTCGCGCAATTCGCCACGACTCCCGGCCGCATCGATCACGCCGGTCCGATGCTCGGCGAGCACACCCGCCAAATCCTCGCCGACACGCTCGGCTATCCCCCCGCCCGCATCGCAGACCTCCTCACCCGCAAGATCATCCGCACGCCATGAGGTACCTATCGTCGCAGTGTACTCGGCTCGCGTGTTCGCTTTTCTTTTACTTCAAGATGTGAAAAATTATCCACAATGTATGCACAGAACGGGTGTTCACAATATACGACATTTCCGTTCGAATCCCCGAGCTCGAACTGTGTAAATGCTCGAAACAGCGAGGGGGACTGAAATATGAACATAAATGCTGAATTAAAGGTTGGTGCGACTTTCTGGCTTCCCTGCAAGGTTCGTCGGGGACCGTTTCCGAATGAAAGACGAGTTTATATTAAGACCGATACCAGCGATTGGTTTGGTTTTGTGAGCACATCTGAGTTGAAGGATAAACGCGAAGAAGGGAATGATTATGTTCGCGCGCTTGTCCTTACGGTTAAGACTGATAGTGTTATCGTGCAAATTCGAGGTCAATCGCCGGCAAGCGGACCAATTCAAGCTAAATCATCCATGGTTGCCGAATATGCTTTTATCCCGGCCTGATATTTTAAGTCGCATTCAGTCTGGGAATATAAGATTCAATCCTGAGCTCTCCGATGATGCCATAAAAGAATGTTCCGTTGACTTGCGTTTGGCCCCGATTTTCAGCGTCTTTAAGAAAAAGGAACATAGCTACATCGCTGCTCTTCGGATACATGATGCGGCAGCGGCCTTTAATGCCCCAGATTTATGGGACCAGCAACAAAGAGACCGATGGACGCTCCAACCCGGGGAGTTTGTGCTTTCTCAGACATTGGAAAGAGTTCAGATACCGAACGATCTGATGGGATTGGTTGAGGGCCGCAGCAGCTGGGCCAGATTCGGAATCAGTGTCCATGTTACAGCACCAAAGATCGATCCAGGCTTTAGCGCTCCTATAACGCTCGAACTCACCAATCACGGAAACATCGCGATCGAACTGATCGCTAACGAAGATCGCCCGTGCCAGCTCATGTTCTTGCAGCTATCTACGCCATTAGAGCACGGCTATAAAACATCTGGGGCACTATTCGCTGATCAAACAAAGCCGATACCAACAAAAACCAGCAAATAGAATTTGCTCGATCTCGACGTCAATCTGCGAAATCAACGAAGCCGCTTCCCCCTCTTCGTTCCGCTCCCTCCTCACACCCCGAATGCGCTAAGCTCCCCCTATCGACGCTCGCCCGGAGGTCCACGATGGCTCAGCTCACCGCCGCCACGGTCCGCTCGCTCGCCCTCGAACTCTTCGACTACCAGTTCGCCGACGACGCCGCGGCCGACTCAGTCGCCCATATCGTCGGTGCGATGGCCAGTTATTCGCGCCGCCTCCATGCGCTCGGTCTCGCCGGCCTCCAGCCGCCCTTCGGCTACCCCGCGATGCTCGCCGAAGCCGATCGCATCCGCCATAACTCCTGACCTCCGCCCGAGGCGCTCAGCCATGGCCAATACCGCCGAATTGCTCAGCTTCGACGTCGCCACGCTCGCGACCAAGTTCCGCGCCCGCGAGCTCTCGCCGGTCGAAGTCACCAACGCCTACCTCGAGCGTATCGATCAGCTCGACGAAAAGCTCCGCGCCTATATCACCGTCACTGCCGACGAGGCGCGCGCCACCGCCCGCCGGGCGGAGAATGAAATCGCCGCCGGCCACTGGCGCGGTCCATTTCATGGCGTGCCCGTCGCGCTCAAGGATCTCTGCTACACCCGCGGCCTCCTGACCACCGGCGGTTCCAAAATCCTCGCCAAGTTCGTCCCCGACTTCGATTCCACCGTGTGGGCGCGGCTGCATACGGCCGGCGCCGTCCTGCTCGGCAAGCTCAACCTCCACGAGTTTGCCTGCGGCGCCACCAACAGCAATTCGCATTGGGGTATCTGCCGCAATCCCTACAACCTCGAGCGCATCCCCGGCGGCTCCAGCGGCGGCTCCGGCGCCGCGATCGTCGCCCGGCTGGCCGCCGCCACTATCGGTACCGACACCGGCGGCTCGATTCGCATCCCGGCCGCCTTCTGCGGATGCGTTGGGATGAAGGCCACTTACAGCCGCGTCAGCCGCCACGGCGTGATGCCGCTGGCCGACTCGCTCGACCACACCGGTCCCATCACCCGCACCGTCCGCGACGCCGCCCTGATGCTCTCGATTATCGCCGGCCACGATCCGGCCGACGTCACCTCGAGCCGCGAGCCCGTCCCCGACTACGCCGCCGCCCTGACCGGCGACCTGGCCGGCGTGCGCGTCGGCCTCATCGCCCAACTGATGAACGGCCTTTCCGACGAGGTCGCCCACGGCTTCTCCGCCGCGATCCGCCAGTTGCGCGCCGGCGGCGCCGAGGTCGCGGAGGTCGCGCTCCCGAGTCTCGAGATGGCTTCGTCGATCGCGACCAATATCATGTTCGCCGAGGCCGCCGAGTTTCACGAACCGTGGATGCGCACGCGCGCCCATGAATACGGTGCCGACGTCCGCCGCTCGCTCGAAGCCGGGATGCTCACGCCGGCGATCTATTACGTCCGCGCCCAGCGCGCCCGCGCCGCCCTGCTGGCCGAGGCGATGGGGGCGCTGGAGAAATTTACCGTGCTCGCCGCGCCGGCCGCCGCGATCACCGCCCCACGCATCGGACCCAACGGCCGCGCCCCGCTCGGCCAGGGCGGCGCGCCGGTCGACCTGCTGACCGCGGTCCTGCGCTTTACCGCGCCGTTTAACGTCACCGGCCAGCCCGCACTCGCGATCCCCACCGGCATCGCGGCCGACGGCCTGCCGGTCTCGATACAGATTGTAGGAAAACCCTTTGACGAGGCGACGGTCCTGCGGGTCGCCGACGCCTACGAGCGCCTCCGCGGCCCCCTCCCCGAACCAAAACTCTAGCCCCTCCGCGTCTACTTGCTCTCGAAATGTGGACCGACCAATCTGTCGCGCAAAGAGCGCCCGACGTCGATCGTTTGAAACGATGCCAAATCGCAAGGTTGGAATCGGGAGCGTTAGAAGCTCTCAATGTTTCGGGTTTACCAGACCGATTCCCTGAGTTATCAAAAAGGCGAATTTTACCTCGTTCGGCATGGCCGTTAGTTCAATGCGCGGGGAGCGCTTCGCTCTCGCGCATCGCCCAGTCGCTCACGATATCCTTCTGCTCATTAGTCAGTTCGGCTCCCGGATGGAATATCGTATAATCCCACGGCGGCATCTCGCCGCGCGTCACCACTCGCCCGATCGCCGCGATCGTCGCCGACCTGCGCGCCGCGTCGTAGTCGTTCCAGTCCGAAAAATCAAGGTTGCGCCGCGCCGATCCTCTGAACCAGTACGACGGCGCCATCACCACCGTCCAGCTCGACGCACTCTGCTGCGCATGACAGTCGAAGCACGCTCCCGCCATGATATTCCGCACGCGCACGTCCGAGGTAAAGCCGTAAGTCCTGCCCGCCTGCGCGGCGGCGATCGGTCGCGGCGCGGTGTCGTTGCTCGAATTGCTCGAACAGCCGATCGCGGCTGCCGCCACCGCGCCCAGCGCGAGCCATCCGACGACCTTCATGCGCCGCGAACCCCGGCGCGCGATTTTCCGGCGCTCAGCGCCGCCGACCCCGGCTACCGTACCGCTGTGCAAGGCAATCCCTCCGCCTTCGGCCCGCGCATATGCCGTCCGTGAACGATAGCCGCACCGGCCACACGGTGAAAGCCGCGACCGCGGTCCGCACGCCCTGATGCCGCCCGTCGACGCCGCGCGTCTCCCGACCCGATGAGGCGATCGCCGCTTGATTGATTACGACCGCGTGCCCATCGGGCCTGACCGCGTGCCGCACCGCTTAATTGCGCTCCACTTTCCAGCCTGTTATTTTTTCGCTGTATTTTCGTTTCGCGATCGCTTTATCCCGCAACCCGTGGATTAAACGCCGCTCCGCACTCGTTCGCAGGCCGCGCCGCCACACTCGCATCAGCTTCTTCGCCTGGCGCGGTAGCGTTCGCAACATGCTTACGGTTAGTATGGTCGGGCATCTTCTTCCATGACGCCATCATCCGATGACCCGATGATGCCACCACGATATGACGCCGCGCCGATACGCTGGCGGCACCTGCAAGGCGACCCGGCAAGAATCTATGGACACTACTGAGGCTCCGGGCGCGATGGCGACGAAACAGTCCAATGCGGCCGGCGCCGATCAGCCCATGCCCGACGCGCCCGCGGGCGTCGCCGCAAGCGCCGACGGTTTTGCCACCGCCGCGACTATCACGACCGCCGCGATACCCAAAGCCACCAGCTCGGCGAATGATCCGTCGGCCGATGCCGCGGCCCTCAATGGCGCCGCGTCCGCGATCATCATCGATCCGCTGTTGCGCTCGCCCGACCTGTTTCTCAACCGCGAGCTGACCTGGCTTGAATTCAACCGCCGCGTTCTGAGCGAGGCCGCCGACCCGCGCAACCCGCTGCTCGAACGGCTCAAGTTCCTGGCCATCACCGCTTCCAATCTCGACGAATTCTTCATGAAGCGCATCGGCGGCCTCAAGCAGCAGGTCGCCGCCGGCGTCCACGAACTGACCGTCGATGGCCGCACCCCGCATCAGCAGATCGCCGAATGCTACGCCGTCGTGCGCGATTTTGAGCTGCGCCAGCGCGAAATCCTCGCCGCCCTGCTCGCCGCTCTGGTCCCGCACGCGATTACCGTTGCGCTCTACGACGAGCTCACGCCCGACGAGCAGGCCGGCGTGCGCGAGTACTACTTCCGCAATATCTTTCCGCTGGTCACGCCGCTGGCCATCGACCCGGCTCATCCGTTCCCCTTCGTCTCCAATCTCTCGCTCAATTTGCTGGTCACGATTCGCGAGACGCGCGACGCCGATCCCTCGATGGCCCGCGTGAAAGTCCCGGTCGGCTCCGGCATCCCGCGCTTTATCCGGATCGGCGCGGCCAACCGCTTCGTCCTGCTCGAGGACGTCGTCGCGCACAACCTCGACCTGCTCTTTCCGGGCAGCCAGGTCGGCTCTTGCGAGCTCTTCCGCGTCACCCGCAACGCCAACACCGAGCGCGACGAGGAAGAGGCCGACGACCTCCTGGCGCTGATCGAGACCGAACTGCGCGACCGCCGCTTCGCGCCCATCGTCCGCCTCGAAGTGCGCCGCGGGATGGACCCCGTGCATCGCGGGATGCTCGCCGCCGAACTCGGCCTCGACGAGACCGCCGACGTTTTCGAGGCCGACGGCATGCTCTCGATGCGCGACCTGATGGAACTCGGCGCGCTCGACGTTCCGGCCCTGCACGAGCCGCCCCATCATCCCGCCGACCATCCGCGGCTGGCCGCCGAGGCCGAGCGCAACGTCTTCCATATCCTGCGCGACGCCGGCTCGATCCTGCTCGCCCATCCCTACGAATCCTTCTCGACTTCGGTCGAACGCTTCCTGCGTGAGGCCAGCACCGACCCCAAGGTCCGCGCGATCAAGATGACCCTCTATCGCACCTCGCACGACGCCGTGATTATCGGCTACCTGTGCGACGCCGCGCGCAACGGCAAGCAGGTCGCCGTGGTGGTCGAGCTCAAGGCGCGCTTCGACGAGGCGGCCAACATCCGCTTCGCCAACCGGCTCGAGGATTTTGGCATCCACGTGACCTACGGCGTGGTCGGCTACAAGACCCACAGCAAGGTCATCCTGGTGGTCCGCCAGGACTACAACGGCCTGCGCCGCTACGCCCACATCGGCACCGGCAACTACCATCCGGGCACCGCGCGGCTCTACGCCGATTTCGGCCTGCTCACCGCCGACGACGCGATCGGCCGCGACCTGACCGAACTCTTCAACTATCTGACCAGCGGCTACCGCCCCAAGCGCAATTACGCGAAAATCCTGCCCGCACCCGCGATTTTGAAAAACGCCCTGCTCGATCGCATCGCGCGGGAAATCAAGCTCCATTCGGCCGCCACGCCCGGCCTCATCCAGATGAAGATGAACGCGCTCGAGGACGTCGACATCACCCGCGCGCTCTACCGCGCCGCGCAGGCCGGCGTCAAAATCGACCTCATCGTGCGCGACACCTGCCGTCTGCGCCCCGGCCTCCCCGGGCTTTCCGAGACCGTGCGCGTGGTCAGCATCGTTGGCCGCTTCCTCGAGCACGGCCGCATCTACTATTTTCGCAATGGCGGCGCCGAGGAATATCTGATCGGCTCGGCCGACTGCATGACCCGCAATCTCGAATCGCGCGTCGAAGTCGTCGCCCCGGTCGAGGATCCGCAATGGCGCCGCGAGCTGCGCCTGGTCATCGACGTCCAGCTCAAGCCCAACCGCTGCCAATGGGAGATGCAGTCCGACGGCAGCTACCTGCGCCGCGGCACCGCCGACTCCAGCCCGAGCTGCCAGCAATACCTCATCGAGTTCGCCGACAAGAACCAGCTTCGCCGCAAGCGCCATCGCGGCTTCGCCCGCCGCAACGCCCGCAACACGTGACCGAGACCCGCCGCGCCTGAATCCTTAACGGACACCCGTAGCTGCGATGGGGGGGGGCGACGATGCCTGAGACGGTTGCCGCAATCAATATACTGATCTTTCTGTTGCCGGGTTTCGTCTCTCAGAAGATGGTCGAATGGCTCACGGCACATGGGCGATCAGGCGAGATGGAGATGGTCAGGGACGCTCTGATCTTTTCACTATTCAACTATCTCTTTTACGCCATCCTCGCTTTTGCCGGCCATCATTTGAGTTTCACGTGGTCTCCCTTTCCGCCTCTCCCGGCGGTTCCGCTCATCCTCTCCAACGACGGTGTGCTGCCGATGCATGCGCAACAGGTCGAGGCGCTCGCTACTCTCGTAATAATCTCGATCATCAGCGGATGCGTCATCGCCAAGGCGCTCGAGACCGGTTGGCTTTTCATGGTGTTCAGGAGGTTCAGGCTCACAAAAAAGAACAGCGAACTTGATGTGTGGTACGATGTATTCAACGATTTCCGCCGCAACTGGCTGCGCGTCTGTTTCAAGGACGGGTCCAAAATCATAGAGTGGCCCTATTACTTCTCCGACGACCCTGACAAACGAGAACTCTTTCTCGGCGACGCCTTGATTCAGGAGGCCAGCGGGGAATATGGAGCGCTGGACGGACCCGGTGTGTTGATTGAGAATATGGCTGAAGTTGTGCGAATTGAGGTGATAAATGGCGAACGAGAAAAAGACTCTACTCGAGAGACGAGGAGAAAAGCCGACGACAGCGAGACCGCGCCCTGACAAGATAATCATCAAGTCGCAACAGGGGCATCGCCCGACCACCCCTCGGCCAAATCCTCAATCACCAAAGCCACAAGGTGAATAACCTCTCAGAGTGGCTCGAGTCGGAGAAACCCCAACTCTAGGCACTGTGGGTTCCAGCGGGCGCATTCGATTCGCATGCGCAAGATGCACCGCTTCGCGCCCTGAGCACACTGACGAGATCGTGACCTAACCCCCGCGCCCCACCCCACGCATCGCGTATTCAGCCGGCATTCGCTACGATCTTGCGGCCCCGCGATGACTCGAGAAATCACACGCTCCACCGCCGCGCGCCCCGCGACCCGCATCGTCGTCGCCTACGCGATCGTCGTCGCGCTCGCCGCTGCCGTATGCCTCCATCGCCTCGGCGCGCCCGACGTATGCGGCGCCAACGAGGCGGTCGAGGCGGTTTTCCTCCAGCAGATGGTCGAGCATGACGCGCTGCTCTTTCCGCTGGAGAACGGCCGCGCCCCGATGTATAAGCCGCCGCTCTTCCATTGGACCGCCGTCGCCCTCGATCGCGTGGCCGGAGCGCGGCGCGTGACCGCGTTCAATCTGCGCCTGCCCGCCGCGCTCTATGCGATCGCCGGCGTCGTCCTTACGATTATCTTTGCGGCCGGTTTCCTCGGCCCGCCCGGCGCGATCCTCGCCGGCCTGATCCTCGCCGCGTCGTATCAATACATAGAGAACGCGCGCATCGGCCGCGTCGACATGACGCTGTGCTTCTTCGAGACGCTCGCGCTGTTCGCCTTCATGTGGTGGTACGCGCCCGCCGGCCCGCCGCCATCCGCGTCCGCCGGCCCCAGCGCGATCCCGCCCGCCACCGGCCGCGACGCGCTGCGCTATCTGCTCGCCCTCGCGCTGGGCCTCGCGGTCCTCGCCAAAGGTCCCGTCGGCGCGATCCTGCCCGGCCTCGCCATCGCGATTTTTCTGATCGCCGAAAAACGCCCCGGCCTGATCTTGCGCCTCGCCACGCCCGGCCCGGTCATCCTGACCCTCGCCCTCGGCGCGAGCTGGTATCTCGCCTGCCTCTTCGGCCGGCGCTACGGCTTCCTCGATCGCCAGCTCGGCAGCGAAAATTTCGGCCGCTTCTTCGGCGCACTCGGCGCGATGGCGCCGTGGTATTACCTCAAGCCGATCCTCCTCAACTCCGCGCCGCTGAGTCTCCTCGTGCCGTTCGCGGTCGCCGCGGCGCTGCGCACCTGGGGGCCTGCGTCGATCGCGCCCGCCACGCTCTCGGCCGCCGCGGCCGACGACGAATTACCCGCCCAGACCGCTGCGCCCCAATTCCCCCCATCGACTCATCCGCAGCGCCCGGCGCAAAATCCGCTGTCGCTCTGGATGAGTCTGCGGATGATGTTCCTGCCGCCGCTCGACACGATTGACCCTGCCGACGCGCCGCGGGCGCGCGCCGCCGTCCGTCTGTTCGCCATCTTCTGGATAGTGACGGTCGTCTTCTTCACCGTCGCCGCCTACAAGCGCCGCGCGTACCTGCTTCCGCTCTGGCCCGCATCGGCGGTGACGCTCGCCTGGTGGCTCGACGCGCGCGCACCTACGCAATACGGCCCGCTCCTGCGCCGCACCGTCGGCGCCACCTGCGCGATTCTCATCGTGTTCAATTTTTTCTATCTGCCGTATCGCGCGATCCGCGAATGCGCCGGCGACTCATTCCGGATCGCCGCCGCGCAAATCAATCGCGTGGTCGGTCCGTCGGAGCCGCTCTATCTCTACGATTTCACCGACGAGCCGGCCCCGCTGCTGTTCTATCTCGACCGCCCCGCACCGCGGATCTCGGGCAAACTCGGTGACGCGCCGCCCGGCTATGTGCTGGCCCCGGTCGCGACCTGGGATCGGCTCAAGCCGAGCGCGCTCGATCTGACGCCGGTGCTCGAGACTTCATCGGGCCGCCCGCGCCTCGTCCTGCTGCGCCGCGGCCCCGCCCTCGCC
Organism: Candidatus Binataceae bacterium; assembly: GCA_015478645.1. Lineage (GTDB taxonomy): Bacteria > Desulfobacterota > Binatia > Binatales > Binataceae > JADMIL01. Next base: position 17,584 of record JADMIL010000039.1, read on the forward strand.
AATCGCTAGCGCCCGCTAGCGCTTCCCGCTGATCAGGATTGCGCTTTCCTTGAGTTCCGCAATCCGCGCATCCGAATAGCCCAGCACTTCCTTGAGCACCTGCGCGCCATGCTCGCCCAGCAGCGGCGCCTGGATATCCGGCAGATCGGGATAGGCCGAAAACTTCAGCGGAAAGCCCGGAATCGTCACCTCGCCGAGGATCGGATCGCGCACCTTGCGCACCATCTCGCGCGCCGCGAAGTACGGATGCTTCATCGTGTCGGTGACCGAGAGCACCGGCGCGCACGCGATACGGTTTTGCTCGAGCACATTCAACGCCGCCTCGTCGCTGGGCAACGACGATAGCCATTGCTCGACCATCGAGTTGAGCATGTCGCGGTTCTTGACCCGGTCGGCGCCGGTGGCGAAGCGCGGATCGTCGCGCAGCTCCGGACGGCCCATCGCCTTGACCATGCTGGCCCATTGGCGATCGAGCACCAGGATGAAAATCCAGCCCTGCGGCCCCTTGTACACTCCCGCCGGACAAATCTGGTTGTGGTAGCGCCCCATCCGTTTGGGAATGAATTCCCCGCCGCTGAGAAAATTGCTCTGCAACCCGAAATCGTGCATGTGGTAGAGCGTATCGACCATCGAGATGTCGATATACTGGCCGACGCCGGTCTTCTCCCGGTTATACAGCGCATAGCCCAGTGCGGCGAAAGTATGCACTCCGCTGCCCACGTCGGCGACCCCGATTCCGACGAAAGTTGGTGCGCCATCCGGATCGCCCGTCATGTGCATCAACCCGGAAAAAGCCTGCGCGATCATGTCGTAGCCGGTCTTGTGCGCGAGCGGACTCTTGCGCCCAAAGGCCGAGAGCGACGCCATTATCACGCGCGGATTAATCCGCTTCAGCGATGCGTAATCTAGCCCGCGCTTTTCCATCACGCCCGGTCCAAAGTTTTCGACCACGACATCCACCTTGGCCACCAGCGCGCGCACTATCTCGAGCGATTCCGGCTTGCCCAGGTCCAGGCACAGGCTTTTCTTGCCCCGGTTCTGTTGGATGAAATAGCCGCTGCGGCCATCCTTGATCGTCGGCAGCAGGCGCGACGGATCGCCCATCGGCGCCAACTCCACTTTGATAATGTCGGCGCCCATTTCGGCCATCATCCGCGTGACCGTGGGTCCGGCCAGGTATTGGGTGAAGTCCAGAATCCTGCACCCCGACAGCATCATCGAATCAGCTCGTGCGTCAGCCATGGTCATTATCTTTTCCCGCCTGCTGAACGTCTCTTGCCTACGGGCTTAGCACAACCGCCCGGCACTGAGGAGTTCCGCGCCGCCACACGCCGCAAGCCCGGAAAGTTTCCTCGAGAGCCGCCCGCGCCTTATCCTGCCGCGCCGCGGCAACGGTTCATCTGCGCATCCCACGGTCTGCCGCGCCCAAGTGCGATAACCCGAAGCCGCATCCGTCCGGAACTTTCCCGGCCGCCCGATCGTTTCCTCCACCGTGCGCCGGGTCAGACACGCTGTGCATAGCCCTCACACGCCGCATCTGGTACGACAGCCCTATGGCTACCACTCGACCGCCGGCCCGCCGCGCCCCTCGTCCCGCCGTGACTCCCGCCACGGTCGCCATTCGGCCCGCGCGCGCCGCCGACCACGCCGACCTCCTGGGCCTCATCCGCGCCTACTACCGCTTCGACGGCATCCGCTTCAGCCGCGCGCTGGTCGAGCCGGCCCTGGCCCTGCTGCTCGGCCGCCCCGCGCTGGGCCGCGCATGGATCATGCGCGCGGGCGCACGCCCGGTCGGGTACTTAATTCTGACGTTCAATTTCGATCTGGAATTCGGCGGCCTCGAGGGTCTCGTCACCGACCTCTTCGTCCACGCGCAATGGCGTGGGCAGGGCCTTGGCCGCGCGGCGCTCGCCACCGTCGACGACTTCTGCCGCCGCGCGCATATCCGCACGGTCGAACTCCAGGTCGCCGAGCGCAACCGCCAGGCCCAGGCCTTCTACCTGCTGCTCGGCTTCCGCTCGCTCCCGCGGATGGTCTTTTCGCGCGACGTCAAGTAGGATTTTTTTACGACAAGTAGCTAGGTAGAAGACCCTACATTAAGTAGGCAAAAGGCGAATTTATTTTTTCGCTGATTTACGCCGCTTTGATTCGTCATCCTGAGCGCCGCGGAGGATCCCGGCCTCCGCCGCGGAGTCTCTTTGATCGCGCGGCTGCGCAGACTTGCCCGCGTCCCATGCCCGCTGCGCCCGATTCACCCGTTTAATTTTGCGGGAGGTGTGGAACCTCTCAGAGGTTCCACTTGTTGCTCCGCTCCTTTTTACCGCTCGCCGTGCACCGCCTTGCCCGCGACGATCAGGATCTGCGCCACCGTCGTCAGGTCGTCGTCGTTGTAGAACTCGATCTCGATCCGCCCCGGCGCGCGCCCGTGCTGGCGCGCGATCTTGACCTTGCGCCGCAGCGCCCGCTGAATCTCGTCGGCCAGCGCGCCCAGGTTGGCGTCCGGCGCCGGCGCCAGCCCCGCCGTCGCCGCACGGGTCCCCGCGGCGACCGCCCGCGCTACCAGATCGCGCGGCGCCGGTTTGCGATCCGCCGCCATCTGCTCGGCCCCGCGCGCCGAAATTCCGCCCTCGCTGATCCGGGCCGCCGCCGCCAGCTTTTCGTCCGCCGATTCGATCGAGAGCAGCGGACGCGCCTGCCCAGGCGTGATCGCGCCGCGCGCGATCATCTCGACCACCGGCAAGGGCAGCTCGAGCAGCCGCATCGTATTGCTCACGTACGGGCGGCTCTTGCCGATCCGCGCCGCGATCTCCTCGTGGCTCAGGTTGAACTCGCGATTGAGCCGCACGAAGGCGCGCCCCTCTTCGATCGCGTTCAGGTCCTCGCGCACCAGGTTCTCGACCAGCGACAGCTCGAGCGCCGCGTGATCGTCGGCTTCGCGCACCACCACCGGCACGATGGTCATTCCCGCGGCGCGCGCCGCCCGCAGCCGCCGCTCGCCCGCGATCAGCTCGTAGCGCGGCGCGGCGAGATCGCCGGCCACCGGCCGCGCGATTAGCGGTTCGATAATGCCCTGCGCGCGAATCGCCTCGGTCAGCTCCTGGAGCTTGTCCGGATCGAAATAGCGCCGCGGCTGAAACGGACTCGGCACGATCTGCTCGACCGCGACCATCATCAGCGTCGCCGCTTCCGCCGCGCCTTCACCCCGCGCACCACTTTCGATCAACGCGGCCAACCCGCGCCCCAACGGCTTTCGGATCATCGCTTGCCCCTCTCGTCGTCGCGCGCAAAGAGCGCCCGCAAACTCCACGTGCGCCGCCCCGCGCCTTCGTCCGCATGCGCGCCTTGCGGCCCGGCCGCGGCCTTACCATCGACCCGCGCGATCAGCTCCGCCACCAGATTGCGATAGGCTTCGGCGCCCGCCGACCTGGGGTCGTATTCGAGCACCGCCAGGCCATGGCTCGGGCTCTCCGACAGGCGCACGTTGCGCGGAATCACGCTCTGGAAAACCTTTTCCGGAAAATGTTTCTGGACCTCGCGGGCGATCTCATGGCTCAGACGATTGCGCCCGTCGAACATCGTCAGCACCAGCCCCTCGATTTGCAGCGCCGGATTGAGCGCCGTGCGCACCCGCTTGATCGTCTCAAGCAGCGCGGTCAAGCCTTCGAGGGCGTAGTATTCGCATTGCATCGGCACGATCACCGAGTCGGCCGCGACCAGCGCGTTGAGCGTCAGCAGGCCGAGCGACGGCGGCGTATCTATAACAATATAGGCGTAAGTGTCGCGGACCGGCGCAAGAATCTGCTTGAGCACTCGCTCGCGCCCCTCGCGCGTCGCCAGCTCGATTTCGGCACCGACCAGGTCGGGTCCCGAGGGCGCGAGGTCGAGCCGATCGGCGCGCGCCGTGCGGATCACCTCACCGAGTCCGATCCGTCCGACCAGCGCCTCGTAAATCGTTTTGCCCGAGCTTTTGAGTTCGGTCAGCCGCGTATCGGCGATAATTCCCGACGACGCGTTGCCCTGCGGGTCGAGATCGATCAGCAGCACCTTGCGATCGTTGGCGGCCAGTCCGACCGCGAGATTAACCGCGGTGGTGGTTTTGCCGACTCCGCCCTTTTGATTGGCTATAACGATGAGCCGCCCCACACCCGCCTCCCGAGCGAAATGTTTCACGTGAAACATTTAGCGCGTCCGCTTCCATAGTATTCGGCACCGATTGAAAAGACAAAATTGTGCGGCCCGGAAATCCACAGGACGGTAACCTGCCAGCGCTCAAGCAAAGATAAATGAGTCGCTTTCAGCACATCGATGGTCTTGCGGCCCGACGATCGCGGGCGCGCGACCGGGAGCCGCCGTCAGGGCTTGCGCCGTGCGACCGCCAGCAGATGCGCCGCGCTTGCCGCCGCACCCGACGGTCCACCGCCGCGCACGACTTCGTAGTCGATGAGTTCTAGGCGATCGAATGCGCCAGCCGCCGCGCGCGCAATCGCCGAGCGCTGCGCCGCGCCGGCAAACAGGATCGCATGGCCACCCGTCGGCAGCGCGGCGGCCGCTGTCGCGAAGACCATCGCCGGCTCGCCAAAAGCGCGCGCCGTCACCACGTCGAAGCTCGGCCGCAGCGTGGCCGCGTCGCGCCGGGTAGCCTCGACGCGGGCGTTGCCGAGGCCCATCGCGGCGGCGGCGACCGCCAGAAAGCTCGCGCGCTTGCGCCGCGCCTCGAGCAGCGTGAAATCGGCGGTGGTCGCGGCCGCCAGGATCAGCGCGGGGAAGCCGGCGCCGCTGCCGAGGTCGAGTACCCGCGTCCCCGCGGTAAATAATGTGGCCGGGTCCGCTTCCAGCGAGGCTGCCCGCAGTCCCACGATCGGCAGAACCGGCGTCAGGCTGTCGATAATGTGGAAGGCGATTTCGGCCGGGTCACCCGGTGCGGCGGTCAGGTTGAGCCGCGCACCCCACAGCGCGAGCGTGGCGGCAAAGCGTTCGAGCCGGGCAAAGAACTCGGGATCCGTCGGAGTCCATTGGCGCCTAACGAATTCGGCGACGATTTCGATCGCCGCGCGCGCGATCTCAGCCGATTTATCCATCGCAGACGGGGGTTTGCAGCGGCCGGGCGGCGCTTGAGGCACCTATCGGAGAAATATTTGCTATTTCTACGCTCATCGATGTTTCACGTGAAACATTTCGTTCGCACTTCGCTCTTATCTTTCAGGAGGTTCAGACTCCAAAAACGCGAAGTATTCGCATCCCAAAGTTTATTAGATCCCCGACGGCGAGGCCGCCGCGGGGCGGCCGGCGCGGATATGCACCGCGAGCAGCGCCACCGCCGCTGGCGTAATCCCCGGCATCCGCGCCGCCTGGCCGAGGGACTGTGGACGCACGTTCCCGAGCCGCTCACGCGCCTCGGTCGAAAGTCCGGCGACGGCCTTGAAGTCGACCCATTCGGGTATCGCGGTATCCTCCATCCGCCGGCCGCGATCGACCGCCTCGGCCTGGCGGCGGACGTAGCCCGCGTACTTGACCTCGGTTTCGAGTTCGGCCGCCTGGTCGAAATCCACCGCCGCCGCAAGCCGCGCCATCTGGAGCACGTCGGCGTAGGCGACCTGCGGCCGGCGCAACAGCTCGAGCGCGCGCACCGCCTCGCGAATCGCGGTCGAACCGCATTCGACGAGGACCCGATTGGTCTCGTCGGTTGCCGCCACCGTGGTTGCGCCGAGCCGCGCGATCTCGGCTGCAACCCGTGCGGTCCGCTCGCGAATCCGCGCCCCGGCCTCCGCGCCAACCAGCCCGAGCCGCTCGCCGATTGGCGCCAGGCGGCGGTCGGCATTGTCCTCGCGCAGCAGCAACCGGTACTCGGCACGCGAGGTGAACATCCGATAGGGCTCGCCGCCGATGCCGCGCGTGACCAGGTCGTCGATCATCACGCCGATATAGGCCTGGCCGCGGCCGAGCACGATCGGCGGCTCGTCGCGCGTATGCAGGACCGCGTTGATTCCCGCGATCAGACCCTGCGCGCCGGCCTCTTCATAGCCGGTGGTACCGTTGATTTGGCCGGCCAGAAAGAGCCCGCCGACGAGCTTGCTTTCGAGCGAGGGCTGAAGCTGCGTCGGATCAGAGAAATCATATTCGATCGCGTAGCCCGGACGCATGATTTCAGCCTGTTCCAGCCCGGCGATCGAATGGACCATCGCGACCTGCACGTCGAGCGGCAGGCTGGTCGAGAGGCCGTTGGGATAGACCTCGACGGTGTCGCGCCCCTCGGGCTCGAGGAAAATCTGATGCCGCTCCTTGTCGCCGAAGCGCATCACCTTGTCCTCGACCGACGGGCAATAGCGCGGACCGCGGCTATGGATCACGCCGGAGTAGATCGGCGAGCGATCGAGGCCGCCGCGGATAATCTCATGGGTGCGTGCGTTGGTGAACGTGAGATGACAGGGTAGCTGGCTCTGCACGATACGCGCGGTACGAAACGAAAAGGGCGGCGGCGGCTCATCGCCCGGCTGGACCTCGAGCGCCGAGTAATCGATCGTGCGCGCGTCGAGACGCGGGCAGGTGCCGGTCTTGAGCCGCCCGATACGCATCCCATGTGCCGCGAGGCTCTCGCTCAGGCCCATCGCGGCGAAGTCGCCGGCGCGGCCCGCATGATAGTTGCGCAGGCCAACGTGGACGAGGCCCTTGAGAAACGTGCCGGTGGTGACGACGACGGTGCGCGCGGGGAAGATCTCGCCGATTTGCGATTCGACGCCGACCACCGCGCCGTCCTCGACGATCAGCCGCTCGACGCTGGCCTGGCGAATCGCGAGGTTGGGCGTCGCCTCGAGTACGCGCTTCATCCGGGCGCGATAGGCGGCCTTGTCGGCCTGGGCACGGCGCGCGCGGACGGCCGGACCCTTGCGCGTGTTGAGCAAGCGGAACTGGATGCCGGTTTCGTCGATCGCCAGGCCCATCTCGCCGCCCAGCGCGTCGATCTCGCGCACCAGATGGCTCTTGCCGATGCCGCCGATGGCGGGATTGCAGGACATCTGGCCGATGTGATCGAGGTTCAGCGTCAACATCAGGGTGCGCGCGCCCATCCGGGCGGCGGCGAGGGCGGCTTCGATGCCGGCATGGCCGGCGCCGACGATGATTACGTCATGGCATTCCATCTTAATAACTGCGGCTGCGCAGGCTCGCCCGCACCCCATGCCCTAACCGCGGCTGCGCAGACTCGCCCGCACCCCATGCCCGGTGGGCCGCGCTCACGTTGTCCGATCGCGCGAAGAGCCCGCTCCTTTTCGCTGCGCCGGGATGTTTCACGTGAAACATTGCCGCCTCATAGTTTTCTTTTCAGGCTTAGACAGCGATTGATTATGGCGCACCCGAGAGCGAACAAAAAGTGCGGGCGACGCCCTGTTTATCTATACAATATGTAATTTTATACTACATCGCAAAGGCGGCGTCATTTGCCGATGCAGAAGTCGCGGAAAACCGCGTCGAGCACGTCCTCGGTCTCGACCGCGCCGGTGATCGCGCCGAGCGCGTCGGCCGCGGCGGCGACGTCGACCGCAACGATCTCGGGGGGCATCGCGGCCTGCACGCCGCGATGGGCCGCGCGCAGTGCGGCGAGCGCGGCGGCCAGGGCGTCGCGATGGCGTTCGCGCGAGATGGCCAGCGACGCGCCGCCGGACTCTTGCGCCGCGCCGTCGCCGCCGGCCAGTGCGGCGACCAGTTGTTCGAGGCGCGCGCGCAGATCGCCGACGCCATCGCCAACGAGTGCGGATAACTCGACAATTGGTAGGATCACGCCGCGATCGCGCAAGTCCTTGGCGGAGAGCGCCGGCGGCAGATCGCGCTTGTTGAGCAGGGCGACGCCGCGGCGATCGGCAAGGGCGGCAATCACGCCCGCATCGTCGGCGTCGAACGGACGCGACGCATCGAACACCGCGATAATCAGGTCGGCCTCGGCGGCCGCACGGCGCGCGCGATCGATGCCGAGGCGTTCGACCGGGTCCGTGCTGTCGCGCAGGCCGGCGGTGTCCCGCAGCACCAGCGGCCACGGGCCGAGCGCAACCGAATCCTCGATAACGTCGCGGGTAGTACCGGGAATCGGCGTGACGATCGCGCGGTCGGCGCCGAGCAGGAGATTGAGCACGCTGGATTTGCCGGCGTTGGGCTTGCCGACAATCGCGGCGCGCGCGCCCTCGCGGACGATGCGGCCGCGGGCGAAGCTCGCATGGAGGACTTCGATATCGGCGGCCAGCGCGGCGATCGAATTCGCGATTTCGGCGCGCGAGGGCAGCGCGAGGTCCTCGTCGGCGAAATCGATTTCGACTTCGAGATGCGCGCGAATCGCGATCACCTGCATCCGCAGGCGGTCGACGCGGGTGGCGAGCGCGCCGGAAAGCTGGGCCAGCGCGCCGGCCAGGGCGGCGTCCCCGCGCGCGGCGATCAGATCGGCGATCGCCTCGGCGGCGGTCAGGTCGAGGCGTCCGTTGAGATAGGCGCGGCGGGTAAATTCGCCCGGCTCGGCGCGACGGGCGCCTTGAGCTGTGGCCAGCGCGACCACGCGGCGGACGATATAGGGCCCGCCGTGGCATTGGAGTTCGGCGACATCCTCACCGGTGAGCGTATGCGGCGCGGCGAAAACTACGAGCATCGCCTGGTCGATCGGCGCGCCGGTGGCGGGATCGCGCAGCTCGCCGAGGGTCAGGCGGCGCGCAGCGGGCGCGGTGAGCGCGGCGGGCGCAAGCGGATGCCAGAGGGTGCGGGCGATTGCGAGGGCGCGCGGGCCGGAGAGGCGGACGATCGCGACGGCGCCCACTCCGGGCGGGGTGGCCGGCGCGACGATAGTGTCGTGCAGGTACATCAGGGGCGAGAGCGTAGCATAGGGGAACGAGTGGATCTGATAAGGATTTGACATCCATGAAAGGGCGCGTCAGCAATGCCTCGAGTTCTTCCGCCAGGTGTTCGCCCGGATGGATCGCGGTCACGGCCATAAAGTGCCTAATGACCCTACCAACAAGTCAAATGGTCATTCTGAGCGGAGTCGGCGAAATGAAGAATCGCGGGATTCTTCGCTACGCTCAGAATGACAACAAGAACCTCAATCAGAGATCCCCTAGCGGCAATTGACCATCTCAACGTTGGATGAATTCATGCGTTACCTCAAGCGTCACGCGGGCGGCGCGCGGCCCGATGACGCGACGGCCGTTTGCGGCGTCGGGTTGGGGGATGGATAATCCGGCCAAAGCAAATGGGAATTATTAAAGAGGCGGCCGAGAAATTCTGGAACGGCGAGATTACCGTCGCGCAGCAGCATCCGCTGACCCCCACCGGCGAATACGAGGAAGTCGCGGCGGGCGTGATGTTCTATCGCTGGTTTGCGAATTTTACGGCGATCAAGACTGAAGAGGGAATCGTCCTGGTCGACACCGGCGCCTATTTCAACCAGGCCGAGACGGTGGCGCTGGTGCGGCGCTTCGGGCCCGAGCGGATCCATACCGCGATCTACACGCATGGCCATGTCGACCATGCGCTGGGGATGGCGGCGTTTGCCGCCGAGGGCCAGAAGAACCGGGTGGCGCGCGCAAGGATCGTGGCGCATCGCGGAGTCGCGGCGCGTTTCGATCGCTACAAGCGGACGGCGGGCTACAATGGAATAGTCCATGCGCGGCAGTTCGGCGGACCGGCAGCGTGGCCGACTGAGTATATCTATCCGGATACCTATTTCGATGAAAAGCTGACGGTCGCGGCCGGCACGATCAAGCTCGAATGCCATCATGGGCGCGGCGAGACCGACGACGCCTGCTGGGTCTATATCCCGCAGCGCAAGGTGCTGTGCACCGGCGATTTTATAATCTGGGCGGCGCCCAACGCGGGGAATCCGCAGAAGGCCGGACGCTATGCGCGCGAATGGGCCGAGGCGCTGCGGGCGATGGCCAAGACGGGAGCCGAGGTGCTGATCCCCGGCCATGGAGTGCCGGTATTCGGCGCGATGCGGGTGCGGCAGACGCTGCTCGAGACGGCGGAGTACCTACAGAGTCTCTACGACCAGACGATCGCGATGATGAATGCGGGCGTGGGACTCGAGGAGATCGTGGCGACGGTCGCGGTGCCGGAGAAGCTGGCCGCGCGGCCGTACTTGCAGGCGGTGTACGACGAGCCGCAATTTATCGTGCGCAATATCTGGCGGCTGGAGGGCGGCTGGTACGACGGGACGCCGGCTCATTTGAAGCCGGCCGCGGCGGCGGCGCAGGCGCGCGAGATCGCGACGCTGGCCGGCGGGGCCGCGCCGCTCGTCGCACGGGCGCAGGCGTGCGCGGCGGCGGGCGATCTCGCGATGGCGGCGCATCTGATCGATTGGGCGGTGGCGGCGGCGCCGGAGGATAAGCCGGCCCATGCGGCGCGAATGGCGATCTATGCGGCGCGCGCGGCGGGCGAGCAATCGACCATGAGCCATGGGATATTCCGCGCGGCGGCGGTCGCGTCGGCGGCGCGGGCGGGCGTCGCGCCGCCGGAGGATGAGAGGAAGCTGTAGCGAGCGAGGCGCGTGCGAGCCGCAAGACGGATTAAACGGGTCGGGATTCTGCGTGCCGGCACCCGCCGCTCAAAATGACCTCAGGGTCTCGATTTTGAATACGGAGCGCGGGATTCTTCGCTGCGCTCAGAATGACCAGGTTAGATATTTTTGGGCGCGGCGCGCGTTATTTGAAATCGCAGCGGAAGATACTCAGGCGGGCGATGCGCGATTTTTCGTAGCCGCGCCATTTGGCCGGCGCGATCGAGCGCGGCGTGACGCGGTGGAACTTCATGCGCGAGAAAAAGCGCGCGGCGCGATCTTCCGAGGTGCAGGCGAAGACGTAGGCGAGGCGGCGCGCGCGGGCCTCGGCCAGCACCTCCTTGACCAGTTCGGCGGCGACGCCCGCGCCCTGGAAGCGGGTCAGGGTGTAGAGCGCGGTGAGTTCGCCGGCGCGTTCGCGGCGATAGGGCTCGGTGAGCAGGGCGCAGATGCCAGCGAGATGCTCGTCGCCGACGCGATAGCCGAAGCATGAGGGGAGCAGGCCGGCGACCTCGTCGCCGTCGCGCGGGAGCAGAAAGCCCTCGCCCTGGCCGCGCAGGATGAGCGCCTCGACCTCCTCGAAATCATCGATGGAAATCTGGTTGACGTTGGCGTAGCGCTGCTCGGTGAGCAGGGTGCCGCTGCCGAGGAAGCTGAAGAG
>JADMIL010000040.1 GCA_015478645.1 Candidatus Binataceae bacterium
CCGAGCTTCATGATCGAGCCCTTGCCGAATTGCTTTTCGATCTGGCTGAGCGCCACATCCAATGCCTTGGTTTTGATATCTTGCGCCATCGAACTCCCCGCGCGGCGGGCCATGCGTGTACCCGCGGAAATTTTGCCACAAACAGCGTCGAATAGCGCTAGGGCCGCCGGACTATCATTCGCAATTCACGCTCGCGCGCGCTTCGCCGGTGTGCGCTTGCCGCGGGCCGCCGTGCCGCTTATCCGGCGCCGGGCAATCCATTGGCGGGCCGCGCTCCTCAATGCTGGTGCACCAGCGCGTGCTCGACCAGCGTCAGCCGGTCGTTGCCGAAGAACATCACGCCGTCAACGAACATGGTGGGCGATCCGAAGCCGCCGCGCGCGATTACTTCGTCGGTGTTGGCCTTGAGCTTTTCCTTGTACTCGGGCAGCGCGATTTTGCGAAAGTACTCGGCCTCGTCGAGACCGCTTGAGCGCACGATCTCGCGCAGCACCTCGTCCTGGCTGATATCGCGGTTGTCGCCCCAATAGGTCTCGAAGACCCGCCGCGAATAGGCCGCGATCTTGCCCTGTTCCTGGGCGACAAACGCTCCGCGCATCGCCTTGACCGAATTGACCGGAAAGACCACCAGCGCGCCCGGATCGGTAATCTTGAGCTTGTACAGATGCGCCCAGTCCTGCAGGTCCTTTTTGTAATAACGCGCCTTGACCTTGAGCGGCTTCTCGCGGGCCTCGTACACGGACGGATTGGCCGCGTTGAAGACCCCGCCGACCAGGATCGGCCGCCATACCAGGTCGGCGCCGTGGCGCGCCGCGACCTCTTCGATTTTGCTGAAGGCGAGATAGGTCCACGGACTCGAACAGTCGTAAAAAAACTCGAGCTTGCTGGCCATCGCTAATGCTCCCCGACGAATTTGGTCGTATCGCGCCCGAAGCTAGCATAGCGTGGGCCTATCCGTATCTGCCGGCGCGACCGAGCGACGAGTTAATCAGGGCGCGCCTTGATCCGGTCCGCCCGGCGCGTCCGCGCCGTCGGCGCCCGGCGTATCGCTCGGCGCCGCCGGCGTCGCGCCCGCGCTGCGTCCGGCGCCGCCGGGTGCGCCGCTGAAACTAATCAGGTCGGCGCGCACGTGGCCGATAAAGGCGTCGGCCTCGACCCGCACCGGCAGATGGCGATCGTCGTCGGTCACCCACAAGGTCGTCGCGCGTGCCTGGGTGCGGAAGCTGCCCTGGCTGAGCCACAGCACCCACGGCTCGATCTTGAGCGTGTCGAAGGTGCCGAGCGCGGTAGTGATTCGTTCGCGGCCGGTCACGTTGAACGAAAAAACGTAGCGGTTGCCCCCGCTGAAGACGTCGAACGGCAGCTTGTCGCCGGGCTTGAGCGGCTGCGACAGCGCCATCATCGCGCCCGAAAACGGCCCCAACGGATCGCCCCCGCTGAAGCGCCGCGTGGTCACCTTGCCGTGGCGGCTGGTCTTGATCGCGACCACCAGGCGCGCCGCGCGATCGAACTTCACGCGCCATTCGTCACGCCGCTGGTTCTCGTGCTGCAGGATGTAGATATTGTCGGGACGCAGCGCGGCGTAATCGAAATCCTCGCGGAAATAATCGCGCATCCGGTAGGCGACGTCGGCCACCGCGCTGGTCTGCAGCCACATCTGCCCGCTCCACCAATCCGGATGGGTGCGGTTGTGCACGATCACGATGCGCGCGGTGGCGGCCGGCACACCGATCCATGAGGCGGCGTAAGCGAGCGTCTCGCCGTCGCGAAACGGATTATGCCCCGGCGTGTACGACGGCACGTGCAGGTCGGCCGGCAGCGGCAGGGGTTGCGGCGTGCGCAGCGCGCGCGGCCGCGCCGCCGCGGCGTCGCCGGCCACTGGCTGAGCCGCCGCGAGGATCCGCGATGCGCCGGCGAGCCACGCCACCAGGCCGGCGATCGCGATCAGCCCCGCGCCGCTTATGCTGGCCAGGGCCGCGCGACGCGCCATTTTACCATCAGAGGTTTTCGCATAGAGTGTGGCCGTTGATTCTGCCGAATTGTGGAGGGCATGGGAATGTCGAAAGCCCGTTCGATGCTGGCTGCCGCCGTGGTCTTGGGCGCGCTCGCGCTACCCCCGATCGCGGGCGCGCAGGATATTGGTCTGCCTGGACCGGCCAATCAGAACATGCCGCTCAGTTCCCTCGAGCAGCTCGGCCCAGGTTCGGTGCAAAAGTCCGGCAAATCGGCCACCGACGCGATCCGCGACGCCAAGCGCAAGTACGCCGACGCCGATCCGCGCGTGCGCGTCCAGGGGCTTGAAGATGTGCGCTACGTCGACAGTCCCGATACCAACGAGTTGCTCTTCCAGGGCCTGTCCGATTCCGACGTCCGCGTCCGCATCAAGGCCATCGACGTGCTGGGCGCGCGGGGCGACAATGACGCGGTGCCGGCCATGTCGCAGAAACTGTTCCTGCTCGAAACGCCGCCGATCGAAAAGCTCCATCTGGTCGCGGCGCTCGGCCGCATCGGCGACGATCGCGGTGCGCTGCCGATCATCGAATACCTCAAGAATACCGACGACACGGCGAGCCGCGGCACGGCGGTCTTCGCGCTCGGTGAAATCGGCGATCCGGTGGCCAACGACACGCTGATCCAGATCGACACCGATGATTCGAGCCCGCTGGTGCGCAAGCTCGCCCAGGAGGCGATCGAAAAGATTGGCGGTGAACTGCCTAATCGGCATACCGAAGAGATTGCCGCCGCGAAACTGAAGTTTCAGCAGCCGACCGACGAGAAACTCTCGAAACTGCGCGCGATCGATGACGAGAACCAGAACAAGCAGTACTAAGCCCGGCACCGCTTGATCCGGACCGGAAACGCCGCGCCGCGGGACGATTGTCGTCGCGAAGACGTACGAAGGCACCGGTTTCGTTGCGCTGGCCCTCGCGGCGATTTTTAATAGGATGGTGGACGAGCGAATTGGCAGCCGACGGATTGGCTAATGGCACGCCGCGCGCTCATGGCCGACGAGCTTATGCGCCCATCCGGCGCGCCGTCACGGGCTGAAACTTTCAACGCCGCGAAATCGGCGAGGATAATTGTCTCTTAGTCAGGCTTGATTTTTTGGGCGGGATGCACTGGAAAGCCGCGGTCGCGGAGAAAGGCCGCCCACGACGCCCGAATTGGCGGCAGCTCCCCGATTGGCCGCAAGTCCATTCCGTCGTCAAATTGTGGCGCGCCGGGACCGCCGCGGCGCCGTTTAATCTCGGCTATTTCCGCAGCTTCATTCAGCGCTTTCTTCGACGATTTCCTGGCCGACCGCATGATGGAAAAGGTGCCTTTTTTGGGCGCTTGAGTTGCGCTTTCCTTGAGGACGACAGTGACCGTTTTCCCTTTCTGGATGCTTGATTTTATCACAAACGTGGCATGAGGGCAAAGAGCAGTATATTTCGCCTCATTAGTCATATAGTCAGTCGCATTGTAATGAGTTTGTGCGGAGTTCCCTATGCCTTGATCAGCCCCGACGTATTGCCGCTCGCCGCCGGCGCGCCGGGAAAGATGCGCCTGAGGGCCGGCGCGTCGAGCCCCATGTGCACGCCCAGCGCCTGGCCGATGGGCTCGCGGAAGTCGGTCGTCACCGGCACGTCGCGCTCCTGGTAAAGCGAGCCGGGGTCGAGCCCGTCCCAGCGCGCATAGACGCGCCGTCCGCGCACCGGACCGCCCATTACCCACATGACATTGCCGTGGCCGTGGTCGGTGCCGCCGTTGCCGTTCTCATGCACCGTGCGGCCGAACTCCGAGATCACCAGGATGACCGTGTCGTCGAAGGCCGGACCGAGTTGCCTGGCGAAGCTCGCCAGCCCGTCGCCGAGCGGCTTGAGATGATTAGTCAGTTGGCCCCTGTTCGATCCCTCGCTGACGTGCGTGTCCCATCCGCCGAGCGCGGCGAAGGCCAGCCGTATTCCGGGGTCGCGCGCGATTAGCCGCGCCAGCCGATCGGTGTCGTTGCCGAAGCCGGCGGAACTCGGTGCGCCGTTGTCGGCCTCGCGCATGTCGGCCATCAGCTCGCTGAGCAGTTGCCGGCGCGCGACGCGCCCCTCCTGGTATGCGCGGCTGAGTGCGTCGCGGCGATCGTACAGGCGGTCGAAGGCGTCTTCGATTTTCGGATTGTCGAGCGGCATCGGATGGTCGGCGGCGCGCCCCAGCGGGATATTGGCGACCGCCATCGGCCCGGACAGAATCCGCGGCACGGTCGGCCCCAGGCTCACCGCTTCGGTCGGCCCATGCGCGCCCGGCAGCGCCGCGATCACGCGGTTCATCCAGCCGTCGCGGGTCGCTTTGACGCCGGGCGTGCCGCTCTCCATGAAGTCCTGCGCGTCGAAATGCGATCGCGTCGGATCGGGCGATCCGCACGCATGCACGAAGGCCAGCGTGCCGTCGTTCCAATAGGGCATCAGTCCGGCGAGCGCCGGGTTGAGGCCGAAATGGCCGTCGAGGTTGATCGCTCCGCCATCGCCGCCGCGTGGAATCGCGATCGTCGGGCGCTGCTCGTAGTACTGGCCGTCGCCGGTCGGCACCACCACGTTGAGTCCGTCGACCGCCCCGCGCATGAAGACCACCACCAGCCGCTTGCGGCTCGGGTCGTCGCCGAGCGCGCGCGCGGCCCACGCATGCGGTCCGATCAGCGTGATACCGGCCGCGGTCAGGGCCGCCGCCGCGCGGATAAATTCGCGCCGCCCGAGGCCGCGGACCGGCCCGCCGTCCGCCCGCTCCTCGCTCTCGCCGCATCGTTTCGCCATCGTCCTAAACCTCTGCTTTGCGTGCCGCCCTCAGTATGCCCGCCGCCGCGCCGTCAGCTGGCCCGCGCGCGCCGCGCTCAGCGCATCATGAACTCCGGGCTGCCCAGAATCAGCGGCGTGCGCAACTGTACCGGCGCCGCTTCAACCGCGTCCGCGGTACGTGGCGAAAAGGCGTCGGCCAGCGTCAGCGCCAATTGCGCCGCGTCGGGCGCGGCTGCCGCGCCGTTGAAATCCATCTGCCGCACGCGCTCGGGATGCTTCACGCCGGCCATCGGGCCGGCGGCGGCGTCGGGCACGCGCTCGAGCGGCAGCCGTCCCGCGCCGAGCGCGGTGGCGAAGCTAAGCCGCATCATCATTGCCTCCGGATTGAGCCACGCGGCGGCCGTGTTCTTGTAGCCGTCGGGCGTCGGGCAGCCATAGAGCGGCATCCCCATCTGCGCCATCGTGCCGGTCAGCGGCCGCACGTTGATCACGTCGGCGCCGACCGCGCGCGCCGCCGAGATCGCGTATTCATAGGGCGTCTTGAACTTCACGCCGTAGCAGTGCGGGTCCCAGAACTCCGGGCTCGAAAACAGCGTCGCCAGCACGTCGCGGAGATTGCCGTCGCTCGCTTGATAGCGCGCCGCCAGCCGGCTGACCAACGCCTTGGGCGGATCATCCGCCACAAAGTATTGCGCCAGTTGATAGCTCAGGTGGTTGGCGGTCGCCGGACTGCGCGCCAGGAGGTCGAGCGCCCGCTCGCCCTGCTCGATACCGCCGCCCGCAAGCTGATGCCCGAGCAGGGTCTGGCCGCCGAAGTCGTGGCGCGACGGGTCGAAATAGAAACCGTACGGGCCCATCGGCCCGCGCGGACCGCCCGGCCGGCGCGCGCCGCCGCCCCCCGCCTGCATCTGGCGCCGCCACCACGGATGGAAGCCGCCGGGCCGCCGCCACAGATTGCCCGCCAGCGCTGCGCCGGCCGACCCCTCGCGCAGGCCCATGCCGCGCGGCGGCTGCTGGCCATTGCCCGCGCCGCCCTTGGCCAGGCCCCATCCGGTAAGGATATGCGCCAGCGCGATGACGTCGGTCTGCGTATAGCCGCCATTGACGCCGAGCGTATGCAGCTCCATCACCTCGCGCGCGTAGTTCTCGTTGATCCCGTCGAACTTGCCGTGCTTGCCGGGCGCGCCGGGCGCCGTGTTCTGCCAGTTGTCGAGATAAAACAGCATCGCCGGATGCATCGCGGTGGCGCCCAGCAGGTCGCGGAAACGGCCCAGCGTATGCGGCCGGATCGCCTCCTCCTCGAACGCGCCGGTCCAGATCGCGCACAGCCCCTTGCCGGCGAAAACGTTGAAATGGTTGAACCAGAAGGCGGTCATCACCTCCTGCAACTGGCGCGGCCCGTAAAGCGCGCGCACGATGCGCGCCTCGGTCGCCTCGCCGATCACCTGGCGGGCCTGGCGGCGCGCCGCCTGCTTCGCCGCGACGTCGCCCTTGGCCGCCGCGCGAATCGGCTCCTGGAACTCCTGGAACAGCTCGGCCGGCGTCATGTGCAGCGTGCGCAGCCCCGCGATACGCTCGCTCAGCGCGGCCGGCTCGGCGATCGACGCGGCGTCGAGTTGCTGCTCGAGGTAGCGCTCTACGCCCATCTGCCGCACGCGCGCCGCGTCGCCCGGACGCGGCCCGAAGGCCACCCGGTTGAGCGCGTGGAGCGGCCGTGCGGCCGTCCCCATGTCGCCAGTGTCATACATCGTGATAGACGATACCTACAGTGAGTAGTATACGGATGGCGCCGCCGACACGCGCGGCGGCGCCGGCAATTCGCACGCCCGCTAATTCACGTCCGCCCGTTCGCCGTGATGATGGTCCCAGTGCCGCTCGCCGCGATTGTAAACATGTTCGCGATGCATGAAGCGGTCGGGATGGCTGCGGAACGCCATCGCCTGATGCGGATGCGCGTGCAGGTATTCGCGCAGCTCCTCATGGTTGGCCAGGTAGGCCGGATCGTCGATCAGCCGCGGGTTCTTGCTGAGCTGCGCGCTCAAGTCCGGATGCTGATCGAGATAGTTGTCGAACCCTTCCACGTACTCGTGATGCTCGCCGTATGCGGTGGTCGCCGGCGGCGCGCTCTGCGCCATCGCCGGACCCGCCAGCACGGCGGCCAGCAGGCCCGCGGAAATCATCGTCAGTGTGCGTTTCATGGATGCGTTATCCTCCTGCATGACAATACGCACGGAGCCGCCGCCGGTTTCAGCGCGCTCTGCGCCGCCGCCCGTCAGGTCATTATGGCCCGATAATTTCCGTCAAACCGGAATGCTTGCAGAGGTGCCAGTTCGCAATTGCTCGATGAAACGACTTCATCGGGCCTGGCGCGGCGTCAGCGCGGGGCGCGGCCCCAGGCCTCGATCAGCCGCTCGAAGGCGCGCTTGAGTTCCGGATCCTTGAGCTCCGGCAACTCGATCGCGTGGCGCGTCGCGCGCGGCACCGGGCGCAGCCGCGGACCCTCGCGCCGGCTCATCCGCCCCTGCACGAAGCGCAAATCCCGCACCGCGTCATTGCGCATCGCCGCGTTGACCCGCGACAGGATCTGCGGCTTCATCAGGTTCAATTCCTGAATCCACATGGCGCCCGAGACCTTGATCACTGCGGTATGGAACTTGAGTCCGCTGACCTCCGTGCGCCGCGCGATTAACTCGCCAACCGCCTCCGGCCATATGCGCATCAGGCGCACGACCTCGAAATGGCCCTCGCCGTCGATTCGCGCCAGGATCTCGGCCAGCGCACCGCCGATCTGTTGAGGATATTTTCGCCGCCCCCGGATCATCGTGGATGCCACGATAGCGCGTCCTGGCCGGCGTGCAACCGTCGCGCTATAAAATGCGCCGGATCGGCGGAAAATTTAATCACAGGCCGAAGTGACTCAGGCTTAGCTCCGCAGTCTCCTGCACAGGCCTTGGCGGGCATGTATCGGCATCGCATGCTTATGCCAGTTATGAGGGCAGCTTATGTTTCAAGCTAACCGCCTTGCGGGACGCCTTATGGTCGCGAAAGATTGTGGAAAACCTATCAACAGCCTAATATGTTGTTATCCACAAAGTCATCCACACTACATGTTGCGTATGTACCCTTGACAAGCACCGGGCAGCGTAATAATCCCGTCATATGTCGACGGTGCACCGCGCGGCTCCTGCTGAGGGGCGAGCGCACCCATTGGAACCTCCGTTGACGGGACAAAATCGGTCTTGGCGGGTGTAGTGCGGTGGGGCAGGGAGAGACAGGAAGCATGGCGCAGAGCAGCGAAAAAAACGAGAAGATCACCGCCGAGGCCGCCCGCAAGACGGCCGCCTCCGCGACCCTCGAGCGCTACTTCACCCGCCCCGGCGTCGATCCCTTGAGCCAGGTCGAATGGGACCTGCGCGCGGCCCTCATCTCGGGTGAGGATGGCCGCGTGGTCTTCGAGCAGCGCGAGGTCGAGGTGCCGCGCGCCTGGTCGCAGACCGCGACCAACGTGGTCGTCTCGAAATACTTCCGCGGTCCGCTCGGCAGTCCGCGCCGCGAGACCAGCGTGCGCCAGTTGATCGGCCGGGTGGTCGATACCATTTCGTCGTGGGGCGAGAAGCAGCATTACTTCGCCGACGACGGGGCGCGCGACACCTTCAAGGCCGAGTTGACCCATCTGCTGGTCAACCAGATGGCCGCCTTCAACAGCCCGGTCTACTTCAACGTCGGCATCGAGCCCAAGCCGCAATGCTCGGCCTGTTTCATCCTCAAGGTCGAGGACAACATGGACTCGATCCTCGGCTGGTACCGCAACGAGGGGATGATCTTCAAGGGCGGATCGGGCGCGGGCGTCAATCTGTCGGCGCTGCGTTCATGCCGCGAAAAGCTCTCGGCCGGCGGCACCGCCTCTGGCCCGCTCTCTTTCATGAAGGCGGCCGATGCCTCGGCCGGCGTGATCAAGTCCGGCGGCAAGACCCGCCGCGCGGCCAAGATGGTCGTGCTCAACGCCGACCATCCCGATATCGAGGACTTCATCAAGTGCAAGGTCGAGGAGGAGAAGAAGGCCTGGGCGCTGATCGAGGCCGGCTACGACGCCTCGCTCGACGGCCCGGCCTACGGCTCGGTCTTCTTCCAGAACGCCAACAACTCCGTGCGCGCGACCGACGAGTTCATGCAGGCCGTGCTCGACGACGCCAAATGGAGCACGCGCTACGTGACCAGCGGCGCGCTCGCCCAGGAGTACGACGCGCGCCATCTGCTGCGCGAGATCGCCGAGGCGGCATGGCTCTGCGGCGACCCCGGGATGCAGTTCGATACGACCATCAACACCTGGCACACCTGCCCCAACAGCGGGCGCATCAACGCCTCGAATCCGTGCAGCGAGTACATGCACCTCGATAACTCGGCGTGTAACCTGGCCTCGCTCAACCTGCTCAAGTTCATCGACGATCGCGGCGAGTTCGACGTGAAATCCTTTCGCCACGCGGTCGACGTGATGATCACCGCGCAGGATATCGTGGTCGACAACTCCTCCTATCCGACCGACGAGATCGGCCGCAACGCCCATAAGTTCCGCGAACTCGGCCTCGGCTACGCCAACCTCGGCGCCACCCTGATGGCGCTCGGGATGCCCTACGATTCCGACCAGGGCCGCAACTATTCCGCCGCGATCAGCGCCCTGATGACTGGCGAGGCCTATCTCCAGTCGGCCCGGATCGCCGCCGCGCTCGAACCCTTCGAGGGCTATGCGCAAAACCGCGAGCCGATGCTCCGTGTGATCGAGCGCCATCGCGGATGCGCCTACAAGCTCGACTCGGCCTACGTCCCGCTCGACCTGCTGAGCGCCGCGCGCGAGGCCTGGGACGACGCGCTGCGTCTCGGCCAGACCGCCGGCCTCCGCAACTCCCAGGCGACCGTCATCGCGCCCACCGGCACGATCGCCTTCATGATGGATTGCGACACCACCGGCATTGAGCCCGATATCGCGCTGGTCAAGTACAAGAAGCTGGTCGGCGGCGGGATGCTCAAGATCGTCAACGGCACCGTGCCGCGCGCGCTCAAGCGCCTGGGCTACGACTCGCGCGAGATCCAGGAGATCGTCGAGTACCTCGACGAGCACGAAACCATCGAGGGCGCGTCTCATCTCAAGGACGCCCATCTGCCGGTCTTCGATTGCGCCTTCAAACCGCGCCTGGGTTCGCGCACGATCCATTACAACGGTCATCTCAAGATGATGGGCGCGGTGCAGCCGTTCGTCTCGGGCGCCATCTCCAAGACCATCAATATGCCCGCCGACGTGACGGTCGAAGAGGTCGCCGAAGCCTACGTCACGGCCTGGAAGCTCGGGCTCAAGGCGGTCGCCATCTATCGCGACGGCTCCAAGCGCACCCAGCCGCTCAATACCGGCAGCAAGGCCGGTGGTGCCGGCGCGCCTGCGGAGGTCCATCCGGGCACCGCCGCCGCCGCGATCGCCGCGGCACTCGCCGCCGCGCCTGCCGATGAGGGCCGCGCGCGCCGCCGCAAGCTCGCCGACGAGCGCAAATCGATCACCCACAAGTTCGATATCGCCGGCCACGAAGGCTATATCACGGTCGGCATGTACGACGACGGCGCGCCGGGCGAGATCTTCGTCGCGATGTCCAAGCAGGGCTCGACCATCTCGGGCCTGATGGATTCGTTCGCCACCGCGATCTCCTATGCTCTGCAATATGGCGTGCCGCTGCAGTTCCTGGTCGACAAGTTCGCCCACGTGCGCTTCGAGCCTTCGGGGTTTACCAAGAATCCGCAGATTCCGTACGCCAAATCGATCGTCGATTACCTGTCCCGCTGGCTCGCCTCAAAATTTTGCGACGAGCAGGCGCGCCAGGAGGTTGGAATCGTCGGTGGGGTCGGTATGGTCGGTGCGATACCGCCGCTCGGCGTCGCCAACGGCACGCTCGAGGCCGCGCTCGCGCCTTCGCCGCAGTCGCCCGTCGCGCTGGCCGACGCCCGCGCCTCGACCCTGCGCCAGACGTTTATCAACCAGGCCGACGCGCCGCCCTGTCCCGATTGTGGCTGCATTATGATCCGCAACGGCACTTGCTACAAATGCATGAACTGCGGCGCCACCAGCGGATGCTCATGAGGAGGGGTTGACGATGGAATCGACCGACTTCCTGATTGCCGGCGAAATCGCGCTCGCGATGCTCTCGCAGTCGGCCGATTTCATCGCCTTGCGCAGCCGCGGCCGCGATTTGGTCAACGGCGCGACGCTCACCGGTGCCAGCGAATTGCCCTGGCAGATGCAGCTTTCGCGCGCGGTCGCGCATCGCGGATGCTGAAGCAACGCGATTAACCTGACGATTTCCTGCTTGCGGTCGGCGCGCCTTCGCCCGGCCGGCAGATGTGTGGCGGGGCGGCGGATGTGGGGACGGCATGGGGGTCGGGAGCAATCCCGGCCCTCTTTTTTGCCACCCGGGTCAAATGCTCAATAGATCGGTCGGCGCGGCGGGCCATTACAATCGTCTAAGGATGCGGTCGTCTCAGTCGTTCGCGCAAAAGGGTTAGATGCTGACGATCAATTGATTATGGCTCAGGTTGCATTTAACGGTTGCATTGAAGTTACAAAAGCTACATAAAGTACATGAGAATTATCACGTAATCGCTTCGCTTCGAGTCGGGCGCGATTCCCGCCCTCTATCCCGTCGCGGCTCGAGTCAGGTCCGGCGAGGATTTCTTCAATGCATTGGCCCGACGGCATGGAACCAGAGCACGCGACCGTCTTCGCGCACAACGAACTCGTCATTCCGGCCGCCCCGGCGACCATCTGGCATTGGCTCTGCCGCGCGTCGGGCTGGCCGAATTGGTATAGCAACTGCGGATGGCTCAAGTTCCGCGACGGTGAGGGTCCCGACCTTGCCCCCGGTGCCGCCTTTGTCTGGAAGACCTTCGGGGTGCGCGTGCGCAGCACTGTCATCGTCTTCGACCCCGAGCGCGAAATCGGCTGGGATGCGGCCGCCTTTGGCCTGCGCGCCTATCATGGATGGCAACTCGAGGTGCTCGACGGCGGCCACACGCGCGTGATCACCGAGGAGACCCAGCACGGACCGTTGACCACGATCGGCCGCTGGTATCTGCGCCGAGGTCTGCTCCGCGAGCATCAGAACTGGCTCGAAAGCCTGAGCCGGATGGCGCAAAGCGGCGCGCCCGTCTAAGTTCAGGGACTATGTGCGGCCATGCGCCGCGCGCGATTAACCGAGGCTTGGCGCGGCCATGACGCGCGCCGCCGCCGGCTTCGCGATATCCTACGGCTGGTCGCCATTCGCTACTCGGTAACCGCCTGCATCACGCGGCCGCTCGCCGCGTCGCAGATATCCACTTCGACCGGCGCCGCCACCTTATGCGCGGTCTTGACCTGATCGATCCCGGACTTCAAATCGTCGAGAAATTTCTTCGCCGCAAACGGCGGCATCTGATCCATCGGGAAATCCTGCATCAGCACGCGCGCCTTTTCCGCCGCCGGCCATTGCACCGCCTGCACCTTGGGTCCGGCGATCGGCAGATCGCGAAGCATCTGCTCCATCGCGCCCTGGAACGTCCCGCTGTCGGCGATCGGCCCGCCGCCGGCGGTCACAGAAGAGGCCGCCGCCGGCGATACGGATGACGCGCCGCTGTCGGCCGCCATCCCGGGTGCGGCGGTCGGCGCGTTGTCGAGCGATGCGACCATCTGGGTGACCCGATTGCGTGCGTCAGCGTCGGGCGCCAGCTTGAGCGCGGTCGCCAGCGCGGCGCGCGCGTCGGCGATCCGGTTCATCTCGCCGTAGGCCACGCCGAGGTTGAAGTTGGCCTCGAACAACTGCGGATGCAGCGCGATCACCTTGCGATACTCCGCCACCGCCTCGTCGGCGTTGTTGGTCGACAGGTACATCGTGCCGAGGTCGGTGCGCACGTCCGGATCGTCAGGCTTCTTGCTCAAATAGTGCTCGTAGGCAGCGATCGCCTGGTCGAACTTGCGCTGGTCGAAATCGATATTGCCGGTGCCCTTGAGCGCGCCGAGGTTTTCGGGATCGATCGCGAGCACGTGGGCGTAGGCGGCGGCCGAACGTGGATAGTACGACGGGTCGAAGGCGGCGGCGCGCAGGGTCACGTCGCCGAGCTGATCCCAGGCCGCAAGGTCGTGCGTATGGGCGTCGGCTTTCTGCTGGATCGTGGCGATGAAAGCGAGCGCCTCTTTGGGAATCTGGACGTGCGGATGGCCGGGCGGAAACTGGCCGTTCGCGCCGCTAGTGGCGTCCGGCGCGGCGCCACCGGCATCCGGCGCGGCGGCGGCCGGCGGGGGCGCGTTGGCGAGCAGACGATCGCGCGCCGGCAACTGGCGCATGATCATGATCGCGATCAGCACGCCGACCGCGACGATCGCGCCGAACACCGCCAGGAACGGCGCGATTGCGGCCGGCGGCTGGATTGCGGCGGCGTGCGCGTCCGGTCCCGGCGCGAGGCCCGGGCGTACCGTGGTGCCGCCCAGCGTCATGGCGGCTATGGCGCCGCCCGCCGCCGCGGCAAGCGCCGCCAGGTTTTCACCGCATTCGATGCAAAAGCGCGCGCCGGCGATCACCGGCGCGCCGCATTGGGGACAAAATTTCACGCTTTATCAGGAACCCGTCGATGCTCCGACCGTTCCGCTTCCTCCAGCATAATCGATGCTCAACCGCGCGCGCCCGGCACTCCGGGGGCTGCCACGCACGGATTTCATCCGCCCCAGACTATGGCAAAATTTTCCCCATCACCAGTATGCGCGCCCACCGCCAAACCCGTGCGCGCCGCAGCCCAGCCGGTCACCCTGAGTGTAGCGAAGGGGTTCCGGCTCCGGGTTTTTTTCGCGGCGCTCAGAATGACCTGGAGCGCGACGAGTCGTATGACTAATTAAAATCGCGGCTTTGCCGATTCGTCCGCACCCCATGCCCGCGGCGGTGCTCCCATCTTTGGCGTGCATGCGGTATAGTCGTCGCGGTTCGGGGAACTTACTCTTGCCAGGGGAAAAAATACGATGAAACTCTACGATTCATTTGGACCAAACCCGCGCGCGATGCGCATGTTTCTGGCCGAAAAGGGCATCTCGATTCCGATCGTCAGCGTCGACCTGATGAAGGCCGAGAATCGCCAGCCGCCCTATACCGATCGCAATCCCGGCGGCCAGTTGCCGGCACTCGAACTCGACAACGGCAAGTGCATCGGCGAGACCGTCGCCATTTGGGAATACCTCGAAGAGAAGCATCCGGCGCCCGTCCTGATCGGCGCCACCGCCGAGGATCGTGCCGAGGCCCGTCAATGGCAGCGGCGTATCGAGCAGAGCATCACCGAGAATGTCTACAACGGCTTCCGCTTCACGGAAGGCTATGAACTGTTCAAGAATCGCGTGCTATGCCGGCCGGAAGCGGGCCCGGGTCTCAAGGCGATCGCGCAGGATCGGCTCAAATGGCTCGACGGGCTGATTGCGGGCCGCGACTATATCGTGCCCAACCGCTTCACGATTTCGGACATCATTCTTTACTGCGCGCTCGATTTTGCCTCCGGCGTCGGCCAGAAGATCGATCCGTCGCTCGGCCACGTCACCGGCTGGTTCAACCGCGTCGCGGCGCGCCCGAGCGCGATTTCGAGCCTCCATCCGGCGTCGGCGCAGCTCAAAATGCGCGGCTAGCCCGTCGATTGCCACGACGCTGCGCCGGTTGAGAGGGCGGATGCTATGATACGAAGCTCAGCGCGGGCCGCGCGGTCGCGAACGACGAAGTTGGTGCGCACCGCGCGACCGGCGAACCTGCGGCTGTGACCTCGTGGATTGGTGTGTGCGCGATGACTTCGGACGCTGAAATCGAACGACAACTGACCGCGTTCATGCGCTCGTCGACCGGCGATCCGTCGGCCCAGGTGGGCGCGCTGACGGCGCTCCCCGGCCACGCCGGCCTGAGCTACAGCTTCGAACTCGCGAGGGCGTCCGCCGGCGGCGTCGCGCGCGAGCGGCTGGTGCTGCGCCTCGCGCCCGAGGGTGTGCGGCCGTCGGGTCCGGCCGACGTGGTCAAGCAGGCGCGCATCATGAAGTCGCTCGAGGGGACGCGCGTGCCGGTGCCGCCGGTGCGCTGGCTCGACGACGATCCGGCGGCCTTCGGCCGGCCCTACTTCATCGTCGGTTTCGTCGCCGGCGACAAGCTGGCGCTGGGCGAGCGGGAATACAGCCCAGCCGAGCAACATCGGTTTGCCAGCGCGGCGGTCCAGACGCTGGCCGATCTGCACGCCGTGCCGTGGACGCCGCGGCGCGCGGCATGGGGCGAGCCGTTGACGCTCGACCAGGAGATGCGCCGGCTCGACGCCCTGCTCGATCGCGACACGCTGATTCCGGGAACGACGGTCGGTGCGGACGAACTGCGCGCGCGCCTGCGCGCCACGATGCCGGCCGCGCCGCAAATCGGCTGCGTCCACGGCGATTTTCAATGGTCGAATGCGCTGTTTACCGACGGCGGGATCAACGCGGTAATCGACTGGGAGCTGGCGCAGGTCGGCGCCGTACTGATCGATCTCGGCTGGCTGATGCTCTTCTCCGACCGGGCGAGCTGGGTCGAGACCTCGCTCGTGCCGACCCATATTCCGCCACCCGAGGCGCTCGCCGCGATGTATCGCGAAGCGGTCGCATGGCCGGTCACCGAGGCCGACGTGCGCTGGTTCCGCGCCTTCGCAGGCTACCGCTTTGGGGTTATCACCGCGTTCAACCTGATGCTCCATCGGCGGGGCAAACGCCTCGATCCGACCTGGGAGGAGATCGCGCTTTCGGCTCCGCTGCTGTTTGCGCATGGCCGCGAGCTGATCGATTGACCGCCTGAAGCCGGCCGCGCGTATCGCCTGAACGGTCGCGCCGGTCGCACAGATGAAATTCGGGGTGCCTCAATGCCCCTGTGCAAAACTCCTGACTCGCTGCCGCCCGCCCATCCGGCTCGCGGCCTCCTTCGTCAGCAGGCACCCGCCCGGCGATCTCCCGGCGGTGCGCCTCGGTCGTCCGTCACCCTTGGCATAACCGTGAATTTAATTGATGCCTCAAAGCGTCAGTAACGAGGTCATTTAGGCTATGAACGTCCCAAATTGGCACGTTAGTTATCGCAATTGCAGTAGACATATAGCTCTGCTATTGATGTTATCATATGGTGTAATTAGTCTAGAGGCGTTGAAATGAGAGCCGCGGCAAAGCAGGAAATCGACCTCGGCAGCCCCGAGGATTTGACCCCCGCGGCCGACGCCATCCTCGGCGCCAATCCGTTCGTCGGCGTGAACTCGCGTGACGTGCTCAAGTCGCTCGGCCAGTTCGTCACCCAAATAGCCGCCCATCCCGAGCGCGTCGGCGCGCGCCTGTCGGACTTCGCGTTCGACCTGATGCGGGTGGCGACTGGCACGTCCGATCGCGAGCCCGAGCCGGGCGACCGGCGCTTCGCCGACCCGGCCTTTGCCGACAATCCCTATTTCCGCGGCCTGATGCAGGCCTACCTGGCGTGGCGCGCAGCGCTGCACGATCTGGTCGGGCTGGGCACCGAAGTTGAGCCTGGCGCAGACTGGAAGATGTCGGCCCAGGAGCGCTTCGCGGTGACCCTGCTGACCGAAGCGCTGGCGCCAACCAATCTGCTGGCGGGTAATCCGGCCGCGCTCAAACGCGCCTTCGAGACCGCCGGGATGAGCCTGGTGCGCGGACTGCGCAACCTGGCCGACGATTTGATCAACAACGGCGGGATGCCCGCGCAGGTCGATCGGCGGCCGTTCGTGGTCGGCGGCAATATCGCGGTCACGCCCGGCGTCGTGGTTCATCGCGGGCGCCTGTGCGAGATTTTGCAATATCAGCCGGCGACCGCGCAGGTCTACGAACGGCCGGTGATGCTGGTGCCGCCGCAGATCAACAAATTCTACATCATGGATCTGGCCGCCCGGCGCAGCTTCACCGAGTACGCGGTCGCCCACGGCTTGCAATTCTTCACGCTGAGCTGGCGCAACCCCGGACCCGCGGACCGCGAGATGGGACTCGACGATTACGTCGGCGCGTGCCAGGAGGCGGTCGGGATCATCGCGGAGATCACCGGCAGTCCTGACGTCAACCTGGTCGGCGTATGCGCCGGCGGGATTACCTCGTCGCTGCTGCTCGGCCATCTGGCGGCGATCGGCGACCGGCGCATCAACGCCGCGACGCTGATTGTCACGATGCTCGATTCGAGCGAGCCGTCGATGACCGGGATGTTCGCCAACGAGGAATCGGTGCGGACCGCGGTCGAGTCGTCGCGGAAAAAGGGCGTGCTCGACGCCGGCTCGCTACAGCGCACCTTTGCCTGGATGCGGCCCAACGACCTGGTTTGGCATTACTGGGTCAATAACTACCTGATGGGTCAGTCGCCGGCGCCCTTCGACCTGCTGTTCTGGAATTCCGACTCGACCAATCTGCCGGCCCGCCTGCACGCCGGGTTTCTCGAGATTATGCTGCGCAATCCGCTGATCGAACGCGGCGCCATCAGCGTGCTCGGCACGCCGGTCGATCTGCGCAACGTGACTTGCGACATGTTCGTGCTGGCCGGCCTCACCGACCATATCTGCCCATGGCGCGCATGCCATCGCGCGGCGCGCCTGTTCGGCGGGCGCACGGAATTCGCGATGGGCGGGAGCGGCCATGTGCAGAGTCTGGTCTCGCCGCCGGGCAACTTCAAATCGCGCTACTTCGTCAATCCGCGCCTGGGCGACGACGCCGAGGCCTGGTTCAAGTCCGCCACCGAGCATAAGGGCACCTGGTGGGAACATTGGATCGAATGGATCGAAAAGCGATCGGGCAACAAGCGCGCCGCACCGGCCACGCTCGGCGGTGAGCGCTACGCGCCAATCGAACCCGCGCCGGGCCGCTACGTGCATCAGCGGCCTTGAGCGCCCAGACCGACTCGGTGTTCAGGCCGGGGCGGGTCCGGCGGCAATCCGCCCCGGGAGGAGTTAACGCGATGGCAGTGAGAGTATTGACCAGGGAGCTGGATTCACGGATGAAGGCGGTCGAGGATCGGATTAGTGAGGTCGCCGCGGCACTCGAGCGCATCGCCGAGCATCGGCGGCCGGCCGCGGCGCTGACGGCCGCAGCGGCGTCCAGCGTAGCGGTGGCCGCCAGCGAAGAACCCGCTGCCCACGACCGGCTCGCGCACCTTGAAGCCATCGTCTGCCGGCTCGACGATCGGGTCGAAAAAATCACCCAGACGATCGTCACCCAGACCTCGCGCTGGGCTTGAACCACGCGCGCCGCGCGGCGCGGTAAGGCGGTCGGCGCCGCGTCGGGCGGGGGGATGGCGGGAAGAATGCGCCGCGGCGCGCCGGCCGCGTCGGACCGGCTCGCCGCGCGGTGAAAAGCTTCATCCGCAAAATGCGGCCCACCGTTTGTCAGGAAACAGCGGGCGATTATGTTTATGAAGACTATGGAACGGCGCAGGCTGGTAGGGTCGTGGCAGGTGAAAATTCGTTTGCTCAAAAGTCAACGCGGTTAGATACAAACGAGTCTTTAAAAGCCATGCGGCTTGACATACACCTATTTCGCACATATATTGAGCAACGGATACATCATTTATACGTTAATTTGGTGTCACGCCTGTTGGAAGGAATGAGGTGCGGAGTATGGAAGAAGGCACATTGGCACCTGGAGGTTTCGCCATGAACCGCAGGTTAAATGTCAGCTTCAGCCCAAGTGCTTACGCTACGCTCGAAAAACTCGCTGGTGAAAAGGGCAAAAGCATGTCTGAGGTTCTGAGAGATGCGATTGCTCTAGAAAAATGGATGACTGACGCTACGAAGGGCGGCCGTAAGATTTTGGTCGAACATCCCGACGGCAAGGTGCGCGAACTGATTACTCGCTGATTTTGGAAAAAGTTCCCATCACTGACGATAGCGAGCCGATCGTTGTCGAGGATATTGCTTCTGGCGAACCGATAGAAACGGTAACGGCCAGAAGCAAACAAGAAGAACATTTTATCCGCTTTGCCCGCGAGTTCGCGCGTGGAACTCTAGCTTTTGTTCTCGCAGGGATATTTGCGTATACGGTCTATATCGCATTCAGTAACGTGGGCGATCCCAAAAAATGGGAAAATACGAAACAATTGTTAGACGTCCTCATTCCGACCGAGTCGGCACTGTTAGGGACGGCTGTCGCATTCTTCTTTGGATTGCCCTGAGGGAGATAATATCTTCTTCATAACTTGTCGAATACCTCACCGACGAACGCGAGTCTTCAATGGCGAGTAAGTGGGCGAGGCGAGGCGGGATTGCCGGCATGTGCGATAGCCGAACGACCTACTGGGTCAGCACCGGCACGTATGAGCCGAAGTTGCTGGCACCGGCATTGGCGCTGGGCAATGATCCGGGGGCGACCTGGGAAATGAAATAGGTCGTAATCTGCGCGCTGCCGTTGACGCTCACCAGCCACAATTCGGCGAAGCCTTTGACCGGTATCTGTGAGCTGCCGTTGATCCCGCTGAAGTCGACCATCGGCACGATCGCCACCCGCGAGTCGGTCAGCGTGTGGCTGGCGTAAGTGCCGCTCGGGTCTTCGTTGGCGCCCGCGTTGAGCAGGTAGTCGATGCCCGATTGGGTCGGTCCGTTCATCACGCCGGTTTCGGTCGCAAGGTAATTGCCGACGCTGACCGTTCCGCTATAGCCATTCTGGATATTCGACTGATAATTGGTCGCACCGGTGCCGCCGAGCGCCAGCGCCGACCAGTCGCCGGCGCCGACTTGCCCTTGCATCAGGGTGATCGTTTGGCCGGCCGTATAGCTGGTCTGATAGGCGATGCCGAAGGGCAGCACGCCGGTGGCGGAACCCACCGTCTCGGCGGTCGCGGTGGCTGCGGCATGCACCGTCGTGGTGGAGAAGCCGAGTAAGGTCGCGAAGTAGTAGGGCACGGTGCGCGTGATGCCCACGGTTATCGACAGGCCGTTGGACGAGACCTGATTGGTGGTGACTTCGCTCGCTTGCATGCCGTTGAGCTGGGCCTCGCTCGCGGCGATCGTGGTGGCCGTGCCTGGCGAGAGCGGTAGATAAGAGGCTCCCGCCAGTGCCGCGGCGTCGGCGGCCTTCTGCTCCTGCATCCAGTCGAAGTAGAGCACGGCGACGTCGGTGCAGAGCGCGAAGGTGCCGAGCAGGACGACGATGATGGCCGACAAAACGACCGCAATCTGTCCGCGCGAGGCTTGGGGACTGAATTTTTTTATCATGATGATTCCGGCCGCGAGATCGTGGCGCCGACTGCCCCGGGCGCGCCGGGGCTTTCCGCGAAGGCGCTTCCGGGTTTCCCGCTTGAGAGAACAGTGCAATCCGAGAGCCAGCGGAGAAGGTAAGCTAAAGGCGAAATTGACCGTCAGGAGTAAGACGAATGTCCCGCGTACGACGCTCGTTGTAACCCACGCACAAGACATGTCCCGATTTCGATGAGCGAGATGATCTGCGCGCGCCGCGGGCCGCAGCGCCGCGCACGAGGCCGCAGCGATGGGCAATCCGTGCCGGCGATGCGCGGTGCGGTGGAATTCAGCCGCTCGCGTGGCTAGCGCGCGGCGAGCACTTCGGCGAGATGGAAGGTTTCGATCGCGAGCCCCTGGCGATGGATCGCGCCACCAATTTGCATCAGGCATCCGCAGTCGTTGGCGACCACCGCCTGCGCGCCGCATTCCTTGAGCCGCACGATCTTGTCCTCGACCATCGCGGCCGAGATATGCGGCAGCTTGACCGAGAAGAGACCGCCGAACCCGCAGCATTCCTCGGGATTGCGGAAATCGACGAGGCGCAGTCCCTCGACCTGGCCGAGCAGGACGCGCGGTTCGTCGACCACGCCGAGTTCGCGCGTCAGATGGCAGGCGGGATGGTAGGCGACGGTGCGATCGAAGCGCGCGCCAACGTACTTCACCCGCATCACGTTGACGATGAACTGCGAGAACTCGAACAGCCACGGACGGATCGCGGCGGCACGCGCGGCCAGCGCCGGTTCTTCGGCGAGCAGGTCGGAGTAAAAGATTTTGACCATGCTGGTGCATGAGCCCGACGGGATCACGACCGGCGTGCCGGGCTCGCATGAGTTGAGGAAGCGGCGCGCGAGCTCCAGCGCCGGCTCGCGCAGCCCCTCGTTGAACGGGGCCTGCCCGCAGCAGAACGCGCTCTTGAGCGGACGCACCTTGATCTTCATCCGCTCGAGCACGAGCGCGGCGGCGTCGACCACCGAGGGAAAGAACTGCTCGGCGAGGCAGGTCGCAAAGAGCCGCACTTCGGTCATCGTGCGCCCTCCGCCGGCCAGACCGCGATGGCGTAGAGCTGCTTGGGGCCGTGCACGCCGAGCACGATCATCTTTTCGATATCGGCGGTGCGGCTCGGTCCGGTGATCAGGGCGACGCGGTTGGTCACGAAGGTCGCGGTGCCCAGCGCCGCGACCGCCGCCGCCAGATCGGGCATCACGCGGTCGGCGTGGACCAGAATGAGATTGGCCGGCGGCAGCAGGGTCAGCGAGTTGGGACGGTCGGCGGCGCCGACCACGGCCAGCGTGCCGGTCGCGGCGATCGCCGCGTGCGCCTCGACGATGCCGAGATCGGCCTGCGCGAGCCGATCGCGATAGGCCGCGCGATCGGCGACCGACTTGCGATCGGCCCGCGTCATCGCGACGCCCGACTGTTCCAGCGCGCGCGCAAGCGGTGCCAGGTCCATCGTCACGCCCGCGCCGCAAGCGGCGGCCTTGGCGCCTAGTTCGCGCGCGAGGGCGACGATGCGCGGGCGCGCCTGATCGGCCGTCAGCGCGCCGAGAAAGACCCCGCCGACGGCGGCGAGTTCGCGCGCGAATTGCGCGATCAGTTCGGTGCGGCGGAGGTCGCCCGCAACCGGCATCGCCGCGCCGCCATCGGCCGCATGGCCCGGCTCGGCCGGACGCGGCGCACGTTCGAGCGCGGTTTTTACGTTCGCGATGAGCTTGTGAAACGCGGTCACGGGACGTGTTTGCGACGGCGGAAGCGGGGGGCCGGAAAATCACGGCCCCAGCGCGTCCAGTTGCGAAACGCCCCCGGCATCCGCTTGAGATAGCCGTCGTGCGCAAAGGGCCGCGCGAAGATCGCGGCGGCGCGCGTCAGGAGTCGCATGGTGCGCGGATGCCGCGCCATCCGGGCAAAGCGCGCGACCCCGGCGCGGGCGCGCCGCGCGTCGGCCGGCCATTTGATCGGCGGCGTGGCCTGCCCCTCTTTCCAGCGCAGATGGAGCAGGATGCGCGGGATGTCGATCTTGACCGGACAGATATCGCGGCACGCGCCGCATAGCGTGGAGGCAAAGGGCAGTTGCGCGGCCGCGCTGCCGAACAGATTGGGGCTGACGATCGATCCGATCGGCCCCGGATAGACCGAGTTGTAGGCGTGCCCGCCGATGCGCCGATAGACCGGACAGACGTTGAGGCAGGCGCCGCAGCGCAGGCAGTAGAGCGCCTCGCGCAGCACCGGATCGGCGAGCATCGTGCTGCGCCCGTTGTCGAGCATCACGACATGCATCGCGCCGGGGCCGTCGGCTTCGCCCTTGCGGCGCGGACCGCTGATGAAGTTGGTATAGGTCGTGAGCTTCTGGCCGGTGCCGGTGCGGGCGAGAATTTCGAGAAAATGCGGCACGTCGGCGAGGCGCGGAATCACCTTCTCGATACCCATCACGGCGATGAAGGTCTCAGGCAGGGTGCTCGAGAGGCGGCCGTTGCCCTCGTTTTCGACCAGCACCAAAGTGCCGGTCTCGGCCACGGCGAAGTTGACGCCGGTGATGCCCATATCGGCGGCGAGGAAAATCCCGCGCAGGCGATCGCGCGCGGCGGCGGTCAGCGTGGCGGGTTCGGCGCTGTACGGAATGCCAAGTTTATCGGCGAAAAGCTGGCCGATGTCCTCTTTGGACAGATGGATCGCGGGGGTGATGATATGCGACGGGCGTTCGCGCCGCAGTTGGACGATATATTCGCCGAGGTCGGTCTCGACCACTTCGAGTCCGGCCGCCTCGAGCGCCGGATTGAGCGCGATCTCCTCGGTCGCCATCGACTTGCCCTTGACCACGCGGCGCGCGCCGGCCTGGCGCGCCACCTTGAGGATATAGTCGCGGGCCTCGGCCGCGTCGGCGGCGATAAAGACTGTGCAGCCGTTGGCCTCGAGCTGGTGCTTGAGCTCGATCAGCAATTGGTCGAGCCGGCCGATGGCGTCCTCTTTGATTGCGCGAGCGGCGTCGCGCTCGGCGTCGTAGGGGGGAAACTCGGCGCGCATCTGGGCGACGTGATCGAGATGGCGGCCGGTGGAATTTTCGAGCTTGCGGCGCAGTTCGGCGTCGGCCACGCCGGCGCGGCTGGTGGCGAAAAAATCGGGCGCGGGATCTGGTTTGGCGGCAGCCATCAGTGATGTGACGCCGGACTAATCTGATTTGCGCGACTCAAATGATTTGGCCGATCCAATTAAAACGGGCGACTCAAGTGAAAACGCGTGACTCAATTAATCCGGGCGACTTAATTTATCCGAGCGACCTGGCGCATCAGGCGCATCACCGATTCGCGCGCGCCCTCGGCGTTAGGATGATCGGGCAGATGGGTCAGGAAGCTCTGAAAGTCGTCGAGTGCCGCACTGAAACATTCGAGCCGCTCGTAAAGCGCCGCGCGTTCGAGCAATTCGTCGTAGGAGCGCGCGTCGAGCAGCAGGATGCGATCAAGTGCGGCCAGCGCGCGCGGCCAATCGGCGCCGCTGTTGTAGATATTTTTGAGATTGCGCAGCATCCGGCCCAGGATATGGCGGGTGCCGACCGCCTTGAGCATGTCGGGATGGACCTCGACCGCCTGGCCGTAAATCTGGGTGAGCCGCGCCTTGATATCTTCGAGTCCCAGGATCGCGCCCGCGTTGAACGGGTCGATGAGCAGTTCGCCGCGCTGATCGATCGCCTTGACCAGGAAATGAGTCGGGAACGAGACCCCGTGGAGGTTGAGGCCGAGGCGCCGGCCGACCTCGAGATAGACCACCGAGAGCGTGATCGGGATACCCAGGCGGCGCTCGAGTACGTCATTGAGGAACGAGTTGCGCGGATCGCCGAAGGCGTCGCGATTGCCCTCGAAGCCCTTTTGCACGAAGAGAAATTCCGACAGCAACTGGATCTTTTCGATCGTGTCGTCACCCGCCGCGACCAGCGGCTCGGCCTCGCGCGCGAGCCCCGCCAGGCGATCGAGACCTTGCTCGACGTCGAGGTCGGGATACTCCTCCTGCGCAATCAGCAAGGCGCCGCGGGCCAGTGGAACCGGCTCGCGCGCGCAGAGTTGCGCAAATTCACGTCGGGCGTCGATGTTAGAAGCCATCTGAATCGATCTCAGTGATAACCCAATAGCCGGTCGCGGCTCAAGCCATCGCCGCGCGGGCCAGCGCGATTTCACCCAGCACCATCGGGTCGGATTCGCGTGGGCGGGCGCGATCGAGCGCGTCGCGGGCCGGTGCGCCGCCGAGCCGTCCGAGCGCCCAGGCCGCATGTCCGCGGACGATCGCCTCGGGTTCGCCGGCCAGCGCGCGCGCGAGAATCGCAATCGCGGCGGGATTGCCGCTGTTGCCGAGCGCGATCGCGGCATTGCGCAGCAAACCGCGGCGCTTGGTGCGCCGGATCGCGCTTTTCCCGAAGCGGCGGCGGAAGCCCTCGTCGTCGAGCGCCATCAGACCGGCCAGCGAGGGCATCAGGGCGTCGTTGACCGCGGCGGCGGCGGTCGCGTCGTCGTTCCACGGGCAGACCTCCTGGCAGACGTCGCAGCCGAAGACCCAGTTGTCGATGCTCGAGCGCATCGCGAGCGCGATCGGTCCGCGATGCTCGATCGTCAGGTAGGAGATGCACAGCCGCGGTTCGAGCCGGTAGCCATCGGTGAGGGCGCCGGTCGGGCACAGCTCGAGGCATTTGCGGCAGCTTCCGCAATGCTCGCGATAGGGCGCGGTGGGCGCGTCGAATTCGAGGTCGGTGAGAATCTCGGCGAGAAAGAAATAGGAGCCGTGGTAGCGGTTGAGCAGGTTGGTGTTGCGCCCGAACCATCCCAGCCGCGCTTCGGCCGCCCATTCGCGATCGAACACGGGGCCGGTGTCGACGTAGACCCGCGTGACCGCCGCCGGACGCAGCATCGCGATCGCCGCGGCCACGGCGTGCGCCTTGCTCAATACCACGTCGTGATAGTCGGGTCCGAGGGCGTAGGCGGCGATCCGGCCGCGCAGTGTCGCGCGCCAATCGAGCGCCGGCGGGCGCGGCGGCAGATAGGGAAAGGCGAGGCTGATGACCGATCGCAACCGGGGGTCAAGCAGGCGCGGATCGATCCGCCGGGCGGGCTCTCTGGCCAGCCAGCCCATCTCGGCGGCGCGGCCCTCGGCGAGCCATTGGACGAAGAACCCGGCGCGTTCGTCGAGGCGGCGCAAAGCGGCGAAGCCGGCCAGGATAAAGCCCTGATCGCGCGCGCTTGAGGCGATGCGATGTTCGAGTTCGGTCACGGGGTTTGCGCTGCGGGGTTTGCGCTGCAATAGCGGCACTGGCCTGATGTGACGATATACGGTGGCGGGAAGCAAGCGGGATTGACGGCGTGGCGCCGCCGGCGCAGCCGGTCGCGTCAGACCCGCACGGCTGATGATGCGTTGACTTGTCATTTGCGCTAGGATTATTTCCATCAGGGCGTGCAGAGGGCGGCCCGATTAGTGGAGGCTTCGATGTCAGAGGAAGTCCAGCAGCATAATCCCGGAACGGACGTGGCGGCCGCGGCGCCGGGCGTAAGCCTGACGCCCAAGGCGATCGCGGCGGTGCGCAAGATGATCGAAAAGGAGGCGCTTGGCGCCAACTCGGGTCTGCGTATCGCGGTGGTCGGCGGCGGATGTTCGGGCTTTCAATATTCGCTCAATTTCGACGACCGCAAGGACGGTGACACGGTCACCGAACTCGATGGCGTGACGGTTTTCGTTGACGAGATTTCACTCCCTTATATCGCGGGGATCACGCTGGATTATGTCGAGGGTCTGCACAACGCCGGCTTTCGTTTCGACAACCCGCGCGCCACGCGCACCTGCGGATGCGGCTCGTCGTTTAGCGCCTAGCGCGGCTTCGGATGCTGCCCGTGGGACGACCGGGAGACGGCCCGGAACCGCGGGCAGTTTCGCGTCAGCGGTCCGCCCGTTGGTGGCGCGACTTGCGCGGCGTGAGACGTGCGATGCAAGGCGGATGGCGATGCGGGGGCGCGAGCGCGATCATGCTACCGACCCGCGCGATCGGGGCGGCGCGTCCGCGGCGACAAATGAAGGCATTTTGAGTGAAGGACCTCGACAGTGAAGGACCTCGACAGTGAAGGACCTCGACAGTGAAGGACCTCGACAGTGAAG